>NZ_JBEOWP010000021.1:0-71410 GCF_040296095.1 Micromonospora sp. NPDC002389
TCCCAGGCTCTGCCCGTTGTGGCCGCCGCCGCCCCCGCCCCCGCGGGGGCGGGCTCCCCCCCCCCCCCCCCCCCCGGCTCGCGCGCCCGCCCGGCCTTCCGTTTCCGGAAGGCCGCGCGGCATCCCTACGCGGTGCGACGGGCGAGCACGAAACCCGCCCCTGCGGCGACGGCGACGAACACGACCACTACGGTCAGCGCCTGGCCCAACGTCGTGCCCGCGCCCTCCGGCGAGGCCCCGCCACCCGAGGCAGCAGGCGGCGCTGCGGTCGCCTCCGGCGGGTTCTCCAACACCGCGTTGGTCGCGATCAACCTCGGTGCCGGGTAGTCGCTGTCGGCGGTGCGGTCGATCCAGTCGAGCGAGTTGCCGTCGGCACACCGTTGCAGCACCGGGAAGTGCAGCGTGTCGCCCGCCTGAGCGGTGATCCGGGCCGTCACCCCCACCTCGGCGGTCCCCAGCCCCGGTCCGGTGAAGGTGACACGGTCCCCGGAGAGCGCGGCGGACCAGCCGTCCGGCTCCACGGTGCCGGTCGCGGTCACCCCCTCGGGCAGGGCGACGACCAGTTCCGTGGTGGGGGAGTCGTCGCAACTGTGGTCGTAGGCGAACGTCAGGGTCGTGCTGCCGTCCCCGTTCGGCTGCGCCCCCGCGATCTCGACGTGCGCCGAGGCCGGCGCCGCCCCCAACGCCAGGTACGCGACCACGCCGCCCGCCACGGCGGCGGTCCGGATCCACCGTCGCGACGTCATCCGACGTCCACCGTGACCCGGGCGACCGGACTCTCGTACTTCGAGGTCCGCACGCTGACCTGGACCACCCACGAGCCGGCGAGCGGCAGGTCGACGACCGCCTCGTACCGGCCGGGTCCGGTCGGCGACAGCGTCCGCTCCAGCGGGCCGACGTCCATCGCGGGCAACTGGACCGTCAACCTCGGGTCGTCGACCGGCTCGACGGGTTGCCCCGCCGCGTCGAGGAGATTCAGTTCCATCGAGTTCACCCCCACCACCCCGGGGGTCAGCCGGACCACGGCCCGCCCTGACCCCAGCGGCGCCTCCACCAGGATCGGACGCTCCCCGGCGTCGGCCGTCGGACGCGTACCCGCCTCGGTGACCGGGCTCTGCGTGACCAGGAACCCGGTGGCGGCGACCACACCGACCAGCAGCGCCGCCTCCCACCGGACCGACCGGCGCAGCAGCCGCCACGCCGCCGGAGATCCCTCGTCACGATCGGTGGCCACGACGCGGGGCACCAGACGGAATCGGTTGTGTGCGGCCACCGCCAGCACCACGACGGTCAGCCCGACCTTCGTCAGCAGGGCCAGACCGTACGCCGTGCCCCACAGCGCCTCCCAGGACACCAGGATGCGCCAGCCGAGCAGCACCCCGGCGACACTGAGCAGACCGACGAGAACGGCGGCGGTGCGCGAGAACGCGGACACCGTACGCGCCGCCGCGCCGGGCGGCAGGTCGGCCGACCGGGTCAGCGTCCACGCCAGGGCCACCAGCCCGCCCAGCCACACACCGGCGGTGATCACGTGCAGCACGTCGGCCGGGACGACCAGCCAGGCCGGACCGTAGGTCCGGGTGTGCCCGACCAGGGCGACCGCCCCCCAGGCGAGGACCACACCGGCGAACGCCACGGCGGTCAGTGCCGCCCGCCGGCCGGGGCCGGTGGCCCCGGCAGTCGGCGAGGGCTCGGCCGCCTCGGCGGTAGGCGTGGACCCGGCCGTCGCGGTGGCCCACCAGGCGGCACCCAGGCCCAGCACCACCAGCAGGCTGCTCAGGGACTCCTCCGCGCCGAGGCCGGCGGTCCACAGCACGGGGTCGACCAGTCCGTCCAGGTCCCGGCCGTCCTGCCAGGCGGGGACGGCCGGCACCAGGACCAGCCGCGCCAGCACGGTCAGCCCCACCGACCAGGCGGTCAGCCGCAGCAGCCGCCGCCGCAACAGCGGCGCGTCGGCGCGCAGCAGCACCAGCAGGAAGACCAGGACGCCCGCACCGACCAGCAGACCGAGGTACGCGAGCGCCTCGGTGACCTGACGCAGCACGTCCAGCCCACGTCCAGGGCTGCTCTCCGGCACCGCCACGGCAGAACTGCTCGGCGCTCCCACCGCGAAGCTGAACCCGCCCGAGACGGGGTGGCTGTCAGCGGAGATCACCCGGAACGTGACGATGTAGGTGCCGCCGGGCAGTTCCGGCGGCACGGTCAGCACCACCGTGGTGTCCACCGAGCGGCTGTCGCTGGACACCTCCTCGCCGGCCGCGTCGAGCAGGCGTACGCCGCCCGCGCGTACCGCCACCGGCTCGTTGAAGGTCAACGTGATCTGGGCCGGCGTGGTCGCCAGCACGGCGCCGTCGGCCGGGTCGGTGCCCAGCAGAACGGCGTGGGCGGCGGCCGGCGACGCCGGCACGACGGCCGCCAACAGGCCGAGCAGGCCGGCGAACGCGATGGACCACACCCACCGCGCCCGCCCGCCTGCGGCCGCCCGCCGGGCCGTGCGGCCGCTACGGGACGTCACCTGCGTTCCCGCCCGTCAGGCCGTCCCGCGGGTACGCACCAGCGCCAACCCGCCGGCCAGCAGACCCAGCGCGCCGAGCACCAGGGCGATCCACCCCACCGCGCCGGTGCCGCCCTCGGACTCCGTGCTGGTCTGGGCCACCGGCTGCACGGCGTCGTCGTCGGCGTCACCGTCCGCCGTCGCGGTCAGCACGAACTTCGGTGCCGGATACTCCAGCTCGTCGGCGTTCTGACCGTCGGCGGGCATCTGCACCCAGGGCGTCTCACCCTGCTCGCAGGTCTGCACCGAGGGGAACGCCAGCGTCTCGCCGGCGGCGTCGGGCAACTTCACCGACAGCTCGAAGGTGTCCCGCAGGTCGTCCGGCAACGGCGTCCTGGCGGTGTAGACCACCTCGGCGACCCGCTGGGTGACCTCGTTGCCGTGGCTGTCCTTGACCGGCGGGTTCAGGTCCGCCATCACCTTCTCCACCGTCCAGTTCGGATTCACCGTCGGCGTGACGGTGACGATCTGCTCGGGGATCTGGATGGACACCTTGGTGGTGGCGGAACCGTCGCAGCCGTGCGGCACACCCATCGTCAGCACGGCGTACGAGCCGGCGGTCGTCACCGACGGGCTGATCGTGACGTGCGCGGCGGCCGGTGAGCCGGTGAGCGCCACCGTCGCGGCGGTGAAGAGCCCGAGAGCGCCGAGCTGCGCGACCCGACGACGTGAGAGGAACATGTCTGGACAACCTTCCGGGAGGGGTGCGGCGACCGGTGCGGACGCACCTCGCTTACCTGGTCGGGCGCACCCCGCCCGGAGTTCCCGGCACCGCCGAGGATTTCTGCCCCGGTCAGGAATCCTCGCGGGTGCCGAGGGCGAACCGGATGGTGGTGGTCAGCCGGAGGCTCCCGCCGTCGGGGGACAGCACGTCTGCCACGTCGGCGAGGGCGGCGGGCAGCCGTTCCGGCGGGATGCTCTCCAGGATCGTGCGGGCACCGTGCGACCAGACCCAGGCGACGAAGTGGTCGCTGTCGCGGAACCGGCTCTCGAACGGTACGTCGTGCACGGTGACCTGGTGGTAGCCGGCACGGCGCAGCAGGTCACCGGTCGACTCTCGGGTGGCGAAGTCGTCCTCCCGGCCGGTGGCTGGTGGTTGGCGGCGCTCCGGCGGCACGTGTCGGGCCAGCGTGCCGAGCGCCGCGGTGAAGCGCGGGTCGTAGGCGGCGAAGGTGGTGACGCCGAGCCGCCCGCCGGGGCGCAGCAGCCGCCGGTAGGCGCGCAGTGCGGGCAGCGGTGCCGGTAGCAGGAACACGACGAGTCCGGCGAGCACCGCGTCGAAGGTGGCCTCGGGTAGGGCCGGGTCCTCGGCGTCGCCGACCTCTACTCGCACGTGCGGGAGGTGGGCGGTGTCGGCGCGGGTCAGGTCGACCATCGTCGGAGCCAGGTCGATGCCGACGACACCGCCGGTGGGCCCCACGGCCTGTGCTGCGGGTAGCAGGACGGCGCCTCGTCCGCACCCGACGTCGAGGACCTGTTGTCCGGGGCGCAACCCGGCTCGGCGTACCAGTTCCCGTCCCATCGGGCCGAAGAACTCCACACCGACGCGGTCGTAGGTGGCGGCGCTGCGGTCGAACACCGCCGCCGTGTGGTGGCTGGCGCGGCTCGCGCTGATTCGGTTACTCACGGGCTTCCCCCTGGGTCTCTGGTGGTGCCGTCGAACCATCGATCGTCGTACCTCTATACCCAGCTCGCCTGGACCTTAACGATCACGGTATTCGTTCCAGGCCGAAACCCGGCCGACATCAATTATCTTGAGGTTTGAGCGTTGCGGCATTAAGAAAGTCAAGCTATAACTAGTTCTAGGTAAGTCGTCGACGGCAGGGGGCCGCAGGTGGACTGGCAGGAACTGACGGATCTGACCCGTGGGCAGTCGTTCGTGGTCGAACGGGTCCGCCTCACCGGCAGCGGCATCGCGGTCGAAGGACAGTTCGAGCCGCCGCAACTCGCCCAACTCGGCGTCGACGACCAGGTTTTCGTGGCCGCCTTCGTGCGGTCACACGGCTCGATCAAGGAGATGGAGCGGATCTTCGGGGTGAGCTACCCGACGATCAAGTCCCGCCTGAACCGGATCGCCGCCCAGCTCGACTTCGTGGACACCGACCCGGGGCCCACCGGCGCCGACGTCGTCGACCGCCTGCGGCGGGGAGAGATCGACGTCGCACAGGCGTTGACCGAGCTGGAGAGTTCACGGTGATCCCGCAGCTCGTGACGATCCGTCACCGTCGAGCCGACGGCCGCTGGCGGCGGCGGTACGTACCGGTCCTGCCGGTCCTGCTGCTGCTCGCGCCACTGCTACTGCTCGCCCTCCCGGTCGGCCTGATCGCCTGCCTCGTCGTCCGGGTGAATCCGGTGGCCGCGTCACGGGGGGTGGGGCAGGTGCTGTGCGCTCTGCCCGGCACCCGGATCGAGATCGGGCAGGGCAGCAAGGCCCTGCTGGTAAGCGTGAGATGAGTCGAGGAAGAGGACCGACATGAACGAGCAGCGCCGCCAGATCCTCCAGATGCTGGCCGACGGCAAGATCACCGCTGACGAGGCGGAACAGCTCATCAGCGCGCTGGAGCGCGAGCAGGTGGCGTCGCCGACGGCGGTCCTGCCCCGCCCGAAGGCGCGCCCCAAGTACCTGCGCGTGCTGGTGACCTCGAACGACGACGACGGTCCGGGCCAGGTCAACATCCGGGTGCCGCTGCAACTGCTGCGCGCCGGGGTACGCCTCACCAGCCTGGTCCCCCCGCAGGCGCTCAGCAAGGTCAACGTCGAGCTGGCCAAGTCCGGCGTACCCATCGACCTGACCCAGCTCAAACCACAGCACATCGAGGACCTCGTCGAGCAGCTCGATGACCTCACCGTCGACGTGGACCAGCCCGAGGCCAAGGTGCAGGTCTTCTGCGAGTGACCCCCGCCCCGGAGCCGGGCCGCGTGGTGTCGGGCTGCTTGGCCCGACACCACGCGTCACCTGTCGGACAACAGTGACGCGACCGCCTCGGCGGTGCTCGGGTGGGTCTCCACCAGGGTCGCCGCGCCGCCGCGCGGTCTGCGCCAGCCGTCGGCGACGCCGAGCAGCGCGGCGACCGCGTCCACCGGCTCCGGATGACCGGCCAGCAGGGCGTGCACCGGCCCAGCCGCCGCACCCGCGACACTCGCCGCGACGACCGGGGCGGTGGGGGCGGTGGCCAGCCAGGGCGGCACCCAGGAGTCCAGTGCGGACAGGCTGCCCGGGAAGGTACGCCCCGCCTCGCGGACCAGCAGAGGCACCGACTCGGCGCCGTGCTCCCGCAGCGTGGTGACCAGGTTGGGCAGCCAGGGCAGCAGGACCGGGTCGGGGAGCCGGGCGAACGCGGTCGACATCGTCTCCACCACGAACGGCGTGAGCCCTGGCACCGGTTCCAGCGCGTGCACGAACCCGGACAGATACTGCGGGAAGGCCGGCACCACCAGCGGGTTGGCCAGCAGCTCGTGGCACTGGGCCCGCAGCTCGGTCAGGGGCAGCAGCCCGAGCTGGTGACGGGCCGCCCAGAGCAGGGCCACCTTGGCCGGCGCCTGCGGATGTGACTGACCCACCGCGAGTTCGAGCTGGGACCGGTCGCAGCCCAGGGAGAGCGCCAGGCTCTCCAGGTTGAACAGGAAGCCGAGCATCGCCCCGACCTGCCGTACGCCGGTCTCCTCCTCGACGAACGCGGTCGGCAGCAACGTGCAGTAGTGGGCGTACCCGGTGGTCACGAACGCCGCGCACCAGGCCGGCAGCGTCGGCGCGGTGGCCTGGTGGTGGGCGAGCAGCCGGCGGATCCGGCGCAGCACGTGCGGCGCGTCGTCGACGGTGCGTTCGGCGGCGAGCAGCGCCACCGCCCGGGTGCCGAGTTCGTCGACCAGCCGAGGGCTGTCCAGCAGCCGGATGGCGTCCTCCACGGCGGCGAGCGCGCCGGCGGCGGTGGCGTCGGGGTCGTGTGCGGCCCGACGCAGGCGCTGTTCCAGCACCTGTTCGACGGTCACGCCCTCGTACCCGAGTTCGATCAGCGCGCGTTGGTGACGGCCCAGCGCCAGGTCCCAACTCTCCTGGATGGACCGGTGGCCGAGCCGACGCTCACCCATGATCGGACGGACCGCACCCGGCGGCAGCACGTGCCGCAGCATCCAGAGCAGGTCCGAGCAGCCGGCCAGCTCCGGGCTGGCCTGTAGATCCAACAGCGCCCGCTGCATGGTCCGCTTCTCCAGGTCCAGACCGAGTGGCTGGAGCCGGTCCAGCACGTCGCGGGCCAGCGGCGGCAGGGCGTCGTAGCCGACCTGCCCGATCCGGTCCCCGCCGAGCAGGATCTCGCAGAGCCGCCGCACGTCGCGTCGACCCGGCACCACGTCCTTCTCGATGCAGGTCACCGCCGCGTCGGCGAAGTCGTACGGGGTGGGCCGGGCCCGGTTGCGCAGTCCGGCCAACAGGATCGAGGTCTCGAACACCGCGATCGCGTCGGCGGTGCTGGCCAGGTAGCCGTTGCGTCGGGCCAGCCGGACGATGTCCACGCACCACCGGCGCAGCTCCGCCTCGTCGAGCCCGTCGAGAGCGGGCGGCGCGGCGAGGAACCCGGAGAGCCGGTCGCTGACCGCCTCGGCCGGTGCCGGATCCGGCTCTGTGCGTCCCCGCCGGCTCCGGGACGTGCCGCCCCGCTGACCGTCCAGCCGGTACGGCGTCAGACCCGACCCGCTCACCGCCTTGGTCCAGCTCGCCGCCGCGATCGACACCGAGCCGGGCGCGAGCCCGAACTGCGCCTCGATCGCCGAGTGGCTGGACGGGATCAGGCCGTACCGCCACCGGGTCGCGGTGCGCGGGGAGATGTCGAAGTCCGGTGCGGTCGAGTCCAGACCGAACTGCTCGACCCGGCTGGCGGCGTGGAAGGCGCCGCAGACATAGAGGCAGTCCTCGGGTGCGGCACCGGAGGCCGCCAGGTGCTGCCGGATCCGGGTCCACATGTAGCGTTCCCGGTCCTCGTCGCGGTCGGTGCGGTCCGACCCGGCGGGACGCAACCGCCGGAACAGGCTGCCGATCAGCACCATCACCTGACGGTAGGTGTCGTGGTCGGCGACGGTGAGCGGCCGTTCGACGTACTGGTCCCACCACTCCGACCAGTGCCGCACCTTGCCGTGGTGCAGCAGGTGCGCCTCCAGCTCGGCGAACCGGGGACGCAGGTCGCCGATCTCCACACCCACCGCGTCGCCGTGCAGGGCCGCCTGCTCACCCGCCTCGGCACCGCTCTCCGCACCGGCCGCCTCGCCCTGGGGCGGGGTCTCGCCCCGGGGCGACCACTGGAAGACGTGGTCGGTGGAGCGGTCGACCAGCACCAGCTCCACCCCGGGCGTCTCCAACGCGTACGCGATCGCCTGGTATTCGGCGGACGCCTCGGTGACCGGCGCGATCACGCTGAGCGGACCCCACGCGGCGGGGAAACCGTCGAGTTCGGAGGCGAACGCCTGTACCGCCACCGGCAGCCGACAGTTGCGCAGTTCCCCCAGCAACGGTCGTAGGTCCTCGCAGAGCTCCAGATAGATCACCCGGGGCTGCTTGCTCCGCAACCGGCGCACCATGGCCAGCGCGGAGGCCGGCGAATGGTGGCAGACCGGGAAGATCTCCAGCCGCTCGCCCAGGGCCCGGTCCACGTCGTCGACCATCCCGGCGAGGATGTCGGCCAACGCGTCCGGACCGCCCGCGAACGCGGCGGCCGCGTCGGTGAGCTGCTCACGCAGGGCGCCGAACGCGCCAACGGTCGCCGGGGCGCTCATGACAGGGCGGCGATCGCCTGACGGCCACCGTCGAGGAAGCCGGGCCACTCACCGCCGTCCTGCTTGGCCCGGGGTTCCACCACCGCGTGCAGGTACTTGTTGAGGATCGCCAGGTCCTCCGGGCTGCGTCGGGCCAGCGACCCCATCAGCGAACCGGCAAGCGTCTCGGCCCGCAGGGTCCGGTCGCCGAAGAACTGGCTGTGCAGGATCGCGTCCTCCAACACGCCGATCTGCTCGGCGGTGGACAGCGCCGACTCCAGCTTCTCGTCGTCGCTGGTCGCCGACGCGGCGGCGGCCCGCAGGTCGGCGAAGCTCTGCAACAGGATGTCCAGCAGCGTGGGCGGCACGTCCAACTCCACGTGGTGGCGGCGCAGCAACTCCTCGGTCCGGAACCGGACGATCTCCGCCTCGCTGCGCTTGTTGGTGACCACCGGGATCCGGACGAAGTTGAACCGTCGTTTCAGCGCCGACGACAGGTCGTTGACGCCCCGGTCCCGGCTGTTGGCGGTCGCGATGATCGAGAATCCGGGCTGGGCGAAGACGATGTTGTCGTCGTTCAACTCGGGGATGGAGACGTACTTCTCGGACAGGATGGAGATCAGCGCGTCCTGCACGTCGCTGGTGGAACGGGTCAGCTCCTCGAACCGGCCCACCACACCCTGCTCCATCGCCGTCATGATCGGCGACGGGATCATCGACTCGCGCGACTGACCCTTGGCGATCACCATGGAGACGTTCCAGGAGTACTTGATGTGGTCCTCGGTGGTGCCGGCGGTGCCCTGCACCACGAGCGTGGAGTTGCGGCAGATCGCAGCCGACAGCAGCTCGGCGAGCCAGCTCTTGCCGGTGCCCGGGTCACCGATGAGCAGCAGGCCACGGTCCGACGCCAGCGTCACGATGCTGCGTTCGACGAAACTGCGGTCGCCGAACCACTTTTGCGGGATCTCCCGCTCCAGACCGTCGGCGCGTTCCGAACCGAGCACGAACAGCCGGACCATGCGCGGGCTCAGCCGCCACGAGTACGGCTTTGGACCGGTGTCCACCGACTCCAGGAAGTCGAGTTCGTCGGCGTACTTGACCTCGGCGGGGGCACGCAGCATCTCGGACATCAGGGGGTGTCTCTCCTAGGTGAGGAAGCTCTTGAGCTCGAAGACGAGTTTGCGGATGTGGCCGGAGACGACCGGGGTACCCAGGTCCTTGAGGCGCTGCCGGAACCACGGGTTGACGCTCTGCTGACCGGAACTGCTGACCGAACCGACCGGGATGAACCGCACCCCCGACCGGTGCACCGCCTCGATGCCGTCGAACAGGGGCTGGGACCGGCCGAACTCGTAGAAGTCCGAGATCCACACCATTACCGTGTTCCGCGGCTCGACGATCTTCGGGCGGGCCATCGCCATCGCCACCGGCCCGTCGTTGCCGCCGCCGAGCTTGGTGCGCAACAGGACCTCGAACGGGTCGTGCACCCACGGGGTCAGGTCCAGCGCCCGCGTGTCGTACGCGATCAGGTGCACGTCGACCTTGGGCAGCCCGGCGAAGATCGACGCCAGGATGGTGCAGTTGACCATCGAGTCGACCATCGACCCGGACTGGTCCACCACCACGATCAACCGCGACGGCGTGGTCTTGCGCGCCGTCTGCCGGTAGTAGAGCCGGTCGACGTAGAGACGCTCGTCCTCCGGGCTCCAGCTGGTCAGGTTCTGCCAGATGGTGCGATCCAGGTCGAGGTTGCGATAGACCCGCTTCGGCGGCACCGACCGGTCGATGCTGCCCACACTGGTCTGCTCCACCTGGGTCCGCAACACCTCGGCGACCTCGTCGACGAAGCGACGGATCAGCGCCTTGGCGTTGGCCAACGCGACGCCGGACAGGTTGGACTTGTCCCGCAGCAGTTGCTCGATCAGCGACATGCTGGGCGTGAGCTGCCGGGCCAGCGCCGGATCCGCCAGCACCTCCCGCAGGTGCATCCGCCGGACCAGGTCACCCTCGATGCCGGCGAGGGTGGCACCGAGCCCGGTGCCCTGCCGGCGCAGCTCGCCCGGCGCGGTGCCGAGCGCCTGCTCGAACCAGCCCGCGTCAGCCTGCCAACGGGCCAGCTGACCGGCGGTGACCGACCCCGCACCCGTGGCGAAGACGTTGAGCAGCACCTTCGACACCAGCGCGGCCCGACGGACCTCCGCCTCACCGGGCTGATACGGCCCATCGGTCGACGCCGCCTCGGCCTCGGTGCCGGCCTCGGTGTCGGCGAGCAGACCCCGCAGTTCGTCGGCCACTTCGGGGAAGCGCTGCACCACGGTGTCCACCGACACCGACGGGTCCAGCAGGGCGGCCGGCAGGCCCAGGTCCTCGACCACGGCCATGCTCGCCGACTCCAGCGTGGGCTGCTCGTCCGGGTCGAAGATCCGGCCCAGCAGCCGCCAGTAGAGCACCTGCCGCCGGTTCGCGGCGGCCTGTTCGGGGGAGTCGGTCATCGGCGCAGCAACCGTCCCGCGCGCTCGCGCAGCACGGCCACGGCGTCGCCCGCCCTGGCCTCGGCCTTGGCCACCTTCGGGTCGGTGACACCCTCGGCCCAGTCGCCGTTGTGCGCCTCGACGGGCTCGCGTTTGACGGTGGCCTGCACCGCCAGGGGCTGCACCCACCACCGTCCGTCGTCCCACCGCGCCAAGCCCAGACAGGAGGTCGAGGCGGCGACCAGTGCGGCGGTGAGCGGGCCGGCCGCCGGCAGCCGATCGACGGACACGCCGATCGACGCGCCGTCCCGGACGAGGGTGAGCCCGTCGCCGCCCTTGCGCATCCGGTAGCCCTCCAACAGCACCGGCTCGGCGATCACGGCCGGGTGCCGGTCCAGCGGCGCGGTGGCCGCTGCCGTCGCCTCGGTGAGCAGCAACCGGCCGGTGGCGAACGGGTCGGCCGGCTCGCCCGCGCGGGCCTGCGAGTCACACCAGGTCAGGTCACCGCCGCGCACCGGCAGGTCGGTGACGGTCACCGCCCGCCGCTGCGCCACCGCCGTCAGCAGCACCGGGTACGCCGCCAGGAGCCGCCACACCGCCGGCCCGGTGATCGTCTCGACCTTCCCGGCCGCCACCGTCGTCCGCACCAGTCGGGCCGGTCCGCCGTCGGACGGCTCCAGGACGGCGTGCACCTGCACCTGCACCGCCGTGGCGTGCTCGTGCACGTCAACCCCGAGCGGGAGCAGCCGCCCGGAGACCCGCTCGACGTCGTCCGCCGGGCCGGACCGGTCCTGCGCGAGCAGCACGGCGCGGGTCCACAGGTCGGCCCAGCGGCGGGCCGGCACCTGCGGCATCGTGGCCACCGGCAGGCTCGCCCGCAGCTCTGCGGCGAGCCCGTCGAGCAGCACCGCCAGACGGCGCAGCCGTGGCTCGGCGAGGGCGGCCTCGACCGGCGACCCGACGGCGGAGAGCATCTCGTGGTCGGCGCCGCGCCAGCCGGCCACGGCCACCTCGTGCAGCCAGGCTGCGGTCGCGCCGCTCGCGGCGGAGATCTCGTCCGGTGCCCCGGACGGTGTCGTCCACCGGGCCCGTTCCCGCCCGACGACGGTGTCGAAGCGGTCGAGCAGCGCGTCGTGCGCCGCGCCGAGCAACGCCGACCGGGCGCCCGCCAGGACGGCCAGGTCGTCCGGACCGAACCCGCCGGACGTCACCCTGCCGACCGCGTCGGCCACCCGGGGGCCCAGCGGGGTGCCCGCCACCGCATCGGCCATCGCCGCCAGTGCTGCCGCCGCCTCGTCGCCGACCCGCGCGAAACCGCTCACCAGTGCTTCGTCGAAGCCGGCCACCACCGTGTCGACGTCGGCCAGGCCGGCCGGAGGGTCCTGCTGCAACTGCGCCACCTGTGTGCCGAGCATCAGCGACCCGCCCCGGTGGCCGGGAACCAGTGCAGCTCGGGCCACGCGGTGGTGCTGTCCGGCAGTTCGAGGTAGGCCAGGTGACGCAGGAACCGGCTGAACACCACGGCGGCCGGGGTCGGCTCGTGCCGGGTGTCCATCCGGGTCAGCAGATCCGCGCCGCTGCGCACCCCGTCACCGGCGTCGACCCGCAGGTACCGGGCGACCCGCTCGACGCCGTACTGGAGGACGGCCTCGTCGGCGAGGGAGTGGAGATGCTTGCAGGGCGCACCCCGCAACCCGCCGCAGGGCCGGTTGTTGTTGGTGCTGCAGTGATAGGCGTGGGTGCCGGCGGTCACCGACGAGACGTAGACCCGCTCGATGTCCGAGCCGCTGGAGACGACACCCTGCAATCGGCCGTCGGCCAGCTCGACGAAGGGCACCTTCGCCAGCTTGCGCGGGCGGGCCGGCGGCACCACCGCCAGCACGCTCCGCCGCCGCCAGGCGGCCTCGTCAGCGTCCGTCACCGCAATCCTCCCGCCCGCCGCAGACTCGGCGTCCGCCCTGGTGATGCCACGCCGACTGGTCCCGGCGCCGCCGTGCAGACAAGATCATGGCCCACGGGTACGACATCCGCCCGCGCGCAGGCCGTCCCACGATTCGCCACCCCATCAGGTCATCCTCCTAGGACGCTCTACGGGGAGTGCACGCGCTCATCCACGTCCGGCAAGAAGCAGCGACGAAGTGGGCCCTGCCGTTAACCTCGCGGCTCGCCCAGCGCGTTTCTGCACCGGGAGGTGCAGATGCGACGACACGGGGAAGCGGGGCCGCCGGACGGTCTCGTCGAGTTCGTCAGGGTCCGGTCCGACGGCCTGCTGCGGTCCGCCTGGTTGCTGACCGGGGACGCGGGACGGGCCGAGGACCTGGTGCAGACGGTGCTGGCCGACGCCTGGCGCCGATGGCCCACGATCGCCGCCGGTGGACAGCCGGAGGCGTACCTGCGCAGGGCTTTGTTCACCACGTACGTCTCACGGTGGCAATGGCGGTGGCGCGGGCAGATCCCGAGGCCACCCACGGAGGACCCGGGGTACGGGGACATGGCGGTCGGCTCCACGGACCGGGACGCGGTGTGTCGAGCACTGGCCCGGCTGACCCGGCGGCAGCGGGCGATCGTGGTCCTGCGCTATGTGGAGGAGCTGTCGGTGGCGGGGACGGCGGAGATTCTCGGCTGCCCGGCCAGCACGGTCGAGGCGCAGGAGCAGAAGGCGCTACGGACGGTGCAGGCGGATCCGCATCTCGAACTCTTCGCGGTCTGGAGGTAGGACGTGACCTACGACGACGACCACATCCGGACCCTGCTGACCCAGGCGGTGCCGGTACTGCGGCCCCCGCAGGACCGACTCGACCTGGTGGAGCATCGCCTACGCCGCCGCAGACGGTGGATTGCCGCCGGCGGCGCGCTGGCGGTGCTGCTGGCGGCCGGGCTGGCCGTCGGCGGCATCGAGGCCGCCGGTTAGGCCGACTGCCACCGGCGTGGACGCCGTCTGCCGGGCAGACCTGTCAGCGGGATACCGGCTGATCCGGCTGTCCCGCGTTCACGAGACGGCCCGGCGCGGCAGCGGCCGGCGGGCGGTGGGGGCCGGTCACCTCGCGCGTGATCGACCCGGTCGGTCCGGCGAGGTGCTCCGGCGCCCGCAGGACGTGCTCCGCGCCGCTGAGCGCGATCACCCTCGCCGCGCCGCTGGTGGCGGTGACGGTGATCCGCTGCCCTCGTGCGGCGGCGGTCTCCCTGATCACGAGCAGCGCGGAGAGAGCGGCGCAGTCGAGGTACCGCAGCGGAGTCAGGTCGAGCACCAGATGGGTGATCCACTCGGGGGTCAGGAGCTGCCCGAGGTGGTGCTGGATGCGCGGGGCGGTCGCCAGATCGGCCTCACCGGACAGGGTCACGTGCCGGGTGCTCGGTCTGGCGTCATAGTGATGGAATTGCAGAAGTTCCTGGTCAGTGACGACATTCATGCGAATGCTCAGTCCCTGCCCTGGCGAAGGGCACTGGCGCGGCCGGATGAGGTTGCCACCATCGATCCGGCGCCGGGGAGGACAGCGTTCAGGTGCCGACCTCGACGTGGCGCGTAGGACGCCTTTCCCTCGACCGTACCCGCCACCAGCGACCGATGCCATCCCCGCCGGTGCCGCGAACCAGTGCCAGAGTGGACGACCGAGAGCCGGGACCGCTGTCCGCCGCCCCCTGCTCTGCCGCAGGTCAACCGCCGGAGACCGGGGTGACCGGATCGAGCTGCCGGACCGCGTCGACGATGTCGGGAAAGGCGTCGACGAAAGCGTCGACGTAGCGGGGGTCGAAGTCCGCCGGTGTCCGGATCCGGCTCTGCAGGCAGCCGATGAAGTGCAGGCCCGCACCCCCTGCGGCCAGGGCGTCACCGGGGGAGTCCCCCACGTAGACGCACTGGGTCGGCGGGAGTCCGGTCGAGGTGAGGAGTTCGTCGAAGGCCCGGGGGTCCGGCTTGCGGAAACGCGTGTTCCCGGCGTGGTAGACGCCGCTGACCCGGGTGGCCAGAACATGGTCCGGTGCCAGCATGTGCCGGACCTCGTCCTCGGTGCGCGACGTCAACAGGAACACCGCCCGGCCGGCGAGCACGAACTCGTCCAGTGCCCGCAGGTTCTCCGGCGGGATCACGTCCAGTCGGCCGTCGGCGATGTGCCGCTCCAACGCCCGCTGGTGCAGCGCGGTGAACCGGACCAGGTCGAGCCCGGGCGACCGGGTGGGCATGGCGTCCAGCAGTGGTGCGCCCCACGTCGACAGGTGGACGTGCGGGGGTATCGGAGGTCGGCCCATCTCCGCGAGCACCTCGTTCTCCAACGCGAGCGCGGCGGCCTGGGTGAGGCACAGGGTGTCGTCGACGTCCACGATCACGGCCCGGATCACCGGCCAAGCCTAGCCCTCGGCCTGCAAGCGAACAGCCATGGTGGCGCCACCCCACCGAGTCGTGGCCCGGGACGTGCACCGCCCCGGGCCACCGGCGCCAGGGGCGCGGGCGTCCCGGACACGGAGGGCGATGAGCCCTGCTTCCGCCTGCCGGCCGCCCGAGGTGCGGCAACGCACGCCGTGACAGCCTGCGTTTCCCCGTGCCGCTTCCACCACTGACGCTCGTCACCCGACACTTCGATACCGATTCGACATCTGCCGGTGGCCGTGGATGCCTTTGGGTATCGGGCGGTGTCCGCTACGGTGTCACTGCCACAATAGTTGTCGGATGCAGCTCAGTAGAGCACAGCGCCGCGATGTTCAGCAACTATCGTGGTCGACCCGAGCCGGGTCGCGACGATCGTCGCAGGTGGATCGGAAGGTGGTCATGGCCGACGTTGGTAGCGCCGACGGCCCGACCTCGTTCGCCGCCCGGTTGCGGCACCTGTTCGAGACGCGTCTCAAACCCGGCACCGACAAGGCGTTCTCGCCGGACGAGGTGGCCAAGGCGACCGGTCTGTCCACCAGCTACGTCAACTACCTGCTCCGGGGGGAGCGCGACAACCCGTCGCGTTCGGCCATCCAGCAACTGGCCAACTTCTTCCGGGTGGAGCCGAACTTCTTCTTCGACCGGGTGGCCGACGCCGAGTCCGACGCCGAGTCCGTGAGCGACCCGGACTTGGAGACGATCACCGTGCTCGCCCGCCGGATGCCACCCGGCGCGCCCCGGGCCAGCCTGCGGGCCATCGTGGAGCAGGTCGCCGCGCTGGAGGCGCAGAGCAAGGCACGCCGGGACCGGTCCGACCCGTAGCGCGTCCCGGGGTCACCGCAGGGCGAGGAACGTCGGCGCGGCGACCAGCGCCCCCACGACGGTGCCGGCGATCACTTGGGCGACGGTGTGATCCCGCAGCCGTACGCGCGACCAGCCGACCAGCGCGACCACCGGCGCGGTGGCGAGGAGCGCGGCACCGAACGCGATCACGAGCACCGCGGCCGAACCGGCGGCCACCGCGGCGTGGATGCTGAGCTTCCAGACCAGGTTCACGGCGGTCACCGCCACCCCGAGCAGGAACATCACCACGACGATCGCGGTGACCGGACGCGGCGCACCGAGACCGATCATCAGCGACAGTCCCACGAGTACGGAGAGCAGGCCGTACAGCAGCGGCGTCCGGCGTTGTTCGCGCACCCGGATGTGGTGGTCGGTCAGCCGCCCACGACGGACGTCCCACCAGATCAGGGCGTTGGGGATCGCCGAGCAGAACAGCGCGCCGACCAGCGCCCACCCGAGGCCGTCGGCGAGGGGCGACACGCTCGTCACTCCGATCACGACGGGCATGGCCGCGGCCAGCAGCGCCGGTGCGAACACCTCGGTCACCACGCGCGCGGACCGTAACGCCGGTCGACCGGCCCTGACCTCCCTGGTGTCGTGCACGTCCCGCATTCTGCCTCGTCCGGTCGCACCATCCGGGCAGGGGCGCGCGCCGCGCGGGGATCCCACGATCGACGCCGGTTGGCTATGCTGCCCCCTTGCGCCGCCACTATTGTGGCGCAGCGCGAGGCTCGATGGACCGGACGTCGGATCAGGACGAGGACGGGCGACAGGCACGGGATCGTCTCGGTGGGGGCTCGCACGGGGGAGGCGCAGCGACGATGTGGCGGCAGAGACGGCAGGTCCAGAAGCTGATCCGCCAGCTCGTGGTCGATCTGCCGGCTCCGCTGACGCTCTCCGGGATGATCTCCGCCCTGGCCGACGCCCGTCGCCGGGACATCCAGGTCCTCGCCATGACGATGGGTGAGCAGGCCGGGCCGTGCGGGCTGTGGGTGGCGACCACAGAGACGGATTACGTGCTCTACAGCCGAGACTCGTCCCCGGTCCTCCAGACCCAGACGATCCTGCACGAGTTGATGCACATCGCCCTGCGGCACCGCGGGAAGGTGGTGCTGCCGCACACCGCGCCGGAGCCAGCCGGTCCGGCGGACGTCCAGGCCCTGCTGGCCCGCTCGTCGTCGACGTTCCACGACCGTCAGGAGCACGACGCCGAGCTGCTGGCCACCTACCTCGGCGCACAGATGGCCGCCGTCGGCCAGGTCGGCGGCTTCGACGATCTCGCGGACGAGACGGCGGCGGTGATGTACCGCATCGCCGCCACGCTGACCGACTAGCCGGAGGTACGCATGCTGGTGGCGGCGGGCCACATCGCGGCGCTGGTGGTCGCCGTCGCGGCGTTCGTCGTGAAGCTGGGCGCGCTCCGACGGGACCCGTCGAACCCGAGGGTCCTGGCCAGCCTGGGGATCTGCCTGGGCTGCGGCGTCGCCGTCACCGCCGGATGGGCCCCGGTGCACAGCGGGATCGACGGACTGTCCGGGGTGCCGAACCTGGCCAAGCCCGTCGAGCACGGGGCAGCGCTGGTCACCGCCACCGCGATCCAGTTCCTCTTCCTGCACCTGGGAGATCCGCAGCGGGCGCGTCGGTCCATGCGGCGGCGATGGCTCTTCTTCGCGGTGGTGGCCACCGTGATGGTCACGATGTTCTGGGCGGCGGACTTCCCCGAGTCCGAACCGATGCACTTCGCCGAGCGCTACGGCGACATGCCGCAGGTCATCGTCTACATGCTCGCGTTTCTGGCGTACCTGGGCGTCTCCGTGGTGGACATCCTGCGCATGTCGCTGGGCTACGCGCGCTTCGCCGGTACCCGGCTGAAGGTCGTGATGCGGCTGCTGAGTGCCGGAGCGTTCTTCGGCGCCGCCTTCGTGGCGCACAAGGCGTTGTTCCTCGCGTGGAAACTGGCCGGCACCACGCCTGCCTGGTCCGAACCGCTCGCATCACAGTCGCTTGTCACGCTGTCGGTCGTCCTGATCTGTTCGAGCTTCGTGCTGTCCACGGTGTGGAAGACCGTCGACGGCCTACGGGCATGGCCCCGCAGGAGGGCGTTGTACCGCGACCTGCATCCGCTGTGGCACCTGCTCTATCGGGCCGTCCCGAGCATCGCGCTGCATCCGCCCCGTCGTCCGGAGCGCAACCCCTGGTGGGTGTGGGGTGTCGGGCAACGGCTGTACCGGCGGTGCGTGGAGATCGGTGACGGTCTCCAGGCGGTGGGCCCGCCGGATCCGCGAGTGGTGGCGCAGGCCCGGCGGCGTGCGGCGGAGGCCGGTGGGGACGAGGCCCGGGTGACCGCCGTCGGGGAGGCCGCCGGGATCCTGGACGCCGTCCAGCGGTACGCCCGGGGACAGGTGGCCGGCAGCACGGTGGAGCCCGGTGTGGAACAGCCGTCGGGAGAGATCGCGCACGCCGACGTCGAAGCCGACGCGCGGCGTCTCGCGCCGATCTCGACCGCGCTGAACGAGCACCTGGTCCGCGCCATCGCCTCGGACAGTCGCGGTACGCGTGCGATCTAGGACTGGCGTCGAACCGTGTGGTGATGAGAGCGTATGTGCCGCAACCAGATGACTTGTCCGGGCGGGCGCGTGCGCGGGAAGCGGCAGGAGACCACCATGTCCGAAAAGGGCACCAACCAGCCACGCCTGCGTATCGGTGGCTGGATCTCTCCGCCCGACATGGACGCCGGCTCGACAACGACGGCCCGATCCGGTGACGGGCGGCACTACGGGCCCGGTGAACTGCCGCGACGCAGCGCTGCGTCCCCGGCCCTGCCCCGCATCGTGCTGTCCACCCATGCCCGGCTGACCCGTACCTCTGCCGAGGGCGGCACCGTACCCGGTCCGGTGCGGAGCGGCGACGAGCTTGCCACCGACCTGCTCCCGCCGTTCGGAGGCCCGCATCGCCGGGACGAGGCTGGGGCCGCCGACGTCCGGCGCAAGCTGCTGCTCTGTGGGGTCGCCGTGGTCGCCGTGAGCACCATCGTCGGCGCGACGGCACTGTACGACGGGTCCGCACCCGATCCGGTACGCGGCGAGTTCGCTGCGGCGGTGCCCCGTCCGGACCAGCCCGTCGACGGGCCGCCGATCGGCACGACTGCCCCCGGGGCCGACGGGCCGTCGGGAGCCCCGCCCGTGTCGCCGGGCGCCACCCCGACCACCGACGGCGGCGGTGCCAGCGTGTCCCGTCGGGCCACTGCGGCCCCGACGTCCGCGCATCCCGTTCCCGCCGTGCCGCCGCCGGTGGCGAGTGATCCCGCGCGTCCCTCGTCGACGCCGACGGCGCCGGCCGGCACCGCCCTGACTCCGGGCGCGCGTGTCGGCCTGGAGGTGGCCGCCCTGCCGGGCCGCCGGGTTCGGCACGCCGGCTTTCAGGCCCGCGTCGACGCCGTGGACGCGGGCAGCAGCGCCAGCACGAAGGCCGACGCCGCGTTCGTCGTCCGGACCGGCCTCGCCGGGGCCTGTCTCTCCTTCGAATCGGTCAACTTTCCCGGTCACTACCTGCGGCACCACGAGTTCCGGGTGTTCCTGCACCGCGCCGACGGCAGCGACCTGTTCCGTGCCGATTCGACGTTCTGCCAGGTCACCGGCATCAGCGGTACGCACACGTCGCTGCGCTCCTACAACTACCCGAACCGGTACCTGCGCCACGACGGTCAGCGGCAGATGCAGGTGTCCCCGATCGACGGTGGCGCCTCCTCGTCGTCGGCGACCTTCGTCGCCCGCCCGGCCCTGTGACCTCCCGGGTGGACCCGGCTCCGCGCCGGTAGTAGCCGCCTCCGGCGTCCCGACCGCCGACAGCGCCACGCTCGCGCCTTTCCGCTGACCGGGGTGGCGGAGGTCCGTCGTGCCCGGTCGACGAGACCGGCGGATCGGAGCGGCACCCCCCGGGCCGCCCCGATCCGCCGACCGGTGACCGGTCCGGGCCGTAGGACCGGGACGGTCGGTGGCACGGTGGCCGGCCGGGTGGGGCCGGGCGAACGGTGCGGGAGGCACCACGGCCGTCTCGGGTGCCGTGGCCGTCTGCCCGCGTTCTGCCGATGAGCGTGCCCGTCCGGGCGTCCCAGGCGACAGGGCCCGATGTCCCGACGGCCGGGACATCGGGCCCGATGGCCGCCGTCGGCGCGCCGCCCGACCCGGCCCCTGGCGGTCCACCCGTCGGTATTCGAGGAACGCGAACCCGGTCCTGCTACTGCTAGGCGGCGATCTGTTGCAAGATAGTGGCAACAGCAAAGCTATCGCAGAAAGACGTGGAGGATCTTCCTGATGGCGGTCTACACCCTGCCCGACATGCCCTACGACTACGGCGCACTGGAGCCGGCGATGTCGGGGCAGATCCTGGAGTTGCACCACAGCAAGCACCACGCCGCGTACGTCAAGGGGGCCAACGACGGCCTGGAGCAGCTCGCCGAGGCCCGCGCCAAGGGCGACTTCGGCACGCTGGTCGGCCTGGAGAAGACGTACGCGTTCAACCTGTCGGGACACGTCCTGCACACGATCTTCTGGGGCAACCTGTCGCCGGACGGCGGTGACCGCCCTGACGGTGAGCTGGCGGCGGCGATCGACGAGCACTTCGGCTCGTTCGAGGCGTTCGCCGGCCAGTTGTCGGCGGCGACCAAGAGCGTCCAGGGCTCCGGCTGGGGCGTCCTGGCCTGGGAACCACTCGGGCAGCGGCTGATCGTGGAGCAGGTCTACGACCACCACGGCAACGTCGGGCAGGGCACCACGCCACTGCTGGTCTTCGACGCCTGGGAGCACGCCTACTACCTGCAGTACCGCAACGTGCGACCGGACTACGTAGACCGGCTGTGGAACCTGGTGAACTGGTCGGACGTGATCGCCCGGTTCGACGCCGCCCGCGCTACCACGCCGAAGATCTGACCAGCGTGACCGGCCCTACCCCGGCCGTGGCGGAACTGGTGCAACGCGCCGCCGGGGTGATCGCCGCCAAACACCGTGGTGACCTCGCCGGTGCCGAGGAACTGCTCGCCGCCTTCGACTCCGAGCAGGCCCGAACGCTCGGCTTCTATCTGCTGGCCGACCTCAGCCTCGGACTGCTGCGGACGCAGAGCGGCCAGTCCCTGGACGACCTCGTCCGGGAACTGTCGCTGCTCGTCGCGACCACCGCCGGCCGGCCCGAGACCTGATCGGGGCTCACGGGCTGACACGCCACCGTCGGCCCTGTCCCACGGATACGGGACAGGGCCGACGGGGTGCCCACCTCGGCGGGGCCGCTACGGGCCCGCCGGGTGTCACTGGTGGCTCAGCGTTGCAGGGTGAGGATTCCGGGGCGGTAGGGCAGGAGGCCGTAGTCGCCGCCGGAGTTGGGGGAGCGTCCCTGGTAGAGCAGTTGGAGGTTGCAGGCGTTGACGGTCATGGTCTGGTCGGCGTTGGTGCGCAGCAGCTCACCGTGGCTGATGTCGTTGGTCCAGGTGGCGCCGCTGTTGGCCTTGCCGGCGAAGGGGTTGCTCTCGGTGGCGGCCTGGGGGGTCCAGGTGCCGCCCAGGCTGGTGGCGGTGAACGATCGGAAGTAGCGTCCCTGCGAGCCGATGGCCTCGACGAGCATGAGGTACCGGTTCTCGCCTTCGAGCTTGTAGACCTGCACGCCTTCGAAGAGGTTGTTCGTGGTGTCGGTCATGATCGTCGTGTAGTTCGAGCCGAAGCTGCCGGGGAAGTTGCCGATGGGCATGCTGGCGCGGTAGATGCGGCCGTTGTCTCCGGCGAAGAAGAGGTACATGTTCTGGCTGTCGCCGATGAGTGCCTGGTCGATGGGGCCGGTGCCGGAGTTGGAGATGGATCCGGTGAACAGGGTCTGTGCCGGTCCCCAACTGTTCACGTTCGTCGGGTTGGTCGACGTCCGGTACGAGAACGCCGGGCCGCCCCACTGGTAGGCGAGAACCCAGACGTTGCGCGGTGCGAAGTAGAACAGTGACGGGGCGACGGCGGAGAAGGGCATGGCGTTCTGGCTGGCCGAGCCCATCTGGTTCCAGTTGGAGAACAGGCCGAAGTTCATCGACCCCCAGCTGGTGCCGGTGTCGTGGGTGGTGGCGTAGACGAGCTGCTGACCGTTGTAGGGGGCGTGGGTGAAGTCCTTCAACGACACCCAACCCGCACGCGGCTGCGCCAACGCGCCGGTCGAGGACCACCGGTACGACGACGGCAGACCACACGTACCCGACGGTGGCGGCGTGGTGGGCGTGGTCCCGCCGTCGACGCGGACGAGCTGCCACTGCTGGTTGGTGCCGCCCCAGTCGTCGTACTGCACGATGTTGCCGCCGTCAGCGGTCGAGGCGCCCTGCACCTCCACCGCCTTGTTGCTGTTGCGGTTGATCAGACGGACGTGCCCGCCGTCGGAGTCGGCCAGCCGGAACTGCTGATTGGACCCGTTGCCGTCGGTCCACTGCACGATGTTCCCGCCGTTGGCGGTGGAGAAGTTGTAGACGTCGAGCACCTTGCCCGAGTGCCGGGACTTCAGCCGGTAGTAGCCACCGCCGGAGTCGACGAACTGCCACTGCTGCTGATTGCCGTTGTTCCGGGTCCACTGGGTGATGCGCGCCCCGTCACTCGTGGCCAGGTTGTACACGTCCAGCGCCTTGCCGCTGTTGCGGTTGACCAGCACATACCAGGCGCTGGTGTCGACCGTGGCCGCAGCGGCGGGCGTCGCCAGCACCGCAGCAGCGGCACCACTGACCATCACCGCTGCCACGCCGGCAGCGATGACCCGCGGCAACCACCGGCGCCGCCGCGACGGCGGTGCGATCGATGGAGATCTACCGAAGGCAGACATGATCCTCCTTCAATGACCAACAGATGAACGGTCCACCCGGAGTCGGGTGCACCATGACGCACGGGTCGGACGCGAACGCGGGATGGCAGCGCTAACATGATCGCCGCTTGCCCTGCGCGCGCCCGATCCCAGGTCCGGCGAAGCGGGCTTGCCCGGTAAGCCGCAGGCGCCGTCCTTAGGCATCGACTGTGAGCGATAACATGCCGTTCGTCAAGTCGTAACGTTCCCGACCCGAAAACCCGCGCCGGAGCTGCCGTGCCGACGATCAGGGGTGGACGGGCACGCCGTGCGGGCCGGCGGGATGCGCCTCCGGCGTTCCCGTCATCACGATCTCGGAGAGGCGACCCGCCGTGTCAGCTGTCGAACCAGACGACGAGTCGTACGTGGTCGTCGCCGTGTCGCTCGGCGAGCCCCCGCATGCCGGCCAGCAGCGCGCGCAACTGCGGGTTGCGGCGCAGCACGTCGCCCGTGCGCAGGCGTTCCACCCGCCAGATCCGGTCGGAGGTGCGCCACTGGGTGCCCTCGGGGTAGCTGCTGCCGCGCGGGTCGGCGTGTTCGCCGGCCACCGCGTGCCAGGCGCGCCCGTGATGGCTCGCCTTGCCGACCAGGACCTCTCCGGCGCTCGTCGGCCGGTACTCGTGAATCCGGTCGTCCACCCGGGGCGCACTCGCCGTCCAGTCGATCCGGGCCACCTCTGCCCACGTCACCCAGGTGGAATCGTGGACCGGCTCGACGGTGCGGAGTCGACGCAACTCCGGGCTGGCGTCCTCCGGCAGGCCGCGGCCGGGTGCGACCGGCGTGAAGCCGGCGAGGCCGGCACAACGGTGGCTATCATAATGGCCCGGCGGCGAGCCGATGTGCCTCGCGTCGCCGGCCCGGCCGTGGGTGGGCCGCGAGGGTCCCACGCCGGCCCGGGGCCCGGACGAAGGGGAGTGGCGATGGCGATCAAATCGATTCCGGGCGCTGCCCGCAACACCAGGCAACGGGCCGAGGTCGTCGGGCTGCTCGACGAGTTGACCGAGTTCCGCAGCGCCCAGGGGTTGCACGCCCAGTTGCGGGACCAGAAGGCGTCGGTCGGCCTGACCACCGTCTACCGCACCCTTCAGGCGTTGGTGGACGCGGGCGAGGTCGACACGGTGCGCCTGCCCTCCGGTGAGCAGTTGTACCGTCGGTGCAGCCGGACCCACCACCATCACCTCGTCTGTCGCGAATGCGGTCGCACCGTGGAGGTCGTCGGCCCGGCGGTGGAGGAGTGGGCCGAAGGTGTCGCGGCCCAGCACGGGTTCACCGACCTCAACCACACGCTCGAGATCGTGGGCGTCTGCGCCGACTGCGCGGCCCGGTAGCGCGGATCCTCTCCGGGGGCTGACCGAGGTGGCTCGCCGGACTCCATGGTGGCTTTCCGTGTTCCGGTGTTGACGGGCGGTCACTGGCGTGGTGTGCTCAGTCTAACGAAAGCGATAACCGTGATCGTTAACTGAGGAGGAGCATGTCTCTCACCGTGCCGCCCGACCTGTTGCGGGCCGCCGAGTCCGGTCCCGTCGGAGACGAGGAGTTCGTGGCCTGCGTACGGGAGTCGTTGCCGTACGCCTGGCAGACCGTCAGCCGGGTGGCGGCGGACCTGGCCACCTCCGGCGAGGAGTTCGCCGACAACGTGCTTCCACCGCCCAGCGAGGCGGAGCGGGGGCAGTTGTTGCGGGCACTGGCCAGCGACGCCATCCGGTCCAGCCTGGAGCGTCACTTCGGCGTCAAGCTGGCCTTCCAGAACTGTCACCGGGTCGCGGCCTTCCGGCCGTCGGCGGTCGACTCGGACACCTACCGCCGGTTCGTCTCCACCCGGGGCCAGTTGCTCAACCAGTCGCCCGAGCTGCGTGACTGCTGAGTTCCTCCGCACCCGGCGAGCGGAACGGGGCGTGCACGCGCACCTGTTCCTGCTCGCCGGGCAGCGGCCCGGTGACACCCATGCCGAGGTGCTCGCCGACGCCCACCGGTACGGCCGCGCGGCGGAGGTCGCGGGCTTCGACGGGGTGTGGATGGCCGAGCACCACTTCATCCCCTATGGCGTCTGTCCCTCTGCGGTCGCCTTCGCCGCGCATCTGCTCGGCGCCACCCGGCGCATCGCGGTCGGCACCGCCGCCTGCGTGCTGTCCAACCGGCATCCGGTGGCGCTCGGGGAGGAGGCGGTGCTGCTGCACGAGCTCTCCGGCGGCCGGTTCCGGCTGGGGGTGGGCCGGGGCGGTCCCTGGGTCGACCTGGAGGTCTTCGGCACCGGCCTGGACCGGTTCCGGCACGGCTTCGGCGACTCGGTGGAGCTGCTGCTGCGGTGGCTCTCCGGGGAGCCGACGGTGGCCGGTAACTCGCGCTTCCCGTTCCGGCCGGTGCCGGTGGTGCCGCGACCGCGTAGCCGGGTGCCGCTCTGGGTGGCCGCGACCACCCCGCCCACGGTCGAACTCGCCGCTCGGTACGGACTTCCGCTCCTGCTCGGCCTGCACGCCGACCTGGCCGAGAAGGCGGAACTGGTGGCCCGCCACGCGCGGGTGGCCACCGCGCACGGGCACGATCCCGCCGGCATCCACCATGCCAGCGTCCATCTCGCCCAGGTGGCGACGACCGACGATGCGGCGGCGCGGGCGGTCCGCGCCGGTCTCCCTCCGCTGTTGGCGGGCACCCGGGAGTACGTCCGCCTGGACGGTGCGTCGGGTGGGCGTCGTGATCCGGAGCGCTACGTGGACCGTCTGATCGACATCCACCCGGTCGGCTCGCCCCGTCGCTGCCGGGAGACGGTGGCCCGGGCGGCGGCGCTGCCGGGCGTACGGCATCTGCTGTTCATGGTGGAGGCCGCCGGTGGCAGGGACGCCACGCTCGACACCATCCACCGGCTCGCCGTGGACGTCCTCGACCTGCCCGCCGCGCAGACCGAGCCGGAGGCGGCGTGAGCTGCCGGTGGTAGCGCCCCGTGAGCGAGCCGGCCATTCGCTGACCTGTTTCTGACGCAATCAGCGGGTTGTCCGCGGTGGGTGCCGCACCACCCGTTACCATCGCGCTCATGGAAACGGTTTCCGTTGGCATCAAGGGGTGGTCGCGGTGAAGGTGGCGTTCGTCGGCAAGGGCGGCAGTGGGAAGACGACGCTCACCGCGCTGTACGCGCGCCACCTCGCCGCCACCGGCCGACCAGTGCTGGCGATCGACGCCGACATCAACCAGCACCTCGCGGTCGCCCTCGGCGGGCCGGAGCCCGCCACGGCCCCCGTGCCGCTCGGCGCTCACCTGCCGGCGATCAAGGAGTACCTGCGCGGCGACAACCCGCGGATCGGCTCCGCCGCCGAGATGGTGAAGACCACCCCGCCGGGCCGAGGGTCGCGTCTGCTCCGGGTGGACGAGGAGAACCCGATCTACGCGACCTGCGTGACGCCCGTCGGCGCGGTGCGGCTGGCGGTGACCGGCGAGTTCACCGCCGAGGACCTGGGGGTGGCCTGCTACCACTCCAAGGTGGGTGCGGTGGAGTTGCTGCTCAACCACATGCTCGACGGTCCCGGTGAGTACGTGGTGGTGGACATGACCGCCGGTGCCGACTCGTTCGCCTCGGGGCTGTTCACCCGCTTCGACCGCACCGTGCTGGTCTGTGAGCCGACCGTACGCGGGGTGGGTGTCTACCAGCAGTACGCCGGCTACGCGCGGGACTATGGGGTCGCCCTGTCCGTGATCGGCAACAAGGTCGAGGACGCCGCCGACGTGGAGTTCCTCCGCGAGCACGTGGGTGACGACCTGCTGACCTCGGTCGGACGCTCGGCGTACGTGCGCCGGGCCGAGCGTGGCGTCCTCGGGCCGCTGGACGAGGTGGAGGCGGAGAACCGGGCCGCGCTGGGTCGGCTGGCCGAGGTCGTCGACGCCACCACCCAGGACCGGGCGGCGTTCACCCGCTGGGCCCACGAGTTCCACCGACGTAACGCGGTGGCCTGGGCCAACGACCGCACGGGCGTGGACCTCACCACGCAGATCGACCCGGACTTCCAGATGGGCCCCGCGACGGTCCCCGCCTGAGCGCGGCAGCGGGCGGGTTGTCGGAGGGGCGTGTGAAGATCCTCGCCGTGACCGAATGGATCTACAACGAGCGCCCCGCAGGCGCACGGTTCCTGACCGAGCGCGTCGGGGCACCGGGACGCGACGAGATCGAGGCCGAGATCTGGGCCTGGATCGTGCGCGGAGAAACCGACGCCGACGAGTTCGTGGACTACTTCGACCAGGACGACCAGCGTCACGGCGCCACCGACGAGGAACTGCGCGCGGCGTACGAGGCGGCGGTGGCGGCGCGGCGGGAGCAGCAGCGCGGGTGGGGCGAGGTGAGCGGCAACCTCACTCGCGCCTTCGCTGAACTCGACCGGCGCGGAGTGGTGGCCAGGGAGAACTTCACCTGCTGCGGCACCTGCGCGGCGGGCGAGATCCACGGCGAGCGGGACGACTCCCGGCACTGGCACGGCTACCTCTGGTATCACCAGCAGGACACCGAGTCGCTGATCGACAGCGAGGACGGCCAGGTCTGGCTCGGCTACGGCGCCTATCCGCCGGTGGACTTCGACGAGGCCGCCTACTCCGCACTCTCCGAGGCCGAGCAGCAGGCCGGTTACCAGGCCGACCTGGAGCACTTCCTGGACGACATCGTCTTCCCGGTGCTACGAGAGCACGGTCTGCGGGTGGAGTGGAACCGGAAGCAGTCGCAGCGGATCCGCGTCACCGGCGCCCAGTGGTACGCGTCGGTGCTCTGAGTTCGTCCCGGCCCGCCCCGGCCGGGTTATAGCGACACCGACCTGAACGGGGTGACCGTCGAGGCCGCCGACGCCGAACTGCTCGACACAGTGTGGCGCGAAACCGAGCCGGCCTGACGACGCGTCGTCAGGCCGGCTCGGCCGCTGACGCGTCGCCTCCCGGGGCGGTCGCCCGGTCGAGGATGCGGCGCAGGTTGGCGCCGAAGACGTCCGCCCGCTCGGTGGGGGATAGGTCGTCCAGCCCGACGGGCTCCAGCGTCTGCGCGAACGACACGTGGTCGAGGCTGGGCGGGAAGTCCGAACCCCAGTACAGTCGCCGGCTGCCGAAGCGCTCCAGGAGCAACTCGACGAAGGACCGGGCCACCGCGTGCGGCCAGGCGTGCGGCGGCTCGCTGACCGCGTACAGGCCGGAGACCTTCACCCCGACGTGCGGCAGCCGGGCGAGGTCGAGCAGCGGTGCCAGAGCCTCGGCGGCCTGTTGCGGGGTCGGCGGCACGGGTCGGCTGCCGGGCAGCCCGAGGTGGCTGAACAACACCGGGCACCCGTCGAGGGCGGCGAGCGCGGGGCCGAGCCGCCGGGTGGCGGCCGGGGTCGCGTTGAGGCTGAGCACCGCACCGGCCGTGGTGAGGTCGGCGGCGGACCCGGTCACCCAGTCGGCGAAGCGGTCGGCGGCCTCGGCGTCCGCCAGGTAGGCGGCCAATCCGACGAAGCCCGCCGCCCACCAGCGCGTCAACTGCCCGTCCGCCGGTCCACCTGGTGGAACGTAGGCGACCGGCGCGATCCAGGGATGCCGGGCGGCCAGCCCCGCCAGGTAGTCGTTGTTCCCGGCGAAGCGCGGCTCGCCCTCGTACCCGACCACGAGGGCCCGATCGATGCCGTGCACACGGCGGATGTCCTGATATGCGGCGATCTCCTGGCCGCCCGCCGGGGAGCGTCCGTACCGGCTCGGGTAGCCGTCGGCGAACAGGTGCAGATGGGCGTCAGCGCGGTCCATGGTCACGGACGATAACCCAAATTCTGGCGGGTTATTGACGCGGCCACCCCCCTGACTTAGGTTCTTGTCTCAATTAGGTCCGGATTGCAGGTCGCGAGCGAGGGGTGGGCCGAGTGGCGCGGGGACACGACGGGGTTGATGAGCTGGTACGGCTGAGGCGTCAGCTCCATCGCCACCCCGAGCTGCGGTTTACTGAACACCGTACGGCCGGGACGTTGGCCGAGAAGCTTCAGCCGTTCGGGCGGTTGCGGACCGGTATCGCCGGTACCGGGCTGCTACTCGAACTCAAAGGTCACCTCCCGGGACCGTCGGTCCTTCTTCGGGCCGATATGGATGCCTATCCCGTGCAGGACGCCAAGACCGAGCCGTACGCGTCCACGGCGGCCGGGGTCTGTCACGCCTGCGGACACGACGTGCACATGACGGTCGCCTACGGCACCGTCGCCCGGCTCGCCGCCGATCCGCCGGCCCGGGGCTCGGTGACCGTGCTGTTCCAACCGGCCGAGGAGATCCCGTTCGGCGAGACCTCCGGAGCCGCCGCCGTCCTCGTCGACGAGGCACTGCGTGGCCGGCGCTTCGACGCCGTACTCGGACTGCACTGCTGGCCCGACCTGCCGGTCGGCACACTCGGCGTGGACCGCACCACCGCCATGGCGGCCAAGGACGCGTTCCGCGTCGAGGTCCTCGGCCGGGCCGCGCACGCCGCCACCCCGGCGCTGGGCCGCGACGCCATCCTCGGGCTCAGCGGCATGGTGAACATGCTGCACGCCGCCGTGGCCCGGTCGCGCAACGCCGACGAACTGGTGGCCTTCAACATCGGCACCATCTCCGGCGGTGCCAGCCAGAGCCAGGTCGCCGGATACGCGGAGGCCACCGGCACCCTGCGCACCCTCGACGAGGGCACCCGCGACCGGCTCAAGACGGTCATCGAGCGGGTCGCCCGCCAGCAGGCCGCCGCGCTCGACCTCGGCGTCCGCTTCACCTGGGCCAACGAGATGCCGCCGGTGCGCAACGCGGCCGAACTCGTCGCGCTCGCCCACACCGAGCTGCCCGGCCTGATGCAGGTGACGGACCTCGCGGTGCCGCCGCTGACCACCGACGACTTCGCGCTGCTCGGCGCGCTCGGCCCCAGCCTGTACGTCAAACTCGGCGTCACCGGCGAGCGCGGTGGCGCGCCCCTGCACTCCGGCTCGTTCGACGTCGACGAGCGGTGCCTCGACGTCGGCGTGACCGCCTTCGAACGGCTCACCCGAGCCGTGCTGGACGGCCGACTCACCGCAGGCCCGAACGGCAGCGTTGCGGCGAGCGTACCGGCGCCCGCCGGGCCGGACGCGACCGTCGCGGCGGTGACGGCATGAACCGCGTCGTCAGGTGCGTTGGCCCGACGCCCGTCCAGGACACACCGCGTGGTGGAGGCGCGGCATGACCGCCGCGCCGGAGGTCGCCGTCGTCGGCGCGGGCGCGTTCGGGCTGCGGCACGTCGCCGCCTACCGTTCGCTCGGCGTACCGGTGACCGCGCTGGTCGACCCGGACCCCGAGGTGCGGGACCGGGCCGCCACCGCGTACGGCGTGGCCCGGACCTTCGGCACCGTCGCGGACCTGCTCGCCGCCGGTGCCCCGCAGGCGGCCTCGGTCTGCGTGCCCGGACCCGCCCACCGGGCGGTCGCGGTCGCGCTGCTCGCCGCCGGGGTGCCGGTCCTGGTCGAGAAGCCGCTCGCGGCCACGGTCGCCGACGCCGCCGCGATCGTCGCGGCGGCCCGTACCCACCAGGTCCTCTGCCAGCCCGGACACATCCTGCGCCACAGCGCCCCGCACCGGGCGCTGTACGACGCGGTCCGCGCCGGCCGGCTCGGCCAGGTGCTGGCCGTCTCCTCCCGCCGGGACCGGCCGCGCGCGCTCAGCCGGCTCTTCCCCGACGAGCACCCGGCCCTGCTCACCGCCGTGCACGACGTCGACCTGGCCATCTGGTACGCCCAGTCGCCGGTGGTCGAGGTCCGTGCCACCGCCCGGACCCGACCGGGACCGGCCTCGCCGGTCCTGGTGTGGGCGGAGCTTCGGCACGCCAACGACGTCGTGTCGTCGATCCGCAACAGCTATCTGCTGCCTGACACCACGCCCAACCACACCTCGGACCTGGTCGAGGTGTACGGCACCGACGGGGTCGCCCACGTCGACCTCGGCCACCCCACGCTGCTCGTCCAGGCCGAGCAGACCGAGGCGCCGGACTGGCTGCTCTCGCCGGTCGACGGCGGCGGTGCGCTCGCCGCCGAACTGCGCCACTTCGTCGGTCAGGTGACCGGCACCGAGTCGTCGGCGGTCGTCCCGCTCGCCGACGGACTGCACGTGGTGCAGGTCGCCACGGCCATGGCCGACAGCGCCGCCGCCGGTGGCGAACCCCGTCGGATCTCCCTCGAACCCCTCTCCTGACAGGAGCTTGCGCCGATGTTTCGTCGTAGATTGACCGGCGTCCTCGCCGCCGGTGTGGCCACCGCCGCGATGCTGGCCGGATGCGGGGGCGGTGGCGACGCCGCCGACGGCCCGGTCACCCTCAAGGTGCTCACCTGGGAGCCGGGCGGCTCCGAGTACTGGCAGCAGGTGAAGACCACCTTCGAGGCCAGCCACCAGAACATCAAGCTGGACCTGCAGTCGGTCCCGTTCGACAAGTACCCCGAGGTGCAGGGGCCGTACATCACCTCGCAGTCCGGGCCGGACGTGATGGCCAACAACGCCGGCCTGGAGCTGTTCGACCGGCGGGGCGCGTACGTGCCGCTGGGCGACCGGGCCGCCGAGATCAACAAGGACCTGGTCACCTACAGCGGTGCCTGCGAGGGCTTCGACACCAGCAAGGAATGCTTCGGCGTGCCCTTCTCCTACCAGGGCAACGTCCTGTACTTCAACAAGGACGTGCTGCGCGGCGCCGGGCTGGACCCGGAGAACCCGCCGGCCACCTGGGACGAGTTCGGTGCCGCCTGCGAGGCGATCAAGAACTCCGGCAAGACCTGCCTGGCCCTGGGTCTGTCCGGCACCTTCCCGGCGTACTGGGACTTCCCGGAGATCGCCCGCAACTACCTGACCGAGGACGACGTTCGCGGCCTGCTCGCCGGCACGCTGTCCTGGAAGGACCCGAAGCTGGTCCAGGTCCTGGAGAAGCTCGCCGAGATCACCACCAAGGGCTGGACGAACAAGAACGCCCCGTCGATCACGATGCTGCCCGACGGCGCGGACATCTTCCAGCGCGGTGACGCCGCCTTCGCCGGCACCATCATCTCCGACGCGGTGAACTGGGAGGCGTTCGGCAAGGCACTCGGCGACGACAAGCTCGGCGTCACCCGGTGGCCGGTGATCAACCAGTCCGCGCCGCTGGCCGGCAAGTTCTCCGGCATCGAGGGCGCCGTCTACGGCGTGACGCAGTGGAGCGAGAAGAAGGAAGCCGGCCTGGAGTTCATCACCTGGCTGGCCGGCAAGGAGAACGGCGAGCTGTGGGTGAAGCACGCCAAGGGTCAGCCGCTGAACAAGAACGTCGACCCGGCGTTGCTGCCCTCGTCGCCGGCCTTCAAGAAGATCCAGGAGTTCGTGGCCGAGCCGACCCTGCACGCCGGTGTCATGCTCTCCGGCCCGGAGGCCGACGCGTTGGCCCGAGGCTGGCAGCAGATCACCCTCGGTCAGCTCACCGTCGACAAGTGGGCCGACCAGATGCAGCAGGCGCTGGAGCGCAGCCCGACGAAGAAGCAGGGCAACTAGTCGCACCGGGTGGGGTGGCCGGGCGCCACCCCACCCGCCAGCCTCCGGGGAGGACAGCCCGATGAGCATCTCCACCGCGTCGGCCGCCGATTCGGCCGTCGCGACGAACCCGCCCCCGCCGGCACGCCGCAACCGGCGACCTCGGCACGCCCGGGAATGGTGGCTCGGCGCCCTGCTGGTGCTGCCGGGGATGGCCCTGGCGGTCACCTTCAAACTGGTGCCGCTGATCCGGGGCGTCATCACCAGCTTCGAATCCTCCAGCGGGTTCGGCGACAGCTCGTTCGCCGGCTGGGACAACTACACCCGGATGTTCGACGACCCGGTGGTGCTGGCCAGCTTCCGCAACGCCCTGCTGGTGGTGGCCACCCTGCCGGTCTGGATCGTGCTGCCGCTCGTACTCGCGGTGCTGATCCACCAACGGGCACCGGGCTGGAAGTTCTTCCGGGCCGTCTACTTCGTCCCGTACACCATCGCGCCGATCGTGGTCGGCATCATGTTCCGGCAGATCCTCAGCCCGGACGGACCGATCAACGCCCTGCTGCGCGCCGTCGGGCTGGAACCGCTGGCCATCGAATGGCTCAACGGGCAGAACAGCGCGCTCTTCTCCCTGGTCGCGGTGGCGCTGTGGAGCTTCTTCGGCCTCGGCGTGATGACCTACCTGGCCGGGCTCGCCACCATCCCCGAGGAGGTGCTGGAGGCCGCGTACCTCGACGGGGCCAACTTCTGGCGGCGACTCTTCTCGGTCGTGGTGCCGATGCTGCGTCCCACCGTGGCGTACTGGAGTGTGCTCTGCGCCTCCGGCGTGCTGATCTGGCTGTTCCCGCTGATCTACGCGTTGACCCAGGGCGGCCCCGGCAACGCCACCATGCTCCCCGAGTACCTGGTCTTCCTGACCACCTTCCAGTTCCTCGACCGGGGGTACGGCTCGGCCATCGGCATCGCCCTGTTCGTCTTCGTCGCCGTGTTGTCGATCTTCAGCGTGCGGCACATGTTCAAAGAGGGGACCCGGAAGCCGCGATGAACCGGCGACACTCCGCCCAGATCGGGCGCTACCTGTTGGTCTTTGCGTTGGTGGTGGTCGCGGTGGCGGCGCTCTACCCGCTGCTGTTCACCGTGGTCAGCTCGCTCAAGACCCAGACCGGGTTCGCCCAGGACCCGCTCGGGTTGCCCGCCGGGATCACCTTCGAGAACTACGTCGAGGCGTTCAAGCGGATGAACATGCCCCGACTGCTGCTCAACTCCATCATCACCACGGTCGGTGGCCTGGTGCTGTCGGTGCTGGCCGCGATGCTGATCGCGTACACGGTGACCAAGCTGCGTTTCCGGGGCGGCAAGCTGGTCTTCCTGTTCATCATCATCACCCTGACCATCCCCAGCCAGGCGATCATCTACCCGCTCTACCAGACCGTGCTGGACCTGGGCATGTCCGGGGAGTACCAGGGCCTGATCCTGGCGTACGCGGCCTTCGGCCTGCCGCTGGGCACCTACCAGCTCGCCGGCTACTTCCAGCAGGTGCCCGACGAGCTTATCGAGGCGGCCCGGGTCGACGGGGCCGGACACTTCACCATCCTGTTCCGGCTGCTCGCCCCGATCGCCACACCCGCCCTGGCGGCGCTGGCCATCTTCAACTTCGTCTGGATGTGGAACGACCTGCTGCTGCCACTGGTCATCATGGGCGGCTCGGACTCCAAGACGCTGATGGTCGGCGTCTCCCTGCTCAGCGGCCAGTACGACGTGTCGGTGCCGCTGGTCAGCGCCGGCCTGATCGTGGCCCTGCTCCCGGTGCTCGTCATCTATCTGGTGTTCCAGCGCCAACTCGTCTCCGGTGCGCTCGCCGGCTCCGGCAAGTGAGCACGCCGACCGACCGACCCGACCCGGATACTCCTCAATGTCCGAGCGCGGGTCACCCCGGTCCCGTCCCCGATCCCGGCACCGGATCGGGGGCGGGACCGGCCCGCGGGCCGGGAGTGCAGGTGTGTCACCTGTACCGCCTGCGCCCCGGGGCGGAAGCCGAGTACGAGCGCCGGCACGTCGAGCTGTGGCCGGAGATGGCCGCCCTGCTCGACGAGGCGGGCGTGTACGACTACCACATCTATCGGCACGGTCTGCTGCTGATCTGCGTCCTGCGGACCCGGTGGGGCTTCGACCACGCCGGCCGGGTCACCGGCGCCTCCGAGGTGCAGGCGCGCTGGACGGCGTCGCTGGCACACCTGTTCGCCGAGATCGCCGACGCCGACGGCGAGCCCCTGTGGGCGTACCCCGTCTTCCAGCACCCCGGCCGCCGGATGTAAGGAGGGGTCCCCTGCTATGCACGAGGCGTTAGCAGGGGACCCCTCCTTACATCTAGACGGCGTACGCGATGGAGCCGTCGGCGCGGTGGGGGATGCGGGTGAGCGGGCGGCCCGTCAGGTCCAGCGGGGTCTCGTCGGTGAGGTCCAGGGTGACGCCGAGACCGGGCTCCTCGGGGATCGGCAGGAACCCGCCCTCGCGACGGACGCAGGCCCGGGCCGGACCGTCGGCCAGAAGGTCGTCGAGCGGGGAGTACTCCTGCGTCACGAAGTTCGGGATCGCCGTGTCCAGGTGCACCGAGGCCATGGTGAGCAGCGGTCCGAGGCAGTTGTGGCTGACCACCGCCGCGTGGTACGACTCGGCCAGCGCCGCGATCTTGCGGGCGTGGCTGATGCCGCCGGCCAGGCCGAGGTCGGGCCGGACGTACTGGGCCCCGCCCTGTGCCAGCAACTCCTTGAACTCCCAGATGGTGTGCAGCCGCTCGCCGTTGGCCATCGGCACCCCGAGCGCGCGGCGGCTCAGCTCGGCCTGGCTGCTGACGCTGTCGATCTGGATCGGGTCCTCGACCATCAGCGGGTGCAGCCGGCCGACCGCCGGGATCACCGCCTCGGCCTGCAACGGGGTGAGCTTGCGGTGCAGCTCGATGAGCAGGTCGACGTCGGGTCCGACCGCGTCGCGGACCGCGGCGGTGGTGGCCTCGGTGTCGGTGACCAGCCGGGCCAGCGACACATCGCCGTAGTCGGCCGGCAGCGGGTCGAACTTCACCGCGGTGAACCCGTCGGCGACCGCCGCCGCGGCCTGTGCGGCGAGGTCCTGCGCGCCGGTGCCGGGCAGCAGCAGGTGCAGCCGGATCCGGTCCCGGACCCGACCGCCGAGCAACTGCCAGACCGGTACGCCGAGGCGCTTGCCGAGCAGGTCCCACAGCGCCAGGTCGATGGCGGAGACGGCGGCCGTGAGCACCGATCCCCGGAACGGCCCCATCCGGTACAGGTGGTGCCAGTGGTGCTCGATCCGGCTCGGGTCGGCGCCGAGCAGGTGTGGGCGGAACGCCTCCACGACCGCGTGGACCGCTCCCGGATACCCCCAGCAGGCGGACTGTCCGACGCCGACCAGCCCGGTCGAGGTGTGCACCGCGACGAAGTGCGCGTCGCCCCGCACCACCGACTCGACGGCGGTGATCTCCATGCTGCCCCCAAATTAGAGCCCTATAACGGCCACAAACTTGCTCATGCACTCTTCCATAGCATGATGTCCCTGGTCTAGGCTCCAATCCGAACGAGCCGGAATAGGGCTCTAATTCATCTATGGGGGTGTGATGGGTCTGCCGGACGACTACCGGGCGATGGCCCGGATCCGCCGGTTCGAGGAGCGGCTGGCCGCCCTCAAGGACGACGGTGAGATCCCGGGCTCGATCCACCTGTGCAACGGTCAGGAGGCGATCCCGGTCGGTGCCGCCCGCGCGCTGCGCGACGGTGACCACGTGACCGCGACCTACCGAGGGCACGGCTGGGCGCTGGCCCGGGGCGTGGACATGACCGGGCTGTTCGCCGAGATGATGGGGCGTGACTCGGCGGTCAACGGCGGCCGGGCCGCCTCGCCGTACCTCTCCGATCCCGGACGCTGGTTCATGGGGGAGAACTCCATCGTCGGCGCCGGAGTGCCGATCGCCACCGGCGCCGCGCTCACCGCGCAGCGCACCGGCAGCGGCGCGGTATCGGTGGTCAGCATCGGTGACGGCGCGATGAACCAGGGCAACGTGCACGAGGCGATCAACCTCGCCGCCGTACTCGACCTGCCGCTGGTCCTGGTGGTGGAGAACAACGTCTACTCGGAGATGTCCCGCATCGAGGACATGGTCCGCATCCGCCAACTCGCCGAGCGCGCCGCCGGGTACGGGATCCCCGGCCGGGTCGTCGACGGCAACGACCCGGACGCGGTCGCCGAGGCCGTCACCGAGGCGGTCACCCGCGCCCGGGAGGGCTCCGGCCCGTCCATCGTGGAGGCCATGACCGAGCGCCTGGTCGGCCACTACAGCGGCGACGTGCAGCACTACCGACCGGCCGGCGAGATCGCCGCCGCCCGCGAACGCGAGCCGCTGGTCCGCATCCGGGCCGCCGCCGACGCCGAGCTGACCGCCCGGCTCGACGCCATCGACGCGGAGGTGGCCGCCGAGGTGGAGGCCGCCGTCGCCGCCGCCCGCGAGGTGCCGTTCCCCGACCCGGCGACCGTCAAGGAGTACGTCTATGTCTGAGTCGCTGCGGTACATCCAGGCCGTCAACGCGGCGCTGGCCTGGGCGCTGGACAGCCGGTCCGACACCGTCTACTTCGGTGAGGACGTCGCTCTGCCCGGCGGCCCGTTCGGTGCGACCAAGGGACTGCACAAGCGGTTCGGCAGCGACCGGATCTTCGACACCCCGATCTCCGAGACCGGCTTCCTGGGCATGGCGCTCGGCGCGGCCATGACCGGCCTGCGGCCGATCGCCGAGATCATGTACGCCGACTTCTCCTTCGTGGCGATGGACCAGATCGTCAACCAGATCGCCACCATCCGCTACTCCAGCGCCGGCCGGTGGAAGGCCCCGCTGGTGATCCGGATGCAGCAGGGGTACTCCCCGGGGGCCTGTGCACAGCACTCGCACTCGGTGGAGGCGTACTTCGCGCACACCCCCGGACTGCGGGTGGCGCTGCCGTCTACTCCGGACGACGCGTACCAGATGCTGCGTACCGCCGTGGTCAGCGACGACCCGGTGGTGGTCGCGGAGGCCCGGATGCTCTACCCGACCCGGGGCCCGGTCCGCACCGACGCGCCGGTCGAGCCGATCGGCGGCGCCCGCGTGGTCCGCGAGGGCCGGGACGCCACCGTGGTGGCCTGGTCCCGGATGGTCCCGGCGGCCCTCGCCGCCGCCGACCAACTCGCCGCGGAGGGGATCGAGACCGAGGTGATCGACCTGCGGTGGCTCAACCCGCTGGACTTCGACACCGTCGGTGCGTCGGTCTCGCGCACCGGCCGCCTGGTCGTCGCCCACGAGGCGAACCTGACCGGCGGATTCGGTGCGGAGATCGCCGCCCGGGCCGCGTCCGAATGCTTCGCCGACCTGAAGGCCCCGGTGGCCCGGGTGGCCGCCCCGGACGTGCCGATGCCGGCCGCCCCGGCGCTGCAGAAGGCCGTGGTGCCCGAGGCGGAACACGTCGCCGAGGCGGTTCGCGGAACGGTTCGCCGGTGACCGGCGTCGCCCCGGCGACCGGCCTGCTCACCGGCCGCCGGGTGGTCGTCGTCGGCGGTGCCTCCGGCATCGGGCTCGCCACGGTCCGGGCCGCCGCCACGGCCGGCGGGGCCGTCGCGGTGCTCGACGCCGACGCCGACGGGGCCGCCGGTGCCGCCGCGCAGGCCCGGGCCGCCGGGGCGACGGCCGTAGCCCACGCCGTGGACGTGACCCGGGAGGCGCAGGTCGCCTCGGTGTTCGACGCGGTCGCCGCCGACCTCGGCGGCATCGACGCGGTGCTGCACGTCGCCGGGATCATGCGCGGGCAGGGCACCGACGTCACCGACCTGCCGCTGGAGCTGTGGCAGCGGGTGATCGAGGTCAACCTCACCGGGCCGTTCCTGGTCGCCAAGCACGCCGTGCGACACCTGACCGAGGGTCACGGGGTGCTCGTCCTGGTCGGTTCCAAGGCGGGCGTGCTGACCGGATCCGGCTCGGTACCCTACGGCGCGAGCAAGGGAGGACTGCACGGCCTGGCACTGACGCTGGCCCGGCACCTCGGCCCACGCGGGATCCGGGTGCACACCCTCTGTCCCGGCGACATCGACACACCGCTGATGCGGCGGTCGCTGGACGAGGCACGGGCCAACGGCACCGACGGTGCCCAGGTCTCCCGGATCGAGGCGGCCCTGGGCCGTCCCGAGGACGTGGCGTCGGTGCTGACGCTGTTGGCGGCACCGGCCAGCGCCGGCATCGCCGGCACCGTCTACACCGGCTGAGCAGCCCGACCGACGGCGAGGGCGACGACGTGGAGGCGGCAGCGTGATCGGGATCATCGGCCCGGAGGACTCGATCCGGCTCGTGCAGGAGGTGGCGGCCGGGGAGGGCCGTGCGGAGGAGGTGACCACCCGCGCGTACACCGACCCGGAGCAGGCACCTCACCTGGCCCGTGAGCTGGACGACCTCTGCCAGGTGCTGCTGTTCACCGGGCGCATCCCGTACGCCTTCGCTGCGGCGGCCGGCGGGCTGCGTGCCGAGATCGACTACATCCGGCACGCCGGGATCGACCTGTACCGCACGCTGTCCCGGATGCTGCTGGCGGGCGGCGGGCGACTGCCCCGGGTCAGTGTGGACACCATCGAGGCGGACACCGTCCGGGAGACGTACCACGACATCGAACTGAGCCCGCCCACCGACATCCTGCCGATCGCCGACTCGTCGGGCCTGCTCTTCTCCGGGCTGGCCGAGATCACCGCCTACCACCGCGAGCGGTACGAGTCCGGCGCCGTCGAGGCGTGCCTGACCTGCCTCGGCGCGGTGCACCGGGAACTGCGCGAGCGCGGGGTGCCGGTCTGGCGCGTCGAGCACACCCGGGCCTCGGTCCGCGACGCGCTGCGCCGGGCCTGGCTCGCCGCCGAGGTACGCCAGTCCCGGGCCACCCAGATCGCGGTGATGATGATCGAGGTGGCCGAGTCGGCGAGCCGCCCGCAGGACCCGTACCAGGCGGAACGGCAGCGCCTGCGGCTGCGTGAGGCACTGCTGGAACACGCCGAGCGGATGCGTGGACGGCTCAACACCATCGACGACCGGACGCTGCTCATCACCACCACCCGGGGCACCGTGGAGAGCGCCATCGCCCGCCACCGGGCCGGGCACGCCTCCCTGCTCAGCCTGCGCGGTGTCGACGGCGAACACACCGTCGGCTTCGGCGCCGGCACCACCATCGCCGCCGCCGAGGCCAACGCCCGCCAGGCGCTCGCGCTGGGGCGGGGTGGCGAGACGCACGTGGTCTTCCCGGACGGCGAGATCTATTCCACCCGGGAGAGCGCGGTCAAGCAGCGGCTGCGCGAGACCGCCCCCGGTGTGCTGCGGGTCTCCGAGCAACTGCGCCTCGGGCCGCTGTCCACCCGGCGGCTGCTGGAGGCGCTGCACCAGATGGACCCCAACCAGGTGACCGCGCGGGGTCTGGCCGACGCGTACGGGGTGGAGACCCGCTCGGCCCGCCGGCTGCTCAAGTCACTGCGCGCGGCCGGCTTCGCCGAGGAGGTCGGCGTGCACGTCAGCACCGGAGCCGGTCGGCCGCAGAGTGTCTACCGGGTGGCCCTGCAACGCCTGGTCGGGGCGATCGGGGCGAACGAGTGATCTTCGAACCGACCTTCCTGGTCACCGCCACCTTCGCCGCCGACGCGGTCCGCCGACGTGAGCCGCACCGGGCGGCCCACCTGGCCCACGTACGCGGACTGCTCGCCGACGGCACCGCCCTGCTCGCCGGGGCCCGCGCCGACCTGAGCGCCTCCGTCCTCGTGCTGCGGGCACCCGACGCGGCGGCCGCCCGCGTCCTCGTCGAACACGATCCGTACTGGCGGCACCGGGTGTGGACGGCTCTCGACGTCGTCGACTACCTGGCCGCCACTCCGCAGTCCCTCGGGAGGTCATGATGTCGTACCGCCAGATTCCCGGCGTCCGGGTGCACGGCGCCGAGCACGCGCCGGTCGCGGCCACCCTGCTGGCCGAGTCGCTGGGGGAGGGGCCGGAGCCGGTACGGTTCGTCCCCGACCCGACGCTGCCCGAGGGCGGCTTCCGGGTCGAGGTGCCGGCCACCGGGGAGATCCGCGTCGTCGGCGACCCGTTCGCCGGCCTGGTCTACGCCGTCCGGGACCTGCTGGCCCGGGCCACCCCGGCCGGGCTGCCCGTCGGATCGCACCACAGCGCACCCGGGCTGCCGCTGCGGACGCTGTGGACCTGGGACCACTCCACCAACTGGGACCTGCGCCAGCTCGGCCAGCAGGAGATCGGCGCACTCAACCCGTACGCCAAGGGCGCCGACGCCTTCGGTGCCGACTACCGGCGGCTGGTGGACTTCTGCAGCGCCGAACGCATCGGCGGGATCGTGGTCTACGGGCTGCTGCGCGACGCCCACGGCGGCGTCGAGGCCGCCCGTGACCTGTGCGAATACGCCAACGCCCGAGGCGTGCGCATCATCGCCGGGGTGGGGATCAACGCCTACGGCGGCATCTACTTCGACGGCCGGCACCGGTACAACCTCGCCACCTGGCTGCGCCAGCGCCCCGATCTCGCGGCCGAACTGCCGAAGAAGGTCGGCTTCGACATCGACGAGTTCGGTGACCTGCACTTCCCGGCCAGCGAATACATGATGGCCGCCTGCCCGTCGCAGCCGGAGAACCTGGCCTGGCACCGCGACGCCATCGACTGGCTGCTGGACACCCTGCCGGTCGGCGGGATCAACTTCGAGACCGGCGACTACGGCAGCTGCGCCTGCGCGCGGTGCGTCGACCGTACCGGTGGCGAGCGCACCTCCTGGTCGTACGAGGCGATGCGGTCGGTGTACCCGACCCTGCTGGACACCGCCCGCCGTCCCGGCCCGGCCGGGGTGCCGCTGCGCCACCTGGTCGAGGTGTACTGGGACAACATCTTCGACCTCGACGCGCAAGGGCCGCTGGCCGACCTGCCCGACGACGTGGCGTACCAGTACTGCGTCAACCGGGGCTTCTGGTACGACAACCGGGACCGGCTGACCGCCGAGCACGTGGCGGCACTGCCGCACACCACCAACGTGCTGCGGACGCACGCGGGGTCGCAGTGGAACCGGCAGCGGCACTCGTGGGTGCCGGAGATGTACACCGACATGGCCACCCGGACCGCCGCCGCCGGCATGCGCGGGTTGACCATCTTCGCCGAGGCGTCCGCGTACCACCCGACCAACGAGATCAGCTACCTGGCGTACGCCCGGTTCTCCTGGAACCCCGAGTCGACGTGGGCCGAGTTCTGGCGTGACGAGGTCGCGCCCCGGTTCGGCGGGTCGGCCGAGGCGGAGGCGTTCCGCGACGGCGCGGCACTGCTGGACGACCCGGCGGCCGAGGCGGAGGCGTTGCGCAACGTGGGCGGCGACGCCCTGTCGATGGTCGCCGCCACCAGCGGTGACGTGCAGCGCCGCTGGCTGTGGCTGGCCGAGCGGACCGCCCGGCACGCCCACTCGATCGGCTGAGCCCGACGGAGCGTGGCGACCTTGACAGGCAAGTCGCTACTTGCCTATAACTGTGCGGGTGGACGCGGAACCGGATCTGTTCAAGGCCCTCGGTGACGCGACGCGACGCATCATCCTGGACGAGTTGGTCGACCGGGACGGCCAGACCCTGTTCGAGATCTGCGGCCGGCTGACCATGAAGCACGGTCTGACCTCGTCGCGTCAGGCCATCTCGCAACACCTCGCGGTGCTCGAACAGGCCGGGTTGGTGCACGTCCGGCGACAGGGCCGGTACAAGTTCCACCACATCGACACCGGCCCGCTGCGCGCGATCGCCGAGCGGTGGCCCGCCGACTGAGAGGAAGCGACCGTGCTTCGCATCAACATCACCAGCGTGTTCGTCGACGACCAGGCGAAGGCGCTCGCCTTCTACACCGAGAAGCTGGGCTTCGTGAAGAAGACCGACGTGCCGGCCGGCGCGGCGCGCTGGCTCACCGTGGTGTCCGCCGCCGATCCGGACGGGGTGGAACTGCTGCTGGAGCCGGACGGCCACCCGGCGGCCCGGCCCTTCAAGGAGGCGCTGGTCGACGACGGAATCCCGTTCACGCAGTTCGCCGTCGAGGACGTCCACGCCGAGGTCGAACGCCTCAAGGGGCTGGGTGTGCGGTTCGTCCAGGAGGCGACCGACCTGGGTCCGGTGGTCACCGCCGTGCTCGACGACACCTGCGGCAACCTGATCCAGATCGCCGCGATGAAGTAGCGCGAACGCGGCGGCTCCGGCCCGGGACAGGTCCCGAGCCGGAGCCGACGCCGCAGTGGGCGGGACTACCGGATCAGCCGAAGTTCACGTCGCTGCACCACATGTACGCCTGGTCGAGGTGGGATGCCTGCCAGATGACGAACACGATGTGGTGTCCGGTGTATCCGGACGTCGAGACGTTGAAGCTGATGTTCTGAGCCGGGGCGTAGCGCCCGGTCTGCGTGATGAAGTCCAGGTTCCCCCAGCCGAGGCTCTGGGTGGCGGGGTTGAACCCGTTCTTGCTGACGTACACCCGGAAGTAGTCGGCGCCGTGGCTCGCCTGGTCGTACAGCTGGATCGTGAAGTTGTTGCTGACGTTGGTCCTCTTCCACGCCCCGGGCTGGTTCAGGCTGTTGTTCCGGGACAGACCGTTGCTGCACAACTGCCCGTCGGGAGTGCGGGCCTGGAAGTTGCCGCCCAGCCCGTCCCGCAGCGCGCTCATCCAGTTCCACATGGTGTCCGGGTTGGATTGGAACGCCTGCCAGCACATGGGGTCCTGCTGCTGCATGGCCGGGTTCGTGTGGTTGCTGCCCCAGGTTTGCCAGCACTGGTACGCCCGTGACGCCGGGTTGATGATGGTGCCGTGGGCCTGCGCGGCACCGACCCAGGGGATCATCCCGGCCATCATGGCGAGCAGCAGTACGAGCGCCCGAAGCGGCTGGCGGGCAGCGGACCGGACTCGCGAGCCGGACTGGTCGGGCTTGTGTGAACGCACGTTACGTCCTCCGTTCGGCGATCGGATCGACATGGGAGCGCTTCCAAGGCCCAGCATTACACCGATGTTTCCGATTATCAACGATGGTCGATGAATGATCGATCTGGATGGACTGGATGCGGTTGGTCCGAGTCGCCCACAATCGCAGCTCAGCGGGGCTTTCGGGATGGATGGAGCGGGCTCGCCGATCGCCCGAAATTCGATTTCCGGAAGTCGATACGTGTCCGGTTCGTCTAGATTGGCCGGTCGTGGCCGGCCAGCCTCACCCGGCGTACGCGGCGAGCAGCGACAGCCGCTCGGCGGCGGCACTGCCCGGGGCGGCGGTGTAGGCGATCAGGATCGGCCCGCTGCGCCCCGGCGGCGTGTAGGCGTCCCAGTCCAGGCGCAAGTCGCCGACCTGGGGATGCGCGAAGACCTTGCTGCCGTGGACCGACTCGCGGACGTCGTGACGGGCCCAGAGCTTGCCGAACTCCTCGCTGCGGATGGTCAACGTGCCGACGATCTCCTGTGCGCGCGGGTGCTCCGGATCGGCGGCCACCGCCGCGCGCAGGAAGCCCAGGTAGTCCAGCACCGTCTCGCGCCACCCGGCGCACCGGTCCCGCGCCTCGGCATGGGTGAACATGTCGATCAGCACGTTGCCCGGGCCGATGCCCGGATACAACGCGGTGGCCATCCTGTTCCAGGCGAGCAGGTCCAGGTGACGGCTGATCACCACGGCCGGGGTGTGCAGGCTGTGCAGCAGCCGATGGATGCTCTCCGGGACCGTCTCCCGGGTGCGCCGACGTGGCGTCGGCGGCCGCTGTGCCCGACGCGCGAGGGCGTGCAGGTGGCGGGTCTCCTCGGCGTTGAGGGCGAGGGCACGGGCGATGCCGGTCAGCACGTCGTCGGAGGGGCGCATGTCCCGTCCCTGCTCCAGGCGCTGGTAGTAGTCGGTGCTCACTCCGGCGAGCAGAGCCAGTTCCTCGCGGCGCAGGCCCGTGACCCGGCGGCGCGGCCCGGGCGTCAGACCGAGGTCCTCCGGACGTAGCCGGGACCGGCGGTTGCGCAGGAAGTCCGCCAACTCGCGGGTGTAGGCCGTGGTGGTCACCACCCGAGTCTGCCGGGCCGGTCCGACCGCAGGGTAGGTCCCTCGGTCCCAGGTTGGCGAGGTCTCTCCGGCGGGCCGCACCGCCTCCTAGCGTCGGCGGACATGTCGAACTGGACCGAAGCACAGATTCCCGACCAGCAGGGACGCCGAGCGGTGGTGACCGGGGCGAACTCGGGTGTGGGGCGGGTCACCGCCCTGGAACTGGCCCGCCACCGGGCCTCGGTGGTGCTCGCGGTGCGCAACGTCGCGGCCGGTGAGCAGACCGCCGCCGACATCCGACGTCGGGTGCCGGGGGCCGACGTCGAGGTGCGGCGGTTGGACCTCGCCTCACTCGACTCCGTCCGCGCCTTCGCCGCCGCCCTGACCGGCCCGCTCGACCTGCTGGTCAACAACGCCGGGGTGGCACTGACCGGGCCCCGCCCCGCCCTCACGGCGGACGGATTCGACATGCAGATGGGGACCAACGCGCTCGGCCCGTACGCGCTGACCGGTCTCCTGCTCGACCGGTTGACCGCCGGACGGCAGCCTCGGGTGGTCACCGTCTCGTCGATCGTGCACCGGCGGCGCGGCCTGGACCTGGCCGACCTGAACTCCGAGAAGTCCTACCACGGCCCGACGGCGTACTCGAGGTCCAAGCTGGTCACCACCATCCTCGGCCTGGAGCTGGACCGCCGTCTGCGGGCCACCGGATCACCGCTGATCAGCGTGCTCGCCCACCCCGGAATGACCTCCACCAATCTCACCCCGCGCGCGCTGGCCGACCGCACCGTGCTCCTCCGCGCCGTCGGACGGCTCAGCGCGCTGCTGATCAGCCGAGTCGAGGCCGGCGCCAGACCACAGCTCTACGCGGCCACCGCGATCGGCGTACGCGGTGGGCAGTTCTTCGGGCCGCGCGGTTTCCAGGAGATCCGGGGGCCGGTCGCCGAGGTGCGGGCGAGCGCACCGGCACAGGACCCGGACAACGGTCGGCGGATGTGGGCGGAGGCCGCCCGGCTGACCGGCGTCCGATACCTGTGAGGCGGTCGCGAATGGAGGGTGGTCGCACTTTCGTCGTACCGCGCTGCTTCGCGGATCCGACGAAGCACTGACGATTCGGCGACCGATTCTCGAGAAGCTGGACCTCCCCATCACGACGGAGGAACTGTCATGCGAAGAGTCGGCCTCATCATCGCCGCCGTCATCCTGGTCCTGTGCGGCGGCATCGGGTGGACCGTGTACCAGGCGATCGCGCTGGGCAAGGAGGTGCTCGAGGCCGGCGTCACACGGGAGCAGTTCGACGCGCAGCAGGTGGGAGCGGCCGAATCGGACGTCCGCGCCGCACTGCCCGAGCCACTGAGCGGAATGCGCGACAAGGACCTCTATCCCGACGACCCGGGGCGGCAGGGCATTCCGACCGGCGCCTCGTGCGCCTATTTCACCGTGGCGCCGCTGGGCGATCCCGGCCCGGAGTTGTGGCGATTCTGCTTCGTCGACGGGGCGCTGGTGGAGAAGCGGGGCATCACCATCCCGGAGTGAGCGGGGCACCGAGAATGAGCCGCCGCCCGGGTGTGCACCACCCGGGCGGTTTCTCGTACCCAGTGCGGGTCAACGAAAGTGTGAGGCGTGTTTCCGTCGTCCGCCAGACGCCGACCCGGACCGGCTGTCGCAACACTGTGGAGCATGACAACGATCGTGGCGCTGTGCATCGGTGTGGTCGGCGTGGTGATGCTCGTGGTCGCACAGGTTCTGCGTCGGCGGGCGTCGAGGATGCCCGATCGTGGCACGCCGGAACTCGCGGCGCTGCACGCGGAGGTTCGGGACACCCTCGATCGAGCCGGCTGGGTGGCGTCGGTCAAGATCTACCGCAGGCGGACCGGTGCCGGGCTGCTGGAGGCGTACCAGGCGGTCGACCGGATCGCCCACGACGAGACCCGAGGGCGAGGTTCGACCCGATGACCGTGGGCAGTCACCCGTGGCGGTGGGTGGCCCGGTGGCGGGAGCGGGCCGGCCTGAGCGGGGTGTGGCGGTGGGTCTACGAGATCAGCCTGGTGCTGCTGGTGACCGTGGCGGCGACGTTCCCGGCGGCCACCGCCGACTGGTACCCGTTGATGCCGTGGCTGGTCGGGGCGACCACGCCGATCCTGATGGTGCTGCGGTTGACCAACCCGCTGCCGGCCTACGTCGCCGCGGCCCTGGTCGGTCTGGGCACCGGTGGGCAGAGCAGCCTGCTGCTGGTGGTGCTGAGCGCGTCGCTCGGCTACCGGGTCGCCCGGTGGTGGCAGGTCGCGGCCGGGCTGTCCCTGGCCTGGGCCTGCTACGTGGGATCCATCGCCTGGACGGATCCGCTGGACGTGGAACTGGTGGTGGTCTACTCGGCGTTGTTCGTGCTGTGCGCGGCGCTGCCGGCCGGGGTCGCGCGGTTGGTCCGTCGGCGGCGGGTGCTGCTGGCCGCCATGCACCACCGCAACGTGCAACTGCACAGCCAGCAGAGCGAGGTGGCCCGCCAGGCACAGACGCGGGAACGGGCCCGCATCGCGCGGGACCTGCACGACTCGCTGGGACACAAGCTCACGCTGATCTCGCTGTACGCCGGGATGCTGCGCACCGCCGACGACGACGGGCGATCCGAGGCCGCCGACCTGGTCCGCCAGACGTCGTCGGCGGCGATGACCGAGCTGCGGCAGATCCTGGGCATCCTGGGGCAGGACGACAGCCAGTCCGCGGTACGTCCGCTGACCGGCCTGGACGAGCTGGCCGCGCAGGCACGTGCCTCCGGTGCCGAGGTGGAGATCGTCCGCGCGGGGGAGCCGCGACCGCTGGCGGCGCTGACCGAGCACGCCGCGTACCGGGTGATCCAGGAGGGACTGACCAACGCGCTGCGCCATGCCCAGGGCGGCGCGATCGTGCTGTCGCTGCGGTACGAGCCAGACGCGCTGGTGGCCGGCGTGACCAACACCGTGGGGCAGCGGGTGGTGCGGGCCACCTCCGGGCAGGGGCTGCTCGGGCTGACCGAACGCGTCCGGGTCGCGGGCGGCATGCTCTATCACGGATCGACCCCGGACGGCGGCTTCCGGCTGGCGGCCACGTTGCCGTACCCGGGCGACGAACGCGCCGTTCCCACCGCCGAGCACCGGCCGCCGCCGGCCGCCGAACCGGAAGCCGACTTCGCGGCGCTGATGGACCGCGACCGCCGCCGTTCCCGGCTCGTCCTCGCCGCGACCGCGCTGTCCGTCGCCGGTTGCCTGGTGCTGTGCGCGGCCGGGGTCTGGCTGATGATGGCGCTCGTCATCGTCGACCGCGACACCTACGACGCGGTCCGGGTCGGCCAGCCGGAGGCCGAGGTACGCGAACGGCTGCCGGATCCCGACGCGGCGGTGACCGGAGCGGTCGGCGGTCGGGACGTACCCGGGGCCGTCTGCCTCGACTACCAGGCGTCTATCCTGGACCGGCACGATACCGACGTCGACCTCGGCCAGACCCTGTACCGGTTCTGCTTCCGCGACGGGGTGCTCGTCGACAAGCAGACCTTCCAGGAGCAGCCGTCATGACCCCACGACGACGGCGGAGGTCGAGGCGATGACCGTTCCCCTGCGGGTCCTGCTGGCCGACGACGACTCGCTGATCCGGACCGCGATCCAGACCATCCTGCATCCGGCCGCCGACATCGACCTGATCGCACAGGTCGGTGACGGGCGGGCCGCCGTCGAACAGGCCGTGCGGCAGCGGCCGGACGTGGCGCTGCTGGACATCCAGATGCCGGTCCTCGACGGCCTGGCCGCGCTCCGGGAGATCCGCCACCTGGCGCCCGCCGTCCAGGTGGTGATGCTGACGACCTTCGGTCAGGACGAGTACGTGGCGCAGGCGCTGGCCGCCGGGGCGGCCGGTTTCCTGCTCAAGGAGTCGGCCGCCGAGGAACTCGCGTACGCGATCCGCGCCGCCGCGAACGGCAACGCCTACCTGTCCCCGAAGATCACCCGTCAGGTGCTCGACCGGCTGCCCGCCGCGACCGTCCGGCCCGAGGAGGACCTGGTCAAGGTGGGCATGCTCAGCAGCCGGGAACGCGAGGTCCTGGTCCTGCTGGCCCAGGGGCTGTCGAACGCCGAGATCAGCCAGCGACTGTTCGTCTCCGAGGGCACCGTCAAGACGCACGTCTACCGGGTGTTCGCCAAGCTCGGCTGTGACAACCGGGTGCAGGCGGCGATGCTGGCACAACGCGCCGGGCTACTGGAGCCGCAGGCGGACTCGCCACGCTGACCGCACACCCCGCGGTCGGCGTCGACGGAGTCGTCGTCCGGGCTGATCGGCCCTCCTATCAATCAATTACATCACGGTCAAGCGGCGTAAATCACTGTGCCGTTGTTCTTCGCGGAAGTGGCCGTGCGTCGCGCCCGACTGCCTGCCCAGTCGTCCCCTGACAAGGCGAAATGCAGACCGCCAGAATTTCACGGGCTATGTCGGGAAGGTGGACATTTGCGTTAACGGCAGAGAAACCCATCCGGTAGCACCTGTAACATTATTCCGGACAAAACCGCCATTCTTCGCGCCCGTTGGACAGAAAAATCCCCTCATAAAGGTCGAATCGGATGCTTATGTCAAGCTCCTTGACATCCGTTAAACGCAGCTTGTAACGTGCGTTGCGCTGGCTGCTGTTCATGGGTCAAGGGCTCGGTAAACCGCTTTGCCCAACGGGGGTAAGAATTGACAGCGGAAGACAGGCATTTCTCTGTTCCGATGCGCTACGACGAATTAGCCAACTGGATCCTCGCGGAAATCGGCCGCCTGGTCGATCGCGATCCCGCCACCATCCGGCAGGACGACCGGTTCTCCAGCTACGGCCTGGACTCGCTGCGGGCGACGCATCTCGTGAAGGCGCTGACCGACCTGCTCGGCCGGTCGGTGCCGGTGACGCTGCTGTTCGCCAGGCCGACCGTCCGCAGCCTGGCGACCGGCCTGCTGGAGGGCGCGCTCGACGGCCACCGGGCCACCGGCACTGAGGCGCCCGCCTCCGCGCCGCCGGCCGCCACGAACGGCCCGATCGCCGTCGTCGGCCTCTCCTGCCGTCTGCCGGCCGGTGACGGCCCCGCCCAGTTCTGGAGTGCCCTGCTCGACGGGGCGGACGCGGTGCGCCAGGTGCCGCCGGACCGGTGGAACCCCGAGCTGCCGGTCGGTCGGGGGCCGGCCGACTCCGCAAAGGCGATCACCGCCCAGGCGGGGTTCCTCCCCGGCCGCATCGACGGCTTCGATCCGCTGTTCTTCGGCATCTCGCCCCGCGAGGCCCAGGAGATGGACCCCCAGCAGCGACTGTTCCTGGAGGTCGCGTGGGAGTCGATGGAGGACGCCGGCCTGACCCACGGACGACTCGACGGCAGCCGTACGGGCGTCTTTGTCGGCGCGATCTGGCACGACTTCGCCGATCTGGCCCAGCGGGCTGAATCTCGGCTGACCTCGCACTCGGCGACCGGACGCGCCCTCAACATGGTGGCCAACCGGCTGTCGTACGCCCTCGGGCTGCGCGGACCCAGCGTCGTGGTGGACAGCGCCTGCTCCTCGTCGCTGCTCGCCGTGCACCTGGCCTGTCAGAGCATCTGGGCGGGGGAGTCCACGACGGCCATCGCCGGTGGGGTCAACCTGCTGCTCGACCCCACCTCCATGGTGGCGCTGACCCGGTTCGGCGGGCTGTCGCCCGACGGCCGGTGCAAGGCGTTCTCCGCCGACGCGGACGGCTTCGGCCGGGGTGAGGGCGCCGTCGCGCTGGTGCTCAAGCCCCTGCACCTGGCGCTGGCCGACGGCGATGACATCTACTGCATGATCCGGGGCTCCGCGACCAACAACGACGGCCGCAGCAACGGCCTCACCGCGCCGAATCCCGTCGCGCAGGAGGAGGTGCTGCGCGAGGCCTACCGGCGGGCCGACGTCGACCCGCGCGCCGTGCACTACGTCGAGACGCACGGCACCGGCACCATGCTTGGCGACCCGATCGAGGCCGGGGCCCTGAGCGCGGTGCTCTGCGCTGACCGTCCGCCGCAGCAGAGCCTGGTCATCGGCTCGGTCAAGACCAACATCGGGCACCTGGAAGGCGCGGCGGGCGTCGCCGGGCTGCTCAAGGCCGTCCTGGTGCTGCGGCACCGGGCGATCCCGCCGAATTTGCACTTCGATCGGCCCAACCCGCACATCGCCTTCGACGACCTGCGGCTGCGGGTGCCCACCGAGGTGGAGCCGTGGCCGACGCAACAGCCGTCGCTGGCCGGTGTCAGCGCCTTCGGCTGGGGCGGCACCAACGTGCACCTCGTGCTGGAGGGCTGGACAGAGCCCGCGCGGATGACGGTGCCGCCCGTCGAGAGATCACGACCCGAGGGCGCCCGTCCCCGGGTCGTTTTCGTGTGCTCCCCGTACGGTCAGCAGTGGACGGGCATGGGCCGTGACCTCTACCGGACGGAACCGGTCTTCCGTGCCGTGGTGCGGCGGTGTGACCAGGAGTTCCACCGGCTGACCGGTGTCTCGCTGGTCGAGGAGATGTTCCGGAACCGGGGCCGCGACGACGCCGAGGACGTGGGCGTCATGCAGCCACTGCTGTTCGCCATCCAGGTCGGCCTGGCCGCGTGGCTGGAGGACCGGGGGGTACGGCCGGACGCGGTGGTCGGACACAGCCTCGGCGAGGTGGCCGCCGCGGTCATCGCCGGAATCCTCGACCTCACCTCCGCGGTGCGCCTCATCCACCACTACAGCGACCAGCAGCGGCGGGTGGCCGGCACCGGCGGCGGGATGGCCCTGGTCGAACTCTCCGGCGCCGAGGTGAGCGCCCTGCTCACCGAGCGCGGCCTCGCCGCCGTGGTCGCCGCGGAGAACGGACCCCGCTCCACCGCCCTGACCGGCGACCAGGAGACGCTGCGCACGCTTGTCGCCGGATGGAAGGCCGCCGGGGTGCTCTGCTCCCTGATCCGGGTCGACCTGGCCGCGCACGGGCCGGCGATCGACCTGGTCAGCGACGACCTGCGGGACGCACTGTCCGGGCTCACCCCACGCCCCGGACGACTACCGATGATCTCGACGGTGACCGGTCGACCACTCGACTGGCGGGAGGCCGACGCCGACTACTTCGTCCGGAACCTGCGCCAGCCGGTGCTCCTCGCCGACGCCACCCGGTTCCTCCTCGACGACGGCCACGACCTGTTCCTGGAGATCAGCGCCGCTCCGGTGCTGCTGCCCGCGCTGCGCCAGAGCGTCGAGCAGGCCGGCCGGTCCGCCCAGGTGCTGCCCACCCTGCGCCGCGACGACGACCACGGCCTGGCGGAGACCCTGACCGAGTGCCGCGCCCTCGGCCTCGACGTCCGCCCGCCCGGACAGGACGCCGACGCCATCGGCGAACTGGTCACCCTCTCCGCGCAGAGCCCGCAGGCGCTGCGGGAACTGGCCCGGCAGGTCGCCGCCGCGATCGACAACCCGGCGGTGGACCCACCGTCCATGGCCGACCTCGCCGCCGCCGCGCACCGGCGCTCCGGGCAGTCGCACCGGCTCGCGGTGGTCGCCCACCACCTGCCCGAACTCGCCGAGCACCTGGGCCGGTTCGCCGCCGGTGAACACGTCGTCGGCCTCGCCGTGAGCGACCGGGCGGTCGACGCGCCGCCGCGTACCGTGTTCGTCTTTCCCGGTCAGGGCTCACAGTGGGTGGGCATGGGCCGGGGCCTGCTGGGCCGCGCGGAGGCGTTCGACGCGGCGATCCGCGCCTGCGACGCCGCCTGCCGCCCGCACCTGGGCCAGTCGGTACGCGACCTGCTCCACGATCCACCGGACGCCACGAGCTTCGGCCCCATCGACGTGGTGCAGCCGCTGCTGTTCTCGGTACAGGTCGCACTGGCGGCACAGTGGCGTGCCTGGGGCGTGACCCCCGACGCCGTCGTCGGCCACAGCATGGGCGAGGTCGCCGCCGCACACGTCGCCGGCATCCTCAGCCTGGACGACGCCGCGCAGATCATCTGCCGACGCAGCCGGCTGATGCGCCGGCTCAGCGGCCAGGGCGCGATGCTCGCCGTGGAACTGACCGTCGACGAGGCCCGGGAGGCGATCAGCGGGCACGAGGCGGTGGTGTCCATCGGGGTGAACAACAGCCCGCGCTCCACTGTGCTCTCCGGGGACGTGGCAGCCCTCACCGGCATCGCCGAGGCGCTGGAACGCGACGCCGTGTTCTGCCGCTGGGTCAACGTCGACGTCGCCTCGCACAGCCCGCAGATGGACGTCCTCCGCGACGACCTGCTGGCCGCACTCGACGGGCTCACCCACCACGCCGCCCGCCTACCGCTGTACTCCACGGTGACCGGCACGGTCGTGCACGGCACCGACCTGTCACCCGACTACTGGGTCGACAACCTGCGCGAGCCGGTGCTCTTCGGCGACCAGATCGCCCGGCTGCTGGGCGACGGCGCGAGCGTGTTCGTGGAGGCCAGCCCACACCCCATCCTGCTGCCCGCAGTGGAACAGGTGGCCGCCGCCGCAGACGGCACCGTCACCGTCCTGCCCTCGATGCGCCGACACGAACCGGAACGGGACACCCTGCTGGCCACCCTCGGTGCGCTGCACGTGGCCGGTGTCCCGGTCGCGCTCGACCGCGCACTCACCCCCGGCGACCCGTGGGTCAAGCTGCCGCCCTATCCCTGGCAGCGGGAGCGGTACTGGCCGGAGGACATGGCCGGCTTCGACGGCGGTGACACGCCGCCGCCCGCAGCCACCCCGGCCACGGCGGCGACCACCGTGCTGGCCGACCGCCTGGACTCCCCGATCGTGCCCGGACACCACTACTGGCAGATGCGGTACGACGCCGACACCGCCGCCATCGGGGACCACCGGATCGGCGGTCAGGTCGTCGTCCCGGGCGCGCTCTACGTGGACGTCGCACTGCGAGCCGCCGCCGAGACCCTGCCCTGCGCCCCGCCGGTCCTGTCCGACCTGGTGTTCAGCCAGGCGCTCGCCATCCCCGACCGGGGCAGCCGGCGGGTGCAGGTCACCCTCGACGCCACCGCCCGCCCGGCACAGCTCCAGGTCTTCGGCGTCACCGACGACGGACCGACGCCTGTCATGCGCGTCCTGCTCACCGCCGCCACCGACGGTCCACCGCCCCCGATGGACCGGGCCGCCGTGGCCGCCCGCACATCCACCCTGGTCGAGGGGGCCGCCTTCTACGCCGACCTGGCCACCCGGGGAGTGCGCTTCGGCCCCGCCTACCAGGGCATCGTGGAGATCCGCCACAACGACGTCGAGGCGCTGGCCCGCATCGAGTCACCCACCACGGCCGCGCTGCCGGACACCCGCGTCCACCCCGTCGTGCTGGACGCCGCACTCCAGTCCGCACTCGCACCGCTGCTGGCCACGGCGACGGCGGACACCGCCTACCTGAGCACCGGCGCGGAACGCGTGATCGTGCACCAGGCCCCCGGCACCTCGGCGTGGGCGTACGCGGTGCACCGGCCGGTCTCCGACGAGCGGTACCCGGTCGCGGACGTACGGCTGCTCGCCCCGGACGGACGACTGCTGGTCGAGGTGCACGGCCTCGGCCTGGTGCGGACCCGTGGTCTGCCGGTCGACACGTCGCCGGACGCCACCGCCCCGGCACCCGCCGCCACCGGCCCGGCCCTGGCCGAGGTCACCGACCCCGAGCAGCGTCGCGCGCTGCTGTCCGAAGCGGTGCTGACCCACGTCGCCGAGGTCGTCCGGCTGCCCGAGCACCGGCTCGACGAGACTACGCCACTGCGGAGCATGGGCGTCGACTCGGTGATGGCACTGGAACTGCGGCACCGGCTGGAACGCCTCACCGGTCTGCGCCTGTCGGCGACGCTGATCTACAACCACCCGACCATCGACCAGATCACCCGCCACCTGGCCGAACGACTCGGCCCGCCGGAGGACGCACGGCAACCGGCGGCAACCGGCGCGCCCGAGCCGGAGCCGACGCCCCCGGACGAGCCGCTCGACAGCCTCGAAGCGGAGCTGGCGGCAGAACTCGCCGAGCTCAACCGACGGATGGAGATGATCTGACATGGCCGACGGATCTCGTCCGGGAGACCCGGCCACACCACGACCGCAGGCCACGCTCACCGCGGCCCTCTCCGCCGTCCGGCAACTCCGGCAGAAGGTCGACGCACTCGAACGCTCCGCACGCGAACCGCTCGCGATCGTCGGCATCGGTTGCCGGCTGCCCGGGGGAGTCACCTCCGCGGAGACCTTCTGGCAGGCCCTGATCGACGGGGTCGACGGCATCGTGGAGGTGCCACGCGACCGGTGGCACACTGCGGACGCGCCGCCCGGGAACGTGTTCCGCCAGGGCGGGTTCATCGACGGGGTGGCGGACTTCGACCCGTACTTCTTCGGGATCTCCCCGCGCGAGGCGGCCCGGATGGACCCCCAGCAGCGACTGTTCCTGGAGACCTCCTGGGAGGCGCTGGAGAACGCCGGCCTCACCCGTGACCAGCTCCGGGGCAGCGCCACCGGTGTCTTCGTCGGCGCCAACGCCACCGACTACCTCCAGTTGCAGCTCGCCGACCCGGCCGACGTCGACACGTACACGGTGGTCGGCGGCGTCGGCTGCATCATCGCCAACCGGCTGTCGTACCTGCTGGACCTGCGCGGACCGAGTCTGACCCTGGACACCGCCTGCTCGTCCTCGCTGGTCGCCGTGCACCTGGCCGGTCAGAGCCTGCGGACGCGGGAGTGCGACACCGCAGTGGTCGGCGGCATGAACGTCATCCTCTCGCCCACCCTGACCGAGGCACACGCGCGAGGGCTGCCGCTGGCGCCCGACGGCCGGTGCAAGACCTTCGACGCCCGGGCCGACGGGTACGGCCGAGGCGAAGGCGTCGGCGTGGTGGTGCTCAAGCGGCTCTCCGACGCGGTCGCCGCCGGGGACCAGATCTGGGCGGTGATCGCCGGATCGGCGGTCAACCAGGACGGCCTCACCAACGGCCTCACCGCGCCCAACGGACACGCCCAACGCGCGGTCATCACCACGGCACTGCGCAACGCCCAGGTCAACGCCGGGCAGGTCACCCTCCTTGAGGCACACGGCACCGGCACCGAACTCGGCGACCCGATCGAGGTCGAGGCGCTCAGCGAGGTCTATGGTGCGGCCACCGACGGGACCGACCGGTGTGCGCTCGGCTCCGCCAAGACCAACCTCGGTCACCTGGAGGCCGGCGCGGGCATCGTCGGAATGATCAAGGTCGCGCTGAGCATCCGGCACCGCGCGATCCCGCCACTGCTGCACCTGGAGAAACTCAACCCGCACCTCGACATCGACGACACCCGGCTGTTCATCCCACGCACCGCGCAGAGCTGGGAGGTGCCCACCGACCGCCGCTACGGCGCGGTCAGCTCGTTCGGGGCCGGCGGCACCAACGCCCACGTGGTGCTCGGGCCGGCACCCGAGCAGGCGCGTACCCCGCCCGTCGTGGACGAGCACGACGGCGAGCCCGTCGTGCTGTCGCTCACCGCGGCGGCACCCGAGGCGTTGACCGCGATGGCGCGGGCCTACGTCACACACCTGCGCAGCCCCGAGGCGTTGGCCCGACCGCTGGCCGACATCGCGTACGCCACCGTGGTCCGCCGGACCCAGCACGACCACCGCCTGACAGTGGTCGCCGCCACCCACGAGGAGGCGGCCCGACGGCTCACCGAGTGGCTCGACACCGGCGAGGCGTCCGGCGTCAGTCGTGGCCGGGCCCGCAACCGGGCCGGGCGCAAGGTCGTCTTCGTGGTGCCCGGCCAGGGTGGACAGCGTGCCGGCATGGGCGCGGATCTGATGCGCCACTGCCCGCACTTCCGCGCCGCCGTGACCGAGTGCGACGAGGCGTTCCGTCGGGTGCTCGGGCGCAGCATCCTCGACGCGGTGCACGGCCTGCCCGACGGCACCGAACTGACCGGCATCGACGTCATCCAACCGGCCCTGTTCGCGATGGCGGTCGGTCTGGCCGCCCACTACCGCGCCGCCGGTGTCGAACCGGACGCCGTGGTCGGGCACAGCATGGGCGAGATCGCCGCCGCGTACCTGGCCGGGGCGTTGAGCCTGGACGACGCGGCCCGCATCGTCTGCCGGCGCAGCGCGTTGTTGCTGCGGATCGCCGGGCAGGGCGAGATGCTGCTGGTGGCCCTGCCCACGGCCGCCGCCCAGGACCTGGTGACCGGGCACGAGGAGCTGGTGTCGGTCGCGGTCTGCAACAGCCCGACCTCGACCGTGTTGTCCGGCGACCCGGCGACCCTGGCCCGCATCGCCGACCGGCTGCGGGCCGACAACGTCTTCACCCGGCCGGTACGCGTCGACGTCGCCTCGCACAGCCCGCAGGTGGACGCCCTCACCGACGACCTGCTCACCGAGTTGGCCGGAATCCGTCCCCGCGCCGGCACCGTACCCGTCTTCTCCACCGTCACCTGCCAGTGGTGCGACGGCTCCGGCTTCGACCCGGACTACTGGGTGCGTAACCTGCGAGCGCCGGTGATGTTCTGGCCGGCGGTCCAGGCCCTGGTCGCCGAGGAGCACGGCGTCTTCGTCGAACTCAGTCCACACCCGATCCTCACCGGCGCGGTGGAGGAGGGCTTCGACCGCGCGGACCGCGACGGCCTGGCGCTGGCCTCGCTGCGCCGCGACGAGCCGGAGACGTACGGGCTGGCCACCGTGCTGGGTGCCCTGCACGCCAACGGGTTGTCCGACGCCCTGCGCCGCCGGGCCCCCGACCCGGTGCCGATGGTGCCGTTGCCCGGGTACACCTGGCAGCACGAGCGGCTCTGGTTCGACCAGACCGGCCGTCCGCGCAGCCGGCCCCGCCCGACAGCCACCGCACCGATCACACCGGAGCCGACCGGTCCCGCGCCGGAACCGACGACCGGGCCGCCCGTGCGCGACGTCGACGATCTCCGTCGGCTCGTCCTCGACGTGGTCTGCGACATCCTGCGGATGGACGCGTCGCGGATCGAGCCGCACGACGGCTTCGTGCAACTCGGCATGGACTCGATGCTCGCCGCCCGGATCCGGGCCCGACTCGGCGCCGCGCTGGACCGCCGGCTTCCCGCCACCGTCATGTTCGAACACCCGACCGTGGCGGCCCTCACCGCACACCTGACCGCCCTGGTCGCCGGGACCGGCGACGACGCGCTGCCGGATCTCGACGTACCGCCGCCGGTGGTGGCACCGCACCGGGTGGTGGAACACGTCGAGGAACTGTCCGAGGAGGAACTGCTCGACATGTTGGCCGAGGAACTGAACGCCTCCACCGGCACCGGGGAGATCCGATGACCGGCCCCAAGGACCGCCAGGCGATCCTGGTGGAGAGCCTGCGCGAGATCCGTCGTCTGCGCGACGAACTCGACGCGACCCGCGCGGCGGCGACCGAACCCGTCGCCATCGTCGGGATGGCCTGCCGGATGCCCGGCGGCGTACGCACCCCCGACCAGTTCTGGCACCTGCTCGACCGGGGCGGGGACGCGATCACCGAGATCCCCGCGTCCCGGTGGGACGTGGACCGCTACTACGATCCGTCGCCGGAGACGCCCGGCACGATGTACACCCGGCGGGGCGGGTTCCTCGACGACATCGACCAGTTCGACGCCGCCTTCTTCGGTATCTCGCAACGCGAGGCGGCCTGGCTGGACCCGCAACAACGACTGCTGCTCGAAGTCGGCTGGGAGGCCGTCGAGGATGCCGGTCAGGCACCCGACGGGCTGGCCGGCTCGGCCACCGGCGTCTGGTTCGGGGTGACCACCTACGACTACTGCCAGCGCCAGATGCGGGAGGTCGACGCGGCGACGCTGGAGGCGTACGCGTTGACGAGCAACGCCTCGACCTTCGCCGCCGGCCGCCTGTCGTACTGGCTCGGGCTGACCGGGCCCAGCCTCTCCGTGGACACCGCCTGTTCCTCCTCCCTCGTCGCCGTCCACCTCGCCTGTCAGAGCCTGCGGTCGGGGGAGACCTCGATGGCACTGGCGGGCGGCGTCAACGTGCTGCTCGCCCCGGAGTGGTCGGTGGTCGCCTCGCGGGCACGGATGCTGGCCCCCGACGGCCGGTGCAAGACCTTCGACGCCGGCGCGGACGGCTACGTCCGCAGCGAGGGCTGCGGAGTGGTGGTACTCAAACGACTCTCCGACGCGCTCGCCCAGGGCGACCGCGTCCTGGCGGTGATCCGGGGCTCGGCGGTCAACCAGGACGGCCGCAGCGGCGGCATCACCGTACCCAACGGCCACGCCCAGCAGGAGGTGATCCGGTCCGCGTTGCGGGCCGCCTCGGTACGCCCCGAGGAGGTCGGCTACCTGGAGGCGCACGGCACCGGGACCCCGCTGGGCGACCCGATCGAGTTGCGTGCCGCCGACGCGGTCCTCGGCCGGCGGGACCCGGCCGAGCCCCTGTTGGTGGGCTCCGTGAAGACCAACGTCGGTCACCTCGAACCAGCCGCCGGGATCGCCGGTCTGATCAAGGTCGTGCTCAGCCTGCGCCACCAGCGGATCCCGGCGCACCTGCACCTGCGGACGGTCAACCCGGACATCGGGCTCGACGAGATGGCGCTGGAGATCCCCACCACCGCCCGGGACTGGCCGACCGGCGACCGGCCCCGCATCGCGGGGTTGAGTTCCTTCGGCGCCAGCGGCACCAACGCCCACGTGATCGTGGCCGAGGCGCCACCGGAGCCGGTCACCGTGCCCGACGAGTCCCCCCGGACCGCTCACCTGCTCCCGCTCTCCGCTCGCTCTCCGCAGGCCCTCGACGAACTGGCCGGACGCTACGAGGCGCTGCTGGCCGAACCGACCGGCGACGACACGCTGGCGGACGTCTGTCACTCGGCGGCCACCGGTCGCGCCCACCTGCCGTACCGGCTGACCGCCGTCGGCACCGACGCCGCACACCTGCGCGACCAGCTCCGGGCGGCGCGGGCCGGGAAGACCGCGCCCGGCCTGCGCCGCGACCACGCCCGACCGCACGCCACGCCCGGCGTGGTGTTCCTGCTCACCGGCCAGGGCGCCCAGTACCCGGGCATGGCGCACCTGCTCTACCGCACCGAACCGGTGTTCCGGCAGGTCCTCGACGAGTGCGCCGAGCTGCTACGACCACTGCTGGACACACCGCTGCACACGCTGCTCGCGCCTGCCGCAGCCGCGTCGGCCGACGCCGTACCGCTGCACGACACCCGCAACACCCAACCGGCGCTGTTCGCGGTCGAGTACGCCCTGGCCGTCCTCTGGCGCTCCTGGGGGATCGTGCCGGCGGCGCTGCTCGGGCACAGCGTCGGCGAACTGGTCGCGGCGTGCCTCGCCGGAGTGTTCGACCTGGCCGACGGACTCCGACTGGCCGCCCGACGCGGCCAGTTGATGCACACCACCGCGCCCGGGGCGATGGCGAACGTGTCGGCTCCGCTGTCCCGGCTCGAAGAGGCACTCGCCCCGTACGCCGGGCGGCTGGCGGTCGCCGCGGTCAACGGCCCCGCCGACGTGGTCGTCTCCGGCGAACCGGCGGCGCTGGCGACCCTGCTCGACACGCTCGCGTTGCAGGGCATCCGCAGCAAGCGGCTGACCACCACCCGTGGCTTCCACTCGCCGTTGATGGACCCGGTGCTCGCCGAGTTCGAACGCGAGGCCGGCACGCTGACCTACCACCCGCCACGGATCCCGGTGCTGTCCAACGTCACCGGCACCTACCACGCCGCCGACGGGTTCTCGGCCCGCTACCTGCGCGAGCACGTACGCGGCACGGTGCGCTTCGCCGACGGTGCCCGGACCCTGCTCGACGACGGTCACACGGTCTTCCTGGAGGTCGGCCCCGCACCCGTGCTCGCCGCCATGACGCGGCGGATCGACGACACCCCTGCCGGCGACCGACCCCGGCTGTTCCTGCCGTCGCTGCGCAAGGGCCACGACGACTGCCGGACCATCCTGGACAGCCTCGGCGCGCTGCACACCCGAGGCGTGCCGGTGGACTGGGCCGCCCTCGGCCGGGGACGCCGCCGGGTACCGGTGCCGACAAGCGTCTTCCGCCGGGAACGGCACTGGTACCCGACCCCGGAACCGGGACGCACCGTCCCGACCGGCCGCGCCGGGACGGCGCTCGTCCCGGACACCGGGTCACGGTCGCTGCTCGGGCGCCGGGTCCCGTCCCCGCTGGACGTCGTCCAGTTCGAGAGCCGGCTCGACGCCGCGCGCCACCCCTGCCTCGGCGACTGCGTGATGGACGGCCTGCCGGTGGTGAACATCGGCGTCTACCTCGAATCCGCCCTGGCCGCCGTCCGGCACCTGAGCGGACCGGGCCCGATCGAGGTGACCGACTGCACGGTGACCCAGAGTCTGGTCCTCGAACACGGACGCGCCGTCGACGCCCAGCTGCTGGTGGAGCCGGACGCCACCGGGCAGTTCGGCTACCGGTACTTCGCCGCCCACCCGGACTCTGACGCGGACCCGACCTGGGTGCTGCACAGCCGGGGCCGTGCCGGCCTGCTGCCGCAGTCGACACCGCAGCCCCCGGTCGACCTCGCCGCACTCCGGGCCGACCTGCCCGGCGAGCTGACCGGAGCCGAGTTCTATCGGCGCATGTGGCAACGCAAGCTCTATCTGGGCCCGTCGGCCCAGTGGGTGGACCACGTCTGGCAGCGCGACGGCGAAGCGGTGGCCCGGATGCGGGCCGCGCGACCCGGCGAGAACGACGACTACCTGCTGCACCCGGGTCTCACCGACGCCATGTTCCAGTCCCTGTTCGCCTGCCTCCCCGCCGATCGACAGGCCGACGCCGCCTACCTGCTCGTCGGCATCGAACGGTTCCGCTTCCACGGCATGCCCGGGCACGGCGGCGAGCTCTACTGCCACGTACGGCTGCTGCCCACGGCGGGCCCGACCACGTTGCAGGCCGAGGTACGTCTCTACGACGACGCGGGGCGAGCGGTCGTGTCCGCCGACGGTGTCCTGCTCAAGCGCGCGGGCCGGGAGAACCTCAGGAGACCCGAGGCCCCCGCCCCACGGGTCGCCGTGACCGCCGCACCGACGGTCGCCTCGTCACCACCGCCCCCGACCTCGGTGCCCGCCGGCCCACTGGACCGGCCGACCGTCGAGACGTTGGTCGCCGACGCGGTCGCTCGTGCGCTGGGTGCCGTCGACGGCGACGGGCTCGACCGGCACGAACCGGTGCAGAACCTCGGACTCGACTCGCTCATGGCGCTGGAGGTGAAGGAAGGGCTCTCCGCCGCCCTGGGGGTCTCGCTGCCGATGGTGGCGTTCCTGGACGGCAGCAGCATCGTCAGCCTCGCCGAGACGGCCCACACCCGACTCGGCGGTTCCACCTCGACGGACCGGCCCTCGGCGGCCGAGCGGCCGGAGACCACCACCGTCCGACCGGCCCCGGCCGACCGGTACGAGCCGTTCCCGCTGACCGACCTGCAACAGGCGTACCTGGTCGGCCGCTCCGATGCGTTCGAGCTCGGCAACACCTCCACGTACTTCTTCCTGGAGGTCGACATCGAGCAGCTCGACGTCGACCGCCTCGGCGCGGCACTGCGCCGGATGGTGGACCGCCACGACATGTTGCGGGCGGTGGTCAGCCCCGAGGGCCACCAGCGGGTCCTGCCGCAGGTGCCGCCGTACCAGATCCGGGTGGTCGACCTGCGCGCCGAGAGCGACCGGCGACGCGACGAGCGGCTCGACGAGATCCGGGCCGAGATGAGCACCCAGGTCTTCGACACCACGGTCTGGCCGTTGTTCGACGTCCGGGCGACCCGGGTCGACCAGCACCGGACTCGGCTGCACTTCGGCTTCGACGCCCTGATCATCGACGCCTGGAGCACGTCGATGCTCTTCCGCGAACTGGCCGCCGCCTATCGGGGCGACGACGCGGCGCTGCCGCCGCTGGAGCTGACGTTCCGCGACTACGTGCTGGCCCGTCAGCAGGAGATCGGCGGGCCCCGGCACACCGCGGCGCGGGAGTACTGGATGCGGCGGCTGGAGCACCTGCCCCCGGCACCGGAGCTGCCGCTGGCCACGAGCCCGGCCCAGGTGGAGCGGCCGGTCTTCGCGCACCGGTCGGCACGGCTGGACCCGGCGGACTGGACGCGGTTCAAGCAGTTCGCCACCGCCCGGGGCGTCACCGCCTCGGCGGCCCTGTGCACCGCGTACGCGCAGGTGCTGGCCGCCTGGAGCAAGAGCAGCCGGTTCACCCTCAACGTGCTGTTCTTCAACCGCGCGCCGGTGCACCCGGACGTCAGCCGGATGCTCGGCAACTTCAGCACCACCTCGCTGCTGGAGGTCGACAGCACCCGCACCGACGACTTCGGCACCCGCGCCGTCCGTGTCCAACGGCAGCTCTGGAGCGACCTGGAACACAGCCAGTTCAGTGGCGTGCAGGTGTTGCGCGAGCTGAACGCCGCCGGAGGCGGCTCGGCTCGGGCGACCATGCCCGTGGTCTTCGCCAGCACGGTGAACTTCGCCGCCAAGGACGACGGCGCGGCGGCCACCGGGCTGGCCCAGCACCTGCTCGATCTCGGTGCCGGGGGCCGGGAGGTGGCCAGTTCCATCCGTACGCCCCAGGTGTGGCTGGACCACCAGGTCGTCGAGGACGCCGGTGCGCTGGTCGTCAACTGGGACGTGATCGAGGAACTGTTCCCGGCCGGGATGATCGACGCGATGTTCGACGCGTACGTCGAGACGTTGCGCGACCTGTGCCGCGACGAGTCGACCTGGCGTCGCCCGGCCCCGGTGCTGACCCCGGAGACGGACCTGGCGGTTCGGCGCGCGGTGAACGCCACCGCCGGTCCGGTGCCGACGGGGCTGCTGCACGCCCCGTTCCTTCAGGCGGCGGCCCGGTACCCGGACCGGCCGGCGGTGATCACTGCGGACCGGCGCCTGACCTACCGGGAACTCGACCGCCGCTCCGACCGGGTGGCGCAGTGGCTGGCCGACAACGCCGCCGGCCCCGGCACCCTGGTCGGCGTCGTGATGGAGAAGGGCTGGGAGCAGGTCGTCGCCGTGATCGGCGTACTCAAGGCGGGCGCCACCTACGTGCCCATCGACGCCCACGTGCCGCCGGAGCGGCTCCGGCTGCTGCTGGACAGCGCGGCGATCTCGCTGGTCCTCACCCAGTCCTGGGTCGAGGAGCGGATCCGGTGGCCGGAGGACGTGGTCCGCACCACCGTGGACACGCTGCCCGCCGGCCGTACCCGCCGGTCCGCCCGCGCCCGCCAGGCCAGCCCCGACAGCCTCGCGTACGTCATCTTCACCTCCGGGTCGACGGGCCTGCCCAAGGGCGTCATGATCACCCACGCCAGCGCGCGGAACACCGTCGACGACGTCAACGAGCGCTTCGGGGTGACCGCCGAGGACCGGGTCCTGGCGTTGTCCGCACTCAACTTCGACCTCTCCGTCTACGACGTGTTCGGACTCCTCGGCGTCGGCGGCGCCGTCGTCCTGCCTCCGCCCGAGGCGCAACGGGAACCGGAACGCTGGTGGGACCTGGCCACCACGCACCGGGTGACGATCTGGAACAGCGTGCCCGCGCTGGCGGAGATGTTCGCCGAACACGTCCTGACCCGCACCGACGACCGCGCGCTCGCGCTGCGGGTGGTGATGATGAGCGGGGACTGGATCCCGGTTACCCTGCCGGACCGGCTCCGGCAGGTCGCACCGCAGGCCGCCCTCTGGAGCCTGGGCGGGGCGACCGAGGCGGCGATCTGGTCCATCCTGTACCCGATCGACACGGTCGATCCGGGCTGGGCGAGCATCCCCTACGGCCGACCCATGCGCAACCAGCAGTTCCACGTGCTCAACGACGCGCTGCAACCCTGCCCGGTCTGGGTCACCGGGGACCTGTACATCGGCGGTGTCGGCCTGGCACAGGGCTACCTCAACGACGACGAACGCACCCGGGCCGCGTTCGTCCGTCATCCCCTCACCGGCGAGCGCCTCTATCGCACCGGAGACCTGGGACGCTACCTGCCGGACGGCCTCATCGAGTTCCTCGGCCGGGAGGACTTCCAGGTCAAGGTGCAGGGCTACCGCATCGAACTGGGCGAGATCGAGGCCGCGCTGTCGCAGTGCGAGGGGGTACGCTCCGCCGCCGTCGTCGCGCACGGCGCCCGGCGGGGCGCCAAGCGCCTGCACGGCTACGTGGTGCTCGACCCCGATCACGCCGACCCCGGCGAGATCGCGGTCAAGGCGATCGACCAGGCGCTGCGGCGGGTGCTGCCGGAGTACATGGTGCCGCAGCACCTGACGGTCCTGGACGAGTTGCCGATGAGCGCCAACGGCAAGATCGACCGGTCGGCGCTGCCGGAGCCGGACAGCGGCGACACCGAGGGCGAGTCGGCCCTGCCCCGCGACGAGGTGGAGCGGGAACTGGCCGACCTCTGGGCCGAGTTCTTCGAGCGGGACCGGGTGGGCGTCACCGAGAACTTCTTCACCCTCGGCGGCAACTCGCTGCTCGCGGTCCGTCTGATGGCCCAGATCCGGGCCCGTACCGGCCGGGTGCTGCCGCTTGCGGAACTCTTCGCCCGCCCGACGATCCGGCACCTGGCCGACCTGGTCCGCGACACCACCGCGCCGGACCGTCGGACGGCCCTGGTGCCGATCAGGACCGGCGGGGACGCGGTGCCGCTGTTCTTCGTGCACCCGGTCGGCGGCGACGTGCTCTGCTACTCGGAACTCGCCGACCGGTTGGGCCCCGGGCAGTCGTTCTACGGGTTGCAGGTGCCCGACGTGGAGCCGGCCCCGCAGAGCCTGACCGACCTCGCCGCGCACTACGTGGACGCGGTCCGGCGCGCGTTCCCCGCCGGACCGTACCGCCTCGGCGGCTGGTCGATGGGCGGGATGATCGCGCTGGAGATGGCCCGCCAGATCACCGCCACCGGCGCGGAGGTCGACGTGGTGCTCGCCGTGGACATCATGGAGCCGCCCCGGCGACGCGAGGACGCCGTGGACGAGACGGTGCTGCTGTCCTGGCTGGCCCGCGACCTGGCCGGGCTGACCGGTCGGGTGTGGCGACCGGACCCGGCCACCTTCACGCCCGAGCCGGGCCGCTCGGCGCTGGACCTGCTGCACGCCGAGGCCCGCCGTCGCGAGGTGCTGCCGGCCGAGGTGGACCTGGAGACGCTCACCGCCATCGCGGAGCGCTTCACCCGCAACTTCCGGGCCCTGCTCGACCACCAACCGCAGCCCTACTCCGGCCGGGTCCACTTCCTGCGCGCCCGCGACGGCGGTGCCGACGTCGAGACCACCGAGGCGTGGATGGACCTGGTCACCGAGGCGGTCCGCGTCGACGTACCGGGCGACCACTACACCGTGATGCAGCAACCCCACCTCGCCGTGCTGGCCGACGAGATCGGCAAGCTCCTGCCCCCGCCTGCGGCGGGTCCGCAGGTTCCCCCACTGACTGAAGGGTGAGTTCGATGTCCCTCAAGTTCGGCGCGTTCATCCCGCCGTTCCACTCCCTCGGCGAGGATCCGACCACCGCGATCTGGCGCGACCTGGATCTCATCGAATGGCTGGACACACTCGGCATCGACGAGGCGTGGGTCGGCGAGCACCATTCCGGCGGCTGGTCGACGATCAGCTCACCGGAGGTGTTCCTGGCCGCCGCCGCCGAGCGGACCCGGCGGATCAGGTTGGGCACCGGCGTGGTCAGCCTGCCCTACCACCACCCGCTCACCGCCGCCAACCGCGTCGTGCAGCTCGACCACCAGAGCCGGGGCCGGGCCATGTTCGGCGTCGGCGCGGGCGTCTCGCCGGCCGACGCGCACATGATGGGCATCGCCGCCTCCGACCAGCGGCGGATGATGGCCGAGTCGCTCGACGCGATCGTCCACCTGCTGACCGACCCCACCCCGCTGACCCGCAAGACCGACTGGTTCGAGCTGCGCGACGCCCGACTGCACCTGAAGCCGTACGCCCGGCCGTCGCTGGACGTGGCGGTGGCCAGCGCCGGTTCGGAGCGCGGCATGCGGCTGGCCGGACGCTACGGGCTGTCCGCGCTGACCTTCGCCGGCCGCCCCGGCATGGTGGAGCCGCCGCTGGCGCAGCTGTGGGCGGCGGCCGAGGACGAGGCCGCCACGCACGGTAAGACGATGGACCGGGCCTCGTGGCGCGTCGCCATCTGCGTCCACATCGCCGACACCCGGCAGGAGGCGATGGACCAGGTCCGCGCCGGGATGGGCCACTGGTTCCGGGAGTACGTCCAGGACACCGTCGGCGCCGAGGCGAAGCTGCCGGAGGGGCGCGAACCCGAGGTGGCGATGGAGACCCGCACCGCCATCATCGGTTCGGTGGAGGACGCCGTCGAGGCGATCGCCCGGATGCAGGCCGACAGCGGCGGCTTCGGCACCCTGCTGGTGAACACCCAGGACTGGGCCACCCGGGAGCAGACCAAGCACAGCTACGAGCTGCTGGCGCGCTATGTGGCGCCGCACTTCACCGGCGCGCTGGAGAGCCGCAGGGCCTCGCAGCGATGGGTGTCGGACAACCGCGGTGACTTCTCGGCGCAGGCCCGGGAGGCCGCCCGCCGGGCGTCGTCGCCCCGTTGACCGTACGCGCCGTGCTCCGGGCCGCCGGGCATGGTCAGGCACGAGGGAGGAACGGCCGTGGGAACACCCGTCGGTGCGGTACGACCAGTCCTGGACAGCGTGGCGTTCCGCGACGCGATGTCGCTTCTCGCGGCACCGCTGACCGTGGTGACCACCCGAGACCGCGAGGGGCGACGCTGGGGGTTCACCGCCAGCTCGGTGGTCTCCGCCTCGCTGGTACCGCCGCTGCTGATCGTCGGCATCGGGCACGAGTCGAGCTGCTTCACGGCCATGGTGGACGCCGACGAGTTCGCGGTGAACCTGCTCGGCGAGGAGCAACAGGCGACCGCCCGTCGGTTCGCGGCCCGGGGTGCCGACCGCTTCGCCGGGTCGGACTGCCGGGACCTCGCCGGCAGCACGCTGCCGTACCTCGGCGACGCGCACGCGGTGTTCCGCTGCACGCTGGCCGACCGCCTCACCGTCGGCGACCACGACCTGTTGGTGGGCCACCTGACCGAGGTCCACGTCTCGGGCCAGGCGCGACCGCTGTTGTGGTACCGCCGTGGCTTCCACGTCCCCGTGCCCGGGCAGCCCGCGGGGGGCTGAGCCCGGCCCACTGTTTCCCCGGTCAGTCGACGGACCGGGGGACATGAGCACCGACGGTCGCGCCGGTCATCCGCCGACGGGCCGCAGATCGTCCCCATCCCCGACGGTCCGGTGCCAGGAGTACGCGCCGGGTCGCGTCCACACCAAGGACGCGACCCGGCGCTTCTCGTCGTGTCCGCCCACCGGCGGACGCCTCAGCCGGTCTCGGTCTCGACTGTCCGACCAGCCGGTCTCGGTCCCGGGTCTCCGACGTGGACCGTCCCGGGGGGCCGCGCTACACAGCGGGTCCACGGCCGCGAACGGCCGTGGACCCGGGTGCGTGCGGGGGGAGTGGTCAGCCCACCGGCTTGGCCGCCACGCTCTGCGGCTGGTCCGCCGAGGTGGCTGGCGGTGCCGGGGGCGCGGGCGGCATGGGCGGTGGGGGCAACTGCTTCGGCAGCCAGCGCAGCGAGATCACCGCCGCCGCGAGCACGACGACGATGGCCACGATCATGGCGGCTCGCATGCCGGTGAGGTACGCCTGCATGCCCGCGTCGACCAGGCTGGCTCCTCCGTCGGGCAGCCCGGCGGAGGCGATCGCCCGCAGGGTGCCGCCGATCGAGTCACCGGCCTCGTCGCGCAACCCGGCGGGCAACACGTCGACCGCGTCGCCGAGGGAGCTGCGGTAGACACTGCCCAGGACGCTGCCGATCACGGCGACGCCGAGTGCGCCCGCCACCTGGCGGGCGGTCTGCGTGACCGCCTGCCCGGCACCGGCCTTCGGCAGCGGCACCACGGACATCAGGGAGCCGGTGGCCGGCGCCATGATGCAACCCCAGCCGATGCCGAACAGCAACTGCGCGACGATGAGCAGCCACACCCCGGTCTGCCGGTCCATCACGGCGGTCAGCACGAAGGAGAGCGCCATCACGACGGCTCCGGCGGCCACCACCGTACGCGGCCCGAATCGGGCCGCCAGCTTGGGCGAGCGCGCGGAGGTGAGCACCGTGCCCACGCCCATCGGCAGCATGAGCAGTCCGGCCTGCATGGGGGAGTAGCCGCGCACCGCCTGGTAGTAGAACTGGATCACGAAGATCGCGCCGATCAGGGCGAAGAAGCACAGGGCGATGGTGGCCGTGCCGGCGGAGAAACGGCTGCTGCGCAGCAGCTTCACGTCGAGCGACGGACTCGCCATCCGGCTCTCGACGAGGACCAGCACGGCGATCAGCGCCAGCCCGGCGACGATCGAGCCCAGCACCGGCAGCGAGAGCCACTCGTTGTCCTCGCCGCCGACCACGATGCCGTAGACCAGCAGGCCGATGGCCACGATCGACAGCACGACGCCGAGCGGGTCGAAGCGCGACTTCATCGGGCTGCGGCTCTCCGGCACCCAGAGGGCGATCAGCACGACACTGATCAGCACCAGCGGGGCGTTGATCAGGAAGATCGAGCCCCACCAGAAGCTCTCCAGCAGCACGCCGCCCAGGATCGGGCCGACGGCGAAGGCCACACCGGCGGCGGCGGCCCAGGTGGCGATGGCCTTCGGGCGCTCCGGCGGGGGGAAGGTGGCCATGATGACGGCCAGCGTGACGGTGGGGATGACGGCCGCGCCGACACCCATCACGGCCCGCCAGAGGATGAGCGACTCGACGTCGGCGGCGTACGCGGCCAGGGTCGAGGCGATACCGAAGATCAGCAGCCCGGCGACCAGGACCTTCTTGCGACCGAACCGGTCCGCGCAGACCCCGCCGGTGAAGATGAAGGCGGCGAACGTGATCAGGTAGGTGTCCAGCGACCACTGGAGTTCGGCGTTGCTCGCGCCGAGGCTGAGCTGGATCGGGTTCAGCGCGACGTTGATGATGGTGATGTCCATGACGACGATCAGTACGATGACCGCCATCAGTGCCGAGATCGCCCGACGTCGGGCCGGGGTCAGCGGGGGTAACGCGGGAGCTTGGGGTTGCATTGCCGTCCTTTGCAGACTGGCATCACCACGCCAGGCCCGGACGTCGAAGGTTCAACCGGAGGGGTGGTAATGCGATCGAACCCGTGCGATGTGCGGAGAGGAAGCGCCACCAGCCCGCCCGGGACTGGTGGTGCCTCCGTGCCTCGGCGGAGTCGACGCCCGAAGGCGGGTCACTCCGCCCAGGGCAGCGGCACCTTGTTGTCGCTGTTCGGCAGCATGGCCTTGCCGCCCACCTTCATGGCGACCAGCGCCTGGGCCGGGCCGCCGACGGTCTTGAGCTGACGCATGACACCGCCCGGAAGGACGAGCGCCTGGCCGGCCTTGACGAGCTTGGTCTCGTCGCCCACGGTGACCTCGAAGGTGCCGGAGATCGGCATCCACACCTGCTCGGCGTCGATGCCGTGCACCGGCGTGGCGGCGTCCTCGCCCAACTCGACCCGCCAGGTGCTCACCTCCGCGCTGCCCTGGCTCGGGCCGGCGAGACCGAACATCTGGCCGGCGGGGGTGGTGGTCGTACGGGCTTCCGTCTCACTGATGACATTCATCGGCGGCCTCCGAGTAAATTAGCTTTACTTGCGTAACGTCAGTAAAGTCCTGCTTGCAGGCTGTGTCAAGCTGTTTTGCATGACTGACCCCGACCCGCTCGAGCGAACTCCGCTGACCTTCCTGTTGGGCATGTCGTTCCAACTCGTCCTCACCGAGTTCGTCACCAAACTCGACGCGATCGGCTACGACGACCTCCGCCCCATCCACGGATTCGTCTTCCAGTTGTTGCAGGGCCCGGGTGCCACCAGCACCGAGCTGGCCGGGCAACTCGGTGTGACCAAGCAGGCGGCCGGGCAGATCGTCGACTACCTCGAAGGTGCCGGTTACGTCGAGCGCCGCCCGTACCCGTCGGGTGGTCGCCGCAAGCTCGTCGTCCTCACCGACAAGGGCCGCGAGCACATGCGTACGGCGGGGCGCACCCTGACCGAGATCGAGTCCCGGCTGGCCGTCAGCCTGGACGACGAGGGGCTGGCCGCGCTGCGTCAGGAACTCGCCCGCGTGATCCGTAACATCGCCGGTGACGACGTCCCGCCGCTGCGGCCCTTCTGGTAGCGGCCGGCGGCCGATTCGTAGTCACCCGGATGAATCGCCGGGCGCGTGCCCCCACAACCTTCCGACCGGGCGGTAGGATGACGGGACATTGACGGGGTACCGAAGGCGGAGGCCACAGATGGCTCGTGCGACGTCCAGCCGGCCGGCGACGACCCGACGTCGGCAGCGTTGGCCCGACGGCTACGACCCGGAGAACACCCGTCGATCCCTGATCACGAGCGCCCTCGAACTGTTCGAGCGCCGGGGCTTCGACCGCACGTCGGTGCAGGAGATCGCCGACCAGGCGCGGCTCACCAAGGGCGCCTTCTACCACCACTTCGAGAGCAAGGACGACCTGCTGCGGCACATCCAGGAGGAGTACCTGGAGGCGCAGCTCGCCGCGATCGAGCGGATCGAGAGCGGTAGCGACGACCCGAAGGTGCGGGTCGCGGAGCTGATCCGGCTCAGCCTGACCAGCGTGGCCGAGTACCGCGCCCACGTGACCATCTTCTACCAGGAGCGGCGCTACCTCACCGGTGACCTGTTCGCCGAGGTGACCCGCAAGCGCGACCGGTTGGAGGCGGCCTTCGCCGGCATGATCCAGGACGGCGTGGCGCGGGGCGTGTTCCGGGCCGACGTCGATCCCCGGATCATCACCTTCGGGCTCGTCGGCATGTGCGCGTGGGCCTACCAGTGGCTCAACCTCGGCGGCCCACTCAGCATCGACGACGTGGCGCGCCAGTTCAGCGCCATGGTGCTGGAGGGGCTGGTCTGAGTCGGCCCGGCCCGGCAGCCGCCGAGCGCCTACCGGGCCGTCACGAGTCAGCCGTTGAGCAACTGGCGGGCCATCACGATGCGCTGTACCTGGTTGGTGCCCTCGTAGATCTGGGTGATCTTGGCGTCGCGCATCATCCGCTCGACCGG
>NZ_JBEOWP010000022.1:0-61811 GCF_040296095.1 Micromonospora sp. NPDC002389
ACCTCGCCCTTGATGATCTTCTGGGACAGGCCCTCCACCACGGCGGTCTTACCGACGCCGGGCTCACCGATCAGGACCGGGTTGTTCTTGGTCCGACGGGAGAGCACCTGCATCACCCGCTCGATCTCCTTCTCCCGACCGATCACCGGGTCGAGCTTGCCCTCCCGGGCCGCCTGGGTCAGGTTCCGCCCGAACTGGTCGAGCACCAGGCTGGTCGACGGCGCCGCCTCGCCCGGTGCGGTGCCGGCGGCGGCCGGCTCCTTGCCCTGGTAACCGGAGAGCAGCTGGATCACCTGCTGGCGGACCCGGTTCAGGTCAGCGCCCAGCTTCACCAGCACCTGCGCGGCCACGCCCTCGCCCTCGCGGATGAGACCGAGCAGGATGTGCTCCGTACCGATGTAGTTGTGGCCGAGCTGCAGAGCCTCGCGCAGCGACAGCTCCAACACCTTCTTGGCCCGCGGCGTGAACGGGATGTGCCCGCTCGGCGCCTGCTGACCCTGGCCGATGATCTCCTCCACCTGCTGGCGAACGCCCTCCAGCGAGATCCCCAGGCTCTCCAGAGCCTTCGCCGCGACGCCTTCACCCTCATGGATCAGGCCCAACAGGATGTGTTCCGTACCGATGTAGTTGTGGTTGAGCATCCGGGCCTCTTCCTGGGCCAGGACGACAACCCGTCGCGCTCGGTCGGTGAACCGCTCGAACATGCCCTCGTGCTCCTCACGTGAGTCATCCGGCCATAAGAATGCTAAGATTTCATATAGCATCTTGTCTATCGTGCTCGAGCGATGAGGGTGCCTCGGCGAGCGACATCCCCCTCTGGGGTGCGACTTCGTCGGCGCGGGATCGCGCAGTCCGGCGCATTCCGCAACTTCTATCAATAGCTTCGCCATATGAAAAGAACTCTTGGCTGCCGGTGCTCCGCCCGGCGACCTTTGCGCACCTCCCGGGCGGTGATCACGCTGCTAGGGCGGGTCGGCGACCTGGCCTGCCGAGTTTCCTGAGCAATGGCTCAGTGTGGCCACGCGGTAACCGGATGTGCCAGTCTCGGGCTCACGCTGAGCCTAGGGGGATAGATGATGGAGAGTCGTGCCTGTTACCGGGTCGACCTGTTGGGTCCGCTGCAAGTGAGGCGGAAGGGGCATCCGGTGGAGCCCGGCCCGGCCAAGCAGCGGGCGGTGCTCTCCCTTCTGGCGTTACGCCTCGGCGACAGCGTCCCGGTGAGCGAGGTGGAGGAGGCGGTCTGGGGCGGCGTGGTCCCGCCGAGCGCCCGGTCGCTCGTGCACACGTACGTGGCCCGGCTGCGCCAGGTCCTCGAACCGGAACATCCGCCACGGCGCCGGGTACGGGTCATCGCCTCGACCGTCTCCGGGTACTCGCTGCGCGCCGAGACCGTCGAGACGGATGTCGCCCGGTTCCGGCGCTACGTCGCCGAGGCCGAGAAGCGGATCGGTGAGGGCTGCCGCGAGGAGGCGTTCCGTCTGCTCGGGCAGGCGCTGGACCTGTGGCGCAGCCCGACCCTCGGTGAGCTGCGCTCGCTGCTGCACGACAACATCGAGGTGGAGGCCCTGGGTGCGGCCTGGGTGGCGACCTCGCACAGCTACGTGGGTCTGGGGCTGCGGCTGGGACGGGCCGCGGCGGTGCTCGACACCGCCACCCGGCTGGCCCGGCTGGAACCCCTGCACGAGGCGATCCAGGCCGACTACCTGGCCGTGCTCGGCGGCAGTGGGCACCGGACCGTGGCGCTGCACCGGTACGCCGACATCACCGAGCGGCTCCGTACCGAACTGGGCGTCGATCCGGGGGAGGAGCTGCGGGCGGTGCACCGGGCGCTGGTGCGCCCGGCCGGGCGTCCACCGGTGCCCCGGCCGGCGCCGGCGGTGCCCGCCGCGCGGCGCAGGCCCGGCTGCGGGCCGATCTCCGGGCCGCTGCACTGGCGGGCCGGGGACATCGCCGAGCTGGCGGCGCTGCTGGCGAAGTACCGCGCGGTGACTGTCACCGGCGCGCCCGGCTGCGGCAAGTCGGCGGTGACGCTGCGCGCCGCCCACCAGGCCGCCCGTGTCTTCACCGGCGGGGTCCTGACAGTGGACACGCTCGACCTCAGTGACCGGCGGCAGCTGGAGCGCCGGCTGGCCCGGATGCTCGGGGGCAACGGCGCCGAGGATCCGGTCGAACTGCTGCGCGACCAGCCGACGCTCGTGGTGCTGGACAACGCCGAGCACCTGGTCGACGCGTGCGCGGTGGTCGCCGACCGGCTGTTGCTGGCGTGCCCGAACGTGGTGGTCCTGACCGGGTCGCGCCAGCCGCTCGGGCTGCCGTACGAGCGGGTCCAGCGCCTGCATCCGCTGCCGGTGCCGCAGCCGGGCGGATGGCCCTCGGTCCTGTCCAATCCGGCGGTCGCGCTGCTCGCCGAACGGGCGGCTCAGGCCCGCCCCGGGTTCCGTCTCGACCGGCGGGACGCGGAGATCGCGGTGGAGATCTGCCGCCGGCTCGACGGCCTGCCGCTGGCCCTGGAGATGGCGGCGGCGTGCCTGTCCACCGACAGCCTGGATGGGGTGCTGCGCAAGCTGGAGGGACCGCTGGACGGACTGCGCCCGCCCACCGCCGGACCGGAGCCACGCCACACGTCGCTGCGGGCGATGCTCGACCGCAGCGTCCAGCGCCTCGACGTGGTCGAGCGTTGCCTGTTCCAGCACGTCGCGTTGCTGCCGGGGGTGTTCGACCTGGCGGCCGCCCGGCGGTTCTGGTGGCCCCATCCGTCCGGCCCGACGGACGTGCGGGTGGTGCTCGCCGCCCTGGTGGACAAGGCCCTGGTGATGCCGGTCGGGACAGCCGGCGGCCGGTACCGGATGCTCGGCCTGCTGCGCCGGCTGGCGCTGGAGTACGACACCCCGGGTGCCGTGACGAGCCCCGCCGCCGAGCTTCCCCTGCCGTTGTCCCGGCCGCTGCTGCCGGCTGGGGTGGCGGCCGTGCCGGACTGACCGGCGGTCGCGATCGACGGCCCGCTCCCCGCCGGGGAGCGGGCCGTCGTGTTCCCGGGGCTTTGACACCTGACGATGCCCAGGCATTGACAGTACGCTTTAAAAACACATAGCTTGATAGTCGGCGGGACCGGTCGGGTCCGGTCCACCAGCGGCCCTCAGACCGCCGCTGACCCCTGCCGACAGACATTGGAGGTGTCTGGCTTGAGCTCCACCAGAGAGACCTACGAGTCCCTGAACCTCGAACCCAAGCCGATCCGCCCGCACATCCTCGCCGCGGCCACCGTGGTCTTCGGCGAGGACTACTACTCGGGCCGCCGCGAGACGATCAACCTGTCCGGCTTCGTGCAGCTCAACAAGTGGCCCATGCCGGGCTTCGAGCACAAGGTCGACGAGAACGGCTACGCGCAGTTCGCCACCGAGCTGATCAGCGCGCCCGAGGTGGGCATCAAGGGGTTCAGCTACGAGTTGGACGACCGCATCCAGGTGCTGTCCAACCCGTTCCTGCCCAACAGCGGGCACGTGCGGCAGATCGTGCCGGGCAAGAACTTCCCGGCCGAGTTCTACATCCGCCGCTTCGGCATCCTGGAGTCGAGCACGCTGCGGCTCGCCCACCGCAACGTCATCGACATCTACGGCGTGGTCGACAGCGTCCCGCCGTTCAAGAAGCCGCTGACCGGCCCTTACCTGGGCAAGCCGCGCGGTGACGGTCCGTTCGACGTGATGGCCGCGCCGAACGTCGTCAAGGGCACCACGCTGCCGGAGGCGTGGTACCCGGCCAACGACGAGAACCAGCCGGTCGGGATCACGCCGAACCTGTTCTTTGCGCCCAGCGCCGGCCCGTGCATGTCCATGCTGGTCGACCCGTCCATGATCATGCAGACCTCGCTTGAGGGGCAGATCGAGGTCGAGGTCAACGGCAAGACGGTGCGGGTCGACCTGGCCGGGGACTATCGCCAGGCGGCCGGCGCCGAGGTGCTGCTCTTCGGCCCGGACAAGCACGACGAGGGCCCGGGCGTGCTCGCCCAGCTGGCCCGCGTCGCCGTCGTCGGACACAGCCCTGAGCTGGGTGGCCGGGTCATGCTGCGGGCGAGCTGGCCGCGGGTCTCCGGCGGCACGCTGGGCGAGGGCAACGAGGACAGCCTCAGCCGGCTCAAGTTCCCCGGCGATCTGCACATCGACGCCGAGTTCGAGCTGGTCACGCCGCACGAGACGCTCTACGCCGCCAACTCCGTGCACGTCAACGGCAAGATGCGCGGCATGGAGGCCACCGGTACCGAACTCAAGCTGGACGGCTCGGACACCGCGCTGGTCGCCGTGGACGAGCAGCCGAAGGCCCGCCTCACCGGCGTCAACCTGGTGATGCGGGACGCGCTGGTCGGCGAGCACGCCGCAGTGAACGCCTGACCGACGGGTCCGCTTGACGGGCCTGCCGGCCAGAGGTTCTACTAGTAAAACCAATAGCAACGTACCGTCACGATGTCCCTCCCGACTGCTACGGCGGTCGGGAGGGACGCGCGCTCAGGGGGTACCGCGTGGACCAGCGGCTGCTGCTCATGCACCAGATGATGCTCGGCGACGCGCCCCGGCTGCGGGCGTACGACAGGGCGCTGGAGGAGGCCGTCACCCCCGGCGACGTGGTAGTCGACGTGGGCGCGGGGCTGCTCGCGCTCTCGCTGCTGGCGCTGCGGCACGGCGCCGAGCACGTGTACGCGGTCGAAGCCGACCCGGCCACCGCCGCGGCGGCGGCCCGCATCATCGAGGCCAACGACCTCAAGGGACGGCTCACGCTGGTCACCGGCGACGCCCGTACGGTCCGGCTGCCCCGCAAGGCGGACGTGCTGGTCTCCGAGATGATGGGCAACCTCGGCCCGGAGGAGGAGATGGCCGAGGTGCTGCACGTGATCGCCCGCCGGCACCTGCGCTCCGGCGGCCGGGTGGTGCCCCGGCGGTTGCGGACCTGGCTGGCCGCGGCCGAGTTCGCCGACGAGGGCTGGGGGCTGTGGGGCGGCGACTTCTACGGCTACCGGCTCGACCCGGTGCAGGAGCTCGTGGCCCCCGCGGCGCAGCTGCACTTCTTTCAGCGTCCGCCGAAGCTGCTGGCCGAGCCCACAGTGGTGCTCGACCAGGCGCTCGACGGCCGGTCACCGTCCCGGCAGACGCTGCGGCAGCGTCTGCCGGTCACCGCGCCGGGACGGCTGCACGCCGTGCTCGGCTTCTTCACCGCCGACTTCACCGACGACGTGGCGCTGTCGAACTTCCCGTCGTACCCCGGCTGTAACTGGGCGGTGTGGGTGTGGCCGCTGCGACACACCGACGTGGCCGAGGGCGACGAGCTGTCCGTCGCCCTGCGCCGCCCGGCCCGGCGCGACGTCCGCACGGTGACCGGCTGGCGGCTGGAGTGCGGCCTGTCCCGGCAGAGGAGGTCCTGATGCCCTTCGCGGTGGGTACCGTCCGCGACATTCCCGTCCGTGGCGCTCTCAAGCTCTGCGGTCTGACCTGGTCTGCGGAGTGCCTCTGGTTCTCCGAGGCGGTCTCCAGCCAGATCGCCTCCCTGGATCCGATCAGCGGCAAGGTGGTCCGCCGGCTCGACTGCCCCGGCGTGCGCACCGACCTGACCACTATCGGCGGGCGATTGTTGCAGGTGGCGGGCGACGACCGCGTGCTGCGGCTGGTCGATCCCGAGGACGGCGAGCTGCTCGGCGAGTTCGGCAACCCGCGCCCCGGCAACGTGCTGTGCGGGCTGGAGGCGACCCGGCACGGGCTCTGGCTGGGCTACGAGGACCTGCGCCAGGTCGACCTACGCGACCCGGAGGGTTTCGGGCTGATCGACACGTTCCCGGTCCGGCACCCGGTCGCCGGCCTGACCGTCTCCGACAGCTACCTCGTCTACTCCGACCACGACGCGGCCACCATCAACCTGTACGAAGTGGCGGCCCGCCGGGAGGTGGCCGCCTACTCGGTCGCGGGCAACCCGACCGGCATCACCTGGGACGGCCGCCGCATCTGGTACTGCGACTTCACCACCCTGCAGCTCCGGGCGATCGAGGTGCCGGGCATCACGAAGGGTTGACGTCCATGGCGACGACGCGCGCTCTGCTGGCCCGCTCGACCTGGATCGGCGCGGTCGGCGCCGCCCACCTACTGCCGGCGCTGCCGCCTGCGCTGGTCAAGGCGGTCCGAGGTGACCGGCCGGGGGCCCGCCGGCTGCTCTACCGCCGCCTCACCACGTTGCTGATGCGGCTCGGTCCGACGTTCGTCAAGGCCGGTCAGGTGCTCGGCACCCGGCGCGACGTGCTGCCGCCCGCGCTCTGCGACGAGCTGTCTGTGCTCCAGGACCGGGTCGACCCGATGACCTCCGAGCAGACCAGCCGGGCGCTGGCCGAGGCGTACGGCAGCGAGACGCCTGCGGAGTTCGCGGAGATCGACCCGACGCCGGTGGCCAGCGGCAGCGTGGCCTGCGTCTACCGTGGGCGGATGCCCGACGGCGCCGAGGTGGCGCTCAAGCTGCGCCGTCCCGGCATCGAGTCGACGATGGCCCTCGACCTTGCGCTGATGCGGCACGGCGCCCGGGTGATGGCCCGCCTGCCGATGCTGCGCGGCGTCCCGGTGCGGGAGGTGGTCGAGAACATGTGCGGGGCGGTGTTCGCCCAGCTCGACTTCGCCCGGGAGGCGGAGAACCTGCGCCGGCTCAAGGAGAACCTCGCCGTGGTGCCCCGGGTCCGGGTGCCCGCCGTACGTGACGACGTCTGCCGGCCGCGCTGCCTGGTCATGGAGTTCGTGCCCGACCTCGACGTGGACGTGGCGCGGTCGATGTCGGCGGCCGTGCGCAAGCGGTTCGCCGCCCCCGCGATGACAGCGATCTACCACATGCTCTTCGTGGACGGATTCGTCCACTGCGACATGCACCCGGGCAACCTCTACTTCACCCGGGGCGCCCAGGTGGTGGTGCTCGACGCCGGGTTCAGCGTGCAGCTCACCGAGGAGCTGCGCCGGCTGTTCGCCGAGTTCTTCATGAACATGTCGATCGGGCGCGGCCGGTACTGCGCCGAGATCGTGGTGCGCAGCGGCACCGGTCTGCGGCCGGATGCGGACGTGGAGACGTTCCTGGTCAAGATGGCCGACCTGGTGGAGCGCAGCCACAGACTGCCGGCCCGGGAGTTCAGCCTGATCGCGTTCGCCGCGGAGATGTTCGACCTGCAACGGCGCCACGGCGTGCACGCCGCGCCGGACCTCATCTTCCCGCTGCTCTCGCTGCTGGTGATCGAGGGGACGGTCCGCGACCTCGACCCCGACCTCGACTTCCAGGAGCTGGCCAAGCCGGTGCTGATGCGCGGGCTCTTCGGCCGCCGCGCCGCCGCCTGAGCGCCACCTGTGCGTTGGCCGAACGGTCCGCCGGGCCTGGCCGGTCGCCTCGACAGCGCGGCCCCACCTGCGCAAACAACGGACTAAAATATACGATAGCGGAATGGCACAGACTGGCCTCGCCGGCAAGCGCTCCTACCACCAGTACTGCGGGCTCGCGTCCGCGCTCGACGTGCTGGGTGAACGCTGGACGCTGCTGATCATCCGGGAGCTGCTGATGGGGCCCCGGCGCTACAGCGAGCTGCTCGCGGACCTGCCCGGCATCGGCACGAACCTGCTCGCCGACCGGCTCAAGTTCCTCGTCGACTCGGGCGTGCTGCGGCAGGTCGACGTGCACGGCACCGGCGGCCGGCTCTCCTACGAGCTGACCCCGACCGGGCAGGCGCTGCGGCCGATGGTGCTCGGGCTCGCGCACTGGGGCCTGGAGTTCGTCGGTGACCTGAGCGCCGAGGACACCGTCCGCCCGCACTGGGGCTTTCTTGCCGTGGAGGCGATGTTCCAGTGGGACAAGATTTCCCCGATCGACGAGAGCTACCAGTTCCAGGTCGACGACGAGGTCTTCCGCATCGACGTCGCCGGCGGGGTGCCTCGGGTGGCGAAGGGACCGTCCGACGACCCGGCGATGGTGGCGACCACGGACGCGGCCACGTTCGTCCGCATCGGAGCCGGGCGGGTCACGCCGCTGATGGCGATGGTCGGCGGCCAGCTCAAGCTGGAGGGCGACATCGACGCCGTGTTGCGCTGCTGCGAGCTGCTCGGCCTGGACGCCGGCGCGGCGCCCGCCGTCCGGGCGACCTCCGGTCACTGACCCACGCCAGGGGGTGACGGGACAGGTTCACTATATTATTCTGAACTAGCCTCGGCGTTCGTCGGGGCCCGTCGTCGTCCGGCACGCCGCACCCGTGCGGCACCTCCCGAGCACTGTGGTCCCACGGGGACGACCGGTCCGCCCTTTCGTCGCCCGAGCGCCAGACGGCGCCGCACGCGTCGCGGGGCGACCCCGCGCGGCGCGTGCGCCGGCACCGACGACCGGCCGTCAAGCGACAGGAGCCGGCATGACGGACACGGTGCGACACGCTCCGGAGGCGCTGCCCAGGGCGGTACGGGACGACTTCCCCCTGCTGGCCCGCCGGGCCGGCGACCTCGTCGCCTACCTGGACAACGCCGCCACCACGCAGAAGCCCCGCGTCGTCCTGGACGCGGTGACCGACTACTACACCGGGGCGAACAGCAACGTCGGGCGCGGCTACCACCGGCTCGGCCTGGAGTCCACCGAGTGGTACGAGCAGGCCCGCGAGAGCGCCGCGCGGGCGATCGGCGCGGCGCAGCCGGAGGAGGTGCTCTTCACCGCCGGCACCACCGCCGCCGTCAACCTGGTCGCGGACACCGCCGGGCAGCGGGTGGCCGGGCCGGGCCGGCGCGTCGTGGTGACCGGCATGGAACACAACAGCAACCTGCTGCCCTGGCGCCGGCTCTGCGACCGTACGGGCGCCACGTTGACAGTGGTGCCGGCCGGACCCGACGGGCGGGTCGGCGCCGACCGATTCGCCGCCGCGCTCGGCCCGGACACCGCGCTGGTGGCGGTCAGCCACGTCTCGAACGTGCTCGGCACCGTCAACCCCGTACCGGAGATGACCGCCGCCGCCCGCCGGGCCGGCGCGCTCGTGCTGGTCGACGGCGCCCAGGCCGTACCGCACCGGCCGGTCGACGTGCGCGAGATCGACGCCGACTTCTACTGCTTCTCCGGGCACAAGGCGTACGGGCCGATGGGTGTCGGCGTGCTGCACGGCCGCCGGGACCTGCTCGCCGGGCTGCCGCCGTACCAGGTGGGCGGTGGCACGGTGAAGGGCGTCGCGGCCGACCAGCCGGTCCGCTACCTCGACGGGCCGGCCCGGTGGGAGGCCGGCACGCCGCACGTGGCCGGCGCGGTCGGGCTGGCCGCCGCCCTGCACTACCTGCGCGACCTCGGCTGGGACGCGATCCGCCGGCACGACCGGACGCTGGTCCGGCACGCCGTGGACGTGCTCGGCGCGATCAACCGTGTGCGGGTGGTCGGTGACCCGGCCACCGACCCCAGCGGCATCGTCTCCTTCGTGGTCGAGGGCATCCACCCGTATGACGTCGGGGCGCACCTGGACCGGCACGGCGTGGCGGTGCGCTGCGGCGTGCACTGCGCCAGCACCTTCCTCGACGAGCTGGGCCTGCTCGGCACGGTCCGGCTCTCCTTCGGCGTCTACAACACCATTGCCGAGATCGACCTCGTCGGTGAGCTGCTCGCCGGCGTACGGGCGGGTCCCTGGACCACCGATCACCCCGACGTCCGGTTCCTCTGAGCAGCGCCCGGAAGGGAGCGTCATGAGGTTCGACACCCGGCTGGTGCACGTCGGCCAGCAACCCGTGTCCGGCACCGGCGCCGTGGTGCCGCCGATCCACCTCGCCACCACCTACGACCGCACCGCCCAGGACCCGCCGCGCTACTTCTACGCCCGGGGCGAGCAGCCCAACCGGGAGGCGCTGGAGGAGTGTCTCGCCGCGCTGGAGGACGCCCGGCACGCCACCGTCTACACCAGCGGGCAGGCCGCCGCCACGACCGCGCTGTCGGTGGTGCCGCCGGGCCGGCTGCTGCTCGCCTCCGACGACATGTACGGCGGCACCCACCAGCTGCTCGCCGCCGCCGCCGAGCGCGGCGTGACGGTACGGCAGGTGGACCTCGCCGACCCGGCCGAGCGGGACCGCGCGCTCGGCGAGTGCGGGCCGGAGCTGGCCATGGTGTGGCTGGAGACGCCCACCAACCCACTGCTCAAGGTCGCCGACATCGCCGCTGTGTCCGACCTCGCGCACCGGCACGGCGCCCTGGTGGTGGTGGACAACACGCTCGCCGGGCCGGTGCTGCAACGACCGCTCGCGCACGGCGCCGACATCGCGCTCTACAGCACCACCAAGTCCGTCGCCGGTCATCTCGACGTGCTCGGCGGCGCGCTCGTCTACCAGGACGAGGAGCTGCACCGGCGGTTCCTGGCGTACCGCACGGTGGCCGGCAACGCCCCCGGCGGATTCGACTGCTATCTCACCCACCGGGGCTTGAAGACGCTGTCGCTGCGCACCGCCCGACAGGTGGAGAACACCCGCGCGGTGGTGGCGGCGCTGCTGGCCGAGCCGAGCGTCGCCCGGGTCAGATATCCGGGGCTGCCGACGCATCCGCAGCATGCGGTGGCGGCCCGGCAGATGACCGCGCCCGGCGCGCTCGCCGCCTTCGAGTACCTCGGCGACCCGGCCAAGCTGCTCGACCGGGTACGCCTGTTCACCGCTGCGGTCAGCCTCGGCGGCGTCCGTTCCCTGATCGAGTGCCCGGCGCTGATGACCCACCGCCCGGTGCCGCCCGAGGTGCGCCGGCGTCTCGGGCTGACCGACCGGCTTATCCGGATCTCACCCGGCATCGAGGACCCGGCCGACCTGGTCGAGGACCTGGTCACCGCGCTGCGTGACGGCGCCTGACCCGCTGACCGGCATATTCGCTCCGCGAAGGAGGAGACATGTCCGCATTCACGACCGGCGGCGCCACGGTGGTGCTCGACGGAGGACTCGCCACCGAGTTGCAGCGCGCCGGGCTGCCCCACCAGGCCCCGTGGTGGGGCATCGCGGCGCTGCTGGCGGACAGCCGGCGGCGCGTGTTGCGCGACGTCCACGAACGGTTCCTGACCGCCGGGGCGCAGGTGCTCACCGCGAACACGCTGCGCTGCAACCTGCGGGCGCTGCGCCGCGCCGGGCTGGAGGACGCCGGCCTCGGCTGGATGGTGCACGCGGCCGTCGGCGTCGCGCTGGCCGCCCGCAACGCGGCCGGCGCGCCCGGCACCCGGATCGCCGCGTCGATGGCCCCGGTGGAGGACTGCTACCGGCCGGACCTGGTACCGGCCGACGACGAGCTGCGCGAGGAGCACCGCTGGCTGGCGGTGGAGCTGGTCCGGGCCGGGGTGGAGCTGGTGCTGGTGGAGACCATGAACACCGCCCGCGAGGCCCGGATCGCGGTGGAGCAGGTGCGCGAGGTGGGCGCCCTGGCCTGGGCCGGCTTCGTCTGCGACGACCAGGGCCGGCTGCTGTCCGGCGACTCCCTGGTGGACGCCGCGCGGGCGGTGCGCGCCGCCGGGGCCGAGGTGGTGCTGGTCAACTGCACCGGGCCGGAGGCGACCGAGCGGTGCCTGCGGGCGCTGCGCGACGCCGACGACGGCCCGATCGGCGCGTACCCGAACCTGGAGGACCGCCGCGACGGCGCGCCCGGACCGCGACCGCTGCTCGACCCCGCGGAGTTCGGCGACCTGGTCGCCCGCTGGACGGTGGAGTACCGGCTCGCCGTGGCCGGCGGGTGCTGCGGCACGTCGCCGGAGCACATCGCCGCGCTGGCGGCCCGGCTTAACGCCCCGGTGGCGGCCGTCGACTGACGCCGCCCGCAGGTACGCCGGCCCGGCGCGGGCCGGGTCAGCCAACGAAGGGAGAACGAGACGGTGAGCGGCTCCACGATCGCACCGCCCGTCGAGGTGGTGCGCAGCCTGCCCGGCCCGGCGGGATACATGTGCGGCCTGACCTGGGACGGCACCTGGCTCTGGCACTCCGACCAGGACGCCGCGCGGATCTTCGCGATCGACCCGGCGGACGGCACGGTACGCCGGTGGTTCGCGCACCCCGACGTGCGGGCCGACCTGGGGTACGCGGACGGAAAACTGTGCCAGATCGGCGGCCGGCCGAAGCGGATCCTGCTGATCGACCCGGCCACCGGCCAGACGGTCGGGTCGAAGCCGGTACGGCCCTCCAACGGCCGGGTTACCGGTATGGAGACCGGGCCCGAGGGCGTGTGGCTCTGCCTGCGCGCGCCCGCGGTGATCCAGCTGCGGGACTTCGAGACCATGACGGTGCAGCGGGAATACCCGGTCGTGGGGTCGCCCTCGGGCCTCACGTACGCCGAGGGTCATGTGCTCTACGCCGAGTTCGAGGACGGCCTGCTGCACGCGGTCGATGCGGAGTCGGGCCAATTGGTCGCCACGGTGCGGCTGCCGGGGCATCCGACCGGGCTGGCCTGGGACGGCGAGCTGGTCTGGTACTGCGACTTCGCCGACCGGCGGTTCAAGGCGGTCCGGCTGCCGGACGTGCTCGGCGGCTGACCCGGCCCGGTGGGGGCGGCAGGTCCCGGCCGCCCCCACCCGTCCGGCGTCAGGGCACCCGGTCGCGCGCGTCGAACTGGTCCTGCCGGCGGTCGCGCTCGCCGCGGGCGTCGGCCGACGGCGGCCGGCAGCGGCCGGCGCAGCCGCACGAGCAGCCGGCCGCGGAGGCCAGCTCCGTCCGCCGAGGAGCTTCGGTGTCCGGCCAACCGCCGGTGTGGCACGCAATCATCGCTTCTCCCTGCTCTGAGGTGGGGTGCGCGCCGGAGAGCCCGGCGCGGGCGGACGGGACGGGCAGCGTGACGACTATTTACTTGAGAATCATATGGTAAATTCGCTGGCGGGTGCCAGCTCCTGATAGGAGGGACGCCATGCGCGTCAGCGTGACCGACGACCCCGCGACCACGACGGCCTCCCGCACCGGCGGGCCGCCCGCACCGGCCGACCCGCTGCGCACCGCCTCCTTCGCGGAGCTGCGGTCGCTGTTCGCGATGGAGCCCAACGCGGTCCACCTCAACACCGGCACCATCGGAGTGATGCCGTACGAGGTGCTGGACGTCAACGACCGGGTGACCCGGGCGTGGAACGGAGGACTGCGCAACGTCTACCCGCCCGGCATGTACCCCGAGCACCGCGCCGCCATCGGCCGGGCGTTCGGCGTCGACCAGGACGAGATGGTGATCTGCCACAACGCCACCGAGGGCGTGGCCCGGGTCATCAACGGGCTCGACCTGCACGAGGGCGACGAGGTCATCACCACCAGCCACGAGTGCTACTCGGTGCTGTCCAACTTCAACCTGCTGCGCAACCGGCACCGGATCACGCTCACCGTGCTGACCCCGCCGGTCGGGCCGGACGTCACCGCCGAGGAGATCGTCGACATGTTCGCCCGGGCGATCACGCCGCGGACGAAGGTGCTGGCGTTCGCCGCCGTCACGCTGTTCACCGGCACCCGGATGCCGGTGCGCCAGCTCTGCGACCTGGCCCAGCAGCACGGCCTGACCACAGTGGTCGACGGCGCGCTGCTGCCCGGCCTGTTCGACACCGACCTGCGCGCGCTCGGGCCTGACTTCGTCACCTGCTCCGGCTCGAAGTTCCAGTGCGGGCCGCTCGGCACCGGGCTGCTCTACGTCCGCAACAAGGTCCACCCCGAGCACAACCCGCTGCCGCTGCCGACGTTCTGGCCGGTCATCTCCACCTGGTACCCGATGATGGGCGCCCCGCCGCCGCGCACCACCACCCGGGTGGAGAGCTACAACATGGGCGACTACCTGCAGAGCGCCGGCAGCGCCAGCATCGCCCGGGGCGCCGCCCTGGCCAAGGCGTGCGAGCTGTGGGACCGCATCGGCCGGGACCGGATCGAGCGGCACGCGGTGGCGCTCGGCGAGCACACCCGCGCCCGGATCATCGAACGGTTCGGCGTCGAGTCGCTGTACTCACCGCTCACCGACGACCGGCTGACCGCGCCGCTGGTGGCGTTCAACCCGTTCCCCGACCGGGCCGACGGCTGGAACATCACCAAGTTCGCCCGCCTCGTCGACGAGCTGGAGAGCCGGCACCGGATCTGGACCCGGTGGACCGAGTTCGACGTGGCCGGCTCACCGCACCAGCACTACGCCGCCCGGATCTGCACCCACCTCTACAACACCGCCGAGGAGGTCGACCTCGCCGTCGACGCCATCGCCGACCTGGTGCGGGAGCTGTCATGACAGTCGCCCCGTACCGGCCGGAGCCGGCCACCTCGCGGCGGCGCGGCGGCGTGCTGCGGGTGCTCGCGCCCACCGACGCCGCACCGCTGGACCCCACCTGCGCTCCGGCGTCGGCGGCCCCGTTCGTCCGGCTGCACACCCGGCAGCTCGTCACCTGGCAGACCGCCCGTGACGTCCACGACTGGCAGGCCGTCACGCCGGTGCCCGACCTCGCCCTAGAGGTCCCCTCCACCTGGAACGCAGGTCTCGGCGCCAGCCACCGCAGCTACGTGTTCCACATGCGCCCCGGTGTCCGCTGGGACACCCCCGACCGGCGTCCGGTCACCGCGCACGACGTGATCCGCGGTTTCAAGCGGATGTGCAACCCGGTCCGGCCCTCGCCGTCGCTGGCCTACTTCGCCGGCACCGTGCGCGGCCTGGCCGAGTTCGCCGCCGCGTGGTCGGCGGAGGCCACCCACCGGGCCGCGGACGCGGCGACGCTGGCCGTGTACCAGAACGCGCACGAGATCCCCGGCGTCTTCGCGCTCGACGACGAGACGCTCGTCATCGAGCTGGCCCGGCCGGCGCTGGACTTCGTGCAGATGCTCGCGCTGCCCGCGGCGTCGGCGGTGCCCGCGGAGCACGAAGCGTTCGTCCCGGGCAGCCCCGAGGCCGCCGCCCACCTGCGCGCCAACGGCCCGTACCGGGTGCGGCTACAGCGGCCCGGCGAATGGGTCGAGCTGGTCCGCAACCCGGCGTGGGAGCCGGCCGCCGACCCGTACCGGCGGGCCGAGGCCGACCGGGTGGAGCTGCGCCTGAGCGACGGCGCCGGCCGCGCCGACGCGGAGCCCGCCGACGCGCCGGCCGAGGTTCCGGTCGCGCCCGCCGTCGGCGGGCTGCCGGCCGCCGAGCCGGTCGACGGCGACTGCGCGCTTGGCTGGGTGCTCGACCCCTATCTCCTGCTCAATCTGCGCGACCCGGTCTGGGCCGACCTCCGGGTACGGCAGGCGGTGGCGCTCGCCGTGGACAAGGCGGCGGTGGCCGGCCTGTACCGGCGTCACCGCCCCGGCGTGCCGGTACGGATGGCGGGCTCGCTGATCCCGCCGGGCAACGCCGGACACGGCACGGCCGACCCGTACCCCACCCCGGGTCACGCCGGCGATTCGGCGCGGGCCCGCGACCTGCTGGCCTCGGCGGGCCACGCCGACGGCCCGCCGCTGGTCCTGATCCACCCGCAGTCCGGCTGCGGGCCCGAGGTGGCGCACGCCTGCGCGGCCGACCTGACCCGGGCGGGCCTGCCGACCCGGGCGGTCGGGCTCGCCGACGCCGCGTACGCGCAGGCACTGCGCGCGCCCGCCACGGCCGGCGGCTGGCAGCTCGCCGTGGCGGCGCGCGTGCCCGACTGGCTGGAGCACAACGGGCGGGTCTTCGCGCAGGCGATGCTGCAGGCGAACCCGGTGCCCGGCGGCGCCAACCACGGCGGCTATGCCGCACCTGAGGTGGACGCGCTGATCGAGCGGGCGCTCGACGCGCCGGAGCCGTGGCGGGCCGACGCCGCCTGGCGGGCCGCCGCGGAGCGCGCGGTCGCCGACGTGGCGGTGGTGCCGATCCTGCACCGCGCGCCGGTGGTAGCGCCGAGGCGACCGGACCGGGTCGACGGGATCCGGCTGCTGCCCCCGCAGGGGTACGCGGCGGACCTGACCGCGGCACGCCCGGAGGCGGGCGAGTGAACCCGCTGGTACGCGACTACCTGCTGCTCGGCCTGCGCCTCGGCCGGCTGGTCGACGGGCTCGTCGACTGCTACTACGGTGACTCGGCGCTGCGCGACCAGGTCGCCGCCGAACCGCCGCCCGACCCCCGCGAGCTGTCCCGTCAGGCCGGCCGGACGCTCGCTGCGGTCGGCGACAGCGACCTCGAACCGGCCCGCCGCCGGTACCTCACCGCCCAGCTCGCCGCGCTGCGCGCGGTCGCCGACCGGCTCGCCGGCACGCCGATGTCCTTCCGGGATGAGGTGCGCGCCTACTTCGACGTCGACGTGACCCGCACCCCGCCGGAGCGCTACGCGGCGGTGCACGACGAGATCGACGCGCTGCTGCCCGGGCCGGGGCCGCTCGCGGACCGGGTGGAGGAGTTCTACCGGCGCAACACCGTCCCGCCGGAGCGGCTGCACCGCTGCGTGCAGGCGGTCTCCGACGCGCTGCGCGAGCGGACCCGGGACCGGTTCGGCGTGCCGGGGAGCGAGCGCGTCGAGTACACCGTGGTCCGGGACGCGCCGTGGAACGCGTACAACCGCTACCTGGGCGGCTTCCGCTCGGCCGTGGCGCTGAACGCGGCCAGCGGCCGGTCGGTGGCCGCGCTGCCGATCATCGTTGCGCACGAGTCGTACCCCGGCCACCACACCGAGCACTGCCTGAAGGAGGCCGGCCTGGTCCGGGACGGCGGCCAGGGCGAGCACACCATCTCCCTGGTCCACACGCCCCGCTGCCTGGTCACCGAGGGCCTGGCCGAGGCGGCGGTGGACGCGGTGCTCGGCCCCGGCTGGGGGGAGTGGACCGCCGGCATCCTGGCCGGGGAGGGCGTCCACGTCGAGGGCGAGCGGGTCGAGCGGATGCGCGGCCTGATCGTGCGCCTGCTGCCGGCCCGGATCGACGCCGCCCTGCTCATGCACGACGAGGGCGGCGACCGGGCGGAGGCGCTCGCCCACCTGCGGCGGTGGATGCTGCTGCCGCCCGACCGGGCCGAGCAGATGGTCACGTTCGCCGCCGACCCGCTGTGGCGCGCGTACTTAGTCACCTACTCCGAGGGCGGCCGACTGGTCGACGCCTGGCTGGCCGCCCGCGAGCCGGGCACCAGCCTCAGCGACCGCTTCGACACGCTGCTGCGGGAGCCGCTGCTGCCGGCGCAGCTGCGGGCCGACGTGGCGGGGACCGCGCTCGCACCCATCTGAGTACCCGGCACCGGCAGCAGCGAACAGAGACGACGAAAGGTGCGTGTCGATGAACGGCGGCCAGCCCCGGTACGGGGGAATCCTGCGGCTCTACGGACCCGGCAGCATGGACCATCTCGACCCGGCCTGCGCCTACTACATGCTCGGCGGGCAGATCATCCGGCTCATCGCCCGCCAGCTCTTCACCTACCGGCCGGTCGTCGACCTGCGCGACCCGTCGGCCGTCACGCCCCTGCCCGACGTGGCCGAGGCGGTGCCCACAGTGGACAACAGCGGCATCAGCGCCGACCACACCCGCTACACGATCCGCCTTCGCCCCGGCGTGTGCTGGGACACCGACCCGCCCCGCGAGGTGACCGCCGGGGACTTCGTACGCGGCTTCAAGCGGATGGCAAACCCGGTGCTGCAGGCCGGCGGGATCGGCTACTTCACCAGCACCATCAGGGGGATGGCCGAGTACTGCGACGCGTACGCCGCCGCGATCACCTCGACCGAGCCGGCCGCCGCCGAGCTGGCCGCCTTCCAGAACAGCCACGAGATCGCCGGCGTCCGCGCGGTCGACGACCGGACGATCGTCTTCGACCTGATCCGCCCGGCGGTGGACTTCCTGCACATCCTGGCGCTGCAGTGCGCCTCCGCCGCCCCGGTCGAGTACGACGAGGTGCTGCCGGACAGCGCGGAGTTCCGGCGGCGGGTGCGCTCCAACGGGCCGTACCGGATCACCCACTACGCCCACGGCGAGTCGGTGCGGCTGGACCGCAACCCGGTGTGGCGCAGCGCGTCCGACCCGGTGCGCCAGCAGTACCTCGACGGGGTCGAGGTGACCATGGAGATCGCCAGCCCGCAGCAGGTGGGGGAGGCGATCGACAGTGGCCGCGCCGACCTGTCCTGGGCGTCACCGATCACCGAGCCGTACGACGTGGCGCCCACCGACCCCGGCAACGACCTCGGCTACGCGCTCAACCCGTACCTGGTGTTCAACCTGCTCAGCCCGAACGCCGACCGGGCGATGAGCAAGCTCAAGGTGCGCCAGGCCATCGCGTACGCGATAAACAAGGCGGCGATCGCCGAGATCTACCACGGCCTGGAGGCCGGGACGGTGATGTCGTGCGGGCACACGGCGATCCCGCCCGGCAACGACGGGCACGTCGAGTTCAACCTGTACCCGACACCGGGGGACCGGGGCGACCCGGAGCGCTGCCGGGAGTTGCTGGCCGAGGCGGGCTACCCGGACGGGCTCACCCTCACCGCCGTGCACCGGGACGTGGACGCCAACCCGGAGGTGGCCGGCTCCTACGCCGCCGATCTGGAGAAGGGCGGCATCAACGTCCGCCTGGTGGCGCTCGGCCACGCCGAGTACTACCAGTTCCTGCGCGACCCGGCCAACGCCCGCGCCGGCGCCTGGGACATCTCCGCCCCGTCGTGGACGCCCGACTGGTTCGGCCCGAACGGGCGCACCTTCGTCCAGCCGATGTTCCAGACCAACACGTCCCGCGGCAGCAGCAACTACGGCGGATACAGCAACCCGGAGGTCGACCGGCTGATCGAGGAGGCGCTCGGCGCCACCGACCGGGCCCGCGCCACCGAACTGTGGCACCAAGTCGACCTGTGTGTCATGCGGGACGCCGCGATCGTGCCGATCCTCGTGCACGCCCCGACCATCCCGCACCGCAAGGGCCGGCGGGTCCGCAACGCCATTGCCATGCCCACTGTCGACCGCTGGTTCGACCTGTCCAACCTCTGGCTGGAGGAGTCCGCATGACCACGGCAGACGTACCGACGGACCTCAGTCGGACCCACGGCGCGGACGGCCCGCGCCGCGGCGGCACGCTCACCCTGGTCGGCGCGGGCGACGTCGACCACCTCGACCCGGCGCTGGCGTACCACACGGTGACCCGGGGGATCGTCCGCGCCTACACCCGGCAGCTTGTCACCTACCCGTCGACCCGTGACCACCGGCGGGCCGGGGACCTGGTGCCGGACCTGGCGGTGGCGGCGGACGGGCCGTACGACGCCGAGGGCCGCCGCTACCGATTCACGCTGCGCGACGGGCTGCGCTGGGACCTGCCCAACGGGCCCCGGCCGTTGACCGCCGCCGACGTGGTACGTGGCATCAAGCGGCTGGCCCATCCGATGGCGCCCAGCCCCGGCCTGCCCTACTACCTGAGCACGGTCGACGGGCTCGCCGAGTTCCGCGACGACCTGTTCACCCTGCCCCGCGACCTCAACGTGGTGGCGCCCTACCTGGAGGCCGCCGAGGTGCCCGGGCTGCGGGTGCTCGACGACCGGACGCTGGAGCTGACCACCCGCCGCCCCACCTCCGAGTTCCTCAACCTCCTGGCGTTGCCGTTCGCCTCCCCGACGCCGGAGGAGTACCTCTGGTTCGTGCCCGGCAGCCCCGAGCTGGACCAGCGACTCGGCTCCATCGGGCCGTACCGGATCACCGGCTACGAGCCGGACCGGCGCATCACGCTGGAGCGCAGCCGCACCTGGGACCCGGCCACCGATCCGGTCCGGGCCGCCCATGTGGACCGCATCGAGGTGCGGCAGGGCCTGGACGAGAAGACCTGCCACGACATGGTGATCGACGGCGACGCCGACATGATGTGGGACATCCAGCCGCTGACCGAGCGGCTGCCGGAGATGTTCGCGGCCGGGGACCCCCGGCTGGAGGTCTGCCCGGCCGGTCTGTTCAGCCCGTACCTTGTGATCAACGTGCTCAGCCCGAACGAGGGCGAGGCGCTGGCCCGCCGGGAGGTCCGGGAGGCGTTGCAGTACGCGATCGACAAGACCGCTGTGGCCGAGGTCTGGGGCGGGCCGCGCCTCAACGACATCGCCGAGCAGATCCTGCCGCCGCTGTGCCGCGCGCACCGGCCATTTGCCCCGTACGCGGCGAACGACGGCGCCGGCGACCCGGAGCAGGCCCGTCGGCTGCTCGCCGACGCCGGCTACCCCGACGGGATCACGTTGAAACTGGTCTACCGGGACCGGGACATCCACCCGGAGACCGCGCGGGTGGTCCGGGCCGCCGCCGCCCGGGCCGGCATCACCCTCGACCTCGTCCCGGCCGGCATCACCGAGCTGTTCGGCACGTACCTGGGCCGGGCCGACGGCGCGCGTGAGGGCCGCTGGGACGTGGCGCTGTCTGGCTGGGAACCGGACTGGCACGGCAACAACGCCCGCGTCTACCTCCAGGCACTCTTCGACAGCTCCGGCGTCTCCGACAACGACGACTGGGGGTCGAACTTCGGCCACTACCACAACCCGGTCGTCAACGAGCACATCGACGCGGCGCTGAGCTGCGTCGACGAGAGGGCCGCGAACGAGCACTGGCGGGCCGTCGAGCGGGAGGTGCTGCGCGACTGCGCGGTGGTGCCGATCCTCTTCGCCCACCAGTACTGGCTGCGCGGGCACCGGGTGCGCAACTGGCTGCCGTACCCGGTGCTCAACGGTGACCTGACCAACCTGTGGCTGGGGGAGGACTGACGACCGGGCCGACGAGCGGCGACGACCACCGGCTCACCGTACGTCTCGGCGAGCTGGCCCAGGCCCACGCGGACCGGGCGGCGGCGCGCGCGGGCGTGCCCGCCGTCCGGCTGGACCGGCTGGCCGCCGAGCCGCTGCGCCTGGACGAGGACTTCTGCCGGGAGGTGGCCGACCGCTACGACGCCGCGCCGATGGTCACCGCCGGCACGGACCGCGGGTACACCCGGCTGGCCGCGGAGAACCTGCGGCAGTTCCGGCTGATCGGCGAGGCGGGCATCCGGGTGCTGCCCTGGGCCGGGCCGGGACAGCCGTACCGGGACTCGCGGGAGCTGGTCGCGCGGGTCCGCTCGACCGGCCTGCTGCACGTCTTCCTCACCCGCCACGGGCACGGGCCGGCCGGCGCGGACGGCGACCATCCGCTGCGCGCCCCCGTCGGCGTCCGGGCCGGCGGGGAGGAGCTGCTGCACAACGACATCTTCCGGGCGGTCCACGACGTCTTCGGGCACGTCCTGTTCGGCAACACGTTCGGACCGCGCGGCGAGTTCCGGGCCACCCGCTGCCACCTCGCGATGTACCCGCCCGACCTGCACCCGCTGGTCTTCGCCGAACTGGTCGGCCAGCTCTGCTGGTTCTTCCACGGTCCGCACCTGCGCCGCCCGGACGGGACGCTGCCCCGGCGCGGCGAGCCCGGGTACGTGCCGCCGCCACGGCGTCCGTACCCGCCGCAGAAACGGCTCGTGTACGACCGGCGCACCCTGGACCGGTTCGCCGCGCTGTTCACGTCGCCGTGCTGACCGCCGACATCAGGAAGTCGGGCACCCGCAGCGGCGGCATCACCATCCGGGTGAAGTAGTCGCCCCACTCCCGGGGCAGCGCCGGCGCCGGCCGCCCGGCCTCGGTGGCCCGGGCCAGCAGCGACAGAGGGCTCTCGTTGAACCGGAAGTTGTGCACCGTGCCGACGATCTCGCCGTCCTCGACCAGGCGTACGCCGTCGCGGGTGAGGCCGGTCAGCAGCAGCGACGCCGGATCGACGTCGCGCAGATACCACAGCGAGGTGAGCAGCAGGCCGCGCCGGGTGGAGCGCACCATCTCGGGCAGCGTCGGCGCGTCCGGTCCGCCCTCCAGCACCAGGTTGTCCACCATCGGGGTGAGCGGCGTGCCGGTCCGCGCGGCGGTGTGCCGGGTCTGCACGAGCGCGGTCAGCACGCCCTCGTCGATCCAGCGGGTCGGCCGCAGCGGCAGCCCGTTGTCGACCACTGCGGTCAGGTCGTCGGTGCCCCGGCTGATCGTGAACGGGGCGCAGGGCAGCAGCGGATGGTCCGGGTCGCTGCGCAGCGTCAGCGGCAGCGCGGTGAGGCGCTCGCCGAGCGGCAACCGGCCGTCCGGGCGGCTGAACGCGGTACGCCCGTCCAGCGCGCCGCGCGCCCCGGCGGCCAGGTAGAGGTGAAGCATCAGGTCGGCCACGCAGTTCGGGGTGAGCAGCACCTCGTAGCGTCCCGGCGGCAGCTCGATCCGGCGGCCGGGCCGCGCCAGCGTGGCGGACAGCTCGGCGGCGAGCGCCGGCACATCCAGTCCGGTCAGGTCGGGCGCTGTCACACCGGCCCACGTCGAGTCGTCGCCGTCGCGCACGCTCAGGTCGAACAGGCCGGTGGACTGCGGGTGCCGCAGGCGGGCGCCGGTCGACGCGGCGAGGTAGGTGGTGACCACCCGGTGCTCGGTGTAGCCGTAGAGCCGCCGATGCCCGGCCGCCGCGAACGCGTCGGCCAGGCCGGGCAGCACGTCCCGGAACGCGTCGACCGAGGTGCCGCCGGGCGGTTCCGCCCACGACGGCGTCCGCCACGGCTCGGGCAGCCGCGCCGCGTCGGCGGCGGGCGGCGCGTCGCGGGCGGCCCGCTCGGCCGTGCGGACCAGGCCGGGCAGCGCGTCGCCGAGCGCGCCGCCGTGGCCGACCAGCCCCACGTGTACGCCGACCGCGCCGTCCCGTAGCGCCAGCGCCGTCACCCGGCGGGACCGGACGCTGCCGTTCGTGGTCAGCGCGTTGCCCGCCCAGCGCAGGTACGCGGCGGCCGTCTCGTCGGCGATCAGCAGCAGCTCGTTGGCCTCGCGCCGGTGCCGCAGCGCCGCTTCCAAGGCGTCCTGGATCCCGCTCACCCGTCCCGCCCTCCGGTGTCGACGACGTCGATGCCGCGGAACACCGCGGCCGGGCAGCCGTGGCTGGCTGCGGCTGCCTGCACCGGCTGACCCTTGCCGCACATGTCGGCGCCGGAGAGCAGCCACGTGCCCTCGCCGCCCAGCCCGCACAGCGCGGACCAGAACGCTGTGGTCTCCGCCTGGTACGCGGCGCCGGAGACCTGCCCGGCCAGCCGCCCGTTGCGGATGCGGTGCCAGCGCTGGGCGGTGAACTGGAACTGCCGTCGCCGCATGTCGATCGACCAGCTGTCCGAGCCGGCCAGGTAGAAGCCGTCCGTCACGCCCGCGATCAGGGCTGCGGTGTCCGGCCCGTCCACCGCCGGGCGCAGCGACACGTTCGGCATCCGGGCCATCGGCGTGTGCCGGTACGACTCGGCGTACGCGCAGCCGGCGGAGCGCGGCAGCCCGGCCCGCGCGGCCGAGGCGCGGTCGTGCTGGAACCCGACGAGCACACCCGCCTCGATCAGCGGCCAGGACTGCGCGGCCACGCCCTCGTCGTCGAACCCGACGGTGGCCAGTCCGTGCGCGGCCGACCGGTCGGCGTCCACGCTCATCAGCGCCGAGCCGTACCGCAGCTGCCCGGCGGCGTCGGGCGTGGCGAAGGTGCCGCCCGCGTACGACATCTCGTGGCCCAGCGCCCGGTCGTACTCGGTGGCGTGCCCGATCGACTCGTGGATGGTAAGCCAGAGCTGCGACGGGTCGATCACCAGGTCGTACCGGCCCGGCCGCACCGGGGGCGCCTGCGTCTTCTCGGCCAGCAGCGCCGGCAGTTCGGCCAGCTCGCCGGCCCAGTCCCAGCCCTCGCCGTGCAGGTACTCCCAGCCGCGGGCCACCGGCGGGCCGACGGTGCGGAGCGTCTGGACGCCGCCGTCGCGCGGGTGCCGGCCCACCGCCAGCACCTGCGGGTGTACCCGGACGCGCTGCTGGGCGACGCGGGTGCCGTCCAGGTCGGCGTAGTACGTGTTCTCCTGGGCGGCGGTGGCGCGGGCCAGCACGTGCGCCACCGATTCGTGCGCCAGCAGCCCGGCGCACCAGTGGCTCAGTAGCTCCACCCGTTCGCTCTCCGGCACCTCGAACGGGTTGATCCGGTACGGCGAGCGCCAGGTCGCCGCCGGGTACGCGGGCTCGGGCGCGAGCGCGACCGGCCCGCCGCCGACATCGGCGCAGGCCCGGGCCAGCGCCAGCGCGTCGTCGCAGGCGCGTACCGCCGCCTCCGGCGTGAGCTCCGGCGTGGCGGCGAAGCCCCACGCGCCCCGGTGCAGCACCCGTACCGCCAGGCCGGTCTCGGTCTCCTCCTCGCTCGCCCGCAGCGCACCGTCGTGCACGACGGTGCGCCCGGAGCGGACCCGCTGCACCCGCAGCGCGGCGTACCGCGCGCCCCGCTGCCGGGCCCGCGACAGGGCGGCGTCGGCGAGGCGGGCCAGTGGGAGAGCGAGGAACGAGTCGTCGATCTCGTCGGGCACACGCGCCTCCGGTCGCAGGGGTGCCGCCGTCCGCGCCGTGGCACGGCGGCCTGGGGGTTGCGGTGAGGAGACTAGTGCGGCGTCCCGGCGGCGCACAGGGCCCACGTGGCGGCCGGGCGGCCGACCAGCGCCGTCGCCGCGCAACAGAGCAAGCAGGAAGAAGGCCGCTGCTGAACCGCCCCGCACTGGCTGCCATGACCGGCCAACCACACCCATTGGCTGCCGCTGTTGGCCGTGCATCCGGGTCATGACCGCCGGCGACGACCAAGAGGGCTGAAGACGCAGCACGCTCCGGTGAGATACGCCGCCGACGTTGGGGGCCGCTCAACCACCAACGTAATCGGGGCTGGACCGCCAGATCGGCACCTGGGTGCTCTCTGATGGGCGGACGCGAACGAGACCGTCACGTGAGCTGCTGAAACGGCGGATCGGCGGCGAGGCCGTCGAGGAGAGCATCCAACTCGGCGGCGCCCATCTGGGCAGTCGTGCCCGCGTCGACAGCGACCCGGGGAGCCGAGGCAGCTCTGCCACCGCCACCTCCGGCCGTCGCCTCGAAGGCAGAACTGCGCAGCACCGCCCGCAAGGGCGAAGGCACGACCTTCCTTCTGCGCAACGTCGGCACCAGCCCGGCTGCCGGCGTTCGGGGCGTTGTGCCTCCCGCCTACGACGGGCTCGTGCGGCCAGAGCTGGGAAACGGCGAGGTGCCTTATAAACGGTTCGTTCCAGGTCTCGATGTGGATCGTGCCTCCGTCGACCCAGTGTCCGGACAGGCCGTTTTGCATTACTTGGCGTGAGTGACCCGGATCGCCGCCGCCAGTCACGCATCCGAACTTGATCTACCTCCCGGGGCGGTTATCCAGCGACCGTCCCGGCTGTCCGGGATCCTGTCCGAGCGATGTCTTGACCAGTACGGACATCAGGGCCCCGACAAAGTCGTGACGGTGTCTGATTTGTGAGGCTTGGAGTAGAAGCGCCGTTGGTGGTGGCAGCAAGACGGGCATGACCGGCTCAGAAGATCATCAAGGTTCTCTACGCCATGCTGATCGCCCGAAGTGAGTCATGCCCGCGCTGCCATCATCGCTGATCTCGTCCCTGTCCCGCCAGGCCGACATCCTGAGAGCATGGCGATCGTTCCTTGACGACCGTGCGGCCGGTCGGCCACACCCGGGCATCGAGGGTCTGAGTGCCGCCGTCACCAAGGCCGTCATCCGGCCGGAGTCCTACTCGCTCAACACGGCGGAGTACCTACCAGGCCCGATGGGGCTCCGTGCCCCCGACGCCGAAGCCGCCCGCGCTGGCCTGGGCGCGACTTACTCACGGGCCGTCTACTGCCGCAGGGCGGCCGAGGATGCAGCGGTCGTTGCTTCCCAGCCGCTCGGCGCGCAGATCGTCCGTCTTGGCGACGTCTGCGACGTCAAAGCGGGCTATTCATACTCGCGGCTGCGAGCTGAAGAGCGATCCGACGAGCAGGGAGTCCCCATCGTCCTGCCGCGGCACCTGCGTGACGGGAGAATCGTGGCGGACAAACCGCCGCGAGCCCCGCGAGCAACCGCTAAGGCATTGAAGGACTACTGGCTACGCACCGACGATGTGCTCTGCGTGCGGACCGGGGCACTTACGGCACCCGCCATCGTGCGACCGACCGAGACGGATTGGCTCCTGAGCACAAACCTGCTGCGTCTGCGAGTCTCAGACCCGGATGTCCTCAACCCCTACTATCTGTACGCATATCTGCGCTCCGCAGCGGGCACGGATAGGATGAAGGCGTTCGTACGGGCTACCGTAACCGCATACGTAACCGCAGCGGACGTCGCGGCGATGGAGATCCCGTTGCCGCCGCAGGCTCGGCAGCAGTCGCTGGTCGCAGCGCTACGCGCACTTGACGAAGAGGTCGTGGCGGCGCGCGACCTGGCCGCCCGGGTCGCCGAGACCCGCGATGTGGTAGTCCGCCGGCTGTTCGGCGGTGCCCGATGACGAGACGCAAGCTCTCCCGCGAGCACCGATCCGTCGCGGCCGCCGTAGTGATCTCCGGCGGTGTCGGGGTCGTCGCAGCCGTGCTGTTCCACCACGGCGGAGCTGACCCTTCCACGGCGGTGATCGCGGGCGGCGCAGCCTTCGGCGCGGCCATGACACTCGTCCTGGAAGTCCTCAAATACCTTCGCGGCCTATGAGTTCGGCGACCGCCGAGATCAGTTGCCTACGAATCCGTACACATCCCAGGAGTTGTGCACGGCGAAAGCGATCCTTAGGTCAGTAACGCCCTGCTTCTCCGCCGGCCGGCTTCGCCTCGGTACGGCGGGGCGGCGCTGGTGACGCTGTCCAGCCGTCGCCTGCGCGATTTGCGTTACACGCTCAGGCCACGGCATCCAGTTGTCCCACGGGTCAGGCCCCAGTCCCGGACAACGCTCGCCAAGTCTCACAGTTGTCCCAGATCAGCACTAACCGGCGTACGCCCTGAGCGGACCGCGGCGGCAGTTCGTGTCTGTGCTAGCATTGCTCTCATCGGCTGAGGTTAGGAGGAGTGATGGCAGCGCTCAGCATCAGGGATCTCGACGATGCGGTGCGGGAGAAGTTGCGCCGCCGCGCTGCGCAGCATGGCCGATCCATGGAGGCCGAGATCCGCGACATCCTCACCAGAGCCGTCGCTGAGGATGCGCCGGTGAATGACCTATTCGGCGCACTCACTGATCGATTCGCCAGACTCGGCGGCGTCGAACTGGAGCTGCCGTCTCGTTCGACGTCACCCCGCGCAGCGAGCCTGCCCGAATGATGATCGTCCTGGACACCAACGTCGTTTCCGAACTCATGCGGGCCGAGCCCGCACAGGTGGTACTCGCGTGGATCCAGCAGAACTCGCGTGCCGGCCTGTACACCACGGCGATCACTGTGGCTGAGATCCGCTACGGCATCGCGCGGCTGCCGGCAGGGCAGCGCCGGGAGTCACTGCACCAGGCCGCCAACGAGATCTTCGCCGCCTTTCCCCGCCAAGTGCTGCCCTTCGACCTCGCCGCAGCCAGCGCCTACGCCGACGTCGTCGCCGGGCGGGACAGACTCGGCCACCCGATCGACGGGTTCGACGCCCAGATCGCCGCCATCTGCCGCGCCCAAGCTGCCACCCTCGCCACCCGTAACACCAAGGACTTCACCGACACGGGGATCGGCGTCGTCGATCCCTGGCAGGACGCGACCACCTGAAACCACCACTTCGCCCGCCGCCGTCAGCGGTCCGCGTTCAATCCTGAGTGACGTCTCGTGTCTCTCTCATGCGTCCATGGCGGATCATGTCCAGGTGTAGGTGATCTCGGCGGGCCGCCGGGAGTGGATCTTTCCGTTCACCGGGCTGCAGCCCGCCCAGTTCCGGCACCACCGCACCGTCCGAGCCCAGGTCGAACACGTCCTGGCCTGCATGAAGTGCTTCAAGATTCCGCGCGACTACCGTCGCGCCGCCCACACATTGACCGACGCCGCATCCGGTATCGCTCACCTCCGCAACATCATCCACGCCAGATGACATCAACACCGTTGACCAGCAACGCCTTCGGCGCTGGTGAAGTGTTCGAAGGCGCGCAGGACGAACCCGCCGGTGAAGTCATCGGCGCGTAGTTCAAGGAAACGGGCGGCGATCTGCCAGGCGGTGGTGGGGTCGCAGGTCGGGGATGAAGGCCGCCTCGTGCCAATGGTGTTTCATCGATTTGGTGTAGTCGCGCAGTACGGCGGCGCCGGTGCCGAGTTGTGTCCGGGCGTGGTCGAAGGCAGTTCGCTGCGCGCTGGTGGTGCCAACCGGGAAGTTCGTGGGCGCGGCGGTACTGGTCGCCGTTGGTGCGCAGGGTCACGCCGCGGGTGGTGAGGGCATCGGCGAAGGCGGCGTACTGGTCGCTGTGGAGCATCCAGCCGCAGTAGACCGCGACGCCGCCGACGGGCACGGCTGCGACGGCGCGGTGCGGCTCGTCGCGGGTCAGTGCGTCGGGTCGACCACGGCGACGTCGATCCCGGCTTCGCGGGCGGCGTGGGCCTCGGGCGCGAACGGGGACTCCCCACAGCTCAGTCGACAGACGAGGCGGTACGGGACCTGGAGCCGGACCGCCTCTTCTGTCCGTAGGGTGGTGGGAGTCGCCCCCGCAGCGGGCCGGCCGTCCGTTCCTCGTTCACGCCGCGGGAGAGACACCATGACATCCACGTCTGTCCGACGGTTGACGGGCGCGGTCGGCCAGGTCGTGTTGGGCGTGATGCTGCTCGTTGCCGGCGCTGCCCACCTGACCGTCGCGCGCCAGGAGTTCCGGGCGCAGGTGCCCTCCTGGCTCCCGCTCGATGCCGACCTCGTCGTCGTCGCCTCAGGAGTGGTCGAGATCTGTCTGGGGCTGGCCCTGCTCGCCGCTTGGAGACAGCCCGTACGCGGCCTCACCGGAGCGGTCGTAGCCGCCTTCTTCGTCGCGGTCTTCCCGGGCAACATCGCTCAGTTCACTGAAGGGCGTGACGGATTCGGCCTGGACACCGACGCGGCACGGGCGGTCCGCCTGCTCTTCCAGCCGTTGCTCGTGCTCTGGGCGCTCGCCGCCACCGATGCGGTTCCCGCGCTGCGCTCACTGCGCCGTCGCCCTGAATCCTGACGTCCCGACCAGGTCGAGGGCTGACCCGAACCTCGGGTCAGCCCTCGACGGTGTAGCGGCCGAGTCCAGTAGGGTGATCGTCAGCCGATCGGGATGGCGCCGATAATGCGCAACCCGAGGTGGGCATCGGTTCGTGTCAATCCTCGGACACTCCCGCGTAGCAGCTATGCGACGCACGACGTACCGGTGGTCGAGCATCCTCGACCACCGCTGGTCTTTCTCCGGCAGCGAGCCCCGCACCGCTCTGCGCAGCGGCAGGCTGGAGCGTGAGCTGTGACCTCCCGTACCGGCTCGTCCGTGATCCCCGCCGTCGTCCCGCCGCCGCTGCGTCCGGTGCTCCCGGCCGTTTTGCGGTGGCCCTGAACCGTGGTTGGCGGCGTCCGCGAGCGGCTGCGGGCCGCTGGTGCGGTCGACCTCATCCCCGGGGTACGCCTCGCCGCCACCTTCGCGCCTACCACCGCGACCGCCCTCGCCTGCATCTGGACCACAGCCGAGACCATCGCTGGTCAGGTGCCCTGTGACCAAGGGCCAGCGTAGCGAGGGCAACGCCGCCGCGGTCCCGAACGAAACGGCCCCCGGTCAGTCGAGGTGGGTCTCGATCTCGGCCAGTTCCTCGGAGGTGAAGTCCGGGTTTTCCAGGGCAGCGACGTTCGCCTCCAACTGGGCGACGCTGCTCGCGCCGATGATCAGGCTGGTCATGCGCGGGTCGCGCAGCGCCCAGGCGAGCGCGAGCTGGGCCAGGGACTGCCCGCGCCGCGCGGCCACCCCGCCGAGCGCCCGGATCCTGGCCATCTTCTGCTCGTCGAGGCTGCTCTCGTTGAGGAAAACGCTGGTGCGTACCCGGGAGTCGTCGGGGATGCCGTCCAGGTAGCGGTCGGTGAGCAGCCCCTGGGCGAGCGGGCTGAACGCGATGCAGCCGGCACCCACCCGCTCCAGCGTGTCCAGTAGGCCGTCGCGCTCGGTCCAGCGGTCGAGCATCGAGTACGCCGGCTGGTTGATCAGCAGTGGCGTGCCGAGGTCGCGCAGGATCGCAGCAGCCCGCTCGGTCTGCGCCGAGTCGTAGTTGGAGATGCCGACGTACAGGGCTTTGCCGGAGCGGGCGATCGCGTCCAGCGCCCCCATCGTCTCCTCGAGCGGGGTGTCGGGGTCGAACCGGTGGGAGTAGAAGATGTCGACGTAGTCCAGCTCCATCCGGCGCAGCGACTGGTCCAGCGAGGCGATCAGGTACTTTCGGGAGCCGCCCTCGCCGTACGGGCCGGGCCACATGTCGTACCCGGCCTTACTGGAGATCACCAGTTCGTCACGGTAGTGCTTGAGGTCCGTGGCGAGCATCCGGCCGAAGTTCTCCTCCGCCGCCCCGGGCGGCGGGCCGTAGTTGTTCGCCAGATCGAAGTGGGTGACGCCGAGGTCGAAGGCGCGCCGGACGATGTCCCGCTGCCGCGCGAACGGTCGGTCCGGCCCAAAGTTGTGCCACAGCCCGAGCGATACGGCCGGCAGCCGCAGCCCGCTGCGCCCGCTGCGGCGGTAGGGCATCGTTCGGTAGCGCTCGTCCGAGGCAGGATGGGTCACGGTACCGACCCTATCCAGCGCGCCTGACCGGGTGGCGGTGGTGCGAAGGTTGTCTGTTCCAGACGTGCCGGCGTGGCCGAGCCCGCCGACGGGCGGTAGTGCAGCGGCTACCGAAGAGCTCGGATTGTCGCCCGCCTCGTGGTGGGGCTCACCGTACTCACCGACGTGCAGGATCCTGGCGACCTCGTGAGCCCATGCGTCCAGGTCGTGCATCCAGATCAGCGCACCCTTTCCGGTGTAGACCAGGTCGGCGCTGGAGTCCGGGAGCGGTACGTGCGGCACGGTGGCGACGATGTACCGGCACGCGACGCCGAGCTCGTCGGCACGTCGATGCGCCGCCGTCACGGCTACCTCGCTGTAGTCGACGTCGACGAGGATCTGGCCCGGCGTGGACGCAAACCGAGGGATCAGGACGCGAGTCACCAGACGGGCGGGGCGTGGGGGCGACCCTTCAGCTCGTGGAATCCATCGGCCTCAGCGACCAAGAGCGTGCCGTCCCACAGCCGGCCCGCCGCCTCACCGCGCGGCACACGCGACATCACCGGCCCGAACCAGGCGATCAGCCGCCCGTCCTCGGGTGCCACCACGGTGATGGGGGTCCCGACGTGGGTGCCGATCTGGCGGATCCCGGCTGTGTGTGAGGCCCGCAGCACCGCGTCGTGCTCAGGCGAGTTCCAGGCGGTCGCCAGGTCCGCAGGTAGCCCAGCGGCGGTCAGCACCTCGTCGAGCGGGGTCCAGTCGCCACTCACGGCCATCGCGCCGTACCGGTCATAGAGGCGGCCCACCGCCTCGGCACCGTACCTGTCTTGGACAGCGGCGAACAGACGAGCGGGCCCCCACAGGAATCCGTCCGGATCGTTCTCCGGATCGTCGTCGCGGCCCTCGTTCAGCACGGACAGGCTCATGATCTGTCACACGACACGTACCGGACGGACCTTCTCCACCTCATGCAACCAGCGGGAGACGAGCCAGGTGTACGGACAGCTCGGATCGAACCAGAACGTCGCGGTCAGCGGAGCCATGGCGCCAACGTACCGCGATCATCACGCCCGGCCAGATGCCGCAGCGAGTGGTCGATCTTGCTTGCGGGCCCGTGTCGATCCGGAAACTGGCAGTTCAGGCACCTGACAGGAGCAGCGCGAAGGGCTCGTCTGGGGCCTCGTATCGCGGACACCCCCGAACGAGCCCCCGATGCCTTACCCAGCCGCGCCTCCAAAAGACCGCCGCTGTATACCACCACCGGCGCCGGACTCAAGGTGAGCCTCAACCGACGCATACCCGGCGAGGACCGGTGCCCGATCCAACCTTGCGAATCATCTGGAGGCCTCTCCTGGCAGTGACATCGGCATCCAGATTCGCCGGATGGGGTGCACCCGACTCCGGATCGTCAGCGAGTCCATGGCGGATTCCCGGCTGCGCAGTCCCGAGGAGCTGGATGCGGCGGTAGCGACGCTGACATTGATAGCCGATCATCCGGTGTCCACGGTCGGGGCGGGATCACCACGATGGAACGACCGACGGCGGAGGGGGCGATGCGCAGGTGATCGACCGACCGCCGGGACAGCCTGATCCGGGCAGGGCTCGTCGGGCCGCGGGGTGGGGCGGGGTGGCGCTGCTGATGGCGGCAGGGGCGTTCGCGGCTGTCGCCAACTTCGTACCGTGGTCTGTGGCGGCCGGGTTGGGTGCGCTGTCCGGTGCCACCGGCGTGGTGGGTGGGGTGCGGTGGCAGCGGCGCGTTGACCGCCGGTCGCGGGAAGCCGCGTGGGCTGCGGCCGTCAGCCACGGCCCGGCTGTTACGCACGCCGCCGGCGTCGACGAGGAGAGCGTGCTCCAGCTGCTTCTGCCCGAGCACCAGCTCGTCACGTACAGCGTTCGCCACCAATCACTCCTGCGCGAGCTGCTGCGGTGGGCCGACAACCGGGCAGAGATCAGTGATCAGGTGCTGTACGTGGACGGCCATCCAGGGTCCGGCAAGACCCGACTTTTGGTCGAGTTCACCGCGCGGGTGTCGGCACGGTGCGGCTGGGTCCCTGCCGGTGGTGGCGAAGCGGCGGTGGTGGCCGCATCGGCACTGACGGAACCGGTGGTGTTGATCGTCGACGACGCCGATACCCGAGACGATGTGCCCGCACTGCTGGCAGCCCTCACGAGAACCAGTCGGGGCGTGGTGCGGGTGGTGTTGGCCGCGCGCACGCCGCAGTGGTGGCCCACGGTGCGAGCCGCTCTGCCCCCACACGCGTTAACTGACCTGCCCTACCGGGCACAGCTCACCGTTACACCAATCGTTGGCGATGCCCACAATCAGCGGCAGGTCTTCGACCAGGCACTGCGGTCCTTCACCCCGGAAGGAACCACTCCGCCATCGGCGACGCTGACGCCGCAGAACCCGTCCCCACCGATCATCCTGGTGCACGCCGCCGCAGCGTTCGCACACCAGCAACAACAGCACGGCGCGATAGACCTCGACACCGTGGCCGCTGACGTGTTCGCGCACGAGCAGACGCGGTGGCAGCCGAGCATCCACCAGGCGGGCCTGACTCACCTGCCGGGCGCGACCCTGCACGAGGCTCTGCTACTGGCGGCGCTAGTGGGTGCCGTGGACGAGGCGGCGGCAGTGCGGCTATTCGACTGCCTGCCCACGCTGGCCGGCCCGGTCACCGTGGACACCCGCCGCCGGGTCGCGGACTGGCTGCGGGGCTCGTACCCGCAACGGAACCCGGACTGGCTGGCCCCGCACCTGCCCGCCGTCCTGATGGAACGACACGCGGCATACACGGTGGCGAACAATCGTGCCCTGGCGTCCACCCTGGCGGCGGCGACGTCCGGCGATGAGGACCGCGCCCGCCGCCTGTTCACCACGATCGGCCGCGCGCGGACCCACAGCCCGCACGCCGATGACGCGTTGGCCGCGATCATCGACTCCGACCCATACCCGATGGCTGCCGCGGCAGTCACCGCCGCCGCAGCCGCCGCTCTCGCCCTGGACCATGTCCTGGCCGCGAGCCTGACCAAGACCGGTACGACTCTGACCGCCGACCAGCTCCAAGACCTGTACCGCCTCATACCCACACGAGCACGGCGACATCTGCTGGCGGCCACCGCCGTCACCCTGCTTCGTACCTACCTGAACCACCACACCGTCGACCTCAACCACCCGGACACCCTGTCCGTCCGGCACGACCTGGCCGACGTGTTGTTAGTTCAGGGTCGGTACGAGGAGGCGGCTGACGAGTTCCGGGCGGTGCTGGCGGCCCGGACCGAGGTGCTCGGTCCCGACCACCCCGACACCCTGTCCGTCCGGCACGACCTGGCCGACGCGTTGTCAGATCAGGGTCGGTACGACGAGGCGGCCGCCGAGTTCCGGGCGGTGTTGGCGGCCCGGACCGGGGTGCTCGGTCCCGACCACCCCGACACCCTGCGGTCCCGCTACGGCCTGGCGGTGGTGTTGGCGGACCAGGGTCGGTACGACGAGGCGGCTGACGAATGCTGGGCGGTGTTGGCCATCCGTGCCGAGGTGCTCGGTCCCGACCACCCGGACACCCTGGGTACCCGCCACGGCCTGGCCGGACTGTTGGCGGAGCAGGGTCGGTACGACCAGGCGGCTGACGAATGCCGGGCGGTGTTGGCCACTCGTACCGAGACCCTCGGTCCCGACCACCCCGACACTCTGGTCACCCGCCACAACCTGGCTGGCATGCTGGCCCTGCAGGGCCGTTACGACGAGGCAGCCGACGAATACCGGTGGGTGTCGGCCACCCGTGCCGAGGTTCTCGGCCCCGATCACCCGAATACTCTGCACTCCCGCCACAACTTGGCCAGCGTGTTGGCGGACCAGGGCCGCTACGACGAGGCGGCCGCCGAATTCCAGGCGGTGCTGGCCACTCAGATCGAGGCCCTCGGCCCCGATCACCCGAACACTCTGCACTCCCGCCACAACCTGGCCAGCGTGTTGGCGGATCAGAGCCGGTTCGACGAGGCGGCCACCGAATTCCAGGCGGTGCTGGCCACTCAGACCGAGGTCCTCGGCCCCGACCACCCCGACACCCTAGGCACCCGCCACGGCCTGGCCGGATTGTTGGCAGCGCAAAGCCGTTACGACGAGGCAGCCGACGAATACCGATTGGTGTCGGCCACCCGTGCCGAGGTTCTCGGCGCCGATCACCCGAACACTCTGCAATCCCGTCACAACCTGGCCAGGATGCTGGAGGAGCAGGGTCGGTACGACGAGGCAGCCACCGAGTTCCGGGCGGTGTTGGCCACCCAGACCAAGGTCCTCGGTCCCGACCACCCGGACACCACCCAGACACGCAAATCCATGAACCTGCTCGCCAAGCACCAGAAGTAACGACCCACCATCGATGGATGATCAACAGTCCGGCGAAGCGAGCCCTGCTGAACCCCGTCCCGCTTGGCTGCCGCCGACGTTCTGCTTCGCCCAGACGACAGCGAGGTCAATCCTGGATCCCGTGCCGTGCCCGAAAACTAGTGATCATTACCGTCCGCCGCCCAGTTACCATCCCTGGTGATGGCGGAGTTCGTGCACGTGACCGGGGCGCGTTCGGCGCGCGGCATTCAGCGTTCGGGGATCGCGGCGCGTAGCCGTGGGTGGGCTGGCGGGCGTGGCGTGTACTGCATGCCGGTGCTGTCGTCGTTCACGCTGACCTATCAGTGGGTCCGTGAGTTGCGGCGCTGGCACTCGGGCGTGTTGGTCGCGGTGCAGTTTCGGCTGTCTGATGATCAGCCGGTGACTGTTGGGCGTTTCGGTGCCCCGCCGCGTGAGGCCACCGCTTCGCAGGCTGTTGCGGCGGTGCGTGAGCTCGATGATCCGCGTGGTTTCGAGGTGTTCGTGCCGCGCGTGATCGGCGTCGGTGAGGTACGTCGGGTCCGTGACGTGCCGCAGGGGGTGGGGTGGCGGTACGTGCCGGCTGCTCATGGTCGGCGGCCCTGCCCGTGCCCGGCTTGTCTGCCGCGGGGGGCGTACAAGGTGGCCACGGTGCGCCGGCGGTTCTCTGACGAGGAGCCTGTGCGGCCGAAGAGCGAGTTGATGACGCGGCTGCGCGCGGCGGTCACCGCTGACGAGATCATCGACGTGTTGGGTGAGCTTGGTCGAGGTCGACGCGGCGGTGCGGAGGAACTGGCGTACCTTGCCGATCATCCCGAACCGGACGTCCGCGACACCCTCGCAGGTGTCCTGCGGTCCTACCGCGGCTGCGAAGCGCGGCGGCTCCGCGAGCAGCTACATCTCAGCGCTTCATCAGCGTCACACCCGGACAGCTGCTGATCGACGCCGGAGCGGCTGCGCACAGCCCGTGAGTCGAACACGCTGTCGCTGAACCCCACCGACTGAGTCACGAACTACCACCACAAAGTCCTGGCAGTGCCACGAGTCCGCACGCCGACAAGGCCCGGGCACGACGAGCGGCCACCGGGACAATCACCGCCCGACGTGAAGCCGCACAGCGCCGGCCGCCCTGTGGGCGAACCTCGCCGGCGTGGCTGGCCCATGGTCCGTCGCGCGGCAGGACGGACCGCCCGATGCCTGGCTGCTCGGAGGCTGCTCGGACGTCGAACAACTGACACGGACGCGCCAGGACCGCTCCGGAATGAAGCCCCATACAGGCGCCGTCCGGTTAGGGATTCCCTTCGGGCAAACAAGATCATGAGGGGTCTGAACTGAGGGAACGCGGTTGGGCTCTTCTTGCTGTCCGGTCTGTGTGGACGGGGAGCGTCATGTGGGTGTCAGCCCTGTAGGCGAGTTCTTCTCGCGCCCTGCGGTCCTGACGTTTGGCTTCGGCTTGGTGGCAGCAATGGAACCGCCTGCCACGATTCGGAACGCTATCTGCCGCAGTTTGGGCAGCGGCTGTCACCGCTCGCTGCCGGGATGCTGGCCGTCGCAGTGGTGCGTGCCCGAATCGCGAGTGCGGCAGCCGGGGGTATCGCGCCCATGAGGACAACGCCGATGGCGGTCCCAGTCATGACCCGGAAGTCAGAGTGTCCAGCACCCACGGCGGGGGCGATGTTCTCGGTCAGGGGATACAGGGCGAGTAGTCCGATTGGTGTGAGCAGGACGAGAAGGGCCCACACGCCTCGGGCGTCACCGCGCAGCGAGAGCACGGTGGCGGCGAGCATGGCGGTCAGCAGGAGCACTGCGCCGGCTTCGGGAAGGATGGCGGCTCCGTTGCTGTACCGGTAGAACCATCCGCTGCCGCCGGACAGTGCCCCGACTGCGAGGAGGGCTGCCGCCGGCTTCACCGCGAGGGGTATGAGGCGGAGGCGTCGTGTCGTGTGGGCGGGGACTGCCAGTGCCAGTAGGCCGAGGGCCGTCTGGGGTAGCAGCACGATCAGGTACGGGCGGGGCAGGTCGAACAGGGCGGCGACGGGCGCCACGAGGGCGGTGAGTGCCAGCGCCAGGCCGGTAGCGATACGCGCCCACGTGGCCGGGCCGAAGGCATGCACGACGGCGGTGAGTAGCCAGCCGCTCCACACGATGATGCCGGTGGTGGCGAACGGTCCGAAGGCTGGTGAGCCCCACAGGCCCGAAACGGTGACCACCTCGGCGGCGGCCCAGAAGGCAGCCACAGCGGTCGCGGTGATGAAGCTGAGAATGGCGGCGAGGTGCAGGCCGGGTATGGCGTCGGCGGCACCGGCGGCGCGTAGGCGTTCCCGGGCCCCGCCGGCCAGCACGTCCGCCGCGTCGAGGAGGGAGGGCCAGCGTCGCGCGGATCCGGCCAGGTCGAGATACGTGCCGACGATCTCGGCGTTGCGCGCCCGGCGGTAGCCGGCGGGGTATGCCCGCAACAGCCGTCGGTATCGGCGCTCCAGATCCCTCATGCCAGTCCTCCCAGGACAGGCGGGGTGAGGGGCCGGGCGGCGGGTGTCGAGCGGCCCAGCCGGAGGGTCGCGGCCTTCACGTTGCGCCGCAGGCGTTCGGTCTCGGCCGCAAGGGTGGCGTTACCGGCGACGGACAGGCGGTAGTAGCGGCGCAGGCGCCCGTCGACGATCTCCGCTCGGTCGACCTCGATCAGGCTTGCGTCCACCAGCCGGTCGAGCGCGCCGTACAAGGTTCCGGGCCGCAGGGACAGCCGCCCCTCGGAAAGGACGGCTACCTCACCGATGATGGCGTAGCCGTGCAGCGGCGGACCGGCGAGAGCGGTGAGGATCCAGAACGTCGGTTCCTGTAACGGTGTGCTCACTCCGGCAATGTATCGGCCGCGAAGGTATTGCGGGGGTGAATTGCCACGAACGTGCACGCCGGAGGGGACGCCGAGGCTGAGGGGGCACGCCCTACTGGCGACGAGGTCGACCTGGTACTCCAGCCGCACCTGATGCAGTCGGTGTCTTCGCTGGTAGTGGGCTGTCCTAGCGCGGCATTGGTGTCGTCGTTGCCATCGTGACCATCGATGGATGTGGTCGAAGGGGCGGGTGGTGGTGATCAGGTGTGCCAGGAGACGGCGGACCTCGCCGAGGGCAAGAGGGATAAGGTCGTCATCGGATTTGGTGCCCCTCTTTCGCGTGGGCGGCGGTGACGGCGAGGTAGGGGTGGGCGCACACACCGAGTGAGCGCCGACATCCCCCGGCGTGGTACGGCGGTACCACGCCGGATGGGCACCGTGGTCGGATGGCGGGCGGCCCGGCCGTCCGTAACGTCGGCCCGGTGATCGAAGTTCACGACCTGACCAGGAGATACGGCGGCGTCTCGGCAGTGCGGCACGTGTCGTTCCGCCTGGAACCCGGTGTCCTGCACGGGATCGTCGGCCCGGCCGGCGCCGGCAAGTCCACGACGCTGCGCCTGATGGTCGGGCTGGACCGGGCCACGTCCGGCCGGTGCCTGTTCGACGGCCGGGCCTACCGTGATCTGGCGTACCCGCTGCGGGAAGTCGGCGTCCTGCTCGCCCCGCCGCCGACTCATCCCGGCCGCACCGGCCGCGACCACCTGCGGATCCTCGCCCGGACCCACGGGATCCCGGACCGCCGCACCGACGAGGTCCTGGAGATGACCGGGCTGGCCGGCGTCGCGCGGCTGCGGGCCGGCGTCTATTCCCCCGGCCTGCGGCAGCGGCTCGGCCTGGCCGGCGCGCTGCTGGGCGACGCGCCGGCCCTGCTGCTCGACGATCCGGCGGCCGGACTGGACCCGGACGGTGTCGCCTGGCTGCGCGCCCTGCTCCGCACGCTCGCCCGCGAGGGCCGGGCCGTCCTGGTCACCGGCCGCCTGACCGGGGAACTGGCCCGCGACATCGACCGGCTGATCATTCTCGGGCGGGGCCGGGTGCTCGCCGACGCTCCGACGGCCGAGGTGATCTCACGGAACACGGTCCCGGCGGTGCGGGCCCGCCCGGACCGCCCGGACGACCTGGAGAAGCTGCTGCGCGGGCACGGCGCGGCCGTCGCCCTGCGCCCGGACGGCCGCCTGGAGATCACCGGGTTGACCTCGGCCGACATCGCCGGGCTGGCTGCCCGCGCCGGGATCCTGCTGATCGAGAACACTTCGGTGCACGCCTCGCTCGATGACGTCTATCTGGCTCTGGCCCGCGGCCGATGATCCGCCTCGTCGCCGCCGAGTGGCTGAAACTCCGCACCCTGACATCGTTCTGGATCTGCGCGGGAACCGCGCTGGTCCTCACCCCTGCGGCCGCGGCGCTGTCCGGGCTCCTGGCCGCTGCGGTCCTCCAGACGGTGATCATCGTGCTGGCGGCTGTCGTGCCCGGTTCGGAATACGCCAGCGGCACCATCCGGACGACCTTCCTGGCCACACCCCGCCGGATCGCCGTGGTGACCGCAAAGGCGGTGGTGGTGACCGTGGTCGCGGCGGTGCTCGGGGCCGTGTGCCTGATGCTGGCGTACGCTGTCGTGACGCCGGTCGATGTGCACTACGGCACAGTCGTAGGCCGGTCGGCCGTCGATATCGGATACTGCGTGCTCGTCGCGCTGTTCGCGCTCGCCGTCACGTTCGCCGTCAAGCACACGGCGTCCGCTGTCAGCCTCGCCCTCAGCGCCGTCCTGCTGGTCAGATTGGTGCTGATGGTGGTGAGCATGATGTTCGGGGCCGACCCGGCGACGGCTCTCTGGAACCTCTGACCCGTGGAGCCCGACACCGGGATCCGGGTCTTCTGGGCCCACCATCCCCACCTGGCCACCGTCATCGTCGTCGTGGTCAGCCTCACGGCCGGCCTCGACTTCGACATGCTGACCGGCGACATGACCTGGGCCAGCTGGTGGGCGGTGGCCGTCAACACGGTGATCTCGCTGGCGCTGATCTGGCGGCGGTCGTGGCCGTGGGCGGTGCTGGCGGTGACCGTGACCGGCGACGTCCTGTCCGGCGACACCCAGCTGATCGCGTTCGCCGTGGTGATGTATGCGCTGGTGGTACACCGCTCGTTGCAGGCCGCGACGATCGGCGCGGTGCTCTCGGTGGCCGTGCTCGGGGTGGTCACCTTCCAGCACGAGGGCCGCTACGGGCTCGGCCCCTTCATCGGCCTCTACGGCCTCGCGGTGATCATTCCGGTGCTGGTCGGCGCGACCGTCGCCACCCGCCGCCGGCACGTGCGGTCGCTGGAGGACCGGGCCGCTCGGCTGGCCCGTGAGAAGGAGCAGGAGGGCAAGCTGGCCGCCGCCCGCGAGCGCGTGCGGATCGCCCACGACATGCACGACATCGTCGCCCACAATCTGACCATCATGGTCCGCCTGGCCGACGGCGCGACCGCGGTCGCCGACACCGACCCGGAGCGTTCCCGCAAGGCCGTGCAGCGGGTCGCTGCCCTGGGCCGGGAGGCGATGACCGACATGCGCCGGCTGCTCGGCGTGCTGCGCGACGACACCCCGGACACTCCTGGTGACCTGGAGAGCCTGATCGAGACGTTCCGGATCGCCGGCCTGCCGGTGACCCTGCGCCGCCACGGGCCGGATCCGTCCTCACCGGGTCTGCAGCGGGTGGTGTTCCGGGTCGTGCAGGAGTCGCTGACCAACGCGCTGCGCTACGCCGACAGGCCCACCGACGTCCTGGTCGACCTGGACTACGGCGACGACCCGATCCGGATCATGGTCGCCGACGACGGCCGGGGCACCACGCCGGCCCCGTCGGTCGGCAGCGAGCAGGGTCTGAACGCGATGCGCGAACGAGTCGCCATGTACGGCGGCACCGTCGAAGCCGGCCGTCAGGTGGTCGGGTGGACCGTACGAGTAGACCTGCCCCATCCCGCAGAAGGCGCCGATGTCTGAGATAACCCTGCTGCTCGTGGACGATCAGGAACTGCTGCGCGAGGGCATGGCCATGGTCCTCGGCGCGGCACCCGGCCTGCGTGTCGTCGGTGAGGCCGGCGACGGCCGGGCCGGTGCCCTGCTGGCCCGGGAACGCCGCCCCGACGTGGTGCTGATGGACGTCCGGATGCCGATCAGGGACGGGATCGAGGCGACGCGGGACATCGTCGCCAACTGTCCCGGCACCCGGGTCCTCATCCTGACCACCTTCGACCTGGACGAGTACGCGTTCACCGGCCTGCGCGCCGGGGCCAGCGGCTTCCTGCTCAAGGACGCGCCCTCGGCCGACCTGATCGACGCGGTCCGCACCGTCGCAGCCGGCGCGGCGGTGGTCTCGCCCCGGATCACCCGCGCCCTGCTCGACCACTACCAGGGCGGGCGGGCCCCCGACCCGGCGGGTACGAGCCTGCTGGAGGAGCTGACCGCCCGGGAGCGCGAGGTGCTGGTCGCGATCGGCCGTGGACTGTCCAACCCTGAGATCGCCGGGGAGTTGTTCCTGTCCGAGTCGACGGTGAAGACCCATGTCGGCCGGGTGCTGGCCAAACTCGGGGCCCGCGACCGGGTGCACGCGGTGATCTGGGCGCACACGAACGGGCTCGTCTGAGTCGTGTGGTACCGCGGTACCACACAGGATGAGGACCGTGGTCGGATGGCTGTCCGGCGGGGCGTCCGTAGTGTCATTCCCATCGACGAGGTCGATGAGAACGGCCTCTGACCAGGAGAAACCTACCCCGCGTCTCGCCGGAAGAGGAATGTGTCATGACCACCAGAACCCGCGTCAACCCCCTCGTGATCTGGGCGCCGGTCTCGGTCGCCTTGCTCGTCGCCGCGTTCGTGGCCTGGATCGGCTGGCCGGTCGGGCCCGCCCAGCTGTCGGAAGGCGCCTCGACCGTCGACGTCTATCTGATCAGTGACGAGCTGAGCACGCCGGCCGAGCGCGGCCAGACCGACGGCTGGTTCGGCGGTTTCGGCCTGCCGTGCGGCACCGACGCGTGGTACGTCGAGGCGAACAACACCGCGATGTGCGCGGCGCTGGACGGCCCGAAGGGCACCGTCGTCGTGGACACCAGGGACAATCAGATCTCGCTGCCCGACGCGTCGCAGACCGCGCTGAAGGTCTGGGCCACCGAGGCCGACGCCGGCACCGAACAGCACACCACCCGCGTCCTGCTGGTGCAGGACAGCACCGCGGTCGCGGTCGTCGCGCTGGCCAGTCCGGCCACCGCTGCCCCGGTCGACTAGCCCCACACCCGAGTCGCTTGACGGGCGCCACCGACGTCCGCGGCCCAGTCGCGCCCCTTTCCACAGACAGGAAGTCCGATGAAAACCAAAATCCCCCTATTTGTCCGCAGCGTGTTGAGTGCGCTTCTCGCCGTGGTGCTGGCCCCGGTCGCCGTCGTGGTTCCGGCGCGTGCCGCCGCTGACTTCACCTGGCGATTCGACGTCCGCTACCCGGCCGAGCAGGAACACTTTGTCGAGCGGGCGCTCGCGAGCGCCTACCCCGCCCGCTACTACGACCTCGATGCCGACGACATGCCGCTCGACCCGGACGAGCTGGTCAAGCGGGACCTGACATGTGATGTCGGCAGTATCGCCGACAAGACCGCCGATGAGCTCATCTTGTGCGGCCTGAGGAAGAAGTACAACGCGAACCCGGACGGCAAGCTGCCGAAGAAGGTGGAGATCGAGCTCCATCAGGGCACGGACACGACCACGATCGAGATCAGGGACACCACGCCACCGGACGCGAACGGAGGAGAGTGGGCGTCGGCCGGAATGTCGATCGTCGGTACTGTCCTGCGGGTCTTCCTGGAGGCAGCCTGCCTCGACTACCGCGTCAACCGGGGGCACCTCGCTTCTGACCCGGTCGTGGTGGCCACCTGTGCCGCCTTCGGCGAGGCACTGTCCAACTTCATCAGTCGTACTGCGGAGAACGCGAGGACCGGCCTGATCAACGACCTGCACGCCTGGGGCGCTGATGTCCTTGCCGTGCTCGTCGCCGCCGGGGTTGCCGGCCTGTGGGAGTGGAGGCTTGTCGGCCAGGTGGTGAACGATGAGGGGGAGTTCTTCCGACAGGTCGTGGTCGTCATCGACCGGATGGCGAGTGGTGTCGGCCGGGTCTGCCCGTTGTGCAGGACGTACCTCGGCTCCGTCTACAAAGCGCTGTATGACAAGTTCATCAGGTCCGCTCCGCCGGTCCCGGCGGTCCCGCGGGGGCTGGCCGCGTTGCGGGTGATGCCGCTCGGTGACTCGATCACCTACGGCGTCGGTGTCGACAACCCGGACGGTACGGGATATCGCGCACGCCTCTTCGACGGGCTGAAGGACGACGCGGTGCTCGACCTCGTCGGCTCGCAGAGTTCGGGGACCCTGCCGGACAAGAACCACGAGGGCCATCCGGGCTGGCGGATCGACCAGATCGATCGGCTGGTGGAGTGTGCGATCCCGCGCTACCGGCCGAACGTGGTGCTGCTGCACATCGGCACCAACGACATGTCGCGCAACTTCGAGGTGGCCGGCGCTCCGGCTCGGCTGGACGCCCTGATCGGCAAGATCGTCAGGTTGGCCCCGGAGACCACGCTGCTGGTGGCGCAGCTCGTGCCGGCGTACAACGCGGGCACCAATAGCCAGGTGCAGGCGTACAACCGGGCGATTCCCGGCATCGTCGCCAAGCACGCAGCCGCCGGCAAGCGGGTCCGAGTGGTCGACATGAGCGCCGTGACGCGGGACGACCTGACCGACTCGGTCCACCCGAACGCCGACGGCTACCGCAAGATGGCTGACGCGTTCCTCGGCGCCGTCCGGGCCGCCCGCGCCGCCGGCACCATCGTCGACCCGGTCGGTGGGAGAGCCGACGCGTGCGCGGGTGAGGTCGGCAAGGCGCCCGACTCGATCTCGGACGGCAGCACTGCGTCCGGTACCGGGTGGCGCTGGGAGGGCATCGTCGCCCCGGGCGTCGGCGCGCCCCGCAACCGGGTGCAGTTCGCGGACGTCGACGGGGACGGCCTGGACGACTACCTGGTGCTCGACGATCAGGCCAGGGTCAAGGCGTGGACCAACGCGCACACCCTCGGTGGCGGGTACGGCTGGAAGTATCGCGGGACGGTTGCGACCGGGGTGGGGGCGGTTCCGGAGAACGTCAGGTTCGCCGACGTCGACGGGGACGCACTCGACGACTACCTCGTGGTGGACGGCACCGGCCGGGTGTCGGCGTGGATCAACCAGTTCACCCCGGCGGGCGGGTTCGGCTGGTCGTACGCCGGGGTGATCGCCACCGGCGTCGGCGCCACCCGCGACCAGGTGCGGTTCGCCGACATGACCGGCGACGGCAAGGACGACTACCTGGTCGTCGACGATCAGGGCCGGGTCACCGCGTACGCCAACGCGTACTCGACCGCCGGTGCGTACGGGTGGTCTTCGATGGGGCAGGTGGCCAGCGGCGTGAACGCGACCCGGGACCGGGTCCGGTTCGCCGACGTCAACGGCGACGCCCGCGACGATTACCTGGTCGTGCACGACGAGGGGCACGTCAACGTCTGGTTGAACACGCTTCCCGCCCTGACCGTCCAGGCACCGGGAACCCGGCCCCCGAGCATCGTGTGGCAGAACCACGGCCGTACCCTGACCGCCGCCGGCGCGAACCGCGACCAGGTCAGGTTCGCCGACATCAACGGCGACGGCAAGGACGACTACCTGTTGGTCGACTCCGCCGGCCGGGCCGCCGCCGCGCTCAACGACAGGTACGGCCGCCCGGACGTGTGGGACTGGCAGGGCGTGATCGGCCGCAACCCGGATCCCACGACCCGCAGCGGCATGGTCGACCTGACCGGCGACGGCCGAGCGGACTGGGTGGCGATCCGCGCGGACGGCAGCGTCGCCGCCTGGGTCAACCGGGTAGGCCAGGGCGGCGGTTACGGCTGGGACTACGCGGGAGCGATCACCACCGGCACCACTCCGGGCCGGGACCGGGTCCGGTTTGCCGACGTGGACGGCGACGGCAAGGACGACTACCTCGTCCTCGACGACAACGGCGCGACCCGGGCATGGCTCAACAGGTACACCCCGGACAGCGGCTTCGGATGGAACTACGTCGGTGTCATCGCCCCGGGTGTCCAGGCACCGAAGGAACAGGTGCGGTTCGCCGACATGGACGGTGATCGCAAGGACGACTACCTCGTCCTCGGCGACGACGGCGGAGTGAGGGCCTGGCTCAACAGGCGTACCGCATCCGGGTGGGGCTGGGACTACGCCGGGTCGATCGCGCCGGGCCCGCACCCGGTGCGCGACGAGATCCACCTGACGGACCTCAACGGTGACCTCCGGGCCGACTACCTACTGGTCGACGCCGCCGGACGGGCCTGGGCCTGGCTCAACGCGTACGGCAACAACCGCTTCACCTGGCGTTTCGACGGACTGGTCGCCTCCGGGGTCGGGGCGAGCGGCCCGCAGGTCCGGTTCGCCGACCTGAACGGCGACCGTCGGGCCGACTACCTGGTGGAGAGCCCGGACGGCCGGATCAAGGCGTGGACCTTCCACGGGTACGTGGTGAACGAGCCGGCGTCGCAGACGCCGATGCCAGGCGCGCCGACCGCCCCGGACGTCGACATCACCTTCGATCCGTGTCTGCTGGAGGTGGCCAACCGACTGCCCTGCTGATTCTCCTGGCGGTCGCGCCACGAACTGCGCTGACTCCAAGCGGAGACGGTCCGAGGGGGAGGTCGTAATGGGTACCGACGGCAGCCAAGACGACGTGCTCGCCGTCGGCAGGTCGTCCTCCGACGGGTCACCTGGCTCACGCGCGTGCCGCTGCTCGAGAGGACGATCCGCGCGTACGTCGATCCTGCCTCGCGACACGAGTCTGCTGCACCGGTAGATGACAGTTTCAGTCACGCGGTGAATGTCCAGGCCCTCGGCCAGTTCCTCATCCGTCGTGGTCAGGGGCGGCATCAGCTTCACCACCTCGTCGGCGGCTGTCTGGGGGACTGGCGGTGGATCGGCGGAGCCCGGCAGTTCGTCGCCGCGCTGTGCGTCAACGTCGGCGGGTTACCTGTCGGACGGGGACGGTCGCCGGGCGGACGAGCCCACCCCGGCCGGGTCCCCGTCGTGGAGGCCCGGCCGGGAGGGGATCAGCTGGTGGCCGCCTCCCAGACCCAGGTCTGGATCGGTCCCGGGCCGGAGGGGTCGACGGTGAGCTGCTGGCCGTACCCGTGCTCGGTGAGGTACAGGTCGGTCGGCACCCCGTTGACCTCGGTCCGGTTGGCCAGGGTGAAGGAGGCCCCCTGCTGCCGCACGCACCACAGGTACTCGTCGGTGTCCGGGCGGAAGTCCTCCAGGGTCACCCCCGCCCCGAAGGTGGCGTTCCCGGTCGCCGAGGAACTGAGGTACCGGCCGCCGTTGACAAGGTAGTAACAGGGGGTGTCCCCGGTGGACCCGGCGGGGATCCGGGTGAACCGCTGGTTGGGGCCGTCGGTCTCCTGGTACAGGATGATCGGGGTGCCGACGCTGGTGCTCTCCCCGGAGACGTCGGCGACTAGGTCGTGGGTGCCCTCCACCGGGTAGTGGGTGATCTCCTGTAGGTCGGTCATCTCGGCCTCGGACTGGAGGAAGAAGCGTTGCCGGGCCGACCCGTCGGGGTCCCGGCCAGCGAGCAGCCCCAGCTCCGGTACGACGGTCAGCAGTTGGTCGGTGACCCGGTTACGCAGGGTCCAGGTGCCGTCCTCCTGCGGATCGGGCCACCACAGTTGGTCCAGGGCCTCCTGGTGCCACTGGACCACCCAGCCGTCCCGGGCCCCCTCCGCCTGCCCCATCAGGCTGCCGGTCAGCACGTTCATGATCTGGTAGTACCCGGGGTGCTCCCCGCTGCGGATGAGGGACCAACTCTGCTGGAAGCCGCTGTGGTACGGGGCGTCCACCAGGAAGTTGCTGGTGCCGTTGCGGGCGATGTCGATGACGTTGGTGGTGTCCGCGCTGCGCAGCAGGATCCCCTGCCCGGAGGGGGGCTCGGCCACCGGGGGCGGGGGCTCGGCGGCGGCCTGGAGCACCAGGTCGAACCGCACCGGCAGGTGGTCGGAGGTGCGGATCTCGGTCACTACCGTGCTGCCCGTGACCCGGGGCGCCCCCACCCCTCGGGGTACCACCGCGTAGTCCAGCAGTGCGGTCGGGTTCGTGCTGGGGTGGGTCGCAGCCGCGGGGGTGTGGACCGCGAAGTGGGCCGCGTCCAGCACGGCGGCGAGGGTGTCTGGGTGTCGGTTGAAGTCCCCCATCGCCACCCAGTCCCGGGGGGTGTTGTTCGGCCCGGCGGTCAGCATCCGGACCCGGATGGCTTCCAGCAGCCCCGGCACGTCGTTGCCGCCGCCGGAGAATCCGTGCAGGCTGAAGAAGACCGTCCCGCCGATGGTGACCCCCAGGGCGGGGCGTCCCCCCAGCGGGCTGGCCACCACGACGATCCCCGCCGGGTCGACCTGGTGCCGGGTGGCGATCGCCATGTTCACCCGGCCCTCGTTGACCTGGCTGGTGTCGGTGTGCAGCCAGTAGAGGTACCCCCCGGGGCGGGTGACCGTGCCGCCGTATCTGTACTCCATGACGTCGGGGGCGACGAGGCCCTGCGGGCTCTGGCGCACGAAGTCGTTCTGCGGGTGGTCGGCGAGGTGGGTCGCTCCCCCCGGCGGGGTGCCGGCCTCCTGCAACGCCACCACCTCAGCGTCGCGCAGCAGGGGCAGCAGGCCGCTGGTGTACTTGTTGTCGTACGAGCCGCCGGCGTTCGACCCGGCGCCCTGCATGTTCCAGGTGGCCGCCCGGTGGGCCTCGTCCTGGCGGGGGTCGAGCTGCCCGGCGTCGCGCAGGAACAGGGAGGGGCGGCGGGCGTCCGCCAGCCGGACCACCCCCTGGCCCCCGGAGTAGTCCAGGGTCTCCCGGCCGGACCAGTCGGGGATGACCGCGCCGGACTGGCTCAGGTGCCGGAACCGGGCGGGGTGCGCCGAGTCCGAGCCGAACTGGTGCACCGCGTCGGCGGGCACCCCGGGGCTCTGCGCCGAGTAGGGGGTGTAGGGCGCGAAGGGCCCCCCGGGGGTGGCCTGCTTGGTCAGGGTGTTGCCGTGGAAGACGTTCTGCGGCCCGGTGGAGCCCGACCACTTGATCGCCTTCGGCCCGGCCCCCCACCAGATCGGGTACCAGGTGCCGTCGTCGAGTTCACCCCCCTCCCCGCCGCAGTTGGCGGTGCAGCTGCCGGAGCGGTGCTCGTAGGGCACCCGCACGGTGTTGCCCTCGAAGAGGTTGTACCGTTCCCAGCCGCCGTGCAGGTTGAGGTCGGAGTCCAGGTCGTTGCGGAAGGCGACGTTCCGGCTGGCCGACCACTGGAAGGTGAAGTGCCGCAGGTTGCGGCTGGTGTTGTACGCGTACAGGGAGTCCCAGACCCGGCTGCCGCGCAGGTACCCGTTGCCGCCCTTGCCCTTGTTCCAGGCCCCGTCGAAGGTGTTCCCCTCGATGTGTAGGTTCCGGGCGACCTCGGTGACCAGGGGGTGGGAGCCGGTCATGGTGCCGTTGAGGCCCCGGGCCCAACTGTTGGCCGCCCACTTGAACAGGACGCCGTGCATGGCGTACTCGGGCGCCAGGTTGCCGTAGTTGTGCACCGCGTCGGCGGGGGAGAGGGCGTAGCTGCCGCCGCCGACCTTGGGCAGCCCGGTCATGTCCTGGGTGAAGGCGAAGTCCTCGAACCCGACCCCCTCGACCACCTTCAGGGGGGTTACCTTGCTCTGGAAGGGGGTCTCGGTCAGTAGCGGGGCGGAGCCGTCGGAGACCGAGTCCACCGGTAGGTCGAACTCCAGGGGCCGGTCCAGGGTGATGGTCTTCGCGCTGCCGGAGACGCCGACCACCCGGAACATCTGCTGGCGCATGTGCAGGTTCTCGAACATGCTGCCGTGCTCGGCGTAGCTGAGCCCCTGCTCCTCGTAGAACTTGATGCTGTTGGCCGCTCCCACCCAGACGTGCCCGCCCAGGCTGAACTTGCCCATGTCGGCGTTGCTCACCAGCTGGATCACGCTCTGCCCGGCCCGGGCGGAGAACCCGGGGTCGGTGGAGCGGGCGGCGACCCGGACCCCGGAGACCCAGTGCTGGTTGACCGAGCCCTCGAAGAGGTCCTTGCGGTTGGCCGGGGCGGACTGCCACTCGTCGGCGTACCGGGTGGCCACCTCCCGGTTCTGCACCTTGAACAGGGCCCGGCCCGGCCAGATCCAGCCGCCCCGACCGGTGTCGTTGCCGCTGCCCCAGGTCATGGTGGTCGGTTCCCAGCGGCTGCCGTCGGAGCTGAGGGTGTCGTACCGGGTGTTGGTGTCGGGGCGGAACACCACTCGGGTGCCTTCGGTGCCGGAGCCCTGCCCCTTGAGCAGCAGGAAGCTCGCGTCGACGGAGATCTGCCGGGAGACGTCGAGCCGCCCGGCGGGTAGCTCGATCAGGGAGAGCCGGTAGTGGCTGGCGGTGGGGGAGCAGTCCGAGCGGATCGTGTCGATGGCCTGTTGCAGGCCGGCGCTGTCGTCCACCCCGTCGTCGGGGACCACCCCGAACTGGCTGGCTAGTCGGGCCGGTTCGATGCGGCAGGGGGCCGCCCCGGTGACGTACCCGGCGGACGGGACCTGACCGCCCAGGTATCCGGCTCGGGACCAGTCGGGCAGCCCTTCCCCGGCGACGAACCGGTTGGCCACTCCCAGGTCCGGCTGGCCGGGTGGGGCGGCCGTCGCGGCCGGGGGTAACGTCCGGGTCGGGGGGCGGGCCCCGGCGGCGGAGGCCGGGGTCGCCACCCACGGCGGTACGAGCATCGCGACGGCCAGGGCCGCGGCGAGCGTGGTGCGATCGATCGTCACGCATGAAGGATCGGGGAGTCGGGGCCGGTTGTGAAGGTTCGACGACTATGGGTGATCCCACAGCCGGATCGGCGGGCTCCCGGGCGAGAAGCGCCTGTCGAAGTAGCCGGATCGGTCGTCCGGCCTGGTCCGCGGAGTTCGTCGACTCGACCATCGGCGACACCGTCGCCGACGCCCTGCTCGGGCGCGGTACTCGCGATCTATGCCGGGCACCACCAGCGGGGTGTTGCGGGGCCAGGTCGGCGGGTCAACGTGCCTGACGGGCACGGGCTGATGACGGGTGCAGACAGAGCGGTGCGAATTCATGTTCCTCGGGATCGGGTGGGTTCGTTCTCGCGGCACGGGTGGCCGACACCCACCCGGGTTGATGAACAGAAACCGGCGACCGAAGCCGGCAGGCTCAGGGGACTCTCTACACTGCGGCAACGGGGGGTGGACGCAGGCGAGCTGGCCGGCGAATCGACCGATGCCCGGTTGCTGACCGCTGCGGTCCTTCCCACCCGCTCGGGTCGACGTGGCACGAGCACTTCGAAGGAGGACGGGCGATGATTCCAGGGCTTCGCCAGCAAGTCCGCCGAACCGACCCACATCACCTCGGTCGTCGCCGCCCTGCACGCGGGGCGGACGGTGGATCGACCCGGACGTCTGCGTGTTGGCCGGTTGACTCTTGAGGTGATGCCTGCGAGTTGCGAGGCTTACTCGCTATGAGTGCTAAGGGGCGAGGGCGTCCGCGTCAGCCGAGCGATGAGGTCGCGGCACGACGCGAGCGACGCGACGTGCGGATTCGCGCGGAACGGATCGAACTCGCGATGGCAGAGATCGACGACAGACCGCCGAGCGACGACATCGAGTTCGGGCCTGGCCGCGATACGCGCGTTCGGCGCGGAGGGTTGCCTGGCCTGGGTCGAGGTCGGTGACCCGTCCGTCGAGCCACTCTGGGTAAGCGCTGCCGGGTGTCGGCTCCGCCTGAAAACTGACCCCGTGGTTCCGGTTGAATTTTGACCCCTTCCGGAAGCATCGGGAGGTGCTGAGCGTGGAGGACTGGGCGGAGATCCGTCGGTTGCACCGGGCGGAGCGGATGGCGATCAAGGCCATCTGTCAGGTTCGCGGCGAAGCGGGCGACCCGTTGCACTCCGGTCCGGGTGAAGACCGCCTGTTGGACGGCGGCCTCGCGTTCGTCGCCGGGATAGATCCGGCCGCCGACGGTGCTGTACTCGCCTTCGACGTTTTCCCGCACGATTATCAGGTCGATTCCGTCGCCGTCGACCACTGCAGTGGGAACACTGGACAGGGACCGCACCGGCTGCAGGTTGACGTACTGGTCGAAGTGCCGTCGGATCGGGATGAGCAGCCCCCACAGCGTCTCGGTGTCGGGAATCTGTGGGTCGCCGACCGCGCCGAGGAAGATGGCGTCGTGGCTGCGGAGTTGGTCGATGCCGTCGGTCGGCATCATGCGACCGTGCTGGCGATAGTATTCGGAGCCCCACGGCAGGTCCGACCAGCCGAAGGAGCAGCCGTGGCGTGCGGCGACGGCGTCGAGGCAGGTGATCGCGGCAGGCACGACCTCCTGACCGATGCCGTCACCGGCGATGACCGCGATCGAGTAGCGGCGGGATGTCATGTGGCCACGTCCTCCTTTGTCGGCTGAGGGCTGTGCTCCTGGAAGAAGGCCACCAACTCCGCCGAGGCACCGAGCTTGTGCCGTAGTGCCGTCTCGCTGGCAGCGGCAGCGTCGCGGGCCCGCAGGTGGCGGAGGATCTCTTTGTGTTCCCGCAGTGAGATGTCGAAGCGGTGGGGTCGCAGCCGGAAGAGGGTCTGGAAGCCAACCTGCCTGCCCTCCAGGTCGGCGAGGGTGGAACAGAGCGTCTTGTTGCCGCTTGCCGCGTTGATCAGCAAGGTGTCGGGCATCGCTTCATTGCTACGGTGACCCTCGTGCACGACGTGACCGAAGCGAAGCTCGACGACTGGCACGAGCGGCTCGAGTCGATGCTTGCGGGACTCCAGGATTTCGTCGTCGGACCCGACGAGTCCCTCGATGATTCCGTCGAATCCCTACGCGACCTCGAACACATCCTGCTTCCCGATCTCCGGACTCATCGGCGATCCGTTGTGCGGTGTGCCACCAGCGACGGGCGGCGATCGTCTGCCCGGATGCGAACAGTCCGAGCGCGACGATGATCGACAGTTGGCCACCAGCCCACAGTAGGCGCGGCCGGCGCTCTCCCGGCTCTACGGCAATCTGATGTTGGCTCTTCGGGCAGCGGCATTCGCAGGTCAGGATCGACGCGGCGACACCCCGACGGTCCATGCATCGTGCAGCGCTTGCGGCACCTGGTCGGCTACTGTGGGCGAGACCGCCTGGTCGGCCCGATTACGCCCGCCCGCTGCTTCACGTCATGCGCCGGACTCGGGCCGCAACCACTGCGGACTCAGCCGCCATCCGAAGGGGCCGGACGGTCGAGGCGGAAATCCGGGGCGGTCGGGGTCAGCAGGGCCGTCCTCGAGGGCACCTCCCACGCCCGGTCCAGTTCGGCGGCGAGTGTGCCCAGCAGGCGCGGTACGTCCGTGGCGGCCGAAACGTGCATCGCCTCGACGACCACCAGCACGGCGGAGGTCTCCTCGCGCACCGCCGACCAGCCGCTCTGCCTGTTGGTCCAGCGTCTGGCGTGGGCCCGCCCGTGCGGGTCGGCGAAGATCACCTCGCCGGGGTCGGGCCGCTCCTCGGCACCGCTCAAGGTCAGGTAGCGCTCGTCGCCCCGGGCGTGCCGTACCTCGATGCCACCGCCGACGCGATCCACGTCGAGGATTCCGACCGGGATCGCGTACGCGGCCGAGACGGCGTTGCCGAGGTCGACGAGCGGGTGCACCCGGGGCAGGTCACCGGTGGTACGCAGCCGCCGCAGCAGGGACTCCGACGCGCAGCGGTACCTGGTCGGAGCCAGCCCCATCCGGGCGAATGCCCGACGCCACGCCTGGATCTCCGCAAGACCCGCTTCGCTGCCGGCGGCGAGCCGCTGCCGGGCCTGCGCCAGCAGGTCGGCCAGCGGCAGTTCGGCTCGCGGCTCACCGGCGACGCCCTCGGCGTACAGCACACCGGCGACCAGTGGCGGATGCTCGGCCCGGACCTCGGGAGAGTGCTGGAAGTACACGCCTCGACTCCTCACGCCTCGGCGCGGGCCAGCAGCAGGCCCAGCGCCAGGAACGACCCGGCGAAGCACCGGCGCAACCAGTCGGCCACCCGGGGGCGGTCGAGCACTCGTCGGCGTACGGCGGCGGCGCCCAGGCCGTAGCCGACGAAGACCACCAGCGTGGTGGCGGTGAACACCGCGCCGAGCCCGAGCATCCGGCCGAGGGCGCCCGGCGTCTCCGGGTGGACGAACTGCGGCAGGAACGCCACAAAGAAGATCGTCAACTTCGGATTGAGCAGGTTCATCAGCACCGCCGAGACGATGACCTTGCCCGCCGGACGGGTGGGGGAGGTGTCGTCCACGGTGATCGCACCCCGGTCCCGCAGCGTGGCGAAGGCCAGCCAGAGCAGGTAGCCCACGCCCAGGTACTTGACCAGGTCGAAGGCGAGCGCACTGGAGTGCAGCAGCGCGGCGAGCCCGGTCACGGCCGCCACCAGGTGCGGCACCGTGCCCAGCGTGCCGCCCAGCGCGGCGACCAGGGCGGCCCGGCGCCCGCCGGTCAGCCCGGCGGAGAGCGTGAACAGCACCCCGGCGCCCGGGGTGACGACCACGACGAGCGTGGTCAACAGGAACGCGATGGTCACGAGGTTGCTCCCTGGTCCGGTGATGGCACACCGGCAACCCTGCCGCCAGAATGGTCCGATGGACAGTGCCAAAACAGCCCCACCCGACGGGTCCATAACCGAAAGGAAGGTCACGCCTCCGGTCGTGGCGGGGCCCCCGGTCAACGCCGGGTCGGACTTCCTGCACCTCGACATCGGGCAGGCTCCGGCGGGTGGGCGGGCGGCCTGGCTTGCCCACCGGCTACGCCGGGCGATCGGCGACGGGGTGGTACCGGTCGGCGCCAGGCTGCCCGCCACCCGGGTACTCGCCGCCGACCTCGGGGTGTCGCGGGGGGTGGTGGTCGAGGCGTACCAGCGCCTGGTGGAGGACGGGCACCTCGCCGGCCGGGGCCGTGCCGGGACCGTGGTGGTCGCCACCCCCGTCGCGGCGCCGCCGGGCGCCGGGACGGGGCGCGGTGGGCGGACCTCGGGGACACCCGGTGTCCGATCGTCGAACGACACCGTCCTGTTCCCGCAGGTACCCGGCCCGGACGCCTTCGACGCGGTACGTACCGCCCCGGCGCGGATCGACCTGACACCCGGCGTACCCGATCTGGCGGCGTTTCCCCGCGCGGCCTGGCTGCGGGCCGAGAAGGTGGTGCTGGGGCGGCTGGCCGCATCGGACCTCGGCTACGGCGACCCGTGCGGGACGCCGACGCTGCGCCGCGCCGTCGCCGGGTGGCTGGCCCTCAACCGGGGGATCAGCGTCGACCCGGCCGAGGTGATCGTCACCACCGGGGTGTCGCAGGCGCTCGGCCTGCTCGCCCAGGTGCTGCCGGACGACGGCATCACCACGGTCGGCGTGGAAGATCCCGGCTCCCTCGGCGTCCGGCAACACCTCGACAACTGGCGGCTCGACACGGTGCCGATCCCGGTCGACGCCGCCGGACTGCGGGTGGACGAACTGGCCGCCAGCGGGGCACCCGCGGTGATGCTCACCCCCGCGCACCAGTTCCCGACCGGTGTGGTGCTCGACGGCGAGCGGCGCCGCCGGCTCGCCGACTGGGCCCGCAGCGGCGGTCTGGTCATCGAGGACGACTACGACGCCGAGCACCGCTACGACCGCCCGCCGGTGCCCGCGCTCCGGGCCACCCTGCCGGAGCGGGTCTGCTACGCCGGCAGCGTGTCGAAGCTGCTCGCCCCGGCGCTGCGGATCGGCTGGCTGCTGGTGCCCCGCCGGTACCGGAACCCCGTGGTGGCCGCCAAACGCAACGCCGACCTGGGCAACGCGATTCTGCCGCAACTGGTCCTCGCCGAGCTGATCACCTCAGGGGCGCTGGAACGGCAACTGCGGCTGCTGCGCCGCCGGCACGTACGCCGCCGGGACGCGATGATCGCCGCCCTGGCACGTCACCTGCCCAGGGCGACCGTGCACGGGGCAGCGGCCGGGCTGCACCTGACGGTCACTTTGGACGGCAACGTGGTGGACACCGAGTTGGCGGCGGCGACTCTCGCCCGTGGGGTGAAGGTGCAGCCGTTGTCCTGGCACTGCCGCCGGCCGTACCCACCCGGCCTGGTCCTCGGCTACGCGGCCAACTCCGCCTCGGCCATCGAGGAGGGCATCGCCACCGTGGCCGCCGCGCTGCGCTGAATCATTACGAACGAGGCTCGGGGAAGCTCGCCGCTCAACGGCGCGACCCGTCTCGACTGGTGGCCCGGTAGCGGCTGCCGGACCTGGGAGATCGAGTGGCAGGGCGGCCCTTTTCCGGCCGAGGTCGCCGGGCGGGCTGCTGGGAGCACCGGAGCCCGGTGGCGACGACAGTCAGGGCGAGCACGCGGTACGGGACCTGATCTCGCCCGGGCCGGGGCGAGAACGAGGGCGCGCACCTGGTCGTGCTCGACGTGCCGGTGAACCCGCGCACGATCGACCCGATCGGCACCAGCCGGGTCTGGGCAACCCTCACGCTCAGACAGAGGTAGGGGGAGTCCGGATCGCGACGCTCTAACCCTGGTCGATGTGGTCCGGGATTGCTGCGCCTGTTGCGGCAGTGATCCCGGGCTTCCCGCCATGGCGGGCGCTTATCTCTCTGCGTGCGGGCGTGTGTTCGGTATTGCTAGGCGTGCGCCCGGGGCCGTAGGCCTTGAGCGTGTGCGCGCGGCCCGGCTTCGGCTGGGCCGCCTTCTTGACTACGTGAAGCAGTCTCGAACAATCCTCACGTCCCTGCGGTAACGCCCAACCTCATTCAGTTAGGAGTTGTTAGCACGTCGCGTCAGGCCGTCGTCAGCTCAGCCCAAGATTGTGCTGTTCGAGGGCGGCCTCGATGATGTCCAGTGCTTTCGGCCCCATGCCGTGCAACCCGGCAAGCTCGGCGCGCGGCACACCCGCGAGCTGGCGTAGCGCGGTGTAGCCGGCGGCGTCCAGCGCCCGCGTCGCGGGTGTGCCGATCTTCGGCAAGGTGTCAAGGGACGAATTCACCGCTCGATGCTAGACCGCCGATCCCACGCCCGATGCACTTGTCGCGGCAGAAGCGGATGCGGACAAGATCCCGACCGGGCCGTTCACGTGCGGCATGATGAGCGCTCATGGACACCATCTATCCGTACGTGACCATCGAGGAACCGACCTTCGTGGCACGGTTCTTTCTCGATCCCCACACGGACACAGAGGAGTCTGTAGCCAATGTGGATGCCTTCGTCGATCTTCCTGATGGCCGCACTTGGGCGTTGAGCATCTTCACCGTCGAGGAGGTCCGCCGCCTGCTGGGGAGATGGAAGGAGACCGGTGAAGTAGCGAGCGGCAGCTACTTCTGGGCCGTTGACCAGTTGATCGTGCCGGAACCGGGCGTGCCAGCCATGACCGCAGCGATCCGAGAGCTCGTTCGTCGCGGGGAGATCGCAAGCGTCGGCGTCCTATGCGAGGATCCGGACTAACGCCGCCTGGGATGCCCGCGAGGGATGGTGGCTCAGGTTGGGTGACGCGCACGGGTGGCGGCAGATGTGCGCACCTGACCACGTCGAGGGATGGGCGTCGCCCGTGGCCCAATGCGACGAGCCGTAGCCGCGACGGGACCTCAGTTGACCTGCTCTTTCTACCGAGCCTGGAAGAAGTATGTGACCCGCTTCTGAGAGGATCTCGCGATGGAGCGGGAAGAGTTCTGGCGTCTGGTCGAATCCATGGGGCCGCAGCCGGACGACGATGGCTTCGACAGGCTGACCGCCGAGTTGGCAACGCTGTCGGTGCCGGACATCCAGGCATTCGAGGATCACCTGGCCGCCCTGCTGCACGGCCTGGACACACACGCTCACGCCCGTGCCGCCCGAGCCAGGGGCGACTGGTTCCTCTACGTCCGCTGTGCCGTAGTCGTCTCCGGACGAGCGGCCTACGAAGAAGTGCTCGCCGATCCGCACAAGCTTCGGCGTTTCGCACGGCGCGAGGCAGAACCACTTCTCTTCGTCGCGTCCCATGCGTACGAGCGCAGCACCGGCTTGCCATGGCGTCATGAGTCACCGGTCAGCTACGAGTCCGGAAGCAACCTCACCGGCTGGAGTGGCGACGACACTTCCGGCCGGCTCCCACTCTGGCTAAGGATGATCATTGCCATCACCCGCCCATTGCGCCGCAGCACTCAGCCGCCTGGCCACGACTGACTACGGCAACGAGGAAGCGCGCACGTCACGCGGCAGATGCGTACGGACGATCATGGGATTTGCAGCCCGAGCGGTCAATTGGGACGCAGCCGCCATTAGCGACCAGGGGTGGTGATGCGGGCCAGGGTGCCGTTCTCCAGCGCTGCCCAGAGGGCGCCGTCGGGTCCGAGGGTGATGCCGTGCGGCTCGGAGCGGGGGGTGGGCAGATCATGGACTTCGATCTTCCCGTTCCTGGTGATGGAGCCGACCCGGTTGCCTTCCCATTCGGTGAACCATAGGTCGCCGTTGTTGCTGGTGGCGATGGCGTGGGGGCGGCTGGCGCGGTCGGGCAGCGAAAACTCGTGGATCGTGCCGTCGGGGGTGATCCGCCCGATCTGGCCGGCAGCGATCTCGACGAACCAGACGGCGTCGTCGGGGCCGGCGGTGATCCCTACGGGGGCGGCGGCTTCCGTCGGCAATGGGTGCGTCGTGATGGCGCCGTCCGTGTCGATCCGGCCGATCGCGTTCGCCTGGTTCATCGTGAACCACATTCCGCCGTCGGTGCCGGCGGTGATGGCCGACGGGTAGGCGCCGGTGACCGGCAGTGGGAAATCGGTGGTCTCGCCGTCGGTGGTGATCCGGCCGATGCGGTCGGCGTTCATCTCGGTGAACCACAAGGCGCCGTCGGGCCCGGGGGCGATGCCGTACGGTCCGCCGTTGCGGCTGGGGACGGGGAATCGGGTGGTCTCGCCGTCGGTGGTGATTCTGCCGATGCGGTGGGCCCGAGACTCGGTGAACCACAGTGCGCCGTCGGGGCCGGTGACGATGATGGTGGGCTGCCCGGCGGGGTCGAGTTGGTACGTGGTGGGTCTCTCCCCGGGGACCATGCGTCCGATCTGGCCGCTGTGGGCGAGCGTGAACCACAGTGCGCTGTCGGGGCCGGTGGTGACGGCGTACAGACCGCCGCTGGCGTCGGCCACTGCGTGTTCCTGAATGACGGCTGATGTCACGAGGCCCGTTCCAGTCCGTTGTCGATGGCGATACGTGCGATCTCGGCCGGTGTGCCGGTCATCAGGGTGCGGCAGTGCTGGTCGATCAGGTCGGCGGGCCAGTCCCACCACGCGGCCCGCCGCAGCCGGTGGATGTCTTGGTCGCTGAAGCGTTGCCGGATCGGTCTCGCCGGATTCCCGCCGACGATGGTGTAGGCCGGGACGTCGGTGGCGACCACCGCGCCGGCCGCGATGATCGCTCCGTCTCCGATGCGTACGCCCGGCATGACAGTGGCCCGGTAGCCGAACCACACGTCGTTGCCGACGACGGTGTCGCCGCGGCTGGGCATGGCGCTCACGACATCGACGGTCCGCTCGGCCCATTCGCCGCCGAAGAGGGTGAACGGGAAGGTGGACGGGCCCATGACCGGGCGGTCTCCGCCGGCCATCAGGAACCGGGTTCCTGCCGCTATCGCGCAGAACTTGCCGATGATCAGCCTTTCCGGTCCGTAGCCGTAGAGCACGTTGTGCCGCTCGAAGCCGGTCGCATCGTCGGGATCGTCGTAGTACGTGTAGTCCCCGACGGTGATCTTGGGCGAGGTGACCAGCGCCTTGAGGAACACCACACGTGGATGCGCCGCCACCGGGTGAAGGGCCGTGGGATCAGGTGTCAAGGAACTCACCGCTCGTTAAACGCTACTACTGTAGCGATAAAATCGTGGCATGGCGTCGCCGCGACCGACAATCGATCTTTCCGACGAGCCCGGGACCGGCCGGGTGCGTCGGCCCGGCGGACGCAGCGCAGCGGTCCGTCGCCGCGCGCTCGACGCCGCGCTCGCACAGCTGGTGCAGCACGGCTACGACTCCCTGAGCATCGACGTGGTGGCCGAGCGCTCGGGGGTGCACCGCACGACGGTGTACCGGCGCTGGCGGGATATCGGTGGCCTGCTGGCCGACATCTTGGACGAGGCGAGCGTCGACGCATGGCGCCCACCCGACACAGGTTCGCTCGAAGGCGACCTGACCGCGGTCAACCACGAGGTTTATGCCGCACTGACCGCCGACCCGGTGACCGTCGCGCTGATCGCCGCGTCGTTCCGGTCCGAGCAGGCCGCCGAGGCCCTGCGCGGCTTCTGGGCCGGCCGGTACGACCGCTGTGCCGACATCGTGCGACGGGCCGTCGAATGCGGTGAGATACCGGCCGGCACCGATGCGCGTCGGCTGCTCATCGCCGCCACCGCTCCGCTGTATCACGAGCTGGTACTCATGCGAGCGGCAACCGACGCGCACCTTCCCGAACTTGTCGCCCGCAGCGCGGCCACCGCCGCCCGCGCAGGCGCCTTCACCAACCGATAGAACCACGCCGCCCTACGAGCGCAGCGCTGCCACGTGCTTCGCCGATGTCGTGCGGCTACCGATCGGGCTCGACCATCGACACATGGCAGTGATGCAGACGCGCGCTCATCGGCATGAGCGCGCACCGGGTCGGGCCGTGAAGGCACGTCCGGCTGAGGGAGGCCCGACGACGTGCCGGGACCAGACGCCTCATTTGAGGTGCAGGCCGCTACCGGCCAGCGCCATCAATGCCTCAGCTTCCGACCGCCTTCTTCCAATTCACAACGACGCTGACGATGACATAGAGCATGATCGCGAGAAGAACTCCGCCGAGGATGTATGCGGTGATGTTGCCGTCGGCGTTGGCGAGCAGCAGGGCGGCGCCGGCAGCGATCAGCGCGGAGATGATGAGGATTACCACCCCGCGAACCTGCATGGTCCTACGGCTGGCTTCTTTCACGTTCCTACCTGCCTTTCGCTGTCCGGTGTAAATCGTCGGACCGCCATCCCTAACCAGATGGTCGCGCCGACCAGCGCCACGACCGCGTGCGTGCGATACCCAAGGTTGAACAGGAGCGCTCCGTCGCCTGCGCAGACCACAGCGAGGGTGACCTGGTACCAGAACGATGGCTGGTTGGACCTGTCCACTACCGATGGCTCCTGACGTGACAAGGATCCGTGTCTCTCAGCCGGTCTGGGGCCGGAGGGGTCGGGTGACAGGAAGTCAATCCCGGTCAGAGTTGAGGATAGGTAGCTCGCGATGCATCCCGCGATCGGTAGCAGAATGGCAGCACCCGGTAGCCACGGTGCTACGAAGGGAGCAATCGAGAGGCCGACCGTGAAGCCGCTCGCGCAGGCGAGACCGACGCCCAGTCCCTCGCCGATCGTGCTGATCCAGTCCTTGCCGGTGGGGTCGATGTTCGTCACGGGGTTGCAGCCGGCGTAGGCATGCCGGTTGCCGTTGCGCGGGTTGCCGATGAAGCTGAGGTTGTCCTGCTGGGTGAAGCGGCCTTGGGTGGGGTTGTACCAGCGCTGGCCGTACTTGGTGAACCCGGTTCGCGTCGTCGGGGGTCGCTCGTGAACGGTCAGGTGCGGCCGACGACGGCGGTTACCCGGATTTCGACGCGCATGTTCGGCGCGGCCAGCATCGCGACACCGATCATGGTCCAGATGGGCGATCGGTCACCCATTCGCTTGCGGAACTGCTCGATCATGACCTCGCCGTGCACCTCGCCGAGGACGTCGGGGGAGTCCGAGACGTGGAAGGAGTCCACGGACACCACGTCCCGCCAGGTAGCCCCGGCCGTGGCCAGGGTGCGCTCGACGTTGTCGAAGGCCCGGACGATCTCCTCCTCGATCGACTCGGGGAAGGTCAATTGGTCGTCCCAGCCGCCCTGGCCGGAGATGTCGACCCGGTCACCGATCCGGACGGCCTGGTGGTAGTGCCGGTTCTCCAGCATCCACGGGCCGTATCCGGGCGTGGCGAAGAACTGTGGCTCGGTCATCGTCTTCTCCCATCTATGACTTCATTCTTGAAGCGAATGTAGCACGGAATCACTTCAACCATGAACCGCTATCGGCTGGGTATCGTGTCGGCATGGCAACCACCGCCACCCCTGGTCCCGACGGAGACCACGCCGACCAGGCGCTCTGGCTCTCACCGGAGGAGAAGGACGCCTGGACCGGCCTTGCCTCGCTGGTCCTGCTGCTGCCCGGCCGGCTGGAGGCGTCCCTGCAGCAGGCGGCCGGCCTGACGCTCTTCGACTACCTGACCCTCAGCCACATGTCCGAGGCGCCCGACCGACGTCTACGGATGAGTGAGCTCGCCTACCTGGCCAACGGCTCGCTGTCCCGCCTCTCCAACGTCGTCAAGCGGTTCGAGCAGCGCGGTTGGGTCGAACGCTTCCCCGACCCGGCGGACCGCCGCTACACCATCGCCGCCCTCACCGAGGCCGGCTACGAGGTCGTGGTCACCGCCGCCCCCGCACACGTGCGCTCGGTGCGGCGGTGGGTGCTCGACCCCCTCACCACCGCCGACCGACGCGCACTGATGCGGATCGCCACCAAGCTCAGGGCGCGGCCGGTCGACCTCGCCGAGGAGACGCCCGGTCCCTAGCGGCATCCACGTCAGACCGACGTCGTCACGGTCGGGCCGCCGTTGTCGTCGAAGAAGTACACGTCGGCGGAGCGCAGGGTCTGTGCGGACGGCCAGGTCCGGGTGACTGTCTGCTCGCCGGTGTTCGGCCAGGTGCCCCAGCACCGGTTCGTGGTGTCGTTGGAGACGATGGGGTCGATGCCGTCGTTGACCGCCGCGACCGATCACCAGGGGGACGTGTCGGAGGCCGTCGCGGTAGCGGAGCGGGCGAGATTGTCGCTCAGTCCGGCGGCTGTGGCGCAGCCGAGAAGGATTGTCCGCACGACGGCCGACACGAACAGCCTTCGCATGGCGAACGTCCCCTTCTGGTGAGGGCCTGTCTCGCCAACGGCTCTGTCTCACATTCGGTGGTGACGGAGGGTGCTGGTCAGCTGAGCAGGATTCGGTGTCGTAGGAGAGCGAAGCCCGCGCGTCCGTACATCT
>NZ_JBEOWP010000023.1:0-58803 GCF_040296095.1 Micromonospora sp. NPDC002389
GAACAACCACACACCATCAGAACACCCGACCAGCAGGCACCCCTCCGGGGACCAACCCGCACCCACCTCGCGGCGAGCACTTTTACTACGTTACCCGGCGGTTTCAACCGTGTCAAACCGGCTTCCGCTGGTTTGTCGCGCTTCAACCCTTTTACCGGGCGCCATGAATCCGTTCGGCTTTCGCCGCTCGTTTCGTGGCTTTGGCAGGCCGGCCGCTTGCGGTCTCCCGCTCGCTCGCCCGGTTCCCTGCCGGTCGTCAACCTTACCCGGTCGGTTCCGCCTCGCCAAATCCGCCTCGCGGCGGATCCAGGGGCACCACCCGGCCTCGGTGTCGGTGAGTGTCTCCACCGCGTTCGAGGGGTTGACCAGCGCTCCAGCCTCAGGCCTTTCGACCGTTTCGTCCGTTCCGCGCTGACAGAGAGAAAGTTACGCGCCCGACGGATTGATCGTCAAATCCGCCGGACGCGTCTCGCGTCACACCGGGCTCAGCTCTCCAGTTCGACGCCGGCGAAGGAGCGCTTGCCCCGGCGTAGCACCAGGTACCGCCCGTGCAGCAGGTCTTGCGCCGTGGGCACGGCGTCGACCTCGGTCACCCGGTCGTTGTTAAGGTAGGCGCCGCCCTCGGCGATCACCCGCCGGGCCTCCTTCATGCTCGGAACCAGGCCGGATTCCTTGAGCAGGGTGGCCACGTCCGGCAACCGGTCGAGGCGTACCAGGCCGGCCTCGGCGAGTGCGGCGCGCAGCGTCACCGGCGTCAGGTCGGCCAGCGAGCCCCGGCCGAAGAGCGCCTGACTGGCGGCGACCACCTGCGCCATCTCGCGCTCGCCGTGGACCAGGGTGGTCAGCTCCTCGGCCAGGGCGCGTTGCGCCGCCCGACCCGCCGGGCGCTCCGCGCTCTCCTTCTCCAGCGCCTCCAGCTCCTCCCGCGAACGGAAGCTGAAGTAGCGCAGGTAACGGCCGATGTCCCGGTCGTCGACGTTGATCCAGAACTGGTAGAAGGCGTACGGGCTGGTCATCTCCGGGTCGAGCCAGACCGCGCCGCCCTCGGTCTTGCCGAACTTCGTGCCGTCCGACTTGGTGACCAGCGGGGTGGTGAAGGCCTGGACCGGGCCGAGCCCGCGGCGGCGTACGTAGTCCACGCCCGCGGTGATGTTGCCCCACTGGTCCGAGCCGCCGAACTGGAGTTGGCAGCCGTGCCGACGGTGCAGCTCGAAGAAGTCGTTGGCCTGGAGGAGCTGGTAGCTGAACTCCGTGAAGCTGATCCCGCTCTCCAGCCGGGCGCGGACCACCTCGCGGGCCAGCATCTTGTTGACCGGGAAGTGCTTGCCGACGTCGCGGAGAAACTCGACCACCGACATCTCGCCGGTCCAGTCCAGGTTGTTGACCAGCTCGGCGGCGTTGTCCCCGGTGTACGAGACGAACGGGGCGAGTTGGTCGCGGATGCGACTGACCCATCCGGCCACCACCTCGGGGGCGTTCAGGGTGCGCTCCGCGCTCTCCTTCGGGTCACCGATCTGCCCGGTCGCACCGCCGACCAGCAGCAGCGGCCGGTGCCCGGCGAGTTGGAGGCGACGGGCGGTGGTGACCTGCATGAGGTGGCCGGCGTGCAGGCTCGGCGCGGTCGGGTCGAAGCCGACATAGAACGCGGCCCCGCTGCCGTCGAGCAACGCGCGCAGCTCGTCGGGGTCGGTGGAGTCCTGGATCAGGCCGCGCCACCGCAGGTCATCGGTCAGGGAGTCCCGCCGGGGCGACGGGAGGCTGCTGTCGGTCACGGTCACCGATTCTCCCCCATCGGCCGGGTCCGGCCCTACCGGGTCAGCGCGTGCCGGAACTCCGGTTACGCTGACGACGCCAAGATCGAGGAGGCTGCCGTGGAGTTCCCGGACGTGTCGAGCGGCTTCGCCGGGCTGCTCGGGCTGGAGTTCGACGAGATGACCGGCGACCGGGTGACGATCCGCTGGCGGGTACGCCCGGAGTTGCACCAGCCGTACGGGCTCCAGCACGGCGGGGTCTACTGCGCGGTGGTGGAGACGGCGGCCAGCGTGGGCGGCGGTGTGTGGCTCGGTGACCGGGGCCAGGTCGTCGGCGTGTCCAACCAGACGGACTTCCTCCGGGCGGTACGCGACGGCGAGTTGACCGCGGTGGGCACTCCGGTGCACCGGGGACGCAGCCAGCAGCTCTGGCAGGTGGAGATCACCGACGCGGACGACCGGCTGGTGGCCCGTGGACAGGTACGCCTGCAGAACCTCTACCCGAACGCCTGACCCCGGCCCGACGCCCGGCATCCGCCGCCCGCGTCGGCGCTCGGGCATGGGGACGGCCGACTGAGGTGCGCTGAGTCCGGCAGCTGATGCCGGTTTTGCGGAAAATTGCCGCGTTAACGGCGATATGGTCGCGTCGATGACCGAGCCCGCGCCGCCGCCGACGTGAGGAAGCTGCTCGCCGCCACGCTCGGCATCCTGTCCGCGGTCGGTGGCTTCGTGGACATCGGCGACCTGGTCGCCGCCGGGCAGGCCGGCGCGCGGTTCGGCATGGCGCACACCTGGGTGCTGCTGCTCGGGGTGGTCGCCATCTGCGCGTACGCCGAGATGGCCGGACGGATCGCGGCGGTGACCGGCCGGGCGGTCTTCGACCTCGTCCGGGAACGGCTCGGCGCGCGGGTGGCCCTGGTCAACCTGGTGGCGTCGTACCTGGTCACGGTGATCACGCTGGCCGCCGAACTGGGCGGGGTGGCGTTGGCGCTGCGGCTGGCCACCGGCGTGCCGTACCTGGTGTGGGTGCCGATCGCCGGGGCTGCCGTCTGGCTGGTGCTGTGGCGGATGCGCTTCCCGCTGATGGAGCGGGTGTTCGGACTCGCCGGGCTGTCCCTGGTGGTCTTCGCGGTGGCGCTGTTCTGGCTGCCCACCGACTGGGCGGAACTCGGCCGCAGCGTGATCTCGCCGAGCGACTCCGGGCAGGGCTGGGGCGCGTACTGGTTCGTGGCGGTGGCGTTGTTCGCCTCCACGGTCAGCCCGTACGAGGTGTTCTTCTTCTCCTCCGGCGGGGTGGAGGAGCGCTGGGGCGCGGCCGACCTGGCCGATGCCCGGTTCAGCGTGCTGGTCGGGTTCCCGATCGGCGGGTTCCTCGCGTTGTCGCTGATCGCCACCGCCGCCGTGGTGCTGCGTCCGGCCGGGCTGACGGTAAGCAGCCTGAACGAGGTCGCCCACCCGGTGGTGCTGGCCTTCGGCACGGTCGGACTGGCGGTGGCGGCGTTGGCGTTCTTCGCGGTCACCTTCGGCGCCGCGCTGGAGACCGGGCTCTCCGCCGCGTACGCCGCCGCGCAGTACTTCGGGTGGCAGTGGGGCAAGCGGGTCAGCCCGCGCGAGGCGGCCCGGTTCCACACCGTGCTGCTGGTCAGCGTGCTGCTCGGGGTACTACTGCTGCTCACCACGATCGACCCGGTGACGCTCACCGAGTACATGTTGATCATCAGCGCGGTGGCGTTGCCGCTGACGTACCTGCCGATCCTGGTCGTCGCCAACGACCGTACGTACCTCGGCGACCGGGTCAACGGGCGGGCGCTCAACCTGCTCGGCGCGGTGATTTTGCTGGTCATCGTCGCGGCGGCGATCGCCGCCGTACCGCTGGCCGTGGGCACGAGGATGGGACAGTGAGGATCGAGGTGAGTCGGCAGTTGCTCGACCGCCAGCTCGTCGACGTGGCGGGGCGCCTGCTCGGCAAGGTGGACGACGTGGAGTTCGCGTTCGACGCGGACGGGGTGCCGTACCTGCGGACGGTGCTCAGCGGGCCCGGCGCGCTCGGCGCACGGGTCGGCGGGCGACTCGGGCGGATGCTGGTGCTCACCGCCGAACGCTTCGTCACGGACCGGCCGGTGGCGCCGCTGCGTATCCCGTACGACCTGGTCGCCCGGGTCGACAGCGCGGTGTGGCTGCGGGTGTCGGCCGAGGAGCTTGCTCCCTCGCCGGTGGAGGAGTGGTTGCGGCGCAGGTTGATCGGCCGAATCCCGGGGTCCGGCCGTGCGAGCGGGTGAGCTGCTCGGCCGGACCGTGTACGACGAGCAGGGTCGGCGGCTGGGTCGGGTGGTCGACCTGGTGGTGCGGGGTGGTCCGGCAGGGCCGCTGCGGTTGACCGACCTGGTGGTGACCCGACACTGGTACGGCCGGGTGAGCGGGCGGCTGATCGGGCCGGAGCGGCATCCGTCCGGCCCGTGGGCGATCCGCGCGGTGGCCCGGCGACTCGGCCGCAGCACCGTGCAGGTGCCGCTGCACCGGGTCCGGCTGGACCCGCCGCTGCCGGAACCGCCCGGCGACGAGGTGCCGCCGGACGGGCTCTAGGGTCGGGTCCCGTCCAGCACGGTCCGCTCGTCCGGCGTCGGCTCCGGCGTCTCCGTCCGCGCCTGGGCCGCCCGACCGGCCGCAGACTGACCCGTCGGGTCCGTCGACGCCCTCGGCGGGTCGGCCGGGGACGAGACCTCCGCGTCGGCCGGCGTGTGCTCCGACGGGTCGGTCGGGGACCGCTCGGCGGAGTCGGTCGCGGTGTCCGGGGTCTCCGGGTCGCCGGGCCGGCACAGCCGTACCCCGTGGATGGCCCGGGTGTCGACCTCGGTGACCTCCAGCAGCCAGCCGTCGACGGTCACGTGCTCGCCCTGGGTGGGGATGCGGCCCAGGGCGGCCAGCAGCAGGCCGGCGATGGTGGTGTAGTCGCCCTCCGGGCGGTTCGGCAGCTCCACGGCGATGTCCGGCAGGTCGTGCACCGGGAAGGTGCCGGGCAGCAGCAGCGCGCCGTCCGGCTCGGTACGCACCGAGTGCACGTCCCGGTCGGTCTCGTCGTAGATCTCGCCGACGATCTCCTCCAGGATGTCCTCCAGCGTGACGATGCCGTCCACGGCGCCCCGCTCGTCCACCACCAACGCCATGTGCTGGCGTTCGGCCTTGAACTGGCGCAGCGCGTCGACCACCGGCACCGAGTCGGGCAGCAGCATCGGCGGGCGGACGTACTCGTCGACGGGCCGGTCGTCGCGGACGCCGACCAGGTCGCGCAGGTGGATGACGCCGACCGCCTCGTCCAGCCCGCCGTGCCGGACCACCGGCGCCCGGGAGTGTCCGGACGCGGCGAGCACCAGCCGGGCGTCCTCGGCGGTCGTGCCGCTGTCCAGGCAGAAGACCCGCAGCCGGGGCACCAGCACGGCGCGCAGCCGGCGGTCGGCGATCTCCACCGCCCCGGCGATGATGGTCTGCTGCTCCTTGGTGAAGCCGTGGTGGCCGGAGACGATGTCCCGCAGCTCGTCGGGGCTGATCTCGTCCGGCTCCGGTTTCGGGTCGAGCCCGAACAGCCGTACCACCAGGTCGCTGGTGGCGCCGAGCACCCAGACCGCCGGCCGGGTGAGGGCGGCGAGCAGGTCGAGCGGGCGGGCGACCAGCAGCGCCCACCGCTCCGGCACCTGCATCGCGATCCGCTTCGGGGCCAGCTCGCCGAAGACCAGGGTGACGAAGGTCAGCACCAGCGTGACCAGGACGACCGCGACCATCTCGGCGGCCCGGCCGAAGACGTCCTCCAGCAGTGGCACCAACGGTCGGGCCAGCGACACCGCGGCGGCGGCCGAGGCGAGGAAACCGGCCAGGGTGATGCCGATCTGGATGGTGGCCAGGAACCGGTTCGGGTCCCGGGCCAGCCGGGCCAGCACCTGTCCGGCGCGGCCGGTGCGTTCCAGCCGCTGGACCTGGCTGTCCCGCAGCGACACCAGTGCCAGTTCACTACCGGCGAAGATCGCGTTGATCACGATCAGGACTCCGACCAGGGCCAGCTGGCTCCAGTAGCTCTGCACGCCCGGTTCTCTCCCTCACTGGACCACGCCGGGTGGCGTCGCCGGCGGAGGCCCCGCGGCGTAGCGGTGCCAATTCCCCGTCGCCCCGACGCCGAATCCTGGTATCGGCACGAGGCTTGTGACCGGGTACGGCCGTCACGCGGACGGTCAGCCCAACGACACCGTCGGCGCCGGCAGGTCCAGGACGAACGAGTCGCCCTCGCGGCGGAAACCGAGCCGGTGGTAGTACGCGCCGACCATGCCCGGTGGGCTGACCACGCGGCGGAACCCCCGGTCGGTGAAGAGGCTGCTGCGCCGGTAGACGAACTCGCCGGGGGTGAAGTCGCGGAAGGCCGGGGTGACGTAGTCGAGGTCGATCTGGGCGACGCCGTCGCCGACGTCGCGGGCCAACACCACGCCGACCACCTCGTCGTCGCGTACCACCAGGAAGGCCGCGCGGCCGGTCACCCGCCCGGGGTGGAAGCCGGGGTTGAACCGGGCGATGTCGGCGGCGTGCACCCGCAGCGTGTGGGCCAGGAACGCGTCGTCGGCACCCACCTCGACCACCTGGTAGGTCTGCTCGTCGTGCCGGGTGGTGAGCAGCCCCCGCAGGTACCACACGTTGATCACGGCCAGCACGACGTTGAGCCCCACCATGGGCCACACCTGCACGGCGGCGTTGTAGCCGATCAGCACGAAACAGCCGACCAGGTTGAGGGCGCGCAGCCGCAGGATGCGCGTCTGCAGCAGCGACCACACCAGCAACGCGGAGCCGGCCCAGCCGACGAGTTCCAGCCAATTCACCCCGCGAGGGTAGTCGCCGCCCTGGTCAGCGGCCCGGCGGGGCGGGCGGTCCGGCGAGGTGGGCGGTCAGGCGGGCAGTTCCAGGACGTACTCGTCGACCTCGTGACCACGGGCCGGGGCGAAGGCCCGGTCGGTGCCGCGCACGACGAACCCGCAGCGCCGCAGCACGGTCAGCGAGCCGGCGTTGTCGACCGCCGCGCGCGCGTACAGCGGCCGTCGGGTCACCTCCCCGAGCAACGCGCCGAGCGCCCGCGTGGCGTGGCCCCGGCCCCACCGGGCCGGGTCGATCCAGTAGCTGACCTCGGTGCGGTCCCCGACGGGGAAGGCCAGCACGTAGCCGACCACGGCGTCGTCGACGGTCACGGTGCGGGCCAGGATGCCCGGGTCGGTCAGGATGCGGACCCAGCGCGCGGCGAACACGCGCGGGTCGGCCGGGTCCGCCGGACCGAAGGCGGCCATCCGGTTGGCCTCGGCGTCCAACTGGTGGGCGTAGAACTCCGGCAGGTCGTCCTCGCCGACGGGCCGCAGCCGCAGGTCGTCGGTCATTCCTCAGACGATACGCAGCGCCTGCCTCGGCCGGGCAGGGCCGTTGGTCCCGGGCCACGCGGGCGGATCGCCCCTGCCGCCCGGCGCCGGACCGGACCAGGCTGGTGTCGGGAGAGCCGTCAGCGGGACGGCCCGGGCACAGGGCGGAGCGGACGTTGGCCGGACAGGTCCAGGTCACCGGCGGAAAGCACGCGACGCGAACCGGGGTGGTCGCGGAAGCGGCACCGGACGGCGCGACCGGCGCCCGCACCGAGAGGCGGTGGGCGGTACGGCACGTGGTCACCTCGGACGGCGTCCGCTTCGACGTGACCGGCACCGGGTACGCCCCGTTCGGCGGCGTGCACCGCGACGGCACACCGGTGGCCGTACCGGACGAGCTTCGCCGCCTGGCGCGGGCCGGGCTGCTCTGCTCCGACGCCTCCGTCGCTCCGCCGGACGCCGACCGACCGGACTGGTACGCCGTCGGCGATCCGGTGGAGGCGGCGCTGGTGACCTTCGCGGCCCGCTGCGGGCTCGACCCGGTCCGCACCCGGACCGCCTGGCCACGTCTCGCCACGCACCCCTTCGACCGGCGGTTGCGCCGGACGACCACGGTGCACCGCTGCTGCGACCGCCGGTACCTGGTGGTCTGCACCGGTGCGCCGGAGGGGGTGCTGCGCCTGCCGCTGCTCGACGCCGTCGACGGGGACGTGACCACCCTGACCGCCGCCGCGCAGCGGATCGCCGACACCGGGCTGCGGGTGCTTGCGGTGGCGGCGGCCCTGGTGGGGACGGCACCGGTCGACGCCGCCCACCCGGTCGGGTTGCGCCCGCTGGGGCTGGTCGCCGTCGGAGGATCATGACCGGGGGTGGTGGCGGGTCGAGGCCGGTGGTGTGTCGAGGCCGGCCCGCCGGTGGACGGCCCCGACAATGGGCAGAGGCGAATCTGGAGGGCCGATGAACCGACCTGTCGTGGTGGGGGTGGACGGATCACCGCCGAGCCTGGTCGCCGCGGAACACGCGGCGCAGGCGGCGGTCTGGCGATCCCGCCCGCTGCACCTGGTGCACGGGTACCTGCACCCGCTCGGCTACGGGGTGCCGATCAACCCGTACGAGGTGGGGTTGCCGGCGCCGACCGAGGACGGCCGGAAGATGCTCGAACAGACCTCCGCCGAGCTGGTCGACCGGTGGCCGGGGCTCACCGTCGAGGTACGCCAGGTGGCCGGAGGCCCGGGCGCGACGCTGGTGGAGGAGTCCCGGCGGGCGGAACTGGTCGTGGTGGGCAGCCGGGGTCTCGGCGGCTTCGCGGGGCTGCTGCTCGGTTCGGTCGGTACCCAGGTCGCCGCGCACGGCCACTGTCCGGTACTGGTGGTCCGGCCACCGGACCGTCCGCTGCCGACCGAGGGACCGGTGCTGGTCGGGGTGGACGGCTCCGAGTCGGCCGAGCTGGCCGTCGGGTACGGCGCCGAGGAAGCGGTCCGGCGCGGCGGCACGCTGGTGCTGGCGCACGTCGCCGACGAACGGCACGCGGACGACGGCGGGGAGGCGGCGGCGCTGCTGGCCACCGCGGCGGCCTCGGCCCGGGGCAGCCATCCGGAGCTGACCGTCGAGGAACGGTTGATCACCGCGGCGAAGCCGGACCAGGCGCTGATCGAGGCGACCTCGGACGCGGCCCTGGTGGTGGCGGGCTCCCGTGGGCGGGGCGGCTTCGCCGGACTGCTGCTCGGCTCGGTCAGCCAGGCGCTGGTGCAGCACGCCCGCTGCCCGGTGCTGGTCGCTCACCCGCACGAACCGGAGCTCTGAGTCGCCAACGCCCTCGCCGGGTCACGGCGAGGGCGTTCGCGCGTCAGGCGTCACCGCCGCTACACGCGTCGGTCAGGCGTCGCCGCCGCGCAGCAGCCGCTCGAAGTCGGTGCCGAGCGCGAACGGGTCGGCCGGTCCGCCCGACGGGGCGGCGCGGTGCACCTGCTCGGCGAGTTCCCGAGCGGCACGGGTGATCCGGGACCGCAGCGCGCCCTCGGCCGTGCCGCCGGACCAGTCCTCGGAGGCGGCGAAGACCGCCGTCGGCATCACCACCGACCGCAGGTAGCTGAACATCGGGCGGAGCGCGTGCTCCAGGGCGAGGGAGTGCCGGGCGGTGCCCCCGGTGGCGCCGATCAGCACCGGTCGTCCGCCCAGCGCGTCGGCGTCGAGCAGGTCGAAGAACGACTTGAACAGGCCGCTGTACGAGGCGTTGAAGATCGGCGTGACGGCGATCAGGCCGTCTGCGCCGGTGACCTGGTCGAGCACCTGCCGCAGGGCGTCCGGAGCGAACCCGGTGAGCAGGTGGTTGACGATGTCGTGGGCGTACTCGCGCAGCTCGACGTGGTGCAGCTCGACCTGCTCGCCGCGCCCGACCAGCTCGTCGCGGGTGGCCGCGGCGAGCTGGTCGGCGAGCAACCGGGTCGACGACGGCTGGCTGAGGCCGGCCGAGACGACGGCGATCGCGCGTACGGTCACCGCTCCCCCTCCGCCGACGCGGCGCCGGCCAGCGCGTCGTCGCCGGAGGCGGCCCGCTCGGCGGCGGCGCGCAGCGAGGCGTGCGTCGGTGCCGCCGGGACGTGGGCGGGACGCAGCGACTCGAACTCCTTACGCAACACCGGTACGACCTCCTCGCCGAGGATGTCGAGCTGCTCCAGCACGGTCTTCAGCGGCAGGCCGGCGTGGTCGACCAGGAAGAGCTGACGCTGGTAGTCGCCCACGTAGTCACGGAAACCGAGGGTCCGGTCGATCACCTGTTGCGGGCTGCCCACGGTCAGCGGCGTCTGCGAGGTGAACTCCTCCAGCGACGGACCGTGCCCGTAGACCGGCGCGTTGTCGAAGTAGGGCCGGAACTCGCGTACCGCGTCCTGGGAGTTGCGGCGCATGAAGACCTGCCCGCCGAGGCCGACGATGGCCTGGTCGGCGGTGCCGTGGCCGTAGTGCGCGAAGCGCTGCCGGTAGAGGCCCACCATCCGGCGGGTGTGCTCGGCCGGCCAGAAGATGTGGTTGGCGAAGAACCCGTCACCGTAGTACGCGGCCTGCTCGGCGATCTCCGGGCTGCGGATCGAGCCGTGCCAGACGAACGGCGGCACGCCGTCGAGCGGTCGCGGCGTGGAGGTGAAGGACTGCAACGGGGTACGGAATTTGCCCGACCAGTCGACGACGTCCTCCCGCCAGAGCCGGCGCAGCAGGTCGTAGTTCTCGATGGCGAGCGGGATGCCGTTGCGGATGTCCTGGCCGAACCAGGGATAGACCGGGCCGGTGTTGCCGCGCCCCATCATCAGGTCGACCCGGCCGTCGGCCAGGTGCTGGAGCATCGCGTAGTCCTCGGCGATCTTCACCGGGTCGTTGGTGGTGATCAGCGTGGTCGCGGTGGACAGCAGCAGCCGCTCGGTGCGGGCGGCGATGTAGCCCATCATCGTGGTGGGCGAGGAGGGCACGAACGGCGGGTTGTGGTGCTCGCCGGTGGCGAAGACGTCGAGACCGACCTCCTCGGCCTTGAGCGCGATGGCCACCATCGCCTTGATCCGCTCCGCCTCGGTCGGCTCACGACCGGTGGTCGGGTCGACCGTGACGTCGCCGACGGTGAAGACTCCGAACTGCATGACAGCTCCTCGTGTCGTCCGACCCGGGCGGTTCGTACCCGGCGTTGCGGACAACATATTTGACTCGTCAACTATTCCGTAGCCCCGGCCCCCTCCAGTGTCCCCCGTCACGCCGCGCTCATCCCCGGCCGGGGTCGCCGCCGGGAAGCCCGGATCGCCGCCGGAACGCTACGGGACCGTCGGGTTCGCCGTCTGGCGCTGGTAGTGCCGGGACACCCGGGCACGGTTGCCGCAGGACGGCTTGCACCACGCCTGGCGGGGATGGTCCTTGACGAAGTAGCGCACGCAGCGCGGCGCCGGACAGGCGAGCAGTTGGGCGCGGGCCGGACCGGCGAGGAACTCGATCGCCGCCCGGGCCAGCACCGCCGTGAGCCACCGCCGGGCGTCGGGCACCGCCCCCCGCCAGGCGACCGTCGGCGTCGAATCCTCCGGCCAGCTCAGCACCGGCCGGACCGGCAGCCGACCGGCGGCCTCGTTGAGCCGGTCGACGGCATCCGGCACGGGCAGCAGCGTCGAGGAGTCGGCCCGACTCGGCGGCCCGGGACGGACCGCGTGCGCGAAGAGGGCGCGTACGGCACGCCGCACCGCGACCACGTCGAGGCGGAGCTGCTCGTCCGGCGTACCGGCGAACGGCTCGGCGGCGTACGCCCGCAGTGGTTCAGCCTGTTCCCGGAGCCAGGTGGCCAGTCCGGCCACGTCGGCGAGGTCGTCGGCCACGCCTCCGTTGCCGTCGTGCCGGATGGTGCTCGCCAGGGCGAGCACGAGCTGCTGTGACATCGGGCCTCCTCGGGACCTGCTTGACGCACCCGATTCGATCACGTGTAGTTTCCCTAATGCCTAAAGGCGCTACAACCATTAGGGGATGTTGTGCTCGTCATCGCACACCTCAGTGACACGCACCTCGACAGCCATCCTCGCTCGGCCGAGCGGACCGCCCGGGTGATGGACTACCTGCACGCCCTACCCCGACCGGTCGACGCGATCCTGATCAGCGGGGACATCGCCGACCACGGCGAGGTGGCCGAGTACCGGCTCGCCGCGGAACTCTTCGCATCCCCACTGCCGGTCATGGTCTGCCCCGGCAACCACGACGTCCGGGACGCGTACCGCAAGGGGTTGCTCGGAGACGACGGGGGCGGCAGCGGCCCGATCAACACCCGGCACGACGTCGCCGGCGCGGTCTTCCTGCTCGCGGACTCGTCGATCCCCGGCGAGAACGACGGTCACCTCGACGAGGAGACCATGGAGTGGCTCGCCGGAGAACTCGGCTCGGTGCCGGCGGGGACACCGGTCTTCGTCTCCTTCCACCACCCGCCGGTCGCCCTGCACCACCCCGTCGTCGACTCGATGCGGCTCTCCCCCACCGCGCCGCTCGCCGCACTGCTGGCCGCCCACCCACAGGTCGTCGCGGTGCTCACCGGCCACTTCCATACCGCCGCCGCGAGCACCTTCGCCGGTCGGCCACTGCGGATCGCGCCCGGCGTCGTCTCCACGCTCCGGCTGCCCTGGGAGGGTGACGGACCGCTTGTCGACCTGCGCCAACCACCCGGGGTGGCGTTCCACGTGTACGACGACGCCGGACTGCTGACCACCCACTACCGCGTGGTGGTCTGAGGTTGGACAGGGTCGCCGTACTCGGCTTCCTGATCGCCGTCGCGCCGATCACCCTGACGCCGGGGACCAGCCTGACCCTGGTCGTGTCGCGGGTCGCCGCCGGAGGGTCCCGGCAGGGGTGGTGGGTGATCCTGGGTACGGTCACCGGGATCTACGTGCACGGCACGCTCGCCGCCGTCGGCCTCGCCGCGCTGGTGCTGCGCTCGTCGCAGGCGTTCTGGACGGTGAAGCTGCTCGGCGCCGCCTATCTGGTCGGGTTCGGGCTGTGGCTGCTGCTGTCCACCATCCGCCGCCGACACCCGACCAACCCTGCCCTGACCAACCCTGCCCTGTCCGACCACCCCGCCCTGTCCGACGGTCCGGTCGGGTCCGACGACCCGGCCACCGCCCGCCGGCCCCGGCGGCTGCCGTGGCGCGGGCACCACCCGTACGCGCAGGGGCTGCTCGGCACCGTGCTCAACCCCAAGGCCGCCGCCGTCTACCTGACCCTGGCCCCGCAGTTCCTCGGCTCACACCGCTCCGTGCTGGTGCCGATGCTGGTGCTGGCCTCGGCGCACGCGGTGCTGCACACCTGCTGGCTCGCCGGCTGGACCGTGGTCTCGGGTGCGGCGGCCCGCCTGCTGCGCACCCTCCGGGTACGCCGACTGCTGGACCGGCTGACCGGCGCGCTCCTGGCCGGTCTCGGTGTCCGCACCGCAGTCGGATAGAGCGGCCTGGCAGACCCAGGTCAGCGCGGTCGCGGGTCAGCGCCGTCGCCGGGGCACGTGGCGACGGTAGGCACTGACCGTCGGGTCACCGGTGATCCAGAAGCGCCAGGGGACGTCGTGGGCGGCGGCCACGCCGACCCGAGGACCGGCGGAGACCTCGGACGGCGCGACCGGCCGCGTCGGCGGAGTCAGCAGCAGCGGCCCGCTGCCGTCGACGAGGTTGGTGCCGTTCGCCGTCGCGTCGAGCCCCAGCGCCACCACCAACCGGGCGGGACCGCGCGCCAGGTCCCGGTCGGGCACCTCGCCGCGACGCTTGCGGGCGAGATCCAGCCCGTCGACCACCGCACCGGCGCGCAGCAGCACCGCCGCCGCCTTCCCCTCGCGCCCGCAGACCACGTTCAGGCACCAGTGCATGCCGAAGACGAAGTACGTGTAGGCGTGGCCCGCCGGACCGAACATGACCCGCGTACGCGGAGTCGGCCCGCGATGGGCGTGCGAGGCCGGGTCCTCTCCGGTGCCGGCGTACGCCTCGACCTCGGTGAGCCTGATCCGGACACCGCCGGCCGCGAGTTCCCAGCCGAGCAGCGTGCGCGCGGTCTCGGCGACCTCGGCGGCGGGCGCGGTCAGCCAGGAGTGGTCCACCCGTCCAGGTAACCCCGACCGGAGTTCGATCGGCAACCAGGCGCCGACGTCTCGGAGCCGCCAGATCAGGAACAGCGACGGAGACTTACCGAGCAGACTCGTCAGGTCGTTACGGCAGCCATCCGGATCACCTGACTCAGCGCGCCACAGTCACAACTCTCTGCTGTACGGCCAGGTGAAAGTATTGATCCATGCTCTCCATGGAGCGCACCCGACCTCGACGGATCGGGCCTCCCGTACTCCTCCTTGCCGCCTTTCGAGCTGAACCGTCGGCGCTATCGCCCGCACCGAGTGCGGGTGTGGGGCGATGCCCGATCCGCTGCTGCGGTCAGCTCGACAGGCGCCTCGGTGGACAAGGTGTCGACGCCCAACCGACGCCCGGCAATCGACGCTCCTCTGGCCTCAAGGGCTCCTGGCCGTCAGTTCGGCATCTGCTTCACCGAACCCGATCTTCAACGATCTGTTGACAACGTTTCGTTGAAGTAGTGGACTGGGGGCATGACCGCCGCCTCTCCCCGCACCTCAGCACAGGCCGCCCAGGATCGGGTCCACCACACCTACGCAGCCCTGCACCGGCTCACCGAGCGGCACGCCGCCACCGAGGTGCAGCGCCGCCGGCACACCAACCCGTACGCGGCCGATCCGTACGAGGCGATCGCCGTGGTGTTGGCCCTGGCTGCCGGGGCGGCCGAGGCGGCGCCGGGCGAGGAACCGGTCGACGAGGCGGACCTGCTCGCCGCACTGACCCTCTTCCCACACCTGCGGGCGGAGGTCGACACGATGGAGGCGGGACTGCTGGACCTCGCGCGCAGCCGTGGGCTGACCTGGCAGGCGATCGGGCACGGGCTCGGCCTGGGCAGCGCCCAGGCCGCCCGCCAACGTTACGACCGGCTGGCCGCCCGCACCCGATCGGACCAGGCCGCCGACTGACGGCCCGGGCGCTCCACCGAGGCCGACAGCACGAACGGTTCAGCTCGACAGGGCGCCGACCAGAGGTGGGGAACCGCAGGCGCAGGAGCCGACTAGGACTTGGGACTGGGGCCGAAATGGTTCAGACCGGGCTGGCCGTCCTGCACGAAGAACACGACCAGCACGATCCACCCGACGATCGGGATCAGCCCGATCAGGAGCCACCAGCCGGAACGGCCCAGGTCGTGCAGGCGGCGCACGGAGACCGCCAGCGACGGCAGCAGGAAGGCCAGGTTGACGAGCAGGGAGACAGGTCCACCCGTCGTCGCGTCGAAGTCGAGACCCAGTGCGCTGTCGATGAGCGCAGCCACGATCCCGACACCGAAGAGGAACAGGGCGAACCACCAGTACTCGGAGCGACGAGCCCGTCCTCCGAAGCCCGCGTACTGGGAAAGCGCGGAGCGAATTGCATCGGTGAATGACACGACGACCCCATTCCACGATAGAGCGACGCTGATGCCAGCAGCGTACGAGGTCGTGTCACTCGATTCGGCCGACCGTCGTCACCCCGACGCGGACGGCCCGGCCGGTGTCGACCGGGCCGGGCCGTCCGCCTCAGCGGGGTACGACCTGCTCCGCCGCCCACTCCCGCCAGCCGGCCAGCCGGTCGGCGGCGGTGGCGAGCTGGTCGGCGACCGGGCCGGGACCGGTCGAGCCGGGCGTGGTCCGGGCGGCCAGTGCCGAGCGGACCGACAGCACGTCGCGGACGCTCGGGTCGAGGTGCTCGCTGACCGTGGCCAGGTCCTCGTCGGAGACCTCGTCGAGGGCGCAGTCCCGGACCGCGCAGAGCGCCACCAGCTTGCCGGTGATCTCGTGTGCGTCGCGGAACGGCACACCCTTACGGACCAGCCAGTCGGCCACCTCGGTGGCCAGCGAGAAGCCCACCGGCGCGGCGGCGACCAGGCGGTCGACGCGTACCGTCATGGTGGAGATCATCCCGGCCAGGGCCGGCAGCAGCAGTTCCAGGGTGTCGACCGCGTCGAAGGCCGGCTCCTTGTCCTCCTGCATGTCCCGGTCGTACGTCATGGGCAGGCCCTTGAGCATGGTCAGCACCGCGACCAGCCCACCCACCAGCCGTCCCGACTTGCCCCGGGCCAGCTCGGCGATGTCCGCGTTCTTCTTCTGCGGCATGATCGAGGACCCGGTGGCGAAGGCGTCGTCCAGCTCGACCCAGCCGAACTCCTGCGACGTCCAGAGCACCACCTCCTCGCCGAGGCGGGACAGGTGCACGCCGACCATCGCGGTGATGAAGAGGAACTCGGCGACGAAGTCCCGGTCCGCGACCGCGTCCATCGAGTTGGCGAACGAGGTCCGGAAGCCCAGCTCCTTGGAGACCGCCACCGGGTCCAGCGGCAGCCCCGACCCGGCCAGCGCGCCCGCGCCGAGCGGGCTGACCGCGGTGCGGTGGTCCCAGTCGCGCAGCCGCTCCAGGTCCCGCAGCAGCGGCTGCACGTGGGCGAGCAGCCAGTGGCCGAAGGTGACCGGCTGGGCGTGCTGCAGGTGCGTCATCCCGGGCGCGGCGGTGTCCACGTGCCGCTCGGCCTGCTCCACCAGCGCCTCGGCCAGCTCGACCAGCCGCGAGGCCACCCCCCGGGCGTGGTCGCGCAGATAGAGCCGCAGGTCGGTGGCGACCTGGTCGTTGCGGGAGCGGCCGGCGCGCAGCTTGCCGCCGAGGCTGCCGAGCCGTTCCAGCAGCCCGCGTTCCAGGGCGGTGTGCACGTCCTCGTCGTCGACGGTGGGCCGGAACGCGCCGGAGGCGCAGGCCGCCTCCAGGTCGTCCAGGGCGGCGAGGATGCGGCCCAGTTCGTCCGGGTCGAGCAGGCCGGCGCCGGCCAGCACCCGGGCGTGGGCCCGGGAACCGGCGATGTCGTACGGGGCCAGCCGCCAGTCGAACTGAACGCTCACCGACAGCCGGGCGAGCGCCTCCGACGGGCCACCGGCGAACCGGCCACCCCACAGGCTCGTACGGTTGGCGGGCGCGCTGTTCTCGGTCAGGCTCTTGTCGTCCACCTGGTCCATTCTGGTGGTCACCACCGCGACGCTCCGCACCGGGCGTCCCGCCCGCGGTCCCGCTCGGTCATGGTGCTGTGTTCCCTTCGGTGTACTCGTCGCGGCGGGCCCAGCCGGCGAGTCGTTCGCCGAGCGCGGCTCCGCCGTCGGATTCGCGGGCCACCACGAGGATGGTGTCGTCGCCGGCGATGGTGCCGACCACCTCCGGCAGGCCCGCCCGGTCCAACGCGCTGGCCAGATACTGTGCCGCCCCCGGCGGGGTGCGCAGCACCGCGATGTTGCCGCTGGAGTCGACCTCGTTGAGCAGTTCCCGCAGCAGCCGTACCAGCCGGGCCGGCGCCGCCTCGGCGTCGCGCAGCGGCCGGTGACCGTCCTCCGGGATGACGTACACGGCCCGGCCGTCGCCGCCCCGGGCGGTGACCGCACCGAGTTCCTTCAGGTCCCGCGAGAGCGTGGCCTGGGTGACCTGGACGCCCTCGTCGCCGAGGAACTCGGCCAGCTCGGTCTGCGAGCGGACGGCCCGGTCGCGGATCAGCTCGACGATGCGGGCGTGCCGGGCGGCACGGGTCACGGGTGCGCTCATGTCGTCTCCGTCAGCAGGAACGTCAGCAACGCCTTCTGGGCGTGCAGCCGATTCTCCGCCTGGTCGAAGACGGCGCTGCGCGGGCCGTCCAGCACCTCGTCGGTGATCTCCTCGCCTCGGTGCGCCGGCAGGCAGTGCAGCACGATCACCGTCGGTGCGGCGTGCCCGAGCAGTTCCTCGTTGACCTGGTACGGCAGGAACGGGGTGGCGCGGTCCAGCCCGTCGCTCTCCTGCCCCATCGAGACCCAGGTGTCGGTGGCGACCACGTCGGCGTCCCGGACCGCGGCGACCGGGTCGACGAGCACCTGGACGCTGCCGCCGGTGTCGGCGGCGATCGCCTCGGCGCGGGCCACCACGTCGGTGTCGGGCGCGAAGCCCTCCGGACCGGCGACGCGGACGTGCATCCCGGCGGTCGCGCCGGCCAGCAGGTACGAGTGGGACATGTTGTTCGCCGCGTCACCGACGTACGCGAGGGTACGCCCGGCGGTGTCGCCGAAGCGTTCCCGCACGGTCAGCAGGTCGGCCAGGAGCTGGCAGGGGTGGAAGCCGTCGGTCAGCGCGTTGACCACCGGCACGGTGGCCCCCTCGGCCACCTCGGCGATCCGGTCGTCGCCGTGCGTGCGCAGCACGATCGCGGCCACGTAGCGGGACAGCACCCGGCCAGCGTCGGCCAGCGTCTCCCCCCGCCCGAAGTGGGTGACCTGGGTGTCCACCACCAGCGGGTGCCCGCCGAGTTCGGCGATGCCGGCGTCGAACGAGATCCGGGTACGCAGACTCTGCTTGTCGAAGAGCACCGCCACCGACCGGGGCCCGGCGAGCGGCGCGTACGCGAACCGGTCGGCCTTCATCCGGGCCGCCAGGTCGAGCACGGCGGCCTGCTCGGCGGGCGACAGGTCGTCGTCACGCAGGAAGTGCCGGGTCATTCGCTGGCCTCCGTCGAGGTCGGATCAGGGGTACCGGCCGGGACACGGGTATCGGCCGCGGCGGTGAGGGCGAGGGGCAGCGCGGCCAGGAACGCGTCGGCCTGGTCGGCGCTGAGGATCAGCGGCGGGGCCAGCCGGAGCACGTCCGGCTGGATCGGGTTCACCAGGAAACCGGCCCCGCGCAGCGCCTCGGTGGCGGCGGCCGACACCGGCGCGGTCAGCGTCACGCCGAGCAGCAGCCCGGCACCCCGCACCCCGCCCACCAACGGGTGCCCGAGCCCCTCGATGCCCCGGCGCAGCCGCTCACCGATCCGCTTGACGTGGTCGAGCAGTCCCTCATGGGCGATCGTGGAGATCACCGCGAGCGCGGCGGCGCAGCTCACCGGGTTGCCGCCGAAGGTGCTGCCGTGCGACCCGGCGACCAGCAGGTCCGCGGCCGGACCGAAGGCCAGGGTGGCACCGATCGGCAGTCCGCCGCCGAGCCCCTTGGCCAGGGTCACCACGTCCGGCTCGACGCCCTCGGCCTGGTGCGCGTACCAGTGCCCGGTGCGACCGATGCCGGTCTGCACCTCGTCGATCACCAGCAGCGCGCCGTGCCGGGCGGTGATCCGCCGGGCGGCGGCGAGGTAGCCGGCCGGCGGGACCACCACGCCGTTCTCGCCCTGGATCGGCTCCAGGATCACCATCGCGGTCGCGTCGGTCACCGCCGCTTCCAGCGCGGCGACGTCACCGTACGGGACGTGGTCGACCTCGCCGGGCAGCGGACGGAACGGGTCGGCCTTGGCCGGCTGACCGGTCAACGCCAGCGCACCCATGGTCCGGCCGTGGAAACCGCCGACGGTGGCGACCGCGTGGGTGCGGCCGGTCCGCCGGGACAGCTTGAACGCCGCCTCGTTGGCCTCGGCGCCGGAGTTGGCGAAGAACACCCGACCCGGACGTCCGGCCAGGGCCAGCAGCAGCTCCGCCAGGGCCACCGGAGGTTCGGCGACGTACAGGTTGGAGACGTGTCCGAGCGTGGCGACCTGCTTCGACACGGCGGCCACCACGGCCGGGTGCGCGTGACCGAGGGAGTTGACGGCGATGCCACCGAGCAGGTCCACGTACTCCCGACCGGTCTCGTCGGTCACCACCGCGCCGGAACCGGACACCAGGGCCAGCGGCGGCGTGCCGTAGTTGTCCATCATCGACTGCCGCCACCGCTCGACCAGCGTCATGCCGGCACTCCGCTCGCTCATGAGGGGATCACCATCGTCCCGAAGCCTTCCGAGGTGAAAACTTCCAACAGGGTGGAGTGCGCGACCCGGCCGTCGACCACGTGGGCCGCGGGTACGCCGCCGGTGACCGCACGCAGGCAGGCCTCCATCTTGGGCACCATGCCCGACTCCAGCGACGGCAGCAGCTCGGCCAGCTCGGTGGTGCCGATCTCGCTGACCAGGCTGGAGGTGTCCGGCCAGTTGGCGTACAGGCCGGGCACGTCGGTGAGCACGACCAGCTTGCGGGCGCGCAGCGCCACCGCCAGCGCGGCGGCGGCGGTGTCCGCGTTGAGGTTGTGCAGCACCCCGTCCACGTCCGGCGCCACCGTGGAGATCACCGGGATCCGACCCGCCCCGATCAGGTCGTCCACCGCCGAGACGTCCACCGACTCGACGTCACCGACCTGACCCACGTCGACGGCTTCCCCGTCCACGTACGCGTGCCGGCGTACCGCGGTGAACAGCCCGGCGTCCTCACCGGAGAGACCGACCGCGAACGGACCATGCGCGTTGATCAGCCCGACCAGTTCCCGGCCGACCTGCCCGACCAGCACCATCCGGACCACGTCCATCGCCTCCGGAGTGGTCACCCGCAGGCCGCCCCGGAACTCGCTGTCGATGCCGAGCCGACCGAGCATCGCCGAGATCTGCGGCCCACCGCCGTGCACCACCACCGGCTTGAGCCCGACGTAGCGCAGGAACACCATGTCGGCGGCGAAGGCCCGCTGCAACTCGGGGTCGACCATGGCGTTGCCGCCGTACTTGACCACGACCGTGGAGCCGGAGAAGCGGGCCAGCCAGGGCAGGGCCTCGATCAGGGTGGCGGCCTTCTCCTGGGCGCGGGTCAGATCCGAGGTCAGGGTCACCGGACCGGCCTTCCGTGATAGATCATGTCGTTAACCTTTTGCTCGCGACTGCGGGACTCCGCTTCGCTGCGTTCCTCGCGCTCACGTCGAGTACGCCGAGTTCTCGTGCACGTACCCGTGCGACAGGTCGTTGGTCCACACCGTCGCCTCGGCGGCACCGGCGTGCAGGTCGATCCGGATGGTGACGTCCCGTCCGGTCAGGTCGACGCGGGACCGGTCCTCGGCGGCGGCGCCGGACCGACAGATCCAGATCCCGTTGACCGCCACGTCGATCTCGTCGGGCTCGAACGCGGCGGAGGTGGTGCCGACGGCGGCGAGGATCCGCCCCCAGTTCGGGTCGTTGCCGAACAGCGCGGTCTTCACCAGGTTGTTGCGGGCCACCGACCGACCCACCTCGACCGCCTCGTCCTCGCCTGCGGCGCCGACCACCTCGATGGAGATCTCCTTCGTGGCACCCTCGGCGTCGGCCAGCAACTGCCTCGCCAGGTCGTGGCAGGCGGCGGTGACCGCGTCGGTCAGCTCCGCCTCGCTCGGCGCGACCCCGGAGGCACCGCTGGCCAGCAGCAGCACCGTGTCGTTCGTCGACATGCAGCCGTCCGAGTCGACCCGGTCGAAGGTGACCCGGGTGGCCGCCCGCAGCGCGGCGCCGAGCGTCTCCTGGGTGGCCACCGCGTCGGTGGTCAGGACGCAGAGCATGGTGGCCATGCCGGGGGCCAGCATGCCGGCGCCCTTGGCCATGCCACCGACGGTCCAGCCGTCGCCGCGCGTCACGGCGGTCTTCGGTCGGCTGTCGGTGGTCATGATCGCCTCGGCCGCGGCGTCGCCGCCGTCACCGGTCAGGGCCCGCACCGCCGCGCCCACTCCCGGCAGGAGCTTGTCCATGGGCAGCCGTTCACCGATCAGGCCGGTGGAGCAGACGGCCACCTCACCGGCGCCGTACTCCCGGCCGGTGACCGAGGTCAGTTCGGCGGCGGTGTGTTCGGCGGTGGCGTGGGTGTCCTGGAAGCCGGCCGGACCGGTGCAGGCGTTCGCGCCGCCGGAGTTGAGCACCACCACCCGGACCAGGCCGCCGTGGACCACCTGCTGGGTCCAGATCACCGGCGCGGCCTTGACCCGGTTGCTGGTGAAGACCGCGGCGACCCCGGCGTCCGGGCCGTCGTTGACCACCAGGGCCACGTCGGAGGCGCCGCTGGTCTTGAGGCCGGCGGCGACCCCGGCCGCCCGGAACCCCGCCGGGGTGGTGACGGTCATGGCGCGACTCCGAAGCAGGACAGGCCCGTGGTCTCGGGCAGACCGAACATCAGGTTGGCGTTCTGCACCGCCTGGCCGGCGGCGCCCTTGCCGAGGTTGTCCAGGGCGGCGACCACGATCAGCCGACCGGAGTCGACGTCGACGGTGGCCTGGAGGTGGCAGGCGTTGCCGCCGAGGGTGGCGGCGGTGTGCGGCCACCGTCCCTCGGGCAGCAGGTGCACGAAAGGTGCGTCCGCGTACGCCTGTGCCAGCACCGCGCGGGGGTCCACCTCGCCGGTCGGCAGCGCGGTGACGGTGGCCAGGATGCCGCGCGGCATCGGCGCCAGCACCGGCGTGAACGACAGCCCGGTCGCGCCGGTGGCCTGCTTGATCTCGGGTACGTGCTGGTGGGCGCCGACCTTGTAGGGCGACAGGTCGCCCGCCACCTCGCTGGCCAGCAGGTGGGTCTTGGCGGCCCGGCCCGCGCCGGAGGTGCCGCTGGCGGCGACGACCACCACATCGGCCGGGTCGGCGGCACCGGCGGCGATCAACGGTGCCAGCGCCAGCACGATGGTGGCCGCGTAACAGCCGGTGTTGGCCACCCGCGTGGAGGCGGCGATGCGCTCCCGCTGGCCGGGCAGCTCGGGCAGGCCGTAGGTCCACGCGCCGGCGTGGGTGCCGCCGTAGTAGCGGGTCCAGGCGTCGCCGTCGACCAGGCGGTGGTCCGCGCCGAGGTCCACCACCCGCGCCTGCGCGGGCAGTCGGGCCGCGAGAGCGGCCGACTCACCGTGCGGCAGGGCGAGGAAGACCAGGTCGGCGTCGGCCAGTACGTCCGGGGTGGTCGCCGCGAAGGTGAGGTCCATGCCGGTGAGCTGCGGGTGCACCGTGTCCAGCGGTTGCCCCGCCTGACTGTGGGCGGTGGCGGCGACCAGCTCGAACTCGGGGTGCCCGGCCAGCAGGCGCAGCAGCTCACCTCCGGCGTATCCGCTCGCCCCGGCGACTGCGACCCGAATTCCCATACCTACCTCCGCATGACTATGCAGAGAAGGCTAACAGTGTCCGAGTGGAGCCGCAAGGTCATGCATACCACTGCATGGTGATGTCACCGGACGGCGTTCGGGACCTCAGAGACGCCCCTCGGCCACCGCCCGGGTCACCCACGGGATGACCTCGTCGAGCATCTCGTCCAGCGAGGTGGTGGCCGTGAAACCGAGCACCTCGGCGGCCTTGGTGGTGTCCGGCACGCGCTTGCGCACGTCGTACTCGAAGGGGTCGTCACTGACGTGGCGGAACGGCACGTCCGGTCCCTTGATCTTGTGCCAGATCAGCTCGGCCAACTCCAGGACAGTGGTCGACCGCGTGGTGGAGAGGTTGAAGTCCTCGTTGCGCGCGGCCGGGTGCTCGACGGCGAGCGCGATGCCCCGCGCCAGGTCCCCGCCGTAGGTGTAGTGCCGCACCTGGTCGCCCTCGCCGAGGATGTGCAGCGGGTCCTGCCCCTTGACGATCTTCTGCACCAGGTCGGGCACCACGTGCGACATGGCCAGCTTCACGTTGCCGGAGAGCACCTCGGCCTGGCCCAGGGCCCGCCCCTCCCCCACCCCCACGCAGTTGAACGGCCGCACGATCGTGTACGGCAACCGGTACTGCTCCCAGGCGGCCCGGGCGTAGTACTCCACGGCCAGCTTCTGGAAGCCGTACGAGGACAGCGGCGGCGGGATCCGACGCTCGTCGCCCTCCCGGCTCGGCCAGTGCGCGGTCGACTCGAACACCATCGAGGAGGAGAGGTAGGTGACCTTGGTCAGCCGTCCCTCCCGATGTGCCCGGATCGCCGCGTCGCAGGTGGCCGCCATGATCCGTTCGTTGGTGGCGAGCAGGTCGTAGGCGTACGCGTGGAAGTAGGAGATCCCGCCGATCATCGCCGCACCGGCGATCAGGTGATCGCAGCCGTCGAGCAGGTCGGTGAGCAGGTCGACGTCGCGCGCGTCGCCCTCGACGAACCGGAAGCGCGGGTGCGCGTCGTAGCTGTGGGTGACCGGCCCGTACTTCGAGAAGTCGTCGATCCCCACCACCTCGTGCCCGCGATCGAGCAACTCGGAGACCAGGTAGCCGCCGATGAAGCCGGCCGAACCGGTTACCAGGACCTTCGCCACGTACGCTCCTAAGCCGTCTTCTCGTACTCGGTGCCACGCTTGTCGTACTCGGTGCCGCGCGAGGCCGCCACGACCGCCGGACCGCGCCGGGCGGCCAGCTTCTCCCGGCTCAACCGTCGACCGTAGGAGAAGAAGTACCAACGCAGGTAGCCCGGCAGGAAGCGCCCCAGGTCGAAGTGGGACTCGCCGAGCGGCCGGTCCAGCCAGATCGTCGGGATCTCCGCCACCGGCAGCCGCAGCCGGGTCGCCTTGGCGGTCAACTCCAGCCCGATCTCGAAGCCGGTCCGCGACTCGATACCGACCTCCCGCACGAACGCGGTGTCGTACGCCTTGAAGCTGTTGGTGGCGTCCCGGGTGCCGACCCGGGCGAAGGTGTAGAGGCTCCGGCCCGCCCAGCGGGACATGATCCGCTTCAACCGTGGACCGCCGACCTGCTGGCCGCCCGGCATGTAGCGGGACGCCGCCGCGACCACCACCCCACGGTCCACCAGCCGGGCCAACTCGTCGATCTGCCGAGGGTCGTCACAGCCGTCGGCCATCGTCACCACCACGACCGGCGCCCGGGCCGCGTCGATGCCGAACCGGATCGCGTTGGCCGGTCCCCGGCCGTAGGTATTGCGCACCGCCCGCACCCGAGGATCGGTCCGCGCGATCTGCTCGACGTACGGCACCGTGGTGTCCTCGGGCTGGTCGTGCACGATGAGCACCTCGGCGGGGAGCATCAGCTCCCGCAGCATCCGTTCCAGGCAGCGGACGATCGCCTCGCCCTCGTCGTAGACCGGCACGATCACCGAGACGCGCGGGTTCACACCCGCACCCCCTGCCCGGTCAGGCCCCACATGTCGATCACCGGTCGGTCGGTGTCGAGGCGGGCGTACTGTTCGTGCGGTGCCGCGATCACCAGGAGATCCGACCGGCGCAGCACCTCGTCCAGGTCGAGGAAGCGCTCGTCGACCACGTACGGGTCGGTGCACAGCGTCTCCCGGGTCTTCAACGCCAGGATCTTGCGCAGCTTGTACGCCAGGCTCTCCCGAGGGTCGTCGCTGCCGCCCTTGAACGCCATCCCGAGGATGCCCACCGTCGAGGCGGCCAGGTCGAAGCGGTCCTCCAACCGGGACACCAGGTACAGCGGCAGCCCCTCGTTGATCAGCATCGCCGAGTGGCCGAGTACGAAATTGTTCCGGTTGAACGCGGCCAACTGCATGGTGTCCTTGAACAGGCACGGTCCGGCGGCGAACCCCGGCATCGGCAGGTCCGCCGCGCGCGGGTAGTCGTACGCCACCGCGTGCCGGATCCGGGCGAAGTCGAGCCCGACGTCGTTGGCCATCATCCAGAACTGGTTGGCGGTGGCGAACTTGATGTAGCGCCACGTGTTGGTGAACAACTTCGCCAGCTCCGCCTCCTCCGGCTGCAACGGCACGATCCGGTCGGTGAGGTGCCGGAACAACCGCTCCGCCCGAGCCTGTGCCTCCGGCGTACGCGCGGCGACGATCTGCGGCAGCGCGAACAGCTCGGTCATCGCATGGCCCTCGGCGATCCGCTCCGGGCAGAAGGCGACGTCGGCGTGCACACCCTTGGCGGCCAGCAGCTTCTCGGTCAACGCGGTCACGCCCGGATAGACGGTGCTGCGCAGCACGACGAGCTGCCCGTCCCGCAGGTGCTCGGCGCACCGCTCAAGAGCCCGGGGCACGGCGCCGAGATCCGGGTTGAGGTGCTCGTCGACCGGGGTCCCCACGACGACCACCAGATGCTCGGAGACGCCCACCGCCGCCGGGTCGGTGGTGGCCCGGAGACGACCGGTGGCGACCGCTTCGGCCAGCGGTGCGGCGGCACCCGCCTCGGCGAACGGCAACGTGGCGGCGTTGACGGTGTCCACCGCGTCGGCGTTGAGGTCGTACAGCACGACGGAGAGCCCACGGGCGGCGAAGGCGATGCCCAGTGGTAGGCCGACCCGGCCACAACCACCGACTATGCAGACGTCGACCGCGGAGGGTGGCTCGTCGGACATGAGGGGACTCCCGTGGGGGTGGCGGGGGCGATCGGCCTCGGTGCGCGGAATCCAAGCAGGCTAACCGCTCGGACGTGACTCGCGGGTAACCAAACAGCCATCGATGCCAGCCTTTCGGCCGATCTCCGCCCGGGATGTTAGGAAGGGTCCCCTCCTATGCACGAGGCGTTAGGAGGGGACCCTTCCTTACATCTTCGTCAGGCGCCGCGCAGGGTCGCCTGGAAGCGCTCGGCGGCACGGGCCACCGCGGCGTCCCGGGCGGCGACCGCCTCCTCGACGGTCAGCGTCCGGTCGGGTGCGCGGAAGGTCAGCTTGTACGCCAACGACTTGCGGCCCGCGCCCAACTGGTCGGAGGCGTACACGTCGAACAGCCGCACTGATTCCAGCAGGTCACCGGCGCCCTCGGTGAGGGCCTGCCGCACCGACTCCGCCGGGACCGACTCGTCCACCACCAGCGCCACGTCGATCAGCGCCGGCGGGAAGCCGGACACCGTCGGCGCGAGCGCCACCGGCGCCTCCGGCAGCGCGTCCAGGTCCAGCTCCATGGCGCTGGTCCGGCGGGGCAGTTCCAGCGTGGCGAGCACCGTCGGGTGCAGTTCACCGGCGTGGCCGACCACCGTGCCGTCCACCAGCAACGCGGCGCACCGGCCGGGATGCCAGGGGGCGTACTCGGCGGCCCGTACCTCGACGGCGTGCTGCGGCACCCCGGCGGCGGCGAGCACCGCCCGACCCGCCTCGACCGCGTCCGCCCAGCCGGCGGACCGGCCCGCACCCCACCAGCCGGCCGGCTCGACGTCGCCGGTCAGCACGACCGCGACGTGCCGGGGCTGGTCCGGGACGACCGCGTCGGCGGCGGCGAACTCCTCGTCGGTGGGACGCCGGTCGACGCCCATCACCGGCGGACGTCCGGCACCCGGACGCGCCCGGAACACCGTGCCGGTCTCGAAGAGCGCCAGATCCCGCAGACCACGGCCCAGATTGCGGCGGACGATGCCGAGCAGCGGACCGAGCAGCGCGGTCCGCAGCAGCGGCTCCTCCTCGGACAGCGGGTTGGCGAGCCGGACCGCCTGTCGACGCGGGTCGTCGGCGGGCAGCCCGAGCTGGTCGGCCAGCTCGGTCGCCACGAACGGGTGCGCCAGCACCTCAACGAAGCCGCGTTCGGCGAGCGAGCGGCACACCGCGCGGTGACGACGCTGCCGCGCGGTCAACCCCCGCCCGGGCGGCGCGGTCGGCAGCACCGACGGCACCTTGTCGTACCCGTCGAGGCGGGCCACCTCCTCGACCAGGTCGGCCGGATCGGTCAGGTCGGGCCGCCAGGTCGGCGGGGTGACGCTGAGCGCCTCGACACCGGCGACGGCACCCACCTCGCCCGCGTCCTCGGCGAGCCGGTCGGCGCCCCGGGCGACGGTGCACCCGACCTGCTCCAGCAGGGCCACCACCCGGGCCGGTGAATACTCCACGCCGACCCGTCGGGTGGGCAGGTCGACCGGCAGCACCACCGGCGTACGCGGTGCGACGTGGTCGATGTCCAGCACCTCGTCGGCGACGGTGCCGCCCGCGTGCTCGGTGAGCAGCCGCACCGCCCGCTCCAGCGCGACCAGCGGAAGGGCCGGGTCCACGCCCCGCTCCCAGCGCTTCGCGGCCTCGCTGAACAACTTGTGCCGGCGGGCGGTGCGCCCGACCATCACCGGGTCCCAGTGTGCGGCCTCGAACAGCACGTTGACGGTGCCGGGCACGACCTCGCTGGTCTCGCCGCCCATCACGGCCGCGAGCGAGATCGGCACGCCCTCACCGGCGAGCGGATTCGGCGCCCCGGTGTCGCAGATGACCATGTCCTCCGGCGCCAGCGCCCGGGTCACCCCGTCGAGCGTGGTCAGCTTCTCGCCCGCTTCGGCCCGTCGGACCACCAGCGCGCCGGTGATCCGGTCCGCGTCGAAGGCGTGCATCGGCTGGCCGAGTTCCAGCATCACGTAGTTGGTGATGTCCACCGGCAGCGAGATTGTGCGGATGCCGGCGACGGTGAGCCGCCGCTGCATCCAGTCGGGGCTCGGCGCGGTCGGGTCCACGCCACGTACCAGCCGGGCCGCGAACCGGTCGCAGCCGACCGTGTCCCGGACCTCGACCGGGTACGCCGGTGCCTCCGTGCCGGCCGGCGCCGGGACCAGACCGGGGTCCCGGAAGCCGACCCCGAGGGCCAGCGCCAACTCGCGGGCCAGCCCCCGCAGCGACATCTGGTAGCCCCGGTCCGGGGTGATCTCCACCTCCACCACGACGTCGTCGAGGCCGACCACCGGTCGGGCGTCGTCGCCGGGCTTGGCGGCGGTGCCCTCGGGCAGCACCACGATGCCGTCGTGGTCGTCGCCGAGGCCCAGCTCGCGCTCCGAGCAGATCATGCCGTTGGAGTTGCGCCCGTACGTCTTGCGGGCGCCGATGGCGAAGCCACCCGGCAGGACACCGCCGGGCAGGATCACCACCACCCGGTCGCCCGGGGCGAAGTTTCGCGCTCCGCAGACGATCTCCTGCGGCTCGCCGGTGCCGTTGGCGGCGCCGACGTCGACCCGGCAGAACCGGATCGGCTTCTTGAACCCGGTCAGCTCCTCGATCTCGAGGACCTCACCGACCACCAGCGCCCCCTGGACCGTGTCGGCCAGGTCCACGATCGACTCGACCTCGATACCGAGGTCGACCAGGGCCCGCTCCAGGTCGGCGGCGGGCAGGTCGGCCGGGAGGTCGACGTACTCCCGCAGCCAACTGACAGAAACTCGCATGACTTGTGACCACCGTCTCCGTGACTCGTACCCGTCGCCCTACACCCCGGCCCCGAACGCGCGGGTGAACCGCACGTCGCCTTCGGCCATGTCCCGCATGTCGCTGACCCCGTGCCGGAACATCACCGTGCGGTCGATGCCCATGCCGAAGGCGAACCCCGAGTAGACCTCCGGGTCGATGCCGCAGGCGCGCAGCACCCGCGGGTTGACCATGCCGCAGCCGCCCCACTCCACCCAGCGGGGGCCGTCGCGGTGCTCCGGGAACCAGACGTCGAACTCGGCCGACGGCTCGGTGAACGGGAAGTAGTGCGGCCGGAAGCGGGTCCGCGCACCCTCGCCGAACATAGCCCGGGCGAAGTGGTCCAGGGTGCCGCGCAGGTGGGCCATGGTGATGCCCTTGTCCACCACCAGGCCCTCGACCTGGTGGAAGACGGGCGCGTGGGTGGCGTCCAACTCGTCGGTGCGGTAGACCCGGCCGGGCACGACCACATAGATCGGCGGCTTGCGGGTCAGCATGGTCCGCGCCTGCACCGGCGAGGTGTGGGTCCGCAGGACCAGCCCGGACTCCTCGGCGGGTGCGATGTGGAAGGTGTCCATCAGGCCGCGCGCCGGGTGGTCCGGCCCGATGTTCAACGCGTCGAAGTTGGTCCACTCCAACTCGACCTCGGGTCCCTCGGCCACCTCGTAGCCCATCCCGACGAACAGATCGCTGATCTGCTCGGTCAGCAGGCTGATCGGGTGCCGGGAGCCACGCGGCCGCCGGTCGTGGGGCAGCGTCACGTCGACGCGCTCCTCCACCAGCACCCGCTCGGCCTGTTCGCGCTCCAGCACCTCGGCGCGGGCGGCGTGGGCCTGCTCGATGGCACGACGGGCCTCGTTGACCCGCTTGCCGGCGTCGGACTTGGCGGCCGGCGGCAGCGCGCCGATCTCCCGGCGGGCCAGCGACACCGGGGCGCGGTCACCGAGGTGCGCCGGGCGCACCGCGGCCAGCGCGTCGGGGTCACCGGCGGCGGCGAACGCCTTCTCGGCCTCGGTCACGGCCTCGGCCAGGGCGGCCGGGTCGAGCAGGGCGACCTGCTTCGGGTCGTACGGATCGTTGCGGTAGCTCATGGCGTACGGGCACTCCCTCACGGCGGTGCCGGCCCTCACGGGCGGCGAAGCGAGTCTACGGACGCGCGGCTGCGCCGCAGCCCGCCGGTGGGAGTCGCGTGGGGAGCAGGTCAGGCCCGCCGCCCGCCGACACCGGCGGGCTGGCTAAAGGAACGCCGTATCGCGTTCACCATGGGGGCCGCTCTCCTTGTGGGGTGTGAGGTCAGCGCTGCGCTCTCGCCGAAGCGTACAGGCAGACCGCCGCAGCCGCAGCCAGGTTGAGGCTCTCGGCACGCCCGTGCAGCGGCACCCGGACCCGGGCGTCGGCAGCCTCGACCAGTTCGGCGGGCAGGCCGTGCGCCTCGGAGCCGAACAGCCAGGCGGTGGGCGCGGCGAGCCGACCGGCGTCGGCCAGGTCGTCGAGGTCGTCGGCGCCGTGCCCGGTGGCGGCGAACACGGTCAGCCCGGCGGACCGCGCCGCGAAGACCACCTCGGCGGGGTCGCGTTCGCGGACCACGTCGACGTGGAACAGGCTGCCGGCCGAGGACCGGACACACTTGCCGTTGTACGGGTCGACCGCCTCCCCGGCGAAGACCACCACGGCGGCCCCGGCCGCGTCGGCGGTCCGCAGCACGGTGCCGGCGTTGCCCGGGTCACGGATGCCGGCGAGTACGGCGACCAGGCGCGGGCCTCGGGCCAGGGCGGTCTCCAGCGGTACGTCGACGTGCTCGCAGACGGCGACCAGTCCCTGCGGTGCGACGGTCTCGGCGAGCGCGGCGAGCGCCTCCTCGGTCACCTCGGAGACGGGTACGTCGTCCCGGGCGGCGGCTGCCGCGAGGTCGGCGTACCGGTCGAGGGCGGCCGGGGTGCCGAACAGCTCCCGCACCGTACGCGGACGGGCCAGTGCCTCGCGGACCGCCTGCGGCCCCTCGGCCAGGAACCGGCCGGTGGCCTCGCGGTCCCGGCGGCGTTGGAGCCGGCGGGCGGCGACCACCCGGGGGGTACGCGGCGTGAAGGTCATGTCGTCCTCACCACACACGCGCGAGGCGCCCCCGGTCGTGGGGACGCCTCACTGCGTTGTGCGGGGATCAGGCGGCCTGAGCCGGCGCGCCGCCGGTGCCCTCGGCCTTGACCGCGGCCCGGGCCAGCTCGACGATCGCCGCGAACGCCGGAGCGTCGTGGACCGCCATGTCGGCCAGGATCTTGCGGTCGACCTCGATGCCGGCCAGGCGCAGGCCCTGGATCAGGCGGTTGTAGGTCATCCCGTTGGCACGGGCACCCGCGTTGATCCGCTGGATCCACAGCTGCCGGAAGTCGCCCTTGCGGTCGCGACGGTCCCGGTAGGCGTACTGCATCGAGTGCAGCACCTGCTCCTTGGCCTTGCGGTACAGCCGGGAGCGCTGACCGCGGTAGCCACTCGCGGTCTCCAGCAGGGTACGGCGCTTCTTCTGGGCGTTCACAGCCCGCTTGACGCGTGCCATCTCAACTCCTTCTTGGACTCAGGTTGGCGCGCGTCAGCGGCCGAGCAGCTTCTTGAGGCGCTTGACGTCGGACTTGGCGACCTCGACCAGGCCCGTCAGCCGCCGGGTACGGGTGGAGGGCTTCTTCTCCAGGTTGTGGCGCAGACCGGCCTGCTGCTTCATGATCTTGCCCTTACCGGTCACGCGGACCCGCTTGCCCGTCCCCGTGTGGCTCTTCATCTTCGGCATGTGGAACGTCTTCTCCCCTGTTACTCGCCGCTGTTGTCGGCGACGGTGCCGGTGTCACCGGCTGCTGCGGTCTCGCCGGCCTCCGGCGCGGCGGAATCCTCCGCTGCCCGGTCCCGGGGCGCCCCGCCCCGGGAGGCGACCGCGGCGACCGCGGCGGCCTTGGTGGCGCGGTGCGGCGCGAGCACCATGATCATGTTTCGACCGTCCTGCTTCGGAGCGGCCTCGACGTACCCCAGCTCCGAGATCTCGCTCTCCAGCCGACGCAGGAGCCGGTAACCCAGCTCCGGGCGACTCTGTTCGCGACCGCGGAACATGATCGTCACCTTGACCTTGTCGCCGGCCTTGAGGAACCGCACCACGTGACCCTTCTTGGTCTCGTAGTCGTGCGGATCGATCTTCGGCCGGAGCTTCATCTCCTTGATGACGGTCTGCTGCTGGTTACGCCGCGCTTCGCGCGCCTTGAGTGCGCTCTCGTACTTGAACTTGCCGAAGTCCATGAGCTTGCACACCGGCGGACGCGCCATGGGCGCAACCTCGACCAGGTCCAGATCGACGTCCGCGGCCAGCTGAAGGGCGCGCTCCAGCGGGACGATGCCCACCTGCTCACCCTCGGGGCCGACCAGTCGGACCTCACGTGCCCGGATCTGCTCGTTCACGCGTGGTTCGACGCTGATGGGGCCTCCTCGAGTCGGTTCTTCATGCGTGGCCGACCCGGTGGCTCCCGGTTGGGAACCGACCCGGAAAGCAGAAGGCCCCGGCGCATGCCAGGGCCCGCTCGACCGGTCGGCACGATCACAGGATCGCGCATCCCGGCCCGGGACATGCCCGGAACCGGAGACCGGACCCGGCCGCCGCACTCGGCGACTCGGGTGGGAGCAGGCGCCCCACTTTCATGGCCGCCCGCGCAACGCGGACAGCCTGGTCGACTCGACCACACTACACCGTGGGTAACCGGGACCCCAAACCGACCCGCCGCTTCCCCGAACACCCCTGCGCTCGCTCTCCCCGTCCCTGCCCGCCCCCACTCCTGCCCCGGCCCGTTCCGTCCCTGCCCGCCTGCGGTGTTGCACCCCGCCCGGGCTGGTCCCACCCGCCTTTGCCGGTCCACCCGTCCGTGCTGGTCCACCCGTCCGTGCTGGTCCACCCGTCCGTGCTGATGGTCTGTCGTCCGGCGCGACGGGTAGTGGTTCGGTCCGCGCACTGTCGAGCTGAACCGTCGACGCCATCACTGCGGGCCGAACCCGTGGCGATCCGTTCGTGCCGTCAGCTCGACAGGGCGCCGACCACACGTAGGAGTGCAGCGGCGAAGGCGACTCAGCGTGACATCGACCGGCCGCAGGCAGGGGTTCGGCCGGTGCGACAGCGACCGGCAACAGGCACGCCGCGCCAGGCGTGAGCGACCAGCGAGGGTCGACCAGCGAGGGTCGACCGGTGTGGGTCGACCAGTGTGGCGATGGCCAGGGTCAGGAAGCGACGATCAGCCCGAGTTGACTGGCGGCCGGCTGGGGGCGGGTCAGCGGGTGGCGCGTTCAGTGACGGCGGTCAGGTGCGCCTGGTGCAGACGGCGCAGGGCACGGACGCCGTCGACGGCGAGCTGCTTGTCGGCGGCCTGGAGGGCGACCACCGGCAGCAGGTCGTCGTCGTAGAGCTCCAGGGCCGCCCACGGTGCGCCCCGGTCGAAGCGGACGCCGCGTACGACCTCCCAGGGCAGCTCGTACGAGCCGATGATGTTGCGGACCCGGATGCGGTGGGCGTCGGCCTCGACCCGGGGGCGGGTGAACAGCAGCGTGCCGAGGGCGAAGAGGACGCCAAGCCCGATCATGGCGAACTGGTCGCCGCGCTGGAAGGTGCCGTAGCCGTTGCCGGTGGGGCCGGTCAGCGTGGTGGCGATCAGGGCGAACACGACGACCAGTACGGCCGCCGAGATCCAGCAGACCATCCGGATGCGGCGCGGTTGCAGGCGGACCCGGTCGGTGCCGGCCGCCGGGTCGCGTTCGCTCGTGCCGGCACTGACCTGCGTCGCGTCCTCCCGCTCACTCATGTCCCCAGTTTGCCATCCGGTCCCGGCGCGTCGTCCGGCGCCACACGGACCGCACCGTCCTCCCCGTCGGTTCCGGTCCCGGCGACGGCGCCCTCGACCGAGGGCGGGCCGGCCGACAGCGGGCCTGACGGCAACCGCTCCGGCACCGACGGACCGGACTGCGGCGGGACCGGCGACGCAGATGGGGACGGGGACACAGGTGGGACCGAGGAGACAGGTGGGACCGACGAGGCAGGCGGGACCGAGGACGGCGGCGGGACCGACGAGGCAGGCGGGACCGAGGACGGCGGCGGGACCGGGGGTGGTGGTGGGGTACCGGTGGCCGGGGCGGTGGCGGCGCGGGGGCCGCGACTGGCGACCAGCACGGCGAGCAGGGTGAGCACGGCGCCGGCCAGGACCGGTAGGCGGGCGCCGGGGCCCTGCGGCAGCAGCACGTCCAGCAGCAGGGCGCCGACGAGTTGGCCGCCGACCAGGGCCAGGCCGGTGCGCAGGACGCCGGCCGCGCGGACGCCGATCACCAGGGCGGCGACGATGCCGACGCCGAGCAGCCCGCCGGTGTAGAGGTGCCAACCGCTCGGCCAGCTGATGGAGGGGCCGGTGAAGGCACCGGCCAGCGCGGCGACGAGCAGCACCACCGGCGTACTGACGACGAAGTTGACCGCGACTCCGGCGGCGGCCGAACCGGCGGCGGAGATCCGGCCGTTGAGCGCGGCCTGCAACGCCACGGCGACACCGCCGAGCACGGCGAGCAGGAGCACGCCGACGGCCAGGTCACCGATGGGTCGGCCGGTCTGGGCCAGGGCCACCGCGGCCACCCCGAGCAGTGCCCCGGCGATGCGGGGCGCGGTGAGCGGCAGCCGGCCCACCGGGGCCAGGCCGGCGCGGTCCGAGGCCAGCCCGCCGAGGCTGCTGCCGGCGACCTGGGCGATGGTGAAGACCGCGACGCCGAGCACCGGCACGGCGTAGGCGGCGAGCACCACGATGGCCGCGCCGCCCAGCCCGCCCAGGTACGACCACCAGGGCAGCCGGGCCCGCCGCAGCGCGACGAGCCCGGTCCGCATGGACGGCAGCGCCAGCAGCCCGAGCAGGACCAGCAGGCAGCCGCCGAGGTTGTTGACGACCGCACCCAGGGTGGCGTTGCCGGTCTGCTGCCCCAGCTCGGCGTTGACCGCGCCCTGCGCCGCCGACGCGACGCCGCCGAGGGTGACCAGGGCGAGCGCGAGCGCCGTCGGGCGCGGCCTCACAGCCGGCAGGCGTGGATGTTGGTGACCAGGATCGCCCGGGCGCCGAGGTCGTAGAGCTCGTCCATGATCTGGTGTACGTCGTCGCGGAGCACCATGGCCTGCACCGCGACCCAGCCCTCGCGGTGCAGCGGGGAGACGGTCGGCGACTCGATGCCGGGGGTCAGCGAGCTGGCCCGGTCCAGGAGTCCGGCCGGTACGTCGTAGGCGAGCATCACGTAGCGGCGGGCCACCAGCACCCCGTGCAGCCGGCGCAGCAACTGCTCGGCCTGCGGGTGCGCGTCGGCGCCGACCCGGCGGACCAGCACCGCCGACGAGCGCAGCAGCGGCTCGCCGAAGACCACCAGCCCGGCCTGGCGCAGCGTGGCGCCGGTCTCGACCACGTCGGCGACCACGTCGGCGACACCGAGTCGGATGGCGTTCTCCACCGCGCCGTCGAGTCGGATCACGTCGGCCTTGACGCCCAGCTCGGTCAGGTGCCGCTCGACCAGCCCCGGGTACGCGGTGGCGATCCGGTGCCCACCGAGTTCCCGGACGTCGTCGACGTCGTCGGGCCGGGCGGCGAAGCGGAAGGTGGCCCGGCCGAAGTTCAGGTCGACGATCTCCTCGGCCGGCGCGCCGGAGTCGATCAGCAGATCCCGGCCGGTGATGCCGACGTCCAGGTCACCGGAGCCGACGTAGGTGGCGATGTCCTTCGGGCGCAGGTAGAAGAACTCGATGTCGTTGGGTTCGTCCCGGCAGACCAGGTCCTTCGGGTCGGTGCGCTGGCGGTAGCCCGCCTCGCGCAGCATCTTGGCGGCGGATTCGGCCAGGGCGCCCTTGTTGGGTACGGCGACACGCAGCATGACGGAGTGCTCCTTCGATCGGGTTGAGGTCGACGGCGGGGCACTCACAGATGTCGGTAGACGTCCTTCAGGTCGAGACCGCTGGCCAGCATCAGCACCTGGACCTGGTAGAGCAGTTGGGAGATCTCCTCGGCGGTGCGCTCGGGCCCCTCGTGCTCGGCGGCCATCCACGACTCGGCCGCCTCCTCGACGACCTTCTTGCCGATGAAGTGCACGCCCTTCTCCAGCGCGGCGACCGTGCCGGAGCCCGGGGTGCCGGCGGCGGCCTTGGCCTGCAGCTCGGCGAACAACTCCTCGAACGTCTTCACGGAATCGGATTCTCTCAGTCGCCCTCGGTCGCCGTGAGGACGGGTCGGTGCCGACCGCTGGGCGGGACCGGAATTCCCTACCGACATGGTGGGACACCCCTTCGACGTCCGCCGATGCAGGTCGTACGCTGTGCGCCATGGTCAGCACTCCTCGCATCCTCGCGCTCGCGGCCGCCGGCTCGGTCCTGCTCGCGGTCAGCGCCTGCGCGCCCGAATCCGCACCCGCCCCCCAGCCCACCGCGTCCGCCGCGTGCGACAAGGAGAGCCTGGTCACCCGCACGCCGGGCAAGCTCACCATCGCCACCGACGAGCCCGCGTACCAGCCGTGGTTCGTCGACGACAAGCCGGACAACGGGGAGGGCTTCGAGTCCGCCGTGGCGTACGCGGTGGCCGAGAAGCTCGGGTACGCCCGCGCGGACGTGGTCTGGACCCGGGTCAAGTTCGAGACCGCCGTCGCGCCCGGGCCGAAGGAGTTCGACTTCGACATCAACCAGTTCTCCATCACCGACGAACGCAAGCGGGCGGTGGACTTCTCGGCGCCGTACTACCTGGTGCGGCAGTCGGTCATCACGCTGAAGTCCTCCAAGATCGCGGGTAAGAAGACGCTGGCCGACCTGCGCGACGCCAAACTCGGCGCCCAGGTCGGCACGACCAGCTACCAGGCGATCACCGACCTGGTGAAGCCGACGGTCGAGCCGCAGGTCTACAACAGCAACGACGACGCCAAGAAGGCGCTGCAGAACGGGCAGATCGACGGGTTGGTGGTGGACCTGCCGACCGCGTTCTACATCACCTCGGCCGAGATCGACGACGCGGTGATCGTCGGGCAGTTCCCGCAGGTGGGTTCGCCGGAGGCGTTCGGGCTGCTGCTGGACAAGGACTCCCCGCTGACCGGCTGCGTCAGCGGGGCGGTCGGTCAGCTCGCCGGTGACGGTGTGCTGAAGCAGTTGGAGCAGCAGTGGCTCGCCCAGGTGGCGGGTGCACCCGAACTCACGTGAGCACTCTCACCCACCACGATCCGTCGCCCGCGCAGCGGGCCCGGGACGCGTACCGCCGTCGGCAGACCGTGCTGAGCGTGCTGGTCGCCGCCGCCTCCACGGCGGTGATCGGCACGCTGCTGGCGGTCGCGGTGACCGGGGCGCCGGGCTGGGACCGGGTACGCGAATCGTTCCTCGACCCGGAGATCGCCCGGGACGCGTTGCCCCGGGTGCTCGCCGGGCTCTGGCTCAACGTCCGGTTGCTGGTCTGCTGCGCGATCGGCGCGCTGCTGCTCGGGTTGCTGATCGCCGTCCTGCGGACGCTGCGCGGGCCGGTGTTCTTCCCGATCCGGGCGCTCGCGGCCGGGTACACGTACACGTTCCGTGGCCTGCCTCTGATCATCGTGCTGTACGTGCTCACCCTCGGCATGCCGGGACTGCGCCTGCAGGGCATGCCGCCGGTACTGGTGCTGGGCGGGTTGGCGCTGGTGCTCACCTACGGCGGATACCTGGCCGAGGTGTTCCGCGCCGGCATCGAGTCGGTGCATCCCAGCCAGCTCGCGGCGGCCCGCTCGCTGGGGCTGACCTATCGGCAGACGATGCGGCACGTGGTGCTGCCGCAGGCGGTCCGGCGGGTGGCGCCGCCGCTGCTCAACGACGTGGTGGCGTTGCAGAAGGACGTCGGGCTGGTCTCTCTGGCCGGGCCGATCGACGCGGTACGAGCGGCACAGATCGCCACCGCGCAGACGTTCAACTACACGCCGTACATCGTGGCCGGGGTGCTGTTCGTGCTTCTCGCCATCCCGCTGATCGCGGTCACCGACCAGGTGACGTTGCGGGCGGCCCGACGCCAGTCCGGAGGCTGACCGTGGACGTGTTGCGGTGTCGGGGGCTACGCAAGGAGTTCGGTGGCCGGGTGGTGCTGGACTCGCTCGACCTGACCGTGGCCGAACACCGGGTGGTGGCGTTGATCGGGGCCTCCGGCTCCGGCAAGTCGACGCTGCTGCGCTGCGTCAACCTGTTGGAGGAGCTGCACGACGGGACGATCGAGCTGGACGGCGAGGAGATCACCGCTCCGGGCGTGGACCCGGACCGGGTACGCCGCCGCATCGGCATGGTCTTCCAGGCGTACAACCTCTTCCCGCATCTGAGCGTGCTGGACAACGTGACCCTGGCCCCGCGTCGGGTGCACGGGCGGTCCCGGGCCGACGCCGAGACGCACGCCCGGGAGCTGCTGGACCGGGTGGGGCTCGGCGACCGGGCCGACGCGTACCCGGATCGGCTCTCCGGCGGCCAGCAGCAGCGGGTGGCGATCGTGCGGGCGCTGGCCAACTCGCCCCGGCTGCTGCTGCTCGACGAGGTGACCTCGGCGCTCGACCCGGAGCTGGTCGGCGAGGTGCTCACGATGATCCGCGACCTCAAGGCCGACGGCATGACCATGGTGCTGGCCACGCACGAGATGAGCTTCGCCCGGGACGTGGCCGACGAGGTCTGCTTCCTCGACGGCGGCCGGGTGGTCGAGTCGGGCCCGCCGGCCCAGGTGTTCGGCGCGCCCACGCAGCCGCGTACCCGGCAGTTCCTGGCCCGGATCATCGAAGCCGGTCGTCTGCCGGGCTGAGCGGCGTCCGCTCCGGGCATCGTGACGACGGTCACCTGCACTGACCGGCAGGTTTGTACCCTTGATTGGGTACAAACCGACCATGACGACGTCAGTTGAGGTAGCCGTGCCCCGTTCCGTGTCCGACCCCGTCGACGTCGCCCACCTGCGGAAGGTCCTCGACGGGCCGTGGGCCGAGGTCCGCGACGCGCACCGGGACAAACTCGACGACCGTTTCCTCCCCGTCTACGGGGAGAGCGGCGACCAGGCCCGGGAGCGGATCAGTCGACTGCTCACCGAGCTGCCCGCCGAGCTGGGCATGGCGGCGTCCTTCCCCACCGAGTACGGGGGGCGCGGCGACGTCGGCGCCTCGGTCGTGGCCAGCGAGATGCTGGCGCAGGTCGACCTCTCGCTGATGGTCAAGGCGGGCGTGCAGTGGGGTCTGTTCGGCGGGGCGGTGCTGGCGCTCGGCACCCGTCGACACCACGACGCCCACCTGCGGGACATCGTCGCCGGTGATCTGCTCGGCTGCTTCGCGATGACCGAGACCGGTCACGGCTCGGACGTCCAGCAACTGCGCACCACCTGCACGTACGACCCGGAGACGCAGACCTTCGACCTGCACACCCCGCATCAGGCCGCCCGCAAGGACTACATCGGCAACGCCGCCCGGGACGGTCGGATGGCGGTGGTCTTCGCGCAGCTCGTGACCGGCGGGCAGCGGCACGGCGTACACGCCTGGTTGGTGCCGATCCGCGACGCGGACGGCAACCCGATGCCCGGCGTGACGATCGGCGACGCCGGGCCCAAGGCCGGGCTGCTCGGCGTGGACAACGGGCGACTCAGCTTCGACCACGTCCGGGTGCCGCGCGACATGCTGCTGGACCGTTACGGCCAGGTCGCCGCGGACGGCACCTACGCCAGCCCGATCGCCGACGACTCCCGGCGCTTCTTCACCATGCTCGGCACCCTGGTCCGGGGCCGGGTGAGCGTGGGCGGCGCGGCAGCGGCGGCGACCAAGTCGGCGCTGACCATCGCGGTCCGCTACGGCGACGTGCGTCGCCAGTTCGGCACCCCCGACGCCGACCGTGAGGTGTTGCTCAACGACTACCTGGCCCACCAGCGCAAGCTGCTGCCCGCCCTGGCGACCACGTACGCGCTGCACTTCGCCCAGGCCGAGTTGGTCGCCGCGATCCACGAGGTGCAGGGCGGCGACGAGCCGGTCGACGAGCACCGGCAGCGGGAGTTGGAGTCGCGGGCCGCCGGCCTCAAGGCCGCGCAGACCTGGCACGCCACCCGGACCATCCAGATGTGCCGCGAGGCGTGCGGCGGCGCCGGCTACCTGGCCGAGAACCGGCTGCCCAGCCTCAAGGCCGACACCGACGTCTTCACCACGTTCGAGGGCGACAACACGGTCCTGCTGCAACTGGTGGCCAAGGGGCTGCTCACCGGCTACAAGGACGAGTTCGGTTCGTTGGACGGCTGGGGGCGGGCGTCCTTCGTCGCCGAGCAGGTCCGCGAGATGGTGCTGGAGCGTACCGCCGCGCGGGCGCTCATCGAGCGGCTCGTCAGCGCCGTACCCGGCCGGGGCGAGGAGGTCGCCGTCACCGACCGGGGTTGGCAGCTCAGCGTCTTCGAGGACCGCGAGAAGCACCTGCTCGACGGCGCGGTCCGGCGGCTGCGCAACGGCGCGAGCACCAAGCGGGACCGGCCCTTCGACATCTTCAACGACGTGCAGGACCACGTCCTCACCGTCGCCTCCGCGCACATCGACCGGGTGACGCTGGAGGCGTTCGTCGCCGGCATCGAAGCCACCAGCGACCCGGCCGTCGCGGCCCTGCTCTCCCGCGTCTGCGACCTGTACGCCCTCAGCGTCATCGAGGCCCACAAGGGATGGTTCCTGGAGCACGGCCGACTCACCCCGGCCCGCGCCAAGGCGATCACCGCAGTGGTGAACAGCCTGCTCAAGGAGCTGCGTCCGCAGATGCGCACGCTTGTCGACGGCTTCGCCATCCCGGAGGCGTGGCTGCACTGCGCCATCCTGCGCGAGGAAGCCGACCGGCAGGAGGCGATGGCCGCTCACGACCAGTTCCCGACTGATCGGTAACGGATCGCGGACAGGACGGTCACCGGGGGTGCCCCATCCTGGGGCGACACCCCTCACCGACGGGAGACCTCCTGGTGATCTGGATCATCGAGAGCAAGAGCAAGCTGAGTCGCGTGTTCGCGGCCGACCTCAAGCGCCTCCGGGCCAACGAGGCGGTCGCGGCGCACGTCGCCCGGGACGTGCTCAACAGCAAGGTCGCCGAGATGCAGACCCCGCTCGCACCCCCGCTCGCACCCGGCGAGCCGGTGCTCGTCCTCGCCCACTCCGGCTACGCGCTCGACGACCGGCACAACGAGGACCGGCCCTGGGTCGGCGGGCGCTGGCTGGACGAGTTCGTGCAGGACGTCACGGCGAAGTTCACCCCGGCCGGCATCAGCGGCCGTACGCTCTGGTTCCTCGTCTGCCACACCGGGCACGACGTCACCACGCTGGGCACGCTGCTGGCCGCCGCCGGGGTGAACGACGTGACGATCTATATGCCGACGGACTTCATGTACATCAGCAAGAACGGTATCCCGCACGTCCTCAAGAGCGAGGCCGACCTCGAATCCGTCAACAAGGACGTCGCGAAGTGGGACGGCGACTACATGAGCATCTCGGGCTCGCAGCCCACCGGTGCCTATTGGGCCGGCTGCACGGTCCGGAACCAGGTGGTCACCACGCTGGGCGCGCGGACGGTCGAGCAGGCCGTCCGGGAGCAGTTCGACCCGGACGAGGAAGAGGCCTGAGCCGCCGTCGCCGGGGACCCGGACGCGGTCCCCGGCGACGAGCGGCACTACGCGCGAGGCGGCTACGCCTTGCCGAGGTCGAGAATGCTCCATCCGGTGGGCAGGACGGTGGCGGCCGGCTCGGGGGCAGTGGTGGCCAGGTGAGCCTGGTGAGCGAGGGCGGTGCGGGCGGCGTGGCCGAGGGCGACGTCGCCGCCTGCGGCGCGGGCCAGGACGCCGACCTGGCGGGCGTCGTCGATCCCGGGCTCAGCCCCGAGGGGCAGCACGGTGACAGTCGGAGTGGTGGTCAGCAGCGTGAGCAGGGCGGCGCTGACCTCGCTGCTGGTGGCGGCGTACGCGGCGGCGAGGCAGGCAGCCGGCACGCCGACCGTGCGGCCTTCGTCGGCCACTTCGGCGATCAGCTCGCCGACGGACACCTGCCCGTCGACGTACGCGGCGAGCGCGCTGGCGTCCAGGACGACAGCGACCTGGTCGCCGCTCACGCGGCCTCGTCGAGCAGGCGCCGCCCCTCGGCCAAGGCCTCGTCGGGGATCGGGGTGGCGAGGCGGTCACGCCAGCGGGCCTTGCCGGCTTCGGTGACCTCGATGCCCGCCCTGCTCAGCACCTCGTCGAGCTGGGCGCCGGCCATCTGCGCGCGGACGGCCGCAGTGATGGCGGCACTGGCGTTGGGCTGACCGTCGAGCCACTGCGCGACGTCGTCCGGGACGCTGATGGAACGCTTCGCGGTCATGCCCCGAGCCTAGCACCGCTGGTAGCACCGCCGGTGCCACCAGCGGGACCCACTAACCGGGGAACACGGTGCTACTGTCTCGTTCTCGTCGGTGACCTTGGTATGCGGGGGAGGCATCAGGTGACGGGTGGTAACTGCGCGGCCGCGGATCTTCGCCGCCTGGCCCGAGGGGACTGACATGCCTCCCGGACCGGCATCACCGGACTCTGCCGAGCACCCGCCGTCAACCCGAGGCGGTCTCATCGCCGCAGCCGCCCTCGTCGCGCTCATCATTCTGGTCGGGCTGGCGATCGCCATCCTCGGCGCGGGTGACGATGATCCTGGTCCTGTCGGCGGCGCACCGCCACCAGCCGCCGCGAGCACACCCGATCAGGCGTTACCCACCGCCGTCCCCACGGCCGCGCCCGACGGCGTCCGGTGGGAACTCGTCGGCCCGCACGCGGTGCCGGTCAGCGCCGCCGGCCCGATGCAGTTCACCCGTACGACAGCCTCTGACTTCACGCACACCCCCGAAGGCGCACTGATCGCAGCCGCGCAGATCATTGCGCGATCCAGCTACTCACTCAGTGAGGAGTACTGGAGGCCGACCATCGAGCAGCAGTTCGTGCCCAGCGCTGACCGGGACAGGTTGCTCGCTGTACTGGAGGCCGAAGACAGCGCCCCGGCCGACCCAGGTGCAATGAGCCAGATCGCTGGCTTCAGCTACCAGTCATACACGCCGGACACCGCCGTGATCGGACTTGTGCTCCGCGCACCGTCGGCCGGCACCGCGCGCTACCACGTGCTGTCGCTGACGCTGCTCTGGCGAGGCGGCGACTGGCGAATGCAGGCACCGCCCGGCGGCTCGTGGCTATCCATCAACCGGGCGACAGACGACCTCACCGGCGTCGTCGAATGGGGAGCCCGATAGTCGGCCTCGTGCCCGCCGATCGACCTCACCTGCTGTCCGCGCCGGTGGGGAGCCCTCTTACGCCCCGGTTATCGGCGCACCACACCCCGCACACGTCCAGATCGGCACCACCGGCCCGTGCGCCGTCACGACCCCTCCCCCGGCCAGTGGCCCCGATTGACGGGCACCCGATATCGCACCCGACACGGCAGATCCCGACCACACCGACACGTCACCCGCCTCAGCGTGGTTCCACCTCGGCCGGTGCCGACGCGCCCGGGTGAGCGCCGCCGCAAGCAGGAACTGGTCGTAGGTCAGATGCCGGGACCTGCGTCCATGCGATCTGCCCGGCTCCCCCGCCGTTCAGGAACCCAAGAATCTCGGCACGCCTGCCTCGCTGTCGGATCAGCTCAAGATCTTGGACAACTTCCGTTACGCGCTAACGGGAACTGTCCAAGGTTCACATCCGCGAGGCGGTGACCGGGGTCCGCTTGGGGGCGGCCCGTGATGTCCGTGCTGCCGACGTCGCAGAACGAGACACTGCCCGGACATGCCCTGGTTCCAGCCGTCAGCCAGTGCGCCCCGCGCACCCTTCCGTCGATGGAGCGGTGACGGGCGGTCAGGCGCCGAAGCCGACGCGCTGGTTGCCGGCGGTGGCGACCTGCCGGACGGCCAGCGCCGCGTCGAGCGCGGCGACGGTGGCCGCCCAGCCCTTGTCCTCGGCGGAGCCGGGCAGACCGGCCCGGTCGCGGGCCTGCTCGATGGTGTCGACGGTGAGCACGCCGTGCGCCACCGGCTTGCCCTCGTCCAGCGCGATCCGGGTCAGCCCGTCGGTGACCGAGCGGCAGACGTAGTCGAAGTGCGCGGTCGCGCCACGGATCACCACGCCGAGCGCCACCACCACGTCACAGCGGCGGGCCAACGCCTGCGCCACCACCGGCAGCTCCACCGAACCGGCCACCCGGGCCGTCACGGCCCGCGCGCCGCACGCCTGCGCGGCGGCGACCGCCCGCTCCAGCATGTGGTCGGTCAGCTCACCGTGCCACCGGGCGGCGACCACTCCCACGGTCATCCCGGACGCGTCGACCGGGGTCGTCCCCGGCTCGCCGAAACCCGCCATCTCCGCTACGCTCCGATCTCTTTGCCGGCGACCGGGCGACCCATCGGGGCCTCCGACACCTCGTCCAGGTCGAGCAGGTGCCCCATCCGGTCCCGCTTGGTGCGCAGGTAGCGCACGTTCTCCGGGTGCGGGCGCACCGGCAGGCCCTCGCGGCCGGTCACGGTGAGCCCGTAGCCCTCCAGCCCGGCCCGCTTGGCCGGGTTGTTGGTCAGCAGCCGCATCGTGCGGACCCCGAGGTCGTAGAGGATCTGCGCGCCGGTGCCGTAGTCCCGGGCGTCGGCCGGCAGGCCCAGGTCGAGGTTCGCGTCGACGGTGTCCCGGCCCTGGTCCTGCAACTGGTACGCCTGGAGCTTGTGCAGCAGGCCGATGCCGCGCCCCTCGTGACCACGCACGTAGAGGACCACGCCCCGGCCCTCCCGGGCCACCCGCTCCAGCGCGGCGTTGAGCTGCGGCCCGCAGTCGCAGCGCACCGAGGCGAAGACGTCCCCGGTCAGGCACTCGGAGTGCACCCGCACCAGCACGTCGCGCCCGTCCCCGATGTCGCCGATCACCAGCGCCACGTGCTCGGCCGTGTCGTACTCGCTGCGGTAGCCCAACGCCCGGAACACCCCGTGCTCGGTGGGCATCCGCGCGTCCGCGACCAGCTCCACCTGCTTCTCGGTACGCCGCCGGTAGGCGATCAGGTCGGCGATGGTGATGAGGGTCAGCGAGTGTTCGGCGCGGAACTTCTCCAGGTCCGGCAGCCGCATCATGGTGCCGTCGTCGTTGACCAGCTCGCAGAGCACGCCGGCCGGACGCAGCCCGGCCAGCCTGGTCAGGTCCACCGCCGCCTCGGTGTGCCCCGGCCGACGCAGCACCCCGCCGGTGCGGGCGCGCAGCGGCACCACGTGCCCGGGCCGGGCCAGGTCGGTCGGGCCGGTGGCCGGGTCGGCGAGCAGCCGGATGGTGTGCGCCCGGTCGGCGGCCGAGATACCGGTGCTCACGCCCTCGCGGGCGTCCACCGTCACCGTGTACGCGGTCTGCCGCCGGTCCTGGTTGGTGTGGTGCATGGGCGGCAGGTCGAGCCGGTCGCACTCGTCCTCGGTGAGCGGTACGCAGATGAAGCCGGAGGTGTGCCGCACGGTGAACGCGAGCAGCTCCGGGGTCGCCAGCTCGGCGGCGAAGATCAGGTCGCCCTCGTTCTCCCGGTCGGCGTCGTCGGTCACGATGACCGGTCGGCCGGCGGCGATCTCGGCCAGCGCGTCTTCCACACTGTCGAAGGTCATGCCGTCACTCCGCTTCGCTCCGTGCCGCCATGAGGCAGCGCCACACTGCACCGATGATTCGCTCGCTGACGCTCGCTCATGCCGTCACCCCGCTTCCCGTGGTGCGCGCGGCGAGCAGGCGCTCGACGTACTTGGCCAGGACGTCGGTCTCCAGGTTGACCGGGTCGCCGACGGTCCGGCCGCCGAGCGTGGTCAGCGAGAGCGTGGTGGGGATCAGGCCGACCGAGAACCAGTCGGCACCGACCTCGGCCACGGTCAGGGACACCCCGTCCACGGTGATCGACCCCTTCTCCACCACGTACTTGGAGAGCGCGGCGGGCAGCCGGAACCGGACCGTCTCCCAGCGCGGCGCCGGTTCCCGGGAGAGCACCTCGCCCACCCCGTCGACGTGCCCCTGCACCAGGTGGCCGCCGAGGCGGCTGTTGAGTGCGGCGGCGCGTTCCAGGTTGACCGGGTCGCCGGCGCGCAGCGCGCCCAACGCCGTACGCCGCAGCGTCTCGCCCATCACGTCGGCGGTGAACACCCCGCCGTCGACCTCCACCACGGTCAGGCAGACGCCGTTGACCGCGATCGAGTCGCCGTGTCGGGCGTCGGAGGTGACCAGTGGGCCGCGTACGGCGACCGTGGCCGAGTCCTGTGCCGTCGGGGTTATCCCGACGACCTCGCCCAGTTCCTCGACGATGCCGGTGAACATGCCTAGCCCTCCCTCTTTCGGGGCAGCGCGGTGATCCGCAGGTCGGGACCGATCTGCGTAACGTCGGTGAGTTCCAGGTCGATGGCCTCGGCGATGGTGCTCACGCCGGCGTCGACCAGAGCGGCGGGCCCGGCGCCGAGCAGCCGGGGAGCGAGGTAGCCGACGACCCGGTCGACCAGGCCGGCGGCGAGGAACGCCCCGGCCAGTCGCGGGCCGCCCTCCAGCAGCACGGCGCGTACCCCGCGCCCGTGCAGCGCGGCCATCAGCGCGAACAGGTCCACCCCGCCGTCCGGGCCGGTGCCCACCTCGGCGGCGGTGGCGATCCAGGTCCGGGCCGCGCCGTCGCGGACCGTGGCGTCGGCCGGGGTACGCCCCGACGAGTCGACCACCACCCGCAGCGGCTGCCGGATGGCGAGACTGCCGTCGCGCAGGTTGCGGACGGTGAGCCGGGGGTCGTCGGCGAGCACGGTGCCGACACCGACGACCACCGCGTCGACGGTGGCGCGCAGCGCGTGCACGTCCATCCGGGCCGCCTCGGAGGTGATCCACATACTGGTGCCGTCGGCCGCCGCGGAGCGGCCGTCGAGTGTCGCGGCGTACTTCCAGATGACGAAGGGCAGGCCCCGGCGCATGGCGGTCAGCCAGGCGATGTTGCCGTTCTCCGCCTCGGTGCCGCGTACCCCCAGGTCGACCCGGACCCCGGCGGCCCGCAAGGTGGCCGCGCCGCCGGTGGCGACCGGGTTGGGGTCCGGCACCGCGATCACCACCCGGGCGACCCCGGCCTGGACCAGGGCGGAGCTACAGGGGCCGGTGCGGCCGGTGTGGTCACAGGGTTCCAGGGTGACGACCGCGGTGCCGCCCTTGGCCCGCCGCCCGGCCTGCGCCAACGCGACGATCTCGGCGTGCGGGCCACCGGCGTACGCGTGGAAGCCCTCGCCGACCACCTCGCCGTCGGCGTCGAGCAGGACACAGCCGACGACCGGGTTCGGACTGGTCGTGCCGAGCCCGCGCGCCGCGAGCTCGATCGCGCGACGCATCGCCTCGTCGACGGAGACGCTCGCCATCACCTGGCCCTGCCCTCTCGCTCTGCTCGCGCGGGCAGGAAGATCGACTCGCGAGCAGGCGGCGCAGTCCGGGTACGGCACAGCCGCCCCGGCAGACGGTGGAGACGCCGCAAACCCGGCGAACCACACGCCCGTGCCGTCCCGCGCGCTGTCTCCCATCCGGACTGTCTGGGTGCGGACCTGCCGCCCCCAACCGTCGGCCCCGGATTCTCACCAGGTCCACCGGGCGGACGAACCGCTCCCGGGTCGCGGGCTTACCACGGTCGGACCGTGGATCACCGCCGGTTCGGAATTACACCGAGTCCCGCCAGCGCGTGGTGGGTACTGAGGGAAGTCTTACACGCTTGGCAGGGTTCTGCGCCACCCCGGCGAGCTACTTCACATGTCGGTGACCGGGATCGGCGACGCCTCGACGGCGGTCCACCGCCACGTACGAGCCGGGTTGGCTCTTGGCCACGGTCTTCATCTCCGAGGCGATGGTCATCGCCTCCAGGGGGTCGGTGAGGCGTTTGTCCCGATCCGAGACGGAGACCCCGATGGAGAGCGTGACCAGCGCGGCCCGGCGGATGTTGCCCCGCCGGTCCTTCAGCTCGACGTAGCCGCGTTCCCGGTCGGTCGGGTCGTAGAGCGCGTCGGCGGCCGTCTCGAAGTCCGCCGACACCCGGGAGGTGAGCGGCAGGACCTGTTCCGGGGTGCAGACGAAGACGAAGTCGTCGCCGCCGACGTGACCGAGGAAGGCCGGGGGCAACGCGACCGACATCACCGCCCGGTGCAGGCTGCGGGCCAGCGCGGAGATGAAGCCGTCGCCCCGGGAGAAGCCGTACCGGTCGTTGACGCTCTTGAACCGGTCGACGTCGATGTACCCGACGGCGTAGTCCGAGCCGACCCGGATCCGGTCGGCGATCTCCCGTCGGATGCGGCTGTTGCCGGGCAGCCCGGTCAGCGGGGAGACCTCGCGGAACTCCTTGTTGCGCCGCAGGGTGGAGCTGACCCGGGCGACCAGCTCGGCGGTGTCGAACGGCTTGACCAGGTAGTCGTCGGCTCCGGCGCTGAGCCCGTGGACCTTGTCCACGGTCATCCCCTTGGCGGTCAGCATGATCACCGGCAGCGCGGCGGTCATCGGGTCGGCGCGCAACCGGCGGGTCAGCTCCAGCCCGTCCACCCGGGGCATCATCAGGTCCACCACGGCCAGGTCGGGCCGCTGCCGCTCGATCAGTTCGAGTGCCTCCTGACCGTCACCGGCGAGCACCACCTCGAAGCCGTGCAGGCGCAGGTTCACCTCGACGAATCGGGCGATGTCCCGGTCGTCGTCGACGACCAGGATCACGTCCTTGTGTTCCCCGGTCGGCTCCACGTCAGGCTCCGGGCGCCGCGCGCTCCGCGAGGGCGCGCAGTCGGCGTACCGCCTCGGCCGGGTCGTCGGCGCCGTAGACCGCGGTGCCCGCGACGAAGGCGTCGGCACCGGCGGCGGCCGCCTGCTCGATGGTGTCGGCGGCGATCCCCCCGTCCACCTCGATCCGCAGTTCGAGATGGCCGGCGTCCACGTGCCGCCGCGCGAGCCGGACCTTGTCCAGCAACTGCGGCACGAACCGCTGCCCGCCGAAGCCGGCCTTGATGGTCATCACCAGCAGCGTGTCGAAGCTCGGCAGCAGGTCGAGGTACGGCTCGATCGGGGTGTCCCGGTCGATCGCCAGCCCGGCCTTGGCACCGGCAGCGCGCAGGTCCTTGGCCAGGGCCGCCGGATCGTCACACGCCTCGGCGTGGAAGGTCACGTTGTACGCACCGGCGTCGGCGTAGCCGGGCGCCCACCGCTGCGGGTCCTCGATCATCAGGTGTACGTCGAAGGGCAGCCGGGTGGCGGCCCGCAGGCTCTGCACCACGGGTAGCCCGATGGTCAGGTTCGGCACGAAGTGGTTGTCCATCACGTCGACGTGCAACCAGTCCGCGGCGTCCTCGACGGCGCGGACCTCTTCGGCGAGACGGGCGAAATCGGCGGCGAGGATACTGGGCGCGACGATCGGCGGCGGTACGGTCACTGGGCCAGTGTACGAACGCCTCCGGCGGTCGCGGCAGCACGCCACCAACGGGGACACCCGGTGACTCGGGCGTGACCATTGGTGCAGAATGACCCCCTTCGGACCAGTCGATCCGGACGAAGCGTGAACTCGACTGGCCATAAGTCCGAATCGCGGCAACACTCCATCGGGGACGGTGACGGTAACGTGCAGGCCGGTGGGCACGGGAGCCGACAGCCGGGCGACGGTTCCCGGAAAGGGCGGACGATGCGACGGTGGCTCGCGGCGCTGGCGCTGGCCGGCGCGGCTGCGATGGTGCTCAGCGGCTGTGTGCGGCCGGGCGGCACGGACGGCGACATCACCAACGGTTGGCCCGCCCTGCGGGCGCCGACGATGTTCGTCCCGGCCACCGACGCCTGTCTGCCCCGGATCACCCCGATCGTGCAGGCGAGCACGTACGAGACGGTGGACTGCGCCCGCAACCACCTCGCCGAGGCGGTCCACGTGGGCACGTTCACCGGGTCGGCGGCGCAGGGACGGCGGCCGGAACCCGGGTCGGCGGCGCTGCGGACCGCACGCGCCGAGTGCGACCAGCGCGCCCGCCTGGTGCTCGGCGGCGACTGGCACACCGCACGGCTGACGATGAACATCGCGCTGCCCTCGGTCTCCGCCTGGAACGGCGGCGCCCGGTGGTTCCGCTGCGACCTGAGCGAGACCGACAGCATCGACAACACCCGCGCGGTCAACCGCACCGGCAGTCTGCGCGGCGCCCTGATCGGCGACTCGCCGCTGGTGCACCGCTGCTTCGACCCGAAGCTGATCGGCGACAACCTCAACTACATGGCGCCGGTGCTCTGCACCGAACCGCACCGCGCCGAGTTCGTCGGTGTCTACGTCGAGCAGGACATGAGCTGGGAGAAGTTCGTCGCCTCCTCCGCCCAGGCGCACCAGCGGTGCATGGAGCTGATCGCCTCCTTCGCCGACGTGCCGAACAACGCCGACCTGCCGTACCGGGCCGGCTCGATCTTCTATCCGCCGTCGCAGCGCGAGTGGGAGGAGGGCGACCGGGGAGTGCGGTGTTTCCTGTGGAGCGACGACCGCAAGCTGACCGGCTCGATGCGCGGTGTCGGCCCGCAGGGACTACCCGTCACCTGACCCCGGTGCCGTATGCTGCCGCACCGTGGCGTGCCGTGTCCACGGTCACGCCCGGCAGGAGGTCGACGGGGGATGCGACGGTGGTGGATCGGGGTCGCGCTGGGCGCGGTGACGCTGGCGCTGACCGCGTGCAGCACCAGACCGGCCGGCATCGACGGTGACCTGGTCGACGACTGGCCGGTGATGGCCGCGCCGGAGGTGTTCACCCCGGCGGCGCAGACCTGCCACACCCAGCCGCAGGACGTCGGATACCTCAGCGGGTACGCGCCGGTGGACTGCGCACAGCCGCACCGGTCCGAGACGCTGCACGTGGGCCGGCTGACCGAGGCGGCCGGGACGACCCCGCCCGAGGCGGGCAGCCGGGCGATGCGCACCGCGTACCGCGAGTGCGACCGGGCCGTACGCGGCGTGCTGGGTGGTGACTGGCGGACCGCCCGGATCGGCTGGACCGTCGTCTTCCCGTCGCCCCGGGCCTGGACCGGCGGGGCCCGCTGGTTCCGCTGCGACGCGCACGAGACAGATGCCCTGGACACCCCCAACCCGGTCCGCCGCACCGCCAGCCTGGCCGGCACGCTGGACGGGTCGTCGCCGCTGCGGCACCGCTGCTTCGAGGCCAAGACCAAGGGTGACGAGGTCACCGAGATGGTGGCCGTGAAGTGCAGCGCCCGGCACCGCGCCGAGTTCGTCGGGGTGTGGAAGTCCCCGGCCACCAGCTACGCGGCGTTCGAGAAGGACACCGCGCGGGCGCACCGCGGCTGCCTCAGCCTGATCGCGAAGTTCGCCAAGGTGCCCGACGACGGCAACATGAAGTACCGCGCCGGCACGGTCTATTACCACCCCTCGGAAGCGGACTGGCGCAACGGCGAGCGTGGGGTGCAGTGCTTCCTGTGGCTCAACGACCGCACCCTGACCACGTCGCTCAAGGGCGGCGGCACCCGGGCCCTGCCGATCGGCTGACCGGCGGGGCACCACCGCCCCCGGGCGGCCGGGGGCGGTGCGGACGGTTCAGGCGGTGCGGCGCAGCAGGGCCAGGAACATCGCGTCGGTGCCGTGCCGGTGCGGCCACAGTTGCACGGTCGGCCCGTCGCCGAGCCCGGGCATGCCGGCCGGCAGCAACGGCCGAGCGTCCACGAAGTCCACCGGCGCGCCGCAGCGGCGAGCCGCCTCGGTGACCGTCACGTGCGTCTCCACCACGTGCGGCGAGCAGGTCACGTACGCCACCACCCCGCCGGGCCGGACCGCCCGGAGCCCGGCGGTGAGCAGTTCGCGCTGCAACCGGGTCAGGGCCGGCAGGTCGGAGGGCTGACGACGCCACCGCGACTCCGGACGGCGACGCAACGAGCCCAGGCCGGTGCAGGGCGCGTCGACCAGCACCCGGTCGAAGTGCTCCTCCGGCAGCTTCGGCTCGCTGCCCACCAGCCGGCCGTCGGTGTTCAGCACGGTCACCGGCAGCCCCCGGGTCGCGTTCTCGACCAGCCGGGCCCGGTGCTCGGCCACCTCTACCGCGGTCACCCGTGCGTCCCGCTGCGCGGCGAGCGCGCCGAGCAGCCCCGACTTGCCGCCGGGACCGGCGCACAGGTCGAGCCAACGGCCGTCCGGCCCGTCCAGCGGCGCGGCGGCGAGGGCGTCGGCGACCAACTGCGACCCCTCGTCCTGGACGTGCGCCCGGCCGTCGGCCACCGCCGCCAGGTCACCGGGGGCACCGCCGCCGAGATAGACCGCGTACGGCGAGAAGGCGCCCGGCGCGCCACCGACCTCGTCGGCGAGGTCGACCGGGTCGGCCCGGCCCGGCCGCGCGCACAGGTGCACCGGCGGACGCTCGTTGTCCTCGATCAGCAGCCGGGTGGTCTCGCCGAGGTCGCCGCCGAGCGCCTCGGAGAACGCCCGGACGATCCACTGTGGATGGCTGTAGGCGAGCGCGAGATGACCGATCGGGTCGGTCTCCAGCGGCGGCGCCAGCCGGGCCACCCAGGCGTCGCTGTCGCGCTCGGCGACCTCGCGCAGCACCGCGTTGGCGAAGCCGGTGGCCCCCGGGCCGACCACCCGGACCAGGTCGACGGTGGACGACACCGCCGCGTGCGCGGGCACCCGGGTGTGCAGGAGTTGGTAGGCGCCGATCCGCAACGCATCCCGGACCGGCGGATCGATCCGCTGCACGTCCCGGCCGGCGGCGGCGGTGAGGATCGCGTCGAGCGTGCCGACGTGCCGCAACGTGCCGTAGGTCAGCTCGGTGGCGAAGGCGGCGTCCCGGCCGAACAGTCCCTCGTCGCGCAGGATCGCCGGCAGCACCAGATTGGCGTACGCGTCGTCCCGGTGCACCGCCGCGACCGCCTCGTACGCGGCGTGGCGGGGCCGGTCCGCGGCGTTGCGCCCGCTGCGGGGACCACGGCGCTCGGGCCCCCGACGGGCGGTGGTCTCCCTCACGCGAACTCCTCCCCGGTGGCGACCCGGACACCCCGTGCCCAGTCGGTCGCCGGCATGGCCCGCTTGCCGGCCGCCCGCACCTCGCCCAGACGGACCGGGACGGTGGCCGTGCCGGCCAGCACCCGCGCCTTCTCCACCAGCAGCTCACCGGGCTTGAGGTCGGGCCCGTCGGGTGCCGGGGTGACCGGGCCGAGCTTCACCCGCTCGTCCCGGAAGGTCGTCCACGGGCCGGGCGCCGGGGTGCAGGCGCGGATCCGGCGGTCCACCGCGAAGGCCGGGTCGGCCCAGCGCACCCGGGCGTCCTCGACGGTCAGCTTCGGGGCCAGCGAGACGCCGTCGGCCGGCTGCGGCTCGGCCCGGGCGGTGCCGTCCTCCAGCGCGTCCAGCACCGCCACCAACAGCCCGGAGCCGCTGTCGGCCAGCCGCGTCAGCAGGTCGCCGGAGGTGTCGGCGGGTCGGATCTCGTCGGTCAGGGTGCCGTACACCGGCCCGGTGTCCAGCCCCTCCTCCAACTGGAAGACGCTGGCGCCGGTCAGCTCGTCGCCGTGCAGCACGGAGTGCTGCACCGGCGCGGCACCCCGCCAGGCCGGCAGCAGCGAGAAGTGCAGGTTCACCCAGCCGTGCCGGGGGATCTCCAGCGCCACCGGGGGCACCAGCGCGCCGTAGGCGACCACCGGCACGCAGTCCGGCGCCAGCTCGCGGAGTCGGTCCAGGAACTCCGGCTCCCGGGGACGGGCCGGGGTCAGCACCTCGACGCCGTGCTCGTCGGCCCAGGCGCCGACCGGTGAGCGTTGCAGGCCACGACCGCGTCCGGCCGGGGCGTCCGGGCGGGTGACCACGGCCACCAGCTCGTGCCGCGAGGCGGCCACGGCGGCCAGGGCGGGGACGGCGACGGCCGGCGTACCGGCGAAGATCACGCGCATCGACTCACCGCCCCAGACCGAAGGGGCTGCCGGCGGTGTGCGGGCTCAGCTTCACCGTGGGCGGGGCGGCGGCGTCGTACCACTCGGCCTGCCGGATCGCCTTCATCGCCTCCTTGCGGCCGGTCTGGTCCAGCCGGTCGATGAAGAGCACCCCGTCCAGGTGGTCGGTCTCGTGCTGCACGCAGCGCGACATCAGGCCGGTCCCGACGATCTGCATCGGGTCGCCGTGGCCGTTGAAGCCCTTGGCGATCACGTTCTGCCGCCGCTTGGTGTCGAAGTACAGCCCGGGGATGGACAGGCAGCCCTCCGGGCCGTCCTGCTCCTCCTCGTCGGGGAACTCCAGCACCGGGTTGACCAGGTGGCCGAGCACGTCGTCAACGTCGAAGGTGAACACCCGCAGGCCCACTCCGAGCTGCGGCGCGGCCAGGCCGGCACCGCTCTGCTCACGCATGGTGTCGGTCAGGTCGGCGATGAGCGTACGCAGCTCGACGTCGAAGTCGACCACCGGATCGGCCGGCGTGCGCAGCACCGGGTCCCCGAACAGACGGATGGGCTGAACGGTCACGCGGGTCGGCTCCTTAACGGTGGGACGGGAGTGCCGTACCAGTCTACGGAGTACCCGCAGAGGTACCGGTCGGCGCACCACGATCGGCGTGCGACGCCAGCTCAGGCGACGGTGACCGGCAGGGTGTCGTACCCGCGCAGAGTCAACCGGGTGCGGTGCCGGGGCGTACCGGCGGGGGCCAACTCGGGCAGCCGCCGCAGCACGGCGGGGAAGGCCACCTGCGCCTCCAGCCGGGCCAGACCGGCGCCGAGGCAGTAGTGCGGACCGGCCCCGAAGGAGAGCGGGCCGAGCTGGGCCCGCCACGGGTCGAACCGCGCCGGCTCCGGGTACCGCCGGGGGTCGCGGTTGGCCGCGCCGAGCAGCACCAACGTCCAGCTTCCGGCGGGCACCTCGACACCACCGAGGCGTACGGACGCGGTGCTGGTGCGGGTGGTCAACTGCACCGGCGAGTCGAAGCGGAGCAGCTCGTCGACGTAGGCCGGGGCGTGCTCCGGGTGGCGGCGCAGCACGTCGGCCTCCCGCCGGTGCGCCAGCAGCACCGCCAGGCCGTTGCCGAGCAGGTTGGTGGTGGTCTCGAAGCCCGCCACGAGCAGCACCACCAGGTTGGCCAGCAGCTCCTCGCCGGAGAGCCGGTCACCGGCGTCGTGTGCCTGCACCAGCGCGGTGGTCAGGTCGTCGGCCGGCGCTCGGCGGCGGGCCGCCACCAGCTCGGTGAAGTAGTCGCGCAGCTCGGTGGCGCCGGCGTCGGCCACGGCCAGTTCCGCCGGGGTGATCTCGGGTTCCAGGACCCCGGTCAGGTCGGCCGCCCAGCGCCGGAACAGCGGGCGGTCGGCGGCCGGTACGCCGAGCAGCTCGCAGATCACCGCGACCGGCAGCGGGTAGGCGAACTCGGCCATGAAGTCGACGGGTGCGCCGTCCCGGCCGGCCGCCGCCATCGCCGTGATCAGCTCGTCGGCCTGGGCGGCCACCACGTCCCGCATACCCGCGATCCGGCGCGGGGTGAACGCGCCCGCCGCCAGCCGCCGCATCCGGCTGTGGTCCGGCGGGTTGGTCCGCAGCATCGACCGGGCGATCGACGACAGCGCCGGGCTCTCCCGCCACTGCGGCAGGACCTGGTCCCGCAGCTCGCCGTCGAGCACCTGGAAACGCGAGTCCCGGAGCAGCTCGTCGGCCTCGGCGTACCCGGTCACCACGAACAGCCCCGGACCGGCCGGGACGACGTGCCCGAAGGCGCGCATCCGCTCGTACGCCGGATAGGGATCGACCCGCCCGGTGGGCGACATGAGTAGCGCGAGCGTGCCGGCGGCGTCCATGGCGGCCTCCTCGGGGTCGGGAGGTTCCATCATGCCCGCGCCGCCACGGCGGCGGTTCACACCGCGGTGCCGGACTCCCCCGCCAGCACCGCGTCCCCGCCGAGCAGCGCGTGCTCCGGCAGCGGCAGGTGGATGTCGTGGGCGGCCTCCCAGTCGTGGATCAGGCTGGGCCGGGCCTGCGCGGCGAAGTAGTCGACCGCGCTCATCCCACCGACCACGGGCTCGTCGACCTCGGCGACCAGCCGGCCGGGCACCAGCCGGAACCCGCCGCGCAACGCGGCGCTGAGGCGACGGTGCCCGTTCACCACGAAGAAGTACTCACCGGTGTAGCCGATCTCCAGCGGCTCCAGGGCGGTCTCACCGGCGGCCACGACCTCGTCGACGACCGTGGAGTCCCAGAGCCCGCGCAGCTCCGTGACGTCCTCGGTCGGATAGACCCGGGCCGGGTCGAGCAGCAGCAGCGGCGGCGCGGCGCGCAGCACCGCCGGCGCGAGTCGGCCCTCGTACGCGTCGACGATCCGCTCGATCACCTCGTCGGCGGAGGCCCGGGTGGTGTCGCAGACCAGGTCGTAGTTGCGCAGCCGGGCCTTGTCCACGCCGTAGCGGACGACGAACCGGTTGCGCTCGCTCTCGCTGCGTTCCCGCAGCTTGACCTTTGCCTCCTCCATGGAGGTGTAGCTCTCCGCCGGGCCGGAGGGCCGCAGCAGCACCCGGCGGGCCGCCTCACCCGGCTCGGTGATCATGTGCACCTTGAGCGCGTCGGTGAAGAAGTGCCAGGCCAGCCGGGAGTCCATCACCAGACTCTCGCCGGAGGCGGCGATGTCGCGCTGGAGCTGGTCGACGTAGCCGTCGACCGCCTGGTCGAGTTCGGCGTGCAGGTTGAGCTGGAGCGCGGTCATCTGGCGCTCCTGGGCCATCTGCCGGTACAGGTCACCGACGCTGACCCGGCGTAGGCCGAGCCGCTCGGCGATCACCACCGACACGGTGCTCTTGCCGCTGCCGAGGTCACCGTTGAAGACGATCGACTGACGAACGGTCACGACTGGTCCACCCCTGATCACCGGCTGTAATGGATCGTCATCGATATCGCGCCGGACCGACCCGGTCCCGCCGCCACCACGCCCACCCGCGAGAACTCCGGCTCGACGTGCCTGACGCCGCGTCACGACCTGGACTCGTCGTGCGCCCCGGCATGACGGGCGATGCTACCACCTTGACCACGGGACTCCCGAGCGCGCAACTCGGGGCGGGCGCGTCGGCACCCAATGCGAGGATCACGTCACCTGCCGCGACCGACGGTCACCCAGTGTCACCGTGTGGCGTCAGAACAGTGCGAGCGGGTCGACCTGGAGGCGTACCGGCTCGGCGGCCTTGCGCGCGGTCCGCGACCCCGCCGCCGCGTGCAACGCCTCGGCCATGGCCGCCGCCCGCGCCCGGGGCACCCGGACCAGCATCCGCTCCCGGTCGCCGTCGGCCGGCACCGGGCCGAGCAGTTCCGCCCCGTCCGGCAGCCGCGCCTGGGCCAACAGGTCGGCCACCGCCACCGGCAGCCCGGTCACGCTGGCCATCCGCACCGCGGGCGGGAACCCCAGCTCCCGCCGCTCGGCCAACTCCCGGGCGGCGAACCAGCCCGGGTCCCAGCGCAGCAACGCCTGCACCGGCGCCAGCGCGCCGTCGGCGACCACCACCACCCGGCCGCCCGCCGCCGCCGGCCGGGCCAGCGCGGCCGCCGCCGCCCAGCGCCGCAGCGCCTCCTCCCCCGCCCGCAGGTCGGCCCGGGTGAGCATGGCCCAGGTGTCCAGCAGCAGTACCGCGCCGTAGCCGCCCTCGGCGACCGGCTCGGCGCCCGGCGTGGCGATCACCAGCCCGGCGCCGCCGGGCACGTCGGCCAACACCTCCTCGCGCCCGGAGGTGCGCACCGGCACTCCCGGGAAGGCCCGACCCAACTCCTCGGCGGTCCGCCGGGCACCGGTCACCGAGGCGCGCAGCCGCCGTCCCCCGCAGTGCGGGCAGGCGTACGCGGCGGCGACCCGGCCGCACCAGCGGCAGGCCGGCGGCCGACCGGCGGAGGACAACGCCAGCGGTCCGGCGCAGTGCGGGCAGCGGGCCGGGGTCCGGCAGTCCTGGCAGGCCACCGAGGGCAGGTAGCCCCGTCGGGGCACCTGCACCAGCACCGGCAGATCCGCCCGCAACGCCTCCCGGGCGGCCGTCCAGGCCAGGCTCGGCAGCCGCGCGGTCGCGGCGCCCGGATCGCGGGCCAACTGCGGGTCGTCGCCGGTCGGTGCCACCGCCGGGGTACGCGCCCGCAGCACCGCCCGGTCCGCGACCACCTCCCTGGCCCAGCCGGTCTCCACCAGCAGTTGCGCCTCGGCGGTACGCGCGAAGCCGCCCACCAGCGCCGCCGCGTCGTCGAGCTGGGCCCGGGTGAGCAGCACCTCACGGGCGTGCGGGTACGGCGCCCGGGGCTCGGCGTGCAGGTCGTCACCGTCGTCCCAGATGGCCACCAGGCCCAGCCGGGCCACCGGGGCGAACATGGCCGCCCGGGTGCCGATCACCACCGGGGCGTCGGACCGGCGGGCGGCCAGGAAGGCCCGGTAGCGGCGGGCCGGCCCCAACGCGGCGGAGAGGCACACATGCCGCCCGGCACCCAGCGTGGCGGTGAGCGCGGCGTCGAGCCGGTCCAGGTCCCGGCCGTCGGCGACCACCACGAGCGCGCCCCGTCCGGAGGCCACGGTGGCGGCGACGGCGGTGGCGTAGCGGGCCGCCCAGTCCTCCCCCGGCAACGCCGACCACACGGCCCGGGGGGCCCGCCCCTCGGCCAGGGCGTGCAGCAGCGCAGGCCCGGCCGGATAGTCCCGCCACCCGCCCGGATCGGGCGCTTCGGCACCCGGCGACGCCTCGGCGGCGCGGGTGGCTTCGGCGGCGGGGGTGGCTTCGGCGGCCGTCGCCGCCGCACCGGCCGTCGGAGTCTCGGCGGGTGGAGGCGTCACGGCAGCCGTGACCGGCTCGGCGGGCGGGGCGAGGGTCTCCTTCTCCACGCGGGCGTGGCGGGGTGGCACGGCGAGGCGCAGCACGTCGGCGAGGCTGCCGGCGTACCGGTCGGCGACGGCCCGGGCCAGTCGCGCCACCTCGGGGGCCAGCACCGGCACCGGCGAGACCACCTTGGTCAGGTACAGCGGTTTCGGGTGGTCGGAGCGGTCGACCCGCTCCAGCACCCAGCCGTCGACGAGTTGACCGGCGAAGCGGACCTTCGCCCGGGCGCCGGGGACCGCGTCGTCGGCGAGGTCCGACGGGACCAGGTAGTCGAAGAGGCGGTCCAGGTGCGGCAGCGGCACGTCGACGCAGACGCGAGCGACCGGCGACCCGTCAGCGGGCCGCCGGTCGTCACTCCTCGCGCCGGTCAGGCTCCTGCGGCCGACTTGAGGTCGGCGGCCCGGTCCGTGTTCTCCCACGTCAGGTCCGGCAACTCCCGACCGAAATGACCATACGCCGCAGTCTGCGCATAGATCGGCCGCAACAGATG
>NZ_JBEOWP010000024.1:0-53970 GCF_040296095.1 Micromonospora sp. NPDC002389
ACCAACATCGCCAGAGCAACCCGCCGCGCCAACCGCCGCCCCCATGACCTCATCACCACCGTGACCAGCAGCTACTCAACTACGCAATGACCCTGGGGTGCTGTCGCGGGCGTGATGTCGGTTGGCGGCGGCGATGTTGGTGATCCCGGTCAGGCGTAGGGCGCTGATCGCGGCGTTGCGGAGGGCGGCCATGATTTCGGGGCCGGTGCCGGTGCGGATCTGGCTGCGGTCTTCGTCGTAGGTGACGTCGCGGACCCAGTGGATCTTGTTCTCGATTGACCAGTGCCCGCGGATCCAGCCGGCCAGCTGTGCCGGTTTCGCCTGGTGGGGTCGGAGGTCGGTGATGGCGTAGACGGTTTCGGTAGTGAAGCGTTTCGGCTGGTCCAGGCGGCGTCTGCGGCGGCGGATCTGGATGGCCTGGGTGGCGTGCGGGAAGTCGATGCCGGTGGAGATCGTCAGGATCTTGCAGCTGCGGATCTCGCGGCGGCCGTGTCCGCGGTCGGTGTCACGTGCGGTGTCCGGGACTGCCCGCCAGGGCAGTGCGGTGAGCTGGGCGTGTAGGTGGGGCTGGTTGCCTTTGACGGTGAGGATCCAGTGCGCGCCGCGCTCGGCGAGGTAGGTGACGTGTTCACGCTGGCAGTGCAGGGCATCGGCGGTGATCACCGTATCGCGTAGGTCGCTGATCTGGTCGAGCAGCGGCGCGAACCGGGTGATCTCGTTGGTCTTGCCGTCCACGTCGATGCTGGCCAGGACCACACCAGCGGCCTGGTCGCAGGCGGTCATCACGTGCCGGGCCGGAGTGTCGGTGGTACGGGAGCCGCGCAGGGGCCTTGCCGTCGACGGCGATCGCCCGGCCGGCCGTCGAGGTGGTGGCGGTGGCCCGACCGGCGAGCCAGACACCGATCGCCGCAGTCAGTAGCTGCGGGTCCATGGCCTGCAACAACCGACGGATCATCGCTTCCGACGGGCGCCGATCCGGGGTCATGCCCAAGGCGAGAGCCGTTGCCGCCGGCACGTCGGCGACCCATTCGGCGATCGCCGCATACGAGCGGTAGCCGGCAACCACAGCACACACGGCTGCGGTGACCACGACTGTCAGCCGGTGCCGGACACCTCGCCGGGCCCGTGGATCAGGCAGACCGGCGAGCGCTTCGGGCAGCCCACCAGCGGTTTCGGCAACGGTCAACACCGGTGCGCAGGACAGGGACGAGATCAGCGATGATGGCAGCGCGGGCATGACTCACTTCGGGCGATCAGCATGGCGTAGAGAACCTTGATGATCTTCTGAGCCGGTCATGCCCGTCTTGCTGCCACCACCAACGGCGCTTCTACTCCAAGCCTCACAAATCAGACACCGTCACGACTTTGCCGGGGCCCTGCCGCTACACCAACTCCACCACCGCCAAGACCGCCACCCGCTACTACAACCACGCCGGCGCCACCATCGCCGTACGCACCAGCAACAATCTGCACTGGATCATCGGCGACCACCATGGCACAGCCGAGCTAACAATCAACGCCGCCACCCTGGCGGTGTCCAAGCGCCGCACCCTGCCCTATGGCGAGACGCGCGGGAGCGGCACCGGAACTTGGCCGGCCGTCATGGATAAGGGCTTCGTCGGTGGAATCAAGACCCCACCGGCCTGACCCACATTGGTGCCCGAGAGTGCGACGTGTTCATCAGCCGATTCATCTCTGTCGACCCGGTCATGGACCGAGCAGATCCGCAAAAGATGCATGGTTACGCCTACGGCAACAACTCGCCAGCCACGTACACCGACCCCACCGGACTCTACTTCGAAGAAGGGGGCGGCCAGAACCGCCGTGGATTCGTCACGAAGACTGCCTCGGGGAAGAGTACAATACGAGTAAGCGGAAACTCGAAAAAGAAGAACGAGACTGTCAAGGATCTGCCGAAGCGGACGCCAAACCCTGCGCCTGGCCGCTCCCCATTTGCTGTCGCTCCCTCCCCGCGCAAGGGTGGGGAGGAAAAGGTAAGCCTGACAAAGGCGGTCTTCCAGTTTGCATTTGAGAGCATGGCGAGGATGCATACCGAGGATATTGGCCGGGCTACGCGTTGGCTGGTCACGCGCACCGGCGGACGATGTGAATACGTGTATGATATGTGGGCGTGCGAGCAAGGGCGATTGCCACTTGGCTCGGCAAGCGGTGGAACTATGTATGTTACCACGTTCGTATGGAGAAATAGCCCCCAAAATATGAACGATAAGCTCGCGGCGCACGAGAAGCACCACCGTGATGAGCAGTGGGGCCGGTATGGCCTCCTATTCCCGGCCCTGTACTTTCGAGCCGAGGCGATTGATGTTTGGATTGGCGGCGACGGCTGCAATAGGTTCGAAAAGGCCGCTGAAGTCGCCAGTGGTGGCGGAGGGAGCTACACGTGTTAAGGGCGCGAGTGGTTATCCTTTCGATAGGGATTTCGCTACTGATGGCCAGCTGTGGTGTCCTGCTGCCCAGCCATGACTACTATGCCGTCGGCGTAGCGCGGATCGGCGATCGAATCCACATCTACGCGCCGCTCTGCGACGGTGAGCAGGTGGTGGGGGTCGAGGCGATCGACAACCAGGCGGCTGCGAAGGTGCCGGACTTTGATCCTACGTCAATGCGGTTTACCTATTGGAAGGTCGCGGATCCAACGGAGGCGCCCATCGCCGAGGGGTGGATCACGCTTGGCGACAGCAGCGGCTATCGTACGACGACCATCGAAGCGGGCTCGAACATCGGACTCCCCGAGTTCGTTGGTATCACTCTGCGTCTCAACGTGAAGGGGGGGCAGCACACGGTGGCGGACGTGATAGTGATCTCCGAGGCGCCCGAATACCCGGCTGATGCTGACCCTCAAGTTGTCAAATACACCTATCGCGATAAGAGCGGCGGAGAGGGTCCGCGTAACGCACAGGAGATCCGTGAGGATTCCGGGTGCGCTGCAAACTATCCAGCGTGACGTGACGGGAAGGTGCGGAGGACTCCAGTTCCACTTCTGTGGGCCTCCGCACTTTCCTGTAGCGGGACTCGCCTAGGCGGGTGTTAATAGGCGGTCCCAAGACACCATCCGCATCTACCGCCTATCCGCTAACGCCCTCGAGGACGTCGAACACCTCGGCAAACCGGCTCTTCGAAGTTAAGCGGGGTAGAGGTGTCCGCGGTGGCGTCGGGTGGTGGCGGTGCGGGTGCGTAGTCGTTGGTTGGTGGGGTTTCGGAAGCCGTAGGCGTCGCGGGCGACGGTCTTGATGACCCGGTTGGTTCCTTCGGAGCCGGCGTTGGTGATCCCGGTGGTGAGGAACGCGTGGATCTGTGACCACCAGGTCTCGATGGTGGTGGCGAGTCGGTGGAGTTCGGGCAGTTCCGAGGCGGCGCAGCGGGTGTAGAAGCGGCGTAGCAGCTGGTGGACGTGTTCCCGGTCGGGGTGGGTGCGGGCGGTCGCGAGCAGGTCGAGCAGGTCTTCCTTGGCGTTCCACGCGGTGAGGATCGGGGCGCCGATCGTGGCAGGCAGGGCCTCGAGAGTGTCCACCAGGCGGTCGACGTGCTTGCCGGACATCCGAGCGGCCGAGCGGGTCAGCCGGTTACGCATCCGCCACTCGGGGTCGCTGCCGCGACCTCGACGCCCGCGCTGGCTGAGCGTGACCCGGCGGCGGACCTCGGTGACGGCCCGGTTGGCCAGCTGCACGACGTGGAAATGGTCCACGACCAGCACCGCGTGCGGCAGAACCTGCCGGATCGCGGCCTTGAACACGGTGCACATGTCGATCGCCACCGCCCGGATCTGCTCGCGCCAGGCTGGTGAGCGGGCGGTCAGCCAGCCGGTGACAGCAGCGGTGGTACGGCCTTCGACCTGCGCGAGGAGTCCTTGGCCGTCGGACAGATCCACGAAGCCGACGTGCCACCGGTCCGCGGTCGTGGTCCACGAGGCGGCCTGCTCATCCCAGCGCCAGTGCGGCTTGCCCCGGCGGACCTCGTCGATGCCGAGCACCGCGACCGGCTCCGGCTCGGTCGGCAACACCGCGGTGGCGTGGGCGGTGAACGCGGCCGCGACGACCGGCCACGAGACGCCGTGATCGCGGGCCGACTGCACGATCGTGCGGCCGCCGTCGGCGACCGCCGCACCCGCCGTCTGTCGCAACCGTGTGGTCAACCGGGCACGAGCCGGGACCTGCCCGACCTGCTCGGTGAACGACCTGCGCGGACAGGCCGGCGTCGGGCAGTACCAGCGTCGTTTACGCCAGCACAGCCGCACCGGCCGCCCGCCGACCGGCAGGTCCCGCGGCCGAGTCGTGGCCCACTGCTTCACCCGGACCGCCCGCTGCCCGCACCCCGGGCAGCATCGTGCCTGCTCACAACCAGTGGACAGGTCCACCACCGAGACACCGGTGGCGTCCAACTCGACCCGCTCCACCACCAGGCCGTCCAACCCCAGCAGCCGGGTCGTATCGTTGACCATGCTCGCAGCTCTTCACTTGTGACCATCCGAACTCGACACTCAGATGATCACCGATGAGCTGCGAGTCCTCTATATCCGGGTCGCCATCAGCCGCGAACCCCGCTCAACTTCGAAGAGCCGGCAAACCCCGACCGATCGACCCGCGAGGCGCACTGGAGATCTAGGAACCCCCAGTGAACACGGAAACCCAGGAGGTCCCGAACCGCAAAATGCTAACTAGACCGGCAAAGTAGACTGCGAGACAGGCGGATAAACATCAACGCCTGGCTATTTTCGGTGTGCTGCCGGTTCCAGACCTGCCGGCCGGTGTAGCGAGGGTTGGCGAGGATCGCCGCCACCGTGCGTAGCGTCCATCCCGTGCCGCTGCGGTGCGGGTTGCGGCCGGGATCGACGCGGGACGGGCAGGGCACATGCCGATCGTTGAGGTCGCGGGCGATTCCGGCGATGCTGCGGCCGGCGAGGCGCTGGGCGAACATCCAGTGCACATGCGGTGCAGCGGACGGGTCAGGTTCCAGCCGGTAGGTCATGCGTCCCCATTTGGCGTGTGCCCGGTTCGGGTGCGGGCCCGCGCCGGCCAGTCGGTAGCCGTAGGGCGGTCGGCCACCGAGATGACGGCCTTGCTCGACCACCTGGGCGCGCATCGCCGCCTTGGCCCGAAACCGGGAGCGTTGGACCTCTCGTTTCGAGTGCACGCCGAGCAGGGCCAGCAGCGACAGGTGGAACTCGTTGCTGGCGTCGACCGGCCCGTTGAGTTCGGGCAGCCACAGCTGCACGCCGTACAGGTTGAACAGCGGCGCTAGGTCGCGGAACTGGTTGCCGTAGAACGCTCGCTCGAACTCGCCCACGACCACCGCGTCGAACCCCCGGCCAGGGTCCGCGAGAGCTGCCAGTAGTCGTGCGGCTTGCGGGCGGCGCGTCCAGGGCACCTGACGGGACTCGCCGACGTCGAAGAACTCGGCCACGATTACGCCCCGGTCGTCGATCACGTCCTCGGCGAAGTCGCGTTGCCACCGCGCCGACGACAACCGGTCCTGGAACTCCCGCGTCGACATCCGGCCGTAGAACGCGAATGGGATACCCAGCGGCTTTGATGTTGCCTGGTACCGCGTCCGGGGGCGGCCCCGCCGGGGCGACTGCCGTATCCACCAGCCGAGCAGGTCAGGGCCGTCGAGTTCCGGCGTGTACTGCATCAGGGCCTCCCATACCGAGGCTTACGGTCAGCCCTCGGTATGGATGGAAAACGATGTAGTGGTTTGTTGGACTCGGCCACTCACCACACCCGTCGGCGCGGAGGAAGGGTAAGGCTATTACTCGCCTGGCGCGGTGCCAGTGTCGGCCGTGTGTCGGTATCCCCGCCCGAACTTGGTGGAGTCCTCTCTCCACCGAAGTGGAGGTAGCTCACCGCATGGTCCACACCGGGCGACCCTTCACCCGAGGTGTCCCCGCCGAAGTGTGAGACAGTGCGACCGGTCGGCTGTGGTGGTATGGCACGGGGCCCTCCAAGGCCAGTGGCGCCGACGGTGCCAAGTGGACTGCCCCGCCGGTCCTCCAGCCATGCCATATCAAAGGTTTCCCGTACGGACTGCCGGGACACACCCGATCTTCGTCCGGAAGTGTGGTCGGCTGGGGTGATGTGCCGCGGTCAATGGATGTTCTAGCGTCTCGGCTCGTGCGTCTTCTTCACACCTCGGACTGGCATCTGGGCCGCCATCTGCACGGCATCAGCCTGCACGACGCGCATCAGGCGTTCATCGACCACCTCGTCGAGGTCGCTCGGAGCGAGCGGGTCGATGCGGTGCTCATCGCGGGTGATCTCTACGACCGGGCAGTGCCGCCGCCGGACGCGGTCGGTCTGTGGGATCAGGCGCAGACCCGGCTCGTGCTGGAGGCGGGAACCCAGGTGGTCGTCATCGCCGGGAACCATGATTCGCCGGCGCGGTTGGGTGTCAGTTCCCGGTTGCTGGAGCGGGCCGGTGTGCACGTGCGGGTGGGCACGGGTGCGGTGGGTACGCCGGTGCTGCTGGAGTATGAGGACGCGAGGGTCGCTTGCTACCCGGTGCCGTTCCTCGAACCGGCGTCGGCGGTGGCCGCCTGGGGGGTCGAGGATCGGAGTCACGCGGCGGCGCTGCGTGCAGCGATGGGTAGGGTTCGGTCGGATCTGGCCCTTCGTCCCGGCTATCGGTCCGTTGTCATGGCGCACGCCTTCGTGTCCGGCGGTCAGGGTTGTGACACTGAGCGGGACATCAGCGTGGGTGGGGTGCAGCATGTGCCCGGTGCGGTGTTCGAGGGCGTCGACTATGTGGCGTTGGGTCACTTGCACGGGCGTCAGCGTCTGGCCGACGGGTTGCGGTACAGCGGTTCACCGCTGGCGTTCAGCTTTTCCGAGGCCGCGCACGTCAAGTCGTCCTATCTGGTGGATTTTGGTGTCGACGGGCTGCGCGGTGTGGAGGAGGTTCCTGCTCCGGTGCCGAGGCGGATGGCCCGGCTCACCGGCACCGTGGAGGAATTGTTGAACAGCCCTGCCTACAGCGCGTATGAGCAGTGTTGGGTCGAGGCGACGTTGACCGATGCGGTGCGTCCGTTGTCGCCGCACGAGCGGCTCAAGCGTCGGTTCCCACATCTGCTGAAGCTCGTGGTGCCGAGCCTGGCCGTCGAGGTGGGCGGCCGGGATCTCGCCGATCTGGATCGGCTGTCACCGGTGGAGGTGGCGCTTGACTTCGTGACCGAGGTGCGTGGTCGGCCGGCGGACAACGACGAGGTCGCGCTGCTGCAGCGGACCTTCGACGAGCTGCGCCGGGTGGAGGTGACCCGCTGATGCGACTGCACCGGCTGACCATGACCGCCTTCGGGCCGTTTCCTCACACGGTGAGCGTGGACTTCGAGGCGCTCACGGCCGACGGCCTGTTCCTGATCCACGGGGATACCGGCGCGGGGAAGACCACGATCCTGGACGGGATCTGCTTCGCCCTGTACGGGTCCGTGCCCGGTTTCCGGGACGATGCCAAGTCGCTGCACTCGCAGCATGCCGCCGTTGGTGTCGGCCCCCGGGTCGAACTGGACGTCACCCTGACCAACCGACGGCTGTTGATCAGCCGCAGCCCGGAGTGGATGCGTCCCCGTAGACGCGGCAGCGGGACCACCCGGCAACAGGCCGTTGTCGAGATCGTCGAACAGCTCCCGGACCGGACCGAGTTCGTCACCAGGGACCACCGGGAAGCCGCCGACCTGATCAGGGCGGAGACCGGCCTTGACGTCCAGCAGTTCTGCCAGGTGGTCCTGCTGCCCCAGGGCGGGTTCGCCAGGTTCCTGCAGGCGTCTGCCGACGACCGGCAGGGGCTCCTGCGGCGCCTCTTCGACATCGAGATCTTCACCCGCGCCGAGGGATGGCTGGCGGAGCACCGGACGCAACTCGGCCAGCAGGAACGCGCGGCCCTCGGCACGATCCGTGACCTGACGCAGCGCTTCGCCGAGGTGGTCAAGGTCGAGGTGCCCGCCGATCTCGACAAGCCTGACACCTTGAGTGAGCTGGACGCCTGGGCCGCCGTGCACCGAAACCGGGCCGCTGACCTGGTGGAGGCCTTGGCCCAGAACATGGCCGTGGGTACGGCGGAGGAGCAGCGCCTCGACCAGGTTCGGCAGGCCGCCGCGACCCTCGCCGGGCAGCAACGGGAGTACCAGGCGGCGGTGCAGCAGCGCGATGAGCTGACGACACGCAAGCCGCTGCGTGACCGCTGGAAGCGCCAGCTCGACTCCGCCCGCGCGGCAGCGACGCTGAAGCCGTACCTCGACCAGGTCGACCGGCGGCACACCGACCTCGACCTGCTCCGCCGTACGACGATCGAACACCTCGCCTCGCTGCCCGCTGACGTGGCGGTGCTGCCGGACCGTATTGCGCTGACTGTCCCGGACGGCGGGGAGGCCGTCGACGTGGCCGACCTCGACGTCGACGCGCTGACCCGGGCGGAACAGACCCGCACCACGCAGCTGCGTGCCGCCGAGGCCGCGATCGACAGCGAGGCGCGACGGACCACGCTGCGAGGGCAGCGGACGGCGGTCGGCAAGAAGCTCGAAGATCTGGCCAGCCGGAGCGAGAAGGTCAACGCCCGCCTGGTCGAGCTGCCGGTCGAGCATGCCGAAATCACTGGCCGGCGCGAGCAGGCCCTGGCGGTGGCCGCCGACCGGGAGGCCGCCGAGCTGCGGCTGGACGAGGCGCAGAAGCAGGCCAAGGCGTGCAAGCGCCGCGACGACCTCACCGCGCAGCTTGCGACCGCCGAGGAGGAACGGCGTACTGCCGTCGACCGCCACCAAGCCGCCGAGGCCCGGCACCTCGACGTACGGCAGCGTCGGCTGGCCGGCATGGCCGCGGAGCTCGCCGGTGAACTGCGGCCCGGTCAGCCCTGCGGGGTCTGTGGCTCCCCGGAACACCCCGAACCCGCGCAGGCAGCCGCCGACGCCGTCTCCGCCGCTGACGAGGACCACGCCAAGACGGAGGCGGGCGAACTGCTCGACGAACGTCGCAGCGCCGAGATCACCGTCGAGCGCATCAACGCCCAGCTCAACGAAGTTACCGAGACGGTCGGTGGCCTGACCGCAGCCCATGCGAAGTCGACGGTCACCGAGGCACGCAAGGCGGTGCGGGCGGCGACCGAGGCGACGAAACTGGCCGACGAACTCGGCGCCCATCTGGAAACCCTCGACGTGATGCTGGCCGATCAGCACCGCGAAGCCGCCGACATCGGCCGCGACGAAGCGGTGGCGAACGCCCAGCAGGCCGCCCTGACCGCGCAGATCACCGAACTCGACGAGACCATCGACGCCGTCCGTGGCCAGGACAAGACCCTGCGGGTGCGGGTGACCCGCCTGACCGGGGAAATCGCCGAGGTCAGGACTGCAGCGACCAACCTGGGGCAGTGGCTACAGGCAGGAAGGGAACTCGCCGACGCCCACCGGGAGGCGCAGCACCACCTGCACCTGTCGGAGTTCGCCGACGCCGTGGCAGCGCGGGCCGCAGCCCTGACCGACCCCGAGATCGTCGACCTGCAGGAGCGTATCGACGCTTTCGACGGCGAGTACCACCAGGCCGCAGGACGAGCACAGGACCCCACCCTGCTCGCCGCCGCACACCAACCATCACCGGACGTTGAGGGCAGCGAACAGACCTACCAAGCCGCCCGACTGCGGGCCACGGAGCTGCACGCCCAGCATGGCCTCGCCGTCGAGCAACACGACCGGCTGAAGCAGCTGGGCCCGGATCTGGTCAACGCCCTCGCTCAGTGGAGACCCATCCGCGCCGAGTACGAGATCGCCAACCGCCTCGCCCAACTCGTCGAGGGCAAGAGCAGCGACAGCGGTACCCGGATGACCCTCTCCACCTATGTGCTGACCCACCGGTTCCGGCACGTCGTCACGGCGGCGAACACCCGACTCGGGCAGGTCACCCACAACCGCTACCTGCTGCGCCATGTCACCGAGTCGGACACCGGCCGCCGCGCCGGCCGCAATGGGCTCGGCTTGTCCGTCGTCGACGCCTGGACCGGCCAGGAACGCCGCCCGGCCACCCTCTCCGGCGGGGAAACCTTTCTGGTCTCGCTGTGCCTTGCGCTCGGCCTCAGCGATGTCGTCCTGGCTGAGGCTGGCGGCACCCAACTCGGCAGCCTCTTCGTCGACGAAGGCTTCGGGACTCTCGACCAAGAGGCACTCGACCAGGTACTCGACGCCCTCGACGGCCTGCGCTCAGGTGGCCGTACCGTCGGACTGGTCAGCCACGTCGCGGAACTACGTCGGCGGATTCCATCCCGCCTCTACGTCCGTAAGGCAGCCACCGGCTCCACCGTGGCCGTCGAAACCCAAGCAATCGACTGAGGACACTTTGTCTACGCCTGTTCCTCCCGGTCAAGCTCAGCTACCAGGGCTTTAACGACTCCGGTTGGTCAAGCCACTACCACCAAACAACGATCGACCTGTAGGGGCCGGCAGTAGCCCCGCCGCCGGTGCTTGCCGGGCGGCGTTGCCCTGTCCTGCGGCGGGCGGCACAAGCATCGCGCGATGATCAGCAACCGGCCGTACCAGCCATTCCTACGGCGTGCTCAGCGAGGAGATCGGCGTAGATGTCAACGTCCACGGTGTCGTAGTGGCAGCGCGCAAGGAGCCGGTAGAGTCGCTGGGCGATCTCGTCCGAGGCGAGGTCGAGGCGTTCACACAGGTCACGGTGCGCGCCTACGAGCGGCTCGGCGATCTCCTGCGGTTCGGTGCGGGTGATGTCGTAGGCGTCGCGGAGATGACCGGACAAGTCGTCCCAGACGAGGATTGCTTCCTCGACCAGGTCGAGCGCGGCAGGGGTCGCGGGGCGGGCGCAGAGGATCTCGACTTCGGCGGCCAGGCGGTGCCCCGTGGTTTCCACGTCGGAGATCTGCCACTTGCTGCCGGCGGTCACGGTCGACGCGTCCCGGACCGCAGTGCGGAAGTCGGCGAGGCCGGAGGTGTCGGCGGCGTCGAGCATGCCGGCCTCGCCCAGCAGCAGGGTGGCGAAGAGGCGGTCCCGGGCCGCGTGCCCCGCCACCAGTTCGGCGAGTTGGCGGGGCGACAGCCGCTGCACGGCTTGAAGGTAGCGGGCGTGTTTGGGCGCGCTGGGAGCGGCGCCGGGCGGGGTGGCGGCGCCGGAGAAGGTGGCGCCCGCGTGGAACGCGGTCAACGCGGTCGCGACCGCGTGTGCGCACAGGTCGTCACCGCTGATCCCGCAATCGCAGTCCCCGGTGAAGATCCCGTCGACGATGCCCACCCAGGGCTGGAAGGTGGCGTCGTGGTCGCGCACCAAGGCATGGACACCGCCCCCGGCGGACTCCAACTCACCGACGTTGCCGTCGGCCAGCAGTCGCGCCACATCCTCATCCACCGCCGTGGGGACCGAATCACGAAACGCTTCTATGTCGATGCGGACCGCCACAGGCACACCCTATCGGCCGGACTGGAAGCGGGCGGCGTCGAGCTTGGCCAGGAACGTCGGCCGGCGGCGGTGTTCTGCGCGCAACGCCTCCAGGTACGCCTCGAAACGGGTGACCTCACCGGTGGCCACGTACGCCTCGCGCAGGTTGCGCAGCAGCGTGATCGCCCTGTCGTAGCGGCGTTTGTCGTAGGAGTCCATCAGTTGGGCGTCGATGAGCGCCTGGTAGGGCTCGCATACCTCGGCCGGGTGGGTGCGCCGCCGCAACTCCACCAGTTCGACGCGCTGCCGGGCAGGAACCTCGTCCCAGCGCGCGAGCCCGGTGCACCAGGCCTCGTTGTCACGACCGGCGAGGATCAGCACGTCGATCAAGTGGAGAAGGTATCCCGCCTGCCCTGCGGCACGCTCGCGTACCACCGTCAACGCCCGTTCGGTGTGCGCGGCGTCCTGATCGGTCTCGGCTACCGTGGCCAGCAGCGACCGGAAGTTGTCGATCGTCGGTTGGACATCGAACGCCGCCCGGCGCTCGGCCACCGCCGCCTCCGGCTCACCGGTCTCGATCAACAGCCGTACGAGTAGGTCACGTAGCGCCACGGCCTGATAACCCGACGGGTGAGCGACGAGTCCGCGTCGGGCCCAGTCGATCGCCTCGGCGGGGCGCTGCGCCTGCCCCAGTACCGTGACGATCCGTCCGTACTGGTCGGCGCTGACCAGACGCTCCGCCAGGACCTGTACGTGGCGGTCCACGTCGCCGGAGACCTCAACGATCTGCTCCCGCAGGTACCGCACCGCCCATTGCCGATGCCAGTCATCGGGCTCGGTCTCTGCGGCACGCTCGTCGACCAATCGCGCGACCTCGGCAAGGCCCTTCGGCCCCAGGGCCGGAGCCCACTCGCGCAGCACCACGTCCGGCCAGCCCGGGCCGTCGCACACCAGCTTCACCAGCCACGCCGCCAACCCTGCCAGCCGAGGCGGCGCGGCCCGACACGCCCGGGCGTAGACCTCCATCAGGTACGCCAGGTCGTTGCCGAGCACGCCAGAGGAGCTATCCATGTACATCAGGGTGCCCGTCATCCGATCGACCGCCTTGCGCAGCAACGGCACCGCGACCGACGCCTCACCCACGTCGATTAACCTTTCGCAGCGGTCGGCGACCTCACGCGCCGTGCGCGAGTAGGAGTCCCGGCCGGAGTACGGGTCACGGCGACGATCCCGCCGCAACCGATCCACCAGCACCGTCAACTCGCTATCGCCCTGCACCCTCACCGGTACATCACACCAGACACGCAGGCCGCCCCGATGGGCTGACCCGACACGGCCGCGAGGTCAACCGACCTGCCAGCGATCACCGTCGAGAAGACCTTCCTGGATCCGAAGCGGGGCTCGGGCCGACGGCCCGAGCCCCGCTCCAGACCAGTAGGGTCAGATCAGATCAGCTGAGCGGGATGACGCCGATCAGGCCCAATCCAAGCTGGGTATCGGTTCGTGTCGATCCTCGGACACCAACCATTTCCCCATGAAAGTCCGCTACAGGCTGTGCCTGTACGCGGACTTTCTGTTTTCCGGGGTCGTAGGTCAGGCGTAGCCCGATCTGCCGGTATACCTCGGCGCGGTCGGCGGGGTCGGCCTCTCGTAGCACGGTGACGATGTCGCCCAGGGCGGTGACAAGATCGCTTATCTGCTGTCGTGTCAGGTGATGGTGCGCCTGCTGAGGTCGGGCTCGGGTGAGCACCGCCAGGATGGCGCGGCGTTCGGTTTCGACCTCGGCGATCCATCGTCCCTCAGCGGGAAACTCGACCAACTTTGTCGTCTTCTCGATTGCATCCTGACTGAGAGTCGCGCTCGCATGCACTCCCTGTTAGTTGACAGGCAGCGTCACAGACTGCGCTGCCTACAACCAAGATCACAAGGGTGATGCCGTGCGTGCAGCATGAGTGAACCCTCCGAGCAGGGGCGCGGCCCAAAATCAGGCATCCGTGGCCACCTCACCTCTGCAGTGTTCGCGGGCGGTGCCGCGATAGTCTGCAACGGATGAAGCCGCCGGCTCGAAGGTGAGGCTTGCCCAATGGGTACCAGCTACGAACCGATGACTCTGACCAGGTTGGCCACCCATCTGGCATCCGCTGACACCGACCAGACTCGCTGGAAGCTCGTATGGGAGTTTCTGGAGGAGTACCGCTGGGAGCCCGCCGACACCAGGGTCGACCTGTTGCGAGATGAGCCCGGGCTAACCGAGGACCCACGGTGGGACGCGCTGCTTGCCGCGCTCGCGGAGCACCTGCTAGCTCAGGCAGATCTTGCTCCGCCCGCATGGGTCGACGCACGTGTGCTGCGCCGGGCATGGTTCCCGGCCGAACTGGCCATCCACCGGGCCGACGCCCTGGCGTGGGCCCCGGCTGCATTCCGGAAGCACGGTGTGTACCTATCCGTTCACGACCTGGCCGCGGCATGAGCGGATCAGACGGCGTCCTCATGGGGCGCGCGGAACTCGAACGCGCTTTCGCTCACCTGGGCGACCGGCTTGTCCGCCGCGGAGTCGTCGCTGACATCTTCATCGTGGGTGGTGCCGCGATGGCGCTCGCCTACGACGCGAAACGGGTTACCAGGGACGTCGACGCGATGTTCGTCCCGCACGGAGTCGTCCTCGATGAGGCGCGTGCAGTGGCTGACGAACTGGGCCTACCGCCGTGGTGGCTCAACGAGCAGGCTAGCGTGTATGTATCCGGCAAGGACGACCCTGGCAAGCGGCGAGTCTTCGACCACCCTGGCCTGCGCGTGATGGCCGCCTCTCCGGAGCACCGACGACGGCTGGACCTGGTGACTTCATGGAGCCTCTTACCTGCTCCATACAATCCTCACCAGATAGCTCCATGTAGCTCCACGACGGGGGTTACGGGTGGAGTCCGGTTGCCGCTCCGGCGTGGAGCCAGTGAGTTGACGTGGAGCCACCCGTCACTACGGTGTCGGCATGGCGCGTGGCGAGATCGAGCGACTCCCGAGCGGTTCGCTTCGAGTTCGGGTGTATGTCAGTACCGATCCGGTCACGCGCAAGCGACGCTACCTGGTGGAGACGGTCCCGGCCGGTCCCACTGCCGAACGTGACGCCGAGGTGGTGCGCGTACGGCTGCTCAGCGAATCCCGCGAACTCCGTGCGCGCACCAGGCGGGCACAGACGCAGGCGCCGGACGTCGGTGTGACAGCCGCACCTGCGGTGAACGGCGGTTCCATCGGTCAGCGGCGTGGGCGGCGCCGCGGCGATCTGACGGTGGCCACCATCGCGCGGATGGCCGGGGTGTCGGCGCCCACCGTGTCAAAGGTGCTCAACGGCCGTCCGGGAGTGGCATCGGACACCCGGCAGCGGGTGGAGGCTGCATTGCGTGAGTGCGGCTACCGCCGACCGGAGAACCTCATCCGGGCGGCGCATCTCGAGGTCGTCTTCTATGGCATGCAGACCAGCATCGCCGTGCACATCATCCACGGTGTGGAGCGGGTGGCCTCCGGTCAGAACCTGGCCGTCGGCGTGACCGACGTCCGCCAGCTGACCAAGGTGGGGCGCGACTGGGCGCGACACCTGCTGGCTCGCCGGCCCAGTGGCGTGATCGCGGTGCATCTCGGCTTCACTCCCGAGCAGCACGCTTTGCTTGAGACCAGCGGCATCCCGATGGTCATGCTCGATCCCAGTGGTGAGCCGGCCCATGCCACTCCGTCAGTGGGAGCCACGAACTGGTCCGGCGCGATCACCGCGACCAGGCATCTGCTGGATCTGGGGCACCGGCGCATCGGCGTCGTCGCCGGGCCGACCGACCACCTGTCCGCGAGGGCCAGGCTGGAAGGTGCCCGGGCGGCGATGGAAGCGGCCGGGCTGGCGCTGGACAATCGGCTGGTACGCGTCGGCCAGCGGTTCGCCTTCGAGGACGGCGTGGTCAGCGGGCGGGAGATGTTGCGCCTAGACGACCCGCCGACCGCGATCCTCTGCGGCAACGACATGCAGGCGTACGGAGTCTATGAGGCGGCTCGCCAGCTGGGTGTGCACATCCCGCACGAACTCAGCGTGGTCGGCTTCGACGACCTCTCCTACAGCAGGTGGTGCGGCCCGGCGCTGACCACGGTGCAGCAGCCCTTCACCGACATGGGAGCCGCTGCGGCTGACCTCGTTCTTGCGGTGGCAGCGGGTCACACGCCCAGGCCGGCCCGCTTGGAGCTGGCCACCACCCTCATCCTGCGCGACAGCACGGCGCCCCCGGCCGCACGGTAGCGGCACCGGCGCGAGGCCTTGCCAACCGAATCGTTTTCATCGATACTCGGAAATGGTTCAGGTTGGAACGGGTCGGCTGTGGGCAACACCCGACCAGGGAGGTGTTGGCCTCCAACGCGTCCAGCGAACCGACACCCTTGAGCCGGGTGACGTGTAACGCACCGACCCGTCGACAACGGTAACAACGGGCCGGGATCGCCGCAGGTACGACGAGGTTGTGTCCTCACGCTCGACGGCCTGATCCGGACGGTGCGCAGTACCGCGTGGACCCACCACCACCCACCACGCCTCCAGCCCCTCTCGGCCGCTACAGCACCCGCCGTCGCGTCCGCCGCCTTGGGCTGCGCAGCCGGTGCGACAGCAGGAGAAACAGATGCGACAACGTTGGATAGCAGCAGCTACCGTCATGGCCGCAGCACTCACCGCTTTGGCCCTGCCAGCCTCCGTCCAAGCGGAATCGAACGGCGGAACCCGGATCATGCCGCTGGGCGACTCGATCACGGATGGCCTCACCGTGCCCGGCGGGTACCGGATCGAACTCTGGCGAAAGCTCGTCGCCTCCGGGCACCGGATCGACTTCGTCGGATCTCAGTTCAACGGGCCGGCCAGCCTAGGCGACCGCGACCATGAAGGTCACTCAGGCTGGACCATTTCGCAGATCGACGCCAACGTGGTCAACTGGTTGAGGGCGACCACTCCCCGCACGGTTCTGCTGCACATCGGCACCAACGACATGTTCGGCAACTCATCCGGAGCTGCCTCCCGGCTGTCCGCCCTGATCGACCGAATCACCTCGACCGCCCCGTCCGCGGACGTGTTCGTGGCGACGATAATTCCGCTCAACGGCGCCCAGAGCCAGGTGCAGGCGTTCAACGCGGCGATTCCCGGCATCGTCAGCAGCAAGGCTGCCGCCGGCCGCCGCGTGCATCTGGTGAACATGGGATCCGCGCTGACCCTGTCCGACCTCGCCGATGGCGTCCACCCGAACGCTGTCGGCTACCGCAAGATGGCCGACGTCTGGGACCGGGCGCTGCGGGCTGTGCCCGGCAGCATCGGGGACAGCAATCCGCCGACAACCCCGCCTACAACTCCGCCTTCGACACCGCCGTCGACCCCGCCCTCCACGCCGCAGGCGGGCTGCCGGGTGGCCTACGCGGTGAACGCCTGGAACACCGGGCTGACCGCCTCGGTCACCATCACCAACACCGGCAGCACCGCCATCAACGGCTGGACCCTGGGCTTCCTGCTACCGGACGGCCAAGCCATCACCGGTGGATGGAATGCCGGGTACACCCCGACGAGCGGTGCGGTGACCGCCCGCAATGTCGCCTACAACAGCGGCATCGCGCCAGGTGCATCGGTCGATATCGGGTTCCAGGCGACGCACTCCGGCAACACCGCCAAGCCCTCGGCCTTCACCCTCAACGCCGCGTCCTGCTCAGTCGCCTGAACAGGAGCGGCTCGGCCGGCCCCCACACCACCACTGAGCCATCCGCGGGAGCCATGTCGTGTTCCGGCGCCCGGCCCCGCGGCCACGGGTACCTCAGCCTCGGCGTGGCCAGGGGCGTCGCGCCCAACCGGGCTTAGCCGCGAATCCGCGTCAACCTGAGCCCCAGCCCCACAGGAGAGAACTCATGACCAGATCCGGATTAGCCAGAGTCGGTTTCGTGTCGGCCGGCGTCGCCCTGATCGCATCGACGGTGGTCGTCGTAGCCGTGCCTGCTGGGGCAGCGGCTGCGGGCTGCTCGGTGAACTACGCCGTGTCGTCGCAGTGGCAGGGCGGTTTCGGCGCCAACGTATCGATCACCAACCTCGGCGATCCATTGTCCAGCTGGACGCTGACGTGGTCGTACGGCGCCGGGCAGACGGTGACGCAGGCGTGGAACACCTCGTTGACGCAGAACGGTGCGGCGGTGACCGCAAGGAACGTCAGTTACAACGGCACGGTCGCGACCAACGGCGTGGTGTCCTTCGGTTTCAACGGATCGTGGAACGGCACCAACCCTGTCCCGACCACCTTCGCCTTGAACGGCGTGACGTGCAACGGCACCCCGACGCCCACCACCCCACCGCCGACCACACCAACCCCGACCACACCACCGCCGACCACATGCACTCTGCCGTCGTCGTACCGCTGGACCTCAACCGGAGCGTTGGTCAACCCGAAGTCGGGGTGGGTCTCCCTGAAGGACTTCACGAGCGTCATCTACAACGGCAAGCACCTGGTCTACGGGTCGACCGTCAACGGGTCGTCGTCGTACGGCTCGATGAACTTCAGCCTCTTCACCAACTGGTTGGACATGGCCACGGCCACCCAGAACACGATGAGCCAGGCAACCGTCGCCCCCACGCTGCTCTACTTCGCCCCGCGCAACATCTGGGTGCTGGCCTACCAGTGGGGCCCGACCTCGTTCAGCTACAAGACGTCCACCGACCCCACCAACGCCAACGGCTGGTCGGCGGCCCAGACGCTGTTCACCGGGACGATCACCGGCTCCAGCACCGGAGTGATCGACCAGACACTCATCGGTGACAGCCAGAACATGTACCTGTTCTTCGCCGGCGACAACGGCAAGATCTACCGGGCCAGCATGCCGATCGGGAACTTCCCGGGCAGCTTCGGCGCCTCGTACACCACGATCATGAGCGATACCCAGAACAACCTGTTCGAGGGCGTGGAGGTCTACAAGGTCGCGGGCCAGAACCAGTACCTGATGATCGTCGAGGCGATCGGTAGCCAGGGACGCTACTTCCGCTCCTTCACCTCATCCAGCCTGAACGGTACGTGGACGCCACAGGCCGCGACCGAGAGCAATCCGTTCGCCGGCAAGGCAAACAGCGGTGCCACCTGGACCAACGACATCAGCCACGGCGATCTGGTCCGCAGCAACCCCGATCAGACCAAGACCATCGACCCCTGCAACCTGCAGATGCTCTACCAGGGCAAAAGCCCGAGCGCCAGCGGCCCCTACAACCTCCTACCGTGGCGGCCGGCGGTTCTCACCCTGCAACGCTAGTCACCGCACCGTGCAAGCGGCCTGACCCGGTGTGATCGGCGGAAGGCAGAGCACACCGGGTAGCCGAGACCGGCGGTCCACAAGGTTGGTGCGGCAACAGCTTCTGGACACCTCCGACACCTATGGCCGACATCAACGGGGACCGACGTAATCACCGAATTCCGCAGGACAAGCGCCACACACCACACACCACCTCACGAAGGAGTGCCCCGTGAACCTCAACTCGGGCCGCGGCCCACTGCGCTCAGCGGTCGTCGCGCTGGCGACAGCGGCGCTCGCGGCCGTCGGAACGGTAGCCGCCCTGGCGGCAGATACACCCAAGGGCCCCGAGCCGGCAGTCCGTAGCGCCGTTGCGGTCGCCTCGGTGGAGGACGAGGGCGCCGACTGTCCGGTGGCCGCACCCGGCGCGCTGACCGCCAACACGAAACTCCCCGATCCGTTCAAGAAGATCAATGGCACCCGGATCTCCAGCAAGTCCGACTGGCGATGCCACCGAGCAGAGATCAAGAAGCAGGCCGAGAGGTACGTCTACGGCGAGAAGCCCGCGAAACCGGCAAGCGTCACGGGAACCGTCTCGAACTCCAACATCACCGTGAACGTGTCGCACAACGGGAGAAGCTCCAGCTTCTCCGCGAGGGTCGAACTGCCCAGCGGCCCGGGCCCGTTCCCGGCCGTCGTCGTCCTGGGCGGCTTCGGAGCCGACACCGCGACCATCAAGGCAGCCGGTGCCGCCGTCATCAACTACGACCCATACGCCGTCGGAAGGGAGGGCACCCCGCGAAACAACAAGCAGGGCGCCTTCTACAGCATCTATGGATCATCTAGCAGTACCGGGCTACTGGTCGCCTGGTCATGGGGTGTGAGCCGGATCATCGACGTCCTCGAGCAGGCCAACGGCAGCATCCTGAAGGCCGACTCCACAGGCGTGACCGGCTGCTCCCGCTTCGGGAAGGGTGCCTTCGTCATCGGCGCGTTCGACCAGCGCATCGCCCTGACCATGCCCATCGAGTCAGGTAGCGCCGGTGCGCCCATCTTCCGCGGCATTCCCGGGGAAGGCGCCCAGAGCCTGAGCAGTGCCTACGGCGAGCAGCCGTGGCTGGGCGACGCCTTCGGCTCCTTCACCGGAAACCCGAACAACCTGCCGATCGACACGCATCAGACCGTCGCCATGGTGGCACCGCGCGGACTGTTCATCATGGACAACCCGCACATCCCCAACCTGGGCCCCCGCTCCGCCAGCGTGGCAGCCCTGGCCGGCGCCGAGGTCTACAAGGCGCTCGGCGCCGGTGACAACATCACCTACTGGTCAGCAGTGCAGGACGGTAGCCACTGCGCCAACCGGTCGGAGTGGCGAACCCCGCTGCAACAGCACATCCGCAAGTTCCTGCTGAAGACCGGCAACGACCCCGGCACCATGCAGATCGCCAGCAAGGCCCAGGGCCGGTTGGCCGACTGGCGGGATTGGCAGACCCCGACTCTGACCGACGGCCCCACCACCCCGCCCACCACGCCACCGACCACCCCACCCACGACTCCGCCGACGACGCCGCCCACCACGCCGACGACGACACCACCGCCCACCGGTAGCGGCTGCTCGGCCTCAGTATCGATCAACCAGTGGACGGGTGGTTTTGTCGCCACCATCCGGGTAACCGCCGGCTCCTCACCACTCAACGGCTGGAGAGTCGCCGTCGCTCTTCCATCGGGCGCCAGCGTCACCAATGCCTGGAGCGCTGACCGGAGCGGAAACACCGGCACGGTCCAGTTCACCAACGTCAGCTACAACGGCTCGGTCGCCGCCGGCCAGTCGACCGAATTCGGCTTCCAGGGCACCGGCACCGGTGCGGGGACCGCCCCCACCTGCTCAGCCAGATAGCAACCACGCTCGACTCGCTACCAGGGCTCGGGTGGGCAGGCAGCCAGCCTGCCCACCCGAGCCCTGACACCGACTCAACCGTAGTGAGCGTCACCGCCGGTGCGGCCACCCTGCCCGTCGCACTCGACCGGCGCCTTCCGGTCAAACTCGCGAACCGCTTCAGGCACATCGGCGCCCCCTCGGGCCACCGGGCGTACGCGCGACAGCGGCGCTCGATGCGCTGGCCGTCCTACCCAAGTCTGTCCCACGACCTCCACGAAGAACGGAAGCGAATCCATGAGGCATCCGAAGTTGAGGGCGACTTCGCGCGTCGCGCTGGCGATGACCGTTACGGCGGTAGTCGCCGCGGGAATGGCGTTGCTCGCGATCGCACCGGCCAGCGCCGGCACCACGCTCGGGGCCTCAGCGGCCGAGAAGGGCCGCTACTTCGGCACGGCGGTCGCCGCCAACAAGCTCAGCGACAACACCTATGTGACGATCCTGAACCGGGAGTTCAACAGCGTCACGGCCGAGAACGAGATGAAGTGGAACGCCACGGAGCCGCAACAGGGCCAATTCAGTCACACCAACGGCGACCGCATCGTCAACCATGGCCGCCAACGTGGCATGCTGGTACGCGGTCACGCCCTGCTTTGGCACCAACAGCAGCCCGGCTGGGCGCAGAACATGTCCGGCAGCGCGCTGCGCAGCGCCGCGATCAACCACGTTACCCAGGTCGCCACCCACTACCGAGGCAAGATCCACTCCTGGGACGTGGTCAACGAGGCGTTCGCCGACGGCACCGGCGGTGGGCGCCGTGACTCGAACCTGCAGCGCACCGGAAACGACTGGATCGAGGCCGCCTTCCGGGCCGCCCGCGCCGCCGACCCCGGCGCGAAGCTCTGCTACAACGACTACAACACCGACGGGATCAACGCAAAGTCGACAGGCATCTACAACATGGTGCGCGACTTCAAGGCCCGGGGCGTACCGATCGACTGCGTCGGCATCCAGTCCCACCTGACCAACACGGTCCCCGGCGACTACCAGGCCAACATCCAGCGGTTCGCAGACCTAGGCGTCGATGTACAGATCACCGAACTCGACATCACCGGCTCCAACCAGGCCAACGTCTACGCCAGCGTGGTCCGCTCCTGCCTCGCCGTGGCACGCTGCACCGGCATCACCGTGTGGGGTATCCGGGACAGCGACTCCTGGCGTACCGGCCAGAACCCGCTGCTCTTCGACAACTCCGGCAACAAGAAGGCCGCATACACCAGTACCCTGAACGCCCTCAACAGTGGTGGCACCCCGGTCCCCACGACACCGGGAACCAATCCGACCACGCCACCGCCCCCCAGCACGCCGCCACCGACCAGCGGGCCGGGCGGCTGCACCGCCACCATGTTCCTGAACTCCTGGACGGGTGGCTTCGTGGCGACGGTGCGGGTGACCGCTGGCGCGTCGGCCATCACCTCGTGGCGGGTGACGATCACCCTGCCGTCGGGTGCGGCGGTCACCAACGCCTGGAGCGCCACCAACACCGGCACTACCGGCACCACCCAGTGGGCGAACGTCAGCTACAACGGCACCGTCGCCGCCGGCCAAACGACCGAGTTCGGCTTCCAGGGCACCGGCACCGCCACAGGCCCCAGCCCGACCTGCACCGCCAGCTGAACCGGCACCACTGGCCTGTGTGAGGAGGAGGAGGCTAGCCATCCACCTTCTCCCACACCACCCCGATCGCATCAGCCCGGATAGGTGTCGATGCCTGCTCTGCCTCATGGTCCCCCAGATCGTCGACCCTCCACTCCCACAGCGTGAGGTGTTCGAGGAACAGGACGCGTCGACCGCGCTTTTCTACGACAGGATCGGCTCTCTCGCCCACCGCCAGATCCAAGGAAACCGCCTACCAGCGGCATGCCTTTCACAGCCCGCCTCGGCGCCGAGATCCCGATCGTGAGCGAGGTAGCACGCAGTTCCCGGCAGTTCGGCTGGTGATCGTCACCCTGTTCCGCATCCGGACCCGCGACGTGCTCCGGCTGGCGAAGCTACGAATCGGCGACCCGATGATCGACATTATTCGGAGGACCTTCACCTCATGAGCGAACGCAGCGAGACAATCAACGAGTTCTGCTCCTGGGTGCCTCGTGGCGGCGGGCAACGCAGCGAAGTGCTGTCATGAGTCTGCCCGGCACCGCCAAGGTGCCCTTCGGCGGGGACTACAACCCCGAGCAGTGGCCGCAAGACGTGTGGAACCAGGACTATCGCCTCTTCGATGCCGCCAGGATCGATACCGTGACGCTCGGCGTGTTCGACTGGGCGCTCACCCAGCCGGCCGAGGATCGCTACGACTTCGCACTGCTCGACCGGATCGTCGACCGGGCCCGAGCCGAAGGACGCCAGATCTGCCTGGCCACGGGGACCGGCGCGCACCCACCGTGGCTGGCCCGGGCGTACCCGGAGGTGACCCGGACCGACTTCGAGGGCCGGCGGCACCGCTTCGGGCAACGGCACAACTCCTGCCCCAGCTCGCCGGTGTTCCGGCGGCTCTCCACTGAGCTGGCCCGCCGGGTCGCCCGGCGGTACGGCGGCAACCCCGAATTGGTGGCCTGGCACGTCGGCAACGAGTACGGCGGCGCCTGCTACTGCGATCTCTGTGCCGCCGGCTTCCGGGCCTGGCTGCGCCGCCGGTACGGCAGCCTCGAAGCCCTCAACACCGCCTGGTACACCACCTTCTGGTCGCACACCTTCACCCACTGGGACCAGATCGAGGCCCCGTCGGCGCTGACCGAGCACTGGCGCGGCCCAGACCACACCGCCTTCCAAGGCATCACCCTGGACTACCTCCGCTTCATGTCCGACGCCATGCTGGCCAACTTTCTCGACGAGAAGGCGGCCATCCGCCAGTCCAGCCCGGACGTCCCGGTCACCACCAACCTGATGGGCATGTACAAGCCGATCGACTACCATCGCTGGGCACCGCACCTGGACTTCGTCTCCTGGGACAACTACCCACCCGACGACACCTCGGCGGCCCGGATGGCGCTGACCCACGACCTGATGCGCGGGCTCAAGGCGGGCCAACCGTTCTGGCTGATGGAGCAGACCCCGAGCGTCACCGCCTCCCGTGACGTCAATCCACTCAAGCGACCCGGACTGATGCGGCTGTGGAGCTGGCAGGCGGTGGCGCACGGCGCGGACGCGGTGCTCTTCTTCCAACTGCGGGCGTCCCGGGGCGCCTGCGAGAAATACCACGGCGCGGTCATCGGCCACGCCGGACGATCCGACACCCGGGTGTTCCGCGAGGTCGCGACACTCGGCGCCGAGTTGGACCGGGTCGGCCCGGCGACGCTGGGCGCACGGACCCCGGCCCGGGTCGCGCTGATGTTCGACTGGGACAGCTGGTGGGCGCTGGAGATCTCCGACGGCCCGTCCCGGCTGGTCCGCTACCAGCAGGTCGTGATGGCGTACCACCGGGCGCTCTGGGCTGCCGGGGTAGACCTGGACGTGGTCGCGGTCACCGCCGACCTCACCGGCTACGACGTGGTCGTCGCGCCGGTGCTGCACATGCTCAAGGATGACCTGCCGGAACGGCTGGCGGCGGTCGCAACCCGCGGCGGCACGGTGCTGACCACCTTCCTGTCCGGGCGGGTGGACACCTGCGACAACGCGTTCCTGACAGACGTCCCAGGCCCGCTTGGCGAACTGATGGGGGTACGCGTCGACGAGTGGGACGCCAGAGAGTTCGACGTGGTCAACCCGGTACGCCTCGAATGTGGCAAAGACGGGCTCGACGTCGAGTCCCGACTGATCTTCGAGCTGGTAATCCCGCAGGGCGCCGAGGTGCTCGGCCGGTACCAGGCCGACTTCTACGCCGGCACCGCCGCGGTGACCCGCAACGCGTACGGCGAGGGGCACGGCTGGTACGTGGGCGCCGGGCTGGACCAGGCCGGCATCGACTGGGTGGTCTGGCGGATCCTGGCCCGGCACGAACTGTTCGGGCCGTACCCGGACGTGCCGGAGCTGGAGTCGGCCGCCCGGATCGCCCCCGACGGCGCCCGGCTGCTGTTTTTGCTCAACCACCGGGCCGAGCAGGTCGAGGTGACCGCCCGCGCCGATGCGGTCGACCTGCTCACTGGTGACCGGATCGAGGCCGGCGGGTCGTTAAGACTGCCGGAGCGGGGCGTCGTGGTGTTGCGGGAAGAACATTGAGCAAGGTCAACACCGCCTGGCTGCACCCGTCGCGCCACGTGCTGGTGCACGGTCACGGCGTACTCGTCGACACCGTCATCGACGAGGTGACACGGGGCCAACGACGGCTACGGCGCGCGCACCCGGCGGACCGACGACCGGCTACCGAAGAAACCTCCAGAACCGACGACCGCCGAGGTTGAACTGGCACTCGCGCTGCACCCCACCGGGTCAATGCCAGCCCTGCCGGCGCAGCCCGACGACGCGCCCGGCGCCAAGGGCTCCCTGCTGACCCGGACCGGTAGCGTCCCGACGCTGCTGGCCGACACACCGGCCGGCCTACTCCACGGGTTCTTCCACCTGCTCCGGCTCCGTGAGTCGGCCTTCGACACCCACCGATCGCCTCGACGATCTCCCGCCGAACTGCTGACCGTCCCGCTTATCAAGGCCAGCCCACCTGCCGCACACAGACAGACTGCCGAGTTCCTCATCTCGCATGCAGAAGATTTCAGCCCGCCTCCACAGACCCTGACGACGAAGTGACGACGCCGTGGACCGGACCGCCGGCGCCCAACTCGACGGTACCGTCGTCCGCGTCGCACACGGCCGAACCACTCGCCAGGCGGTGCTCGCTGCCCTGGATGCTCTGCGTGACTTCCCCGACGTCCAAGTGGTGTCCGACGACGAGCCGACGGTGCACGGCTGGTGGAACGGGCGCCGCCTGCTCCTGGTCACGAAGTCGAGCAGCGGTTGGCGGGCCGAGCGCTGGGAACGCCTGATCACCGGCATCGCGGCCTACTCACGCGGCACCCCGCTACGCCCGCCGGACCGACGCTGGACACCAGCCGGACCCGACGATGCCTTCGACTCGACGGGCACCTGACGCGAGGCTGGCGCCCCGCCGGTGCGTGTTCGAACTGGGCACCGACTTACGAGGACGCCGCCCGGATTCGCTCGGGTCTGCTGCACGGGCTGTTGGCGTGTGGCTCCATCGATTCGATCGCGCCCACTGCGGTCAGCCGGCCAGGCGAGCAGCCGCATCTCGGGAGGCGCGCCGAGGATTTCGCTACCAGTCAGCGCGTCGACAGCGTGTCTCCTCGGACGACGTGCAGTCGCTGCGTGTGCGGCGAGTCGCGTAGGAGCATCGTGAAGGCGGGGCCCGGCCGGGAGGACCGCCAGCCGGTGGCCAGTGCCTGGCGGACACCGAGAGCCACCGTTCTGGGTGAAACGGGTTGGCTCGGCAATCCGAACCAGTTGCCGGGATGGGCGCAGGGCAGCGATGCCACCAATAGAGCGCCTGGTTGTTCCGCCTGCTCGGCGACGAAGGTCAGCGGCGACCAGCCGTTGGCTTGGCAGTAGGTCGGTCTGCGGCGAACCGCCCAGCGGAAGGTGACGCCATCTACGGTGATCCGTCGTGAACCCTTGATAGCCAGTGTCATCGGTACCTCTGCCGGTTCCCACCGCACGTCCGCGAGCACCATAGCTGGGATCCGACGCCATCGCGCTATCGACTTGCGGAATCACGACGACGCTCAGGGCGACCTTGCCGTCCCCGGCGGACCGGGCGCGTGCCGCGTCGATGCGGATCAGGTCCTCGTCGAGGGTGCCTTGATCGTGGTCTACCTACCTTGATGCGGCATCTGCAACAACACGTGGAGGAACGGCCGGCCGTGCCGACGGCGCCGCTGTTGCGTTTCCGCACCGGCAAGCCGATCACGTATCGCCGCTACGACCACCTGTGGGAGCGCATCGGCAGACACCTAACCTGGGTCGCACAGCGCCGGCAGGCCCGCTCCGACGGACACGAGCAGAGCCAGGGGTACGCCGACCGCGCGCCGCCGCGCGTACCGGACCAGGGCGAGGCAGGCCGCCGCGAGCGCGAGCGTTGCGGCGGCGGGGGCGTCCACGCCCAGGCCGAGGGTGAGCAGGTGCGCGACGGCGGCGGTCACCACCGTGGGGGTGAGGTGCCGGGGCACCGGGGCGGCGAGCGGTCGCAGCAGCACCAGTCCTGCCGTGGTGGCCGTGGCGGCGAAGGCGAGCAGCGCGGCGAACCCGGTGGCGGCCGGCGCGACGCCGCCGCCGTCCGTGGCGTGGCCCGGCCCCGCCGGGAGCAGCGTGGTCGCCACCCCGGTGAGGACCGCGCCGACGAGCCGCCCGGCCGGGCCGGGTACGCCCCGGCGACAGTCGGCGGTACGCGGTGTCGTGGTGCGGTCGGGCACTCGTGGCTCCTCGGCTGTCACACGGGTTGATCGGCCGGGGCGGCGACCCGGGGTTACGTGTTGGCGGCGTACCAGTCGCCCCGGCCCCGCGGCAGCAGGTCGAGCACGTTCCACACCGGGGAGAGCAGGTCGATGCCGCGCTCGGCGCCGTCGACGAAGTTGGCCGGCTGGCTGTAAAAGTGCCGGATGCCGTCGCCGTCGCGGACCAGCACGCTGACCATCGGGCGCTGGTCGCCGTTCGGGTGCTCGGCGCGCAGGTCGGCGTTGAAGTCGGTGCCGTGGCTGGAGAGCAGCCGCAGGCCGGCCCAGCCGCGCCGGGCGCCCCAGGCGCGCAGCTTCGCCGCCGGGGCCTTGCCGACCACCACGAACGCGGTGTGCTGCTGGAGATGGTGGGCGACGCCGTGGAATCCGTCCACCCACAGTGAGCACATCGGGCAGGCGGCGTCGGCCTCCGGGTGGAACATCAGGTGGTAGACGACGAGCGTGCGGTGCGCGCCGAAGAGTGCGGAGAGCCGGACGGGGCGCAGCGGGCCGGGCGCGGTCAGGTCGGCTGGTCCCTCGGTGAACGCGACGTCGGCCACCGGTGCGCCCAGCGGCAGCTCCCGCCGGGCGGCGGCGACCTGTTCGACCTGGTCACGCAGGCGGCGTTCGGCCTCGGCGAGGCGCTGCCGAGCCGCCACGTACCCGGCGTCGGCGCCGTCCGGCCACATCGGCAGCGGCGTCGACCCGCTCGCGTCGTCAGTCATCCTCTCGTCCTTCCTCGACCCGCGCTAACGCTGGCCATTCGCTATAGAATATAGAAGTGAACAGCGGGTAGGTGTCGACAAAGGGGGTACGCGTGACGGAGACGACCGCGCCACCGTGGCTGCCGCAGCACGACCGGCTCGCCACCGCCGACCCCGACGCCGACGTCCACAAGTGGCTCGCCGGCTGGCGTCGCCGGGCCCCGATGCGCGTGGACGTCGTGCCCCTGGCCGGCCTGCGCGCCTGGCGCCAAGACGCCGACACCGGAGTCCTGGCCCACCGCAGCGGCCGGTTCTTCCGGGTGGAAGGGCTCTCCGTGGAGGTGCCGGGCGCGGCCGTGCCCCGCTGGGACCAGCCGATGCTGCACCAGCCGGAGGTGGGCATCCTCGGTATGCTCGCCCGCCTCGACGGCGACACGCTGCGGGTGCTGGTGCAGGCCAAGGCGGAGCCCGGCAACCAGGACGGCCACCAGCTCGCGCCCACCGTCCAGGCCACCCGGAGCAACTGGACCGGCGTGCACGGCGGCCGCCCGGTGCCGTTCCTGCACCACTTCCGTGACCCGGACCCGCGCCGGGTGCTCGTGGACGTCCGTCAGTCCGAGCACGGGTCCTGGTTCCTGCGCAAACGCAACCGGAACATGGTGGTCCTCACCGACGAGGACATCGTGCCGCCGCCCGGGTTCCGCTGGCTCAGCCTCGCCCAGCTGCACCGGCTCCTGCGCCACGACGACCTGGTCAACATGGACATCCGTACCGTGCTCTCGTGCCTGCCGGCGGAGCTGACGGCCCGGGCGGCCGGACCGGCCGGGGACGCCTTCACGGCCGCGCTGCGTCGCTCCTGCCGGCCCGGGCCGGGCAGCCGGCACCACACCGGCGAGCTGCTGCACTGGATCACCGACGTCCGCAGCCAGACCGAGGTGGGCGCCGACCGGACGGCGCTGCGCGGACAGGCGGCGTGGCATTTCGGTGAGGTCTCCCTGCGACACGCCAGCGGGCTTTTCTTCGAGGTCATCGGCGTGGACGTGGAGGCCGAGGGACGCGAGGTGGCGAGCTGGTCGCAGCCGATGCTGCGGCCCTGCGGCCAGGGGGTGGTGGCGTTCCTGGCCACCCGCCTCGACGGCGTGCTGCACGTGCTGGTGCACGCCCGGGTCGAGCCGGGCTTCGTGGACGTGGTGGAACTGGCGCCGACGGTCCAGTGCACGCCCGCCACGCTCGACTACCTGCCCGCGGCGGCACGTCCGCCCTTCCTGGACCAGGTGCTCGGCGCGCCGCCGGAGCGGGTCCGGTTCCGCGCGCTCCTGTCCGAGGAGGGCGGACGGCTCTACCGGGCCCGCAGCAGCTATCTCGTGGTGGAGACCGACGACGCGGACCTGGAGAGCGACCAGTACCGCTGGGTGACGCTGCACCAGCTCTCGGAACTGCTGCGGCACAGCAACTACGTGAACGTCTCGGCCCGCAGCTTGATCGCCTGCCTGCGCGGACTGCTGGACGCCGGCTGAGCGGGCGGACCCGGCCGCTCCCGGTCCGCCCGCCGCGTCGGCCCTCAGTCGCCGAAGCCGCTCGGGTGGGCGTCGCCGACCGCGTTGAGCAGCACACCCTGCTCCAGCAGCGCCTTGCAGGCGCAGAGCACCATGGTGAACCCGCCCATGGAGTCGATCGCCTTCGCCACGGCCTGGTCGGCGCTGCCGGCGAAGCCGGTCTCGGTGACCCGGACCAGCGTCGTGTCACCCTCGCCCGGCAGGAACCGCCATTCGAGCTGGGTGGGGGACTCCGGGTCCCACTCGGCCAGGATGCGGCTGTTCTCCTCGACGTCCTTGACCGTGACGACGGTGGAGACGCCGTACATCTCCCAGTCCCAGGTGACGGTGGCGCCGGGTTCGAGTCGGCCGCTGCTCCTGGTGAACCAGAACTTCGTGGTCACCGCCGGGTCCACGAACGCCTGGAAGACCTCGGCGGCGGGCCTGCGGATGAGCATCTGCGCGGTGACGGCAGGCGGTTGAGTCAAACGGTCGCTGTCCACGGGGTAGCCGTGTTCCCTTCTCGTGTCATCGGCACTGCGTACAAACGGTGGCGGGGTCAGGCCCGCCGGCGGTACAGGAACATGGAGAGCGGCGCGAAGATCGCCACGAGTGCCGCGCAGCCGGCCAGCGCCGCGCCGACCTCACCGGCGGTCGCCGTGCCGTGGGCCAGGCCGCGCGCGGCGGTGACCGTCAACGCGAACGGGTTCAGGTTGACCACCGCCTGCAGCCAGCCGGGGAGCGTCTCCTGCGGCACGAAGAAGTTGCTGACGAACGACACCGGGAAGACGATCGCCTGGCACGCGCTCAGCGCGGCGGTCGGTGACTTTAGGGCGAGCCCGAAGACGACGTACACCCAGGAGAAGGAGAAGACGAACACCAGGGTGATCAGGATCGTGGCGAGGACGCCGAGCACGCCGCCGTCGGGCCGGAAGCCGACCGCGAGCCCGACCGCCACGGCGACCGCGCAGCCGACGACGTAGAGCACGTTGTTGCCGAGCAGGGTGCCGACTATCGCGGCGGGCCGCCAGATGGCGAGCGCGCGGAAGCGGTCGGTCACCTCCCGGGAGTTGTCCAGGTTGACCACCGCGCCGATCCGCATGCTGATCATGATCCCGGTGAACACCACGATGCCCGGGATGTAGAACTGCATGTAGCTCGACGTCGAACCGGCCAGGGCGCCGCCGAACAGGAAGCCGAAGACGAGCGTGAACATGACCGGCACGCCGAGTGCCTCGAGGATCTGCGTCGGGTCGCGGCGTACCTTCTGCACCGCCCGCCACGCGAAGGTCAGCGTGGACGACAGCGCGCCGGGACGCGCCGGTCGCGCCGCGGCTGGCGTCGAGGCGCCACGGCCGGTGCCGGCCTCCACCATGCTACTCACGCCGCCTCCTCCGTCTCGGTCCGCGAGCCGTCCGCCCGATGCCCGGTGAGGGCGAGGAACACCTGGTCCAGAGTGGCGTGACCGAAGGCGTACTCGGTCAGGCCGACGCCGGCCCCGGTGAGGGCTGCCAGCGCCCGGGTCGCCTCCTCCTCGGCCGCGACCTGCGCGGTCAGCTCCATCCGGTCGGAGCCGGCGTGCACCGCCGTGCCCAGCGCCTCCGCCAGCATCCGCTCGGCCGTCTCCCGCTGCCCGGCGTCGCGCAACCGCACCCGCAGCACGCTCGCGCCGATCGACCGCTTCAGCTCCACCGGCGTGCCCTCGGCGATGACCCGGCCGTGGTCGACGACCGCGATCCGGTCGGCGAGCTGGTCGGCCTCGTCGAGATACTGCGTGGTGAGCAGGACGGTGGCGCCCTCGCCGACCATGCCCCGGACGAGTTCCCACACCTGGTTGCGGCTGTGCGGGTCGAGCCCGGTGGTCGGCTCGTCGAGGAACATCAGGTCGGGTGTCACGATCATGCTGCTGGCGATGTCGAGCCGCCGGCGCATGCCGCCGGAGTAGGTCCGGACCAGCCGGGCGGCCGCCTTCTCCAGGCCGAACGTGGCGAGCAGTTCCTCGGCGCGGCGGCGGGCCGCGCTCCAGGAGAAGCCGCGCAGCCGGGAGAGCAGGACGAGATTGTCCCGGCCGGACAGTTCCTCGTCGACCGAGGAGTATTGCCCGGTCAGCCCGATCCGGTCGCGGATCGCCCCGGCCTCGCGCACCACGTCGTGGCCGAGCACGCGGACCTCGCCGCTGTCGGGCGGGACGAGCGTGGCGAGGGTGCGGACGATTGTCGTCTTTCCGGCGCCGTTGGGGCCGAGCACACCGAACACGCTTCCGGCCGACACGCGCAGATCGATCCCGTCGAGCGCGCGTACCTCGCCGTAGGATTTGCACAATCGAGTGATCTCGATGGCGAGAGTGTCGGTCTGCTGTGCGGACAAGCCAGCCGTACGCGACATTGTGTTCACAAACACATAGTAGCAGGACGTTTCGCCTCGGTCACGCCTCTTGGTCCGCCCGCCACGCGCGTGCCGTGCCACGTGATCGTCGCATGGACACCCGTCGGTCGATATCTATATCATTCTCAAGCAGCGACGTGTCGCCGAGAGTGGAGGAGCGGACGTGTCCACACGCGAGCTGACCGAAGTCGACGAGGTAGCGGAGATCTACGACGACGGCGCCTGGGCCGTCGAGGTGCTTGGCGGGAACATCCACTTCGGATGGTGGGAGGACGACGACGACCCCACGCCCTTCCTGGAGGCCATCAACCGGTTCACCGACATCGTCGGCGACCGCCTCGGGCTGCGCCCCGGCGAGCGGCTGCTGGACGTCGGCTGCGGCGCCGGTGAGCCGGCCATCCGGCTCGGCCAGCGCAGCGACGCCGACATCACCGGCATCACCAACAGCGCCGAGCACCTCAAGCGGGCCCGGGAACGGGTCAACGAGTCGGGGCTGCGCGGCCAGGTCCGCTTCGAACTCGGCGACGCCGCCGCGCTGAGCTACCCGGACGCCTCCTTCGACAAGGTGCTCGCCTTTGAGTCCCTGGTGCACGCGCAGGACCGCCGGCAGTGGCTCGCCGAGATCCGCCGCGTGCTCAAGCCCGGCGGCCGGCTCGTGCTCACCGACCTCGCCGAGGACGCTCCGCTCACCGAGCGGGACCGGCAGATCCTCACCGATTTCGCCCTCGCCCCGCCCGGCCCGCCGATGGCCGCGTTCGACCTGGTCCGCGACGCCGGATTCGTGGTTGACGAGTTCCTCAGCTGCGGCGACAAGATCAGCCGTTCGTTCCCCGCGTACCACGAGCGGGTGCAGCAGCGCCGCGACACGCTCGCCGCCGCGCACGGCGCCGAGAAAATCGACGCCTTCCTCGCCGAGATGCCGGCCGTGCTGGACGTCCTGCGCACCAAGGTCGGCTGCGTCGTCATCGCCACCCACAAGCCGCGCTGACCCGCCCGGCGGCGCACCGGCGCCCGGAAGGAGTAGGCAGATGACTGCCCCCGCCGTCACCGGCTGCCGGATCTGCGGCGGCCCGGTGACCGAGATGCTCGACCTCGGCCGCCAACCCCTCTCCGACGCGTTCCCCCGCCCGGCCGACCTCGACGACGAGTTCTTCTACCGCCTTGCGGTGGGCCGGTGCGCCGCCTGCACGATGGTCCAGCTCGTCGAGGAGGTGCCGCGCGAGCGGATGTTCCACCACGACTACCCGTACCGCTCGTCGCTGTCGTCGGTGATGCGCGCGCACTTCACCGGCACCGGGCGGGAACTGCTCGCCACCGAGCTGACCCGGCCCGGCGCGTTCTGCGTCGAGCTGGGCAGCAACGATGGGGTGATGCTGCGGACCGTGGCCGCGGCCGGCGTACGCCACCTCGGCTTCGAGCCGTCCACCGGCGTGGCCGAACTCGCCCGCCGGCAGGGCGTACGGGTGCGTACCGACTTCTTCGAGGAAAAGACCGCCGCCGACGTGCTCGCCGCCGACGGGACGGCAGACGTCATCTACGCCGCCAACACGATCTGCCACCTGCCCTACCTGGACTCGGTGCTACGCGGCGCGCGGCTGCTGCTCGCCCCCGGCGGCGTCCTCGTCTTCGAGGACCCGTACCTCGGCGACATCCTCGCCCGGACCGCCTTCGACCAGATCTACGACGAGCATTTCTACTACTTCACCGCCCACTCGGTGAAGGCCGCCGCAGCCCGCTTCGGGCTGGAGTTGGTCGACGTACGCCCGCTGCCCGTGCACGGCGGCGAGGTGCGCTACACGCTCGCCCACGCCGGGGCGCGTACCCCGTCCCCGGCCGTCGCCGACCTGCTGCGCCAGGAACGGGAACAGGGCGTGACCGGGGTGGAGGCGCTGCGCCGGTTCGCCGCCGCCGTCGCGCGTAACCGGGCCGATCTGGTGGCGCTGCTGCGCTCACTCAAGGAGGAAGGCCGGACAGTCGCCGCCTACGGGGCCACCGCGAAGAGCGCCACCGTCACCAACTACTGCGGACTCGGGCCGGAGCTGATCTCGTACGTCTGCGACACCACCCCGGCCAAGCAGGGCCGGCTGACCCCGGGCGCGCACATCCCGGTCCGCCCGCCCGACGCCTTCTCCGACCCGTACCCGGACTACGCGGTGCTCTTCGCCTGGAACCACGCCGACGAGATCATGGCGAAGGAGACCGGCTTCCGGGCCGCCGGAGGCTGGTGGATCCACTACGTGCCCACCGTGCGCGTACGGTGACGGCATCGGTGGCGCGCGGCTTCTACCGCGCCGGATTCCCGGAGATCTACGACCTGGTGATACGGCACCGGGGCCGCGACCACACCGCCGAGGCCGCCACGCTTGCCCGGATGGTCCGGCGCTGGAACCCGGCCGCCGCCTCGCTGCTCGACGTGGCCTGCGGAACCGGGCTGCACCTGGAACACCTGCGGACCCACTTCGCGCCGGTGACCGGCGTGGACCTGTCCACGGAGATGCTCGCCCGGGCCGGCGCCCGGGTGCTGGGCGTGGCCCTGCACGAGGGCGACATGCGCGAGCTGGACCTGGCCGCCACCTTCGACGTGGTGGTCTGCCTCTTCGCGGTGCCGCACCTGCGCGGCGCCGACGAACTGGACCGGACCGTGGCGCGGCTGGCCGCCCACCTGACGCCGGGCGGCGTGCTGGCGGTCGAGCCCTGGTACACGCCGGAGACGTTCGTCCCCGGCTACGTGGCCCGCGACATGGTGCAGGAGCAGGACCGGGTGGTGGTCCGGCTGTCCCACTCGACGTGGCTCGACGGCGCATGCGACCGGATCCGGATGACTGTGCACCAGGCGTACGCCGACCCGGAGGCGGGCATCCGGCACGACACCGCGACGACCGAGCTGACGCTGTTCCGGCCGGAGCACTTCGCCGCCGCGTTCGCCCGGGCCGGGCTCGCCGCCGCGCACGTCACGGCGTCGCCGTTCCGGTGGGGTCTGTGGATCGCCCGGCCCGCGGGTGCCCGGTGACCGGCGGCCGGCCACGCGCGGTCGTGCTGGGCGGCACCGGATTCGTCGGCCGTCACGTCGCGGACGCCTTCGCCGGCCGCGACGTGCTCCCTGTGGCCCGCCGCGCCCCGGCCAGCCCGCTTCAGCACCGGTTCACCGCGCTCGACCTCGGCGGCACCGACCCGGGCACGCTGGCGCGGCTCCTGGACGCCGAGGACCCGGTCGCCGTGGTCGACTCCATCGGCAGCAGCTGGGGACTGGACCCGGGCCGGATGGCCGAGCGCTGCACCCGGCTCAGCGCGCTGCTGCTCGACGCCCTGCGCCGCGCCGCCTGCCGCCCCCGGCTGGTCCATCTCGGCTCGGTGCTGGAATTCGGCCCGCAGCCGGCCGATCCGCGCCGTACGCCCGCGCCGGACACCGCGTACGGCCGGGCGAAGCTCGCCGCGACTCGCGCCGTGCTGGCGGCGGCCGACGCCGGTGACGTCGACGCGGTGGTGCTGCGCCTGGTGAACGTGTTCGGGCCGGGGCTGCCCGCGCGGCGACGCTCGGCCGGCGGCCCCGCCGCGACCTGCGCACGGCGGTCACCGACGTCTGGCACGACGAGCTGCGCCGGCACTCCGGCGACGGGTAGCCGGCGGCGGTGGGCCGCCGCGTCGACGGGCGCCGTAGCGCCGGTCCGGGCGGCGAATCGACAGGTGGCGCGACCGGCGTCACCGGCTCGGCGGTACGGCGTCGGCCGTACCGCCTCGGCGATAGGGAGGGCAGGAGTCATGCGCGTACTGTTCATGCCGGGCCCGGCCATCGGCCACGCGTTCCCGCTGGTACCGCTCGGGTGGGCGTTCCGTGCAGCCGGGCACGAGGTCGTCTTCGTCACCGCCGGTGACGCGCTGGCGGTGGCCCGGGCCGGGCTGCCGGTCCTGGATGCCGTGCCTGGGCGGACCACCTCGGACATGCAGGCGCAGTTCGTCCGGGACGTGCCGCGCCTCTTCGAGCCCATCGGCGCCGACCCGATCGGTGAGATGGAGGAACGCAAGCCGTACATCGTCGCGGCCTGGGACCCGTTCGTCGACGCCCACGTCGCGCTCGGCGAATGGGTCCAGCCGGACCTGGTCGTGTACGACCCGATCTTCGCGGTCGGCCCGGTCGTCGCCGCCCGGCTGAAAGTGCCGGCGGTGGCGCACAGCCTCGGGCTGGCCCGGTTCACCCCTGACCTGCTGCGCGAGCTGCCCGGCGCGGTGGCGATGCGCCGGCACGGGGTGACGCTGCCCGAGGGCATCCGGACCGTCGACATCGCACCGCCCAGCCTGGTCGAGGGCGGGCCGGCCGAGATCTCCATGCGGTACGTGCCGTACAACGGCGGCGGGGTCCTGCCCGAGTGGTTGCGGGAGCCGGTCGCCCGGCCCCGGATCGCTGTCACCTTCGGCACGCTCGGCGGGCCGGACCGGTTCGTCGCCGGCATCGCGCGGGTGCTCGCCGCCGCTCCCGGGCTGGACGCCGAGTTCGTGCTGGCGATCGGGGAGTCGGCCGCTCCGGCCGACCTGCCGCCGAACGTGCGTACCACCGGCTGGGTGCCGCTGAACCAGTTGCTGCGCGGCTGCGCCGCCGCGATCCACCACGGTGGGGACGGCACGACGCTGACCTGCGCCGCGCTCGGCGTCCGCCAGTTGGTGCTGCCCGGCTCGCCGGACGAACTGGTCACCGGCGAGCTGCTGCGCGCCCGAGGGCTGGCGCACGTGCTGGACTCGGTGGACGAGCTGGACGCCGCCGCGATCGGCCGGCTGCTCACCGACGCGGAGCTGGGCCGGGTGACCGGCGAGGTGCGGGCCGAGATCGCGGCGCTGCCGTCCCCGGCCGAGGTGGTGCCCCGGCTGGCCGCTCCGGCGTGAGCCCGGCGGTCCGGGCCCGCCGCGTACGGTCTCCGCGATTGCGGTTGCAGGTCCTCGCGCAGCGCGATGCCGTGCGGGTTGGTGCAGGTCGGCACCGGCAGCACCGGCTGGTCGGGACAGGAGACCGGATCCTGAGGGCCTGGTGACGCTCCGAAACGGGCACCGCAAGAATTGATAATCATATAGCAAACTGCGCTCGCGGGGATCTACCATCGCGGCATGGAGCCTTCCACATTCAGCACCCCGGTCGGCGACTTCGCCGACCTCCGTGACGACTTCCTGCGGCTCACCACAGAGATCGGCTGGTGCGCGGTTGCCACTGTGGACGGACGCGACCGGCCGCGCAGCCGGATCATGCACGTCTCCTGGGAGATCGGCGACGCCGGCCCGACCGGCTGGGTCAGCACCACCCGCACCCCGGTCAAGACCGCCCACCTGGCCCGCAGCCCGTACGTCTCGTGCAGCTACTGGACCCCCGCGCACGACGCCGTCTTCGTCGACTGCCGCGCCACCTGGCTGGAGCCGGGCGACACCAAACGCCATGTCTGGGACATGGTCGCCGCCGAGGCGACCCAGCGTGGCTTCGACCCGTACGCGGTCTGGCCCGACGGCCCCGCCGACGCCGGCTTCGAGGTGCTCCAGTTCGACCCCTGGCGGGTCCAGATCACCCTGCAGGACCTGGCCAACGGCCAGACCATCGGTTCGTCGCGGGTCTGGCACGCCGCCGGGCGGCCCGCGTCCACCGGCGCGCTGCTCTCCCGCTGATCCCGACCGGGCCGCCGCCGCACGACGGGCCGGCCCGGCACCGCCGGCGCGGCGAGCCGCGCGGCCCGACACCGAGGGAACGCACCATGACCACCACTTTGCGCACACCCGCGTCGGCGCCCGGCCGTCTGCCCGTGCTCGGGCACGGCCTGCAGATGAAACGACGACCCGCCGAGTTCCTGCTCGAACTCCAGTCCGGGGAGCCGGTCGTCACCATCGCGCTCGGCAAGCGCCCGGCGTACGTGGTCAACGACCCGACCCTGATGCGGGAGCTGCTGCGCGACGGCGACACCTTCGTCCGGGGCGGCCCGATGACCGACCGCTTCCGGTCCATGTTCGGCAACGGCCTGGGCATCTCCGAGGGCGAGTTCCACCGCCGGCAGCGGGCGCTCATCCAGCCCGCCTTTCACCGCAACAAGGTCATCCACTACACCGAGCTGATGAGCCGGACGGTCGCCGGCAAGCTCGACTCCTGGCGCGACGGCCAGCGTCTCGCGGTCGAGAAGGAGATGGACGAGCTGGCCCTCACCAATGTCGTCGAAGTCGTCTTCGCCGGTGACCGGCGCCTGGACCGCGCCCGGTTCATGGCCGCGACCACCACCGTGCTGGGCGGACTGTTCCGCCGGATCACCGACGTGACGGGCGTGCTGACCCGCCTGCCCACCCGGGCCAACCGCGACTACGACGCCGCGGCCGAATACCTGCGGTCCACCATCCGCCGGGTCATCGCCGAGTACCGCGCGGCCGGCACCGAGCACGGCGACCTGCTGTCGATGATGCTCTTCGCCCACGACGAGGACGGCCGGCCCGCGATGAGCGACGAGCAGGTCCACGACGAGGTGATGACGTTCTTCATCGCCGGCAGCAACACCATCGCCAACACGCTCTGCTGGGCGCTGCACCACGTCGGCGCGGACCCCGAGGTGCAGCGGCGGCTGCACGCCGAGGTCGACCGGGTGCTCGACGGACGGGCCGCCGGCTACGCCGACGTGTCGGCGCTGGAGTACACCCGCCAGGTGCTCTCCGAGACGCTGCGGCTGCGCACCCAGGGCCTGTTCAACAACCGGGTCACCGCCCGCGACGCCGAACTGGGCGGCTACCTGATCCCGGCCGGCTCGGACGTGCTCTACAGCTTCCACGCCGTGCACCACAACCCGCGCATCTATCCCGAGCCCGGGCGCTTCGACCCGGACCGTTGGCTGCCGGAACGGGCCCGGGTGCTGCCCCGCGGCGCGTTCATGCCGTTCGCCACCGGCGTGCACGGCTGCATCGGCGACCAGTTCGCCTGGACCGAGATGATCGTCTCGCTGGCCAGCATCGCCGCCCGCTGGCGGCTGGAGCCGGTGCCCGGCCACGAGCCGAAGCCCGTGCCGGCCATGACCATGCCCGTCGACGCGCTGCCGATGACCGCGCGCCGCCGTACCCGCTGAACGGCTGACGCCCGGCCACCGGCCCACACGGACCGGCGGCCGGGCGTCCGGCCGCTCAGAGCTCCCCGGCGATCACGTTGCCCGGCGCGTCCGGGTCGGCGCTGAGGTAGAACTCGTGCGCCGCCCGGCCGTACTCCTCGCTGGTGAGGTAGCCGTCCCGGTCGGTGTCGAGCCGGTCGAAGATCCGCTGCGTGTCCTCCGAGCGCATGCCGTTCTTGCTCTGCGCCGCGAACATCTCCGCGTGGTTGATGCGCCCGTCCCGGTCCGCGTCGGCCACGTCGAACACGGCCAGGCTGAACGGCACCGCCGCGTTCGTCACGAACTCCGGGAACTCCGGCTTGTCGGCCCACGCCACCCACTCGGAGACCGTGACCCGCTTCTCACCGTCGGGCCCGTCGCTCCCGCGCATCCCGCGCCACATCCGGGCCGCCGCGCCGTGGATCCGCCGCCAGCCCGGCGAGTACGGCGCGACGCCGTACGTGTCGCACCAGATCTGGGCCATCGCGGTGATGTCCAGTCCGTCGATGACGCCGTCCCCGTCGGCGTCGTACGAGTCGAAGACCTTCTCCAGCTTGCGGCGTTGCAGTTCGGTGGTCATCTCGGTCCTTTCGTGGCGATGGATGGGGGTCAGGCCGGTGCGACCGCGCGGACGGTGAGCGCGGTCGAGGTCAGGTCGACCAGGCCGTCCGGGCCGGCGCGTCCCTCGGCGGCGGCGGCCACCTCCGCCCAGAGCGCGTCCCGCCCGGCCGAGTCGAGCGCGTCGACCCGGCGGCGTACCGGAGGCGGGGCCACCGCCCGGGTGAACCGCGCGTACTCGGCCGGGTCGTGGAACCGGAACGGGACCGGGTACTCCTCGACCGTCACCTCCCGCAGGCCGGCTTCGGTCAGCCCGGCCCTCAGCGCCGCCGGATCGCAGAGGCGGTACGGGCCGGGGGCGTCCGGTGGCCCCGACGGCAGGTCCAGCCGGCGCGCGAGTACGCCGTACCCGAGCGACATCAGCGGCACCTGCGGCGGTGGCGCCCACACCGACGCAGCGAGCACGCCGCCCGGGACGAGCAGCCGGGCGATCCGGCGGAACGCGGCGCCGGGGTCGACGGCGAACATCAGGCCGAGCCGGCTGAGCACCACGTCGAACGCGTGCGGCGGCAGCTCCACGGTCTCCAGGTCGGCGACGAGGAAGTTGACGTTGCGCCGGCCCTCGGCCCGGCGGCGGGCCACGGCGAGCATGGCGGGGGAGAGGTCGACGCCGGTGACGGTGCCGGCCGGGCCGACGGCCTCGGCGGCGCTGAGCGCTGGCTCCCCCGGGCCGGTCGCGACGTCTAGGACGCGGTGCCCCGGCCGTACGCCACCCAGGGCCAGCAGCCGCGCGGTGAGCGCCGCGCCGCCCCGCTCGAACGTCTCCCACTCGCGGGCCCAACCGTCGCTGACGGCGTCCCAGGTCCGCCGCTGTTCGGCCTTCACGGCGGCGGCATCTGTCGATACGGGCATCGCTCCTCCTCCTGTGGTCCGTCAGGTCACCCGCCCGGCCGGGCCGGTTCGCGGTCGGCGGGCCGGTCGCCGGCGTCCTCGGGCTCCCGCAGCATCCAGGCCCGCTGTCGCCTGCCCGTCCCGGGACCAGCCGACGAGCCGGGCGGGCCACCGGCGAGCCGGTCACGGCGTCCCCGCGCCATCAGCACGAGCAGGACCGCTCCGGTGACCACCGGCACCAGCAACAGGGCCAGGCCGGCCGCTCCGCCCGTACCCCCGTGGTGGCCGGCCCCGGCAGACCCGTCCGGCGGCGCGGTGGCCGGCGGGGACGCGGCCGCGGTGGCCTGCGGCGGTGCGCCGAGCCCGGCGGCGACGGTGAACGGAACCCCGCCGGTGGCGGTCTGCCCGGTGGCGAGCTGGGCGTGGTAACCGACCCGATAGCGCCCGTCTCCCAGTACCGTCACCGGCACCTCGACGCCGTGGTCGCGGTAGCGCGGCGCGCCCGTCGCGCCGAACGCGCCGCCCGGGCCGATCAGCCAGACATGGGTCCGCTCGGCGTCGAGCGGGCCGTTGAAGGTGAGCGTCACCGCCGCCGGCGCCGTGGTCAGCCGGGCACCGGCCGGCGGGTCGGTGGTCACCAACCGCGCCGGCCGCAGTTGCGCCGCCAGGGCCAGCGCGGCCAGGCCGAGCGCGAGCAGCGTGAGCAGTCCCGCCGCCAGCCATCTCAGCCCCGGCCCGCGCCTCACCGGACTTCGGCCACCCGGCGGCAACTGCACCGCATCCGGGCCAGTTCGTCGGCGAGCGGCGTGCGGTGCAGGTACATCGCCACCACCATCGGCAGGAACACCACCGCGTTGTAGAACAGGTGTAGCTCCACCCGGGGCGCCACCAGTTGCAGCAGGCTCGTCGGCACCGGCTGTCCGGCCAGGTTGCTGCCGGTCAGCGACTGCACCAGCAGCAGCAGGTGCTCCAAGTGGTGCCACACCTGGATCAGCAGCGCCGCCGTCCACCAGGTCCGGGCGCGGCCGACGAAGCCGCCGCGCAGCATCCAGAAACCGGCGAGCATGACCACGGCGTACCCGTAGTGCAGCCATTCGCTCTCCACCAGCCACGGGAACGGCATGCCGAGCACGCCCCGGGCCTCCGGCCGGGACCAGCCGAACACCCAGATCTGCGCGGCCTGCGTCAGGTGCTCGGCCCAGTGGGCGATGACGACGACGAGGAAGATCTGCAGGGCCGCCCGGTGTCGGCTGCCGTTCAGATCGAGCCCCGAAGCGCCGGTGTCGCGCTTCTCCGAGAGAGTCACTGCGCCTCCTTCAGGAGCGGTTGGATGTGCCGGCGGCCGCCCGGTACGGCGCCAGCGCCCGCACCAGCGGCGTCGGCACGCGGGTCGGCAACACCTGCCCGGCGACCTCCCGCATGCAGGCGATCCGCTGGTGGCCCCGAGCCACCGGGACCAGCCCGCCCGGGCCGTCGCGCAGGTAGTCGAAGGCCAGGCCGAGCTGCGTCTGGGTCAGCTCGGTCAGGCTCATCCGGATGCGCAGCTCGTCGAAGGCGTCGAGTTCGGCGAGGTACTCGCAGTCCACCCGCAGCGTGAACAGCTTCAGCCCGGCGCGCAGGTCGTCAACCACCGCCGGGGCGTGCTCGCGCAGGAACATCTCCCGGCAGCGGCCCTGCCAGCGCAGGTAGTTGACGTAGTAGACGTTGCCGACGAGGTTCGTCTCCTCGAACCCGACCACGTGGCGGTACTCGTACCAGGCGGACATGTCACACCCCCGTCGCGGTGAGGACGGCGACGACCACCGGCTGTGGCTCGCCGGTCAGACGGACCGGGCCGGTGGCCACCGTGACCCGGCCGCTGCGCACCAGCACCCACTCGCCGTCGCCGCCGGCCACCGTGAGCGGGGCGTCCACCGGCAGCCCCGCCTTGACCAGGCACTCCTTGGCGCACCAGACCCGGGTGGCGGCGACGTCGGCGTCCTCGCCGAGGTCGGCGGCGATCTGCCCGGCCAGCCCGGCGTGCCGGCCGAGCAGGTCGGCCCACACCTCGGCGGGCCGGGGCCGGACCACCTCCAGGTCGCAGGCGAGCGGCCCGGCGCCGGCCACCAGCAGGCTGGCGACCTCGCTGTGGGCGGCGGAGACGTGCCGGCCGTTGACCTCCTCGGGCCGCCCGTCAGGCCGGTACCGCAGCCGCACAGACCGTCCCACGGCCCGTCCGACGGCGACGGTGGTGACCTCCCGGCGCGCTCCGCCGGTCCGGTCCGGACGCGGTTCCACCACCACCGCCAGGTCGGCGTCGAGCAGCCGGCCCAGCCGCCGCTCCAGCGCCGGTCCGAGCAGCGCCGGCGGCCACGGCAGGGCGGCCGGGCGGTGGCGCACCGCACGCAGGCGCAGACCGAGCCAGCGTTCCACCACCGTCCCGGCCGCGCCGAGGACTGTCACGTCGTACCGGTAGGTGTCGTCGCGGTGCTCCCGCTCCACCGCCACGAAGCGGACCTGCTCGGTGGCGGCGAGCTTCGGCCCGGCCGGCTCCACCCGGTCCACCGCGACCGGCAGCAGCGTCGCGTCCGGCACGCAGACCTGGATGCCGTGCAGGAAGGCGTCCCGCGCGCCCGCGTCGCCGAGCAGCAGCCGCTGCGGCAGGAACGCGTGGAACCAGCGCAGGTCCTCGGTGGTGGCGACGTCCGCCTCGGCCCGCCGGGACGCGACCCGGTGGTAGCGCACCAGCCGGCGGAACCGGTCGCCCTGGAAGAGCAGGTCACCGTAGAGGTCCCGGCCCGGATCCAGCGGCACCGGCGGCAGCCCGCTGGTCACGCCCGGCGCCTCCCGGTCGCTCTCGTCCGGCTCGAAGCGGACGGTGCCCCGGAAGTGGTCGACCGCGAAGCCCGTCTCGTCGCTGCGGATCGCCACTTCCACCACGCCCGCCTCGGCCTGCACCGCGGCGATCCGGACGGTGACGCGCCCGCCGCGGGCCACCACCACGGGCCGGGGGAAGCTGACCCCGGTCAGCACCGGCACGCCGGTGGCGCCGGCGAGCGCGGTGGCCACCTGCGCCATCGACTCCATGCCGAGCACCGCGGGCAGTAGGAGGTTGCCGTCGAGGTCGTGCTCGGCGAGGTACGGGTCGCTCTCGGCCGACAGGTCCGCCTCGACCACCAGCTCCACGCCGTCATACTGCACCAGCGGGCGTTCCAGGAAGCGCAGCAGCGGCAGCTCCCGCCGCTCGTGGCGCAGCGTGTCCAGCCCGTCGGTGCGGCCGGTGACCACCACCAAGGCGGGCAGCCGGGGCAGCGCCAGCACCTGGCGCAGCAGGCGGACGCCCTCGTCCGGTGGGATCGGGGTGATGCCGGCCCGCAGCAGCGACTCGACAGCGGAGAGCCGTTCACCCATGCCGACGCCGGACCAGACCGACCACTCCAGACAGACCGTGCGGCATCCGGGAGAACGCCGCCCGGCCTCGGCGGTAAGCCGGGCCAGCCAGTTGTTCGCCAGCGCGTAGTGCGCCTCCCCGGGCAGGCCGCCGCGCCCGATCACGCTGCCGAACGTCACCAGCAGCCGCAGCTCGTCCGGCTCGACCGCGGCGAGGACGTGCGCCAGGCCGTCCACCTTCGGCGCGAGCGTGGCGCGCAGGGTGTCCAGGTCTAGCGCGCCGAGGGCGGCCGGCCGGTTGACCCCGGCGCCGTGCAGGACCCCGGCGACCGGACCCAGGTGCTCGCGCACGTGCGCCACGGCGGCGCGTACCGCCTCCGGGTCGGTGACGTCGGCGCGTACGTACCGTAGGCGCACCCCGGCCTCCCGCATCCGGGTCAGGTTCGCGGCCAGCTCCGGGTCCGCGGCCGGGTCGGCCCGGCCGAGCAGGGCCAGCCGCGCCCCGGTGTCCCGGGCCAGGGCGAGCGCGCACTCGGCGGTGATGCCCTTCCCGCCGCCGGTCACCAGCAGGACGTCGTCCGGCCGCAGCGGCGGACCGGCCGGACCCTGGCGCGCCGGGCCGGGCGGCGGCAGCGGCCGCAACAGGGGAACCCGTCGCCGGCCGTCCGGGCCGAGGTGCGACTCGGCGTACCCGTCGGTGGCCGCCACCTCGCGCACCACCCGGTCCACCAGGTCGTCGGCGGGGGCCGCCTCGACCAGCGTCACGTGCAGGCCCGCGCCCTCCAGCCGGGCGGTACGGGCCAGCCCGGCGACGCCCCGGCCGTGCTGGACTACCACTAGGCGGCTGCCCGGCGGTTGCGCCACCGCCGCCTGGACGGCGCGCAACGCGAGGTCCAGGTCCACCTCCTCGCCCGGGCAGAGCAGCACGCCGCCGCCGACGCCCGCACCGGCGAGCGCGTCGCGCAGCGCCTCCGCGTACGGGTGCCCGGCCGGCGCGTACAGCCGCCAGCCCCCCGGGCCGCCAGGACCGGCGGCGACCCGCTCCACCGGTTCCTCGACCAGCTCGACGGTGAAGCCGCGCACCCACGGGGCGACGCCGTCCACCCGGTGGTCGGCCGGCGGGGCGGCCGGGTCCAGCTCGCGCAGCGCGTCGGCGATCTCCCGCAGCGTCGCGGTGGCGAAGTTCGTCGGCGCCTGCACCGCCGGCAGGCCCAGTTCCCGGGCGGCCTCGTTCACCAGCTGCCCCACCGCGATCGAGCTGAGGTGCAGGCCGTCGAGCAGCCGGGTGTCCGCGCCGACGCTCTCGGCCGGCAGCTCCGCGCGGGACGCGGCCAGCCGGCGCAGCACGGCCAGCGGATCGGCCGCCGGTCCGCCGCCCGCCGGGGCCGCCTCGTCGCCTGTCGCCTGTCGCCCGGCGTCACCGGGCGCCGGTCGGCCCGCGGCCTCCGGGGAGGCCCCGGCGGGGGACGCCACCACCACAGCGGGCGCGGCCTCGCACGGGTTGGCGAAGAAGCGCCGCCGCACGGCCAGGTCGAGCGGACGGATCGGACGGTCACTGACCAGGGCGGCGTGGTCGACGGGCGCGCCCAGCGCCCAGAGCGCGCCGACAGAGCCGAGGAACCCGGCGAGCGTCGGCGCGTCCGTGCCGGTGGCGAACACCGGCACGTCGACCAGTTCCCGGGCCATCCGGGCGAGCACCTGGCCGGGACCGACCTCGACCAGCGCGTCCACCCGCCGGCCGGCTTCGGTGACCGCCGCGGCGAAGCGCACCGGCTCGGTGATCTGCCGGCGCAGCAGCGCCGCCAGGTCGGTGCCGAAGGTCAGCTCCGCGCCGGTGACCGTGGAGACCACCGGCCGGCGCGGCGGGGCCAGGCGGACCCCTTCCAGCCAGTCGCCGAACTCGCGGGCGGCCGACGCCATCAGCGGGGAGTGGAACGCGTGCGAGACGGCCAGGTGCGCCCCGTGCGCACCGGCCTCGGTGGCCCGCTCGCACACCCGCCGGACCGCGTCGGACGGGCCGGCGACCACCGTCTGCCGGGGCCCGTTGTAGCCGGCCACGACCACCGGTTCGGCGCCGATTAGCCGGGCGGTGACGGTGTCGTCGGCGGCGATGCCGGCCATGGTCCCCGGTTCCCGGCATCCGGCCATGACCGCGCCGCGCGCCGCGGCGATCCGCAGCAGCGCCTCCGCGTCGACGGTGCCGGCCCAGTGCAGCGCGGTGATCTCGCCGAGGCTGTGCCCGACCGCCACTCGCGCCTCGACGCCCAGTTCGGTGAGCACCCGCAGACCGGCCAGGGAACCCGCGGCGATGCGCGGCTGGGCCACCTCGGTGGCCACGGGGTCCGCGTCGGCGGGCAGCGCCGCCAGGCGGTGCACCTCGGCGGCGGCCGGGAAGCGCCGAGCCAGCGCGCCGCCGTCGACGCTGTGGCCGGAGCCCTGACCGGGGAAGAGGAACCCGAGCCGCGCCGGCCGCAGCGTGCGCCGCAACGCCAGACCGTCGGCGAACAACTCCTCCTCGCCTCGGTCGAGCGCCGCCAGGGCACGCTCGAACCGGTCCACGGCCTCGGCGGGGGAGGCGGCGACCACCGCCAGCCGCATCGGCCGGCCGCTTACCTCACCGGCCAGGGCACCGGCCAGGTCGGTCAGCTCGCCGTACGACAGCCGGGCCAGCGGATCCAGCAGCGCGGCCACCCGTTCCCGTAGCGCCACCGGGTCGGCCGCGTCGAGCAGCAGCAGCTCGGCGTCCTGTGTGTGCCGGGCCAGCCGTAGCTGCTGCCGCCGGACACGTTCCGGCACGGCGGACGGGCCGGCCTCCAGCACCAGGTGGGTGTTGATCCCGCCGAAGCCCATCGCGGTGATCCCGGCGCGCAGCGGCGCACCGTCCGGCCACGGCTCGGCCACCGGCGCAGCGCGCAGTATACGGTCCGCGGCGGTCAGCTCCGGGCGGGGACGGGCGCACCCGGCGGTGGGCGGGACGATGGCGTGCCGCAACGCCATCGTCGCCTTGATCAGCCCGGCCACCCCGGCGGCGGCCTTGGTGTGCCCGATGAGCGCCTTGATCGAGCCGATGGCGGCCGGAGCGGTGGCCCCGGCGTCGCGCCGGGCGGCGGAGAGGGCCCGCAGCTCGGTGGCGTCGCCGACGGCGGTGCCGGTGCCGTGCCCCTCGAAGAGCGGGACCGTGCCGATGCCGAAGCCGGCCCGCTGGTACGCCCGGTCCAGCGCCAGCCGGTAGCCCTGCGCCTCGGGCCGGGTCATGCCGCCGCGCCCGTCGGAGGAGACGCCCCAGCCGGCGATCGTCGCGTGCACGACGCGCCCCTGCGCCACCGCGTCGTCGTGGCGCATCAGCACGACCATGCCGCAGCCCTCGCCCGGCCAGAAGCCCTGCGACCGCTCGTCGTACACCCGCATCTCGTCGCGGGCCAGCGCGCCGGCCTTGGCGAAGCCGACCATCTCGAACGGGTCGATGGACAGGTCCACCCCGCCCGCCACTGCCACGTCGAGCTCGCCGTCGGCCAGGGCTCGCGCGGCGGTGACCACAGACAGCAGGCTGGAGGCGCAGGCGGCGTCCACTGTCCAGCCGCCACCGCCGAGGTCGAAGTGGTTGCAGATCCGCCCGGCGATGGTGTTCGAGAGGCCACCGGCGAGCGTGTCCTCGTCGATCGGCGGGAACGGGCTCTTGTACCGCTCCTCGGTCACCGCCAGGAACTCCGCGATCCGCCGGTCGGGCCACCCCTGCTCCCGCAGCCCGGCGGCCAGCACCCGGCGCACGTACGGCCAGCGCAGCCGCAGCACGTTAGCGCGGGAGAACTCGCCGGTGAGGGTGTTGCCGACCACCACGGCGGTACGGTCCCGGGGCAGCCCGGCGCCGTCCGGCCAGCCGGCGTCGGCGAGCGCCTCGCCGGCCACGTCCAGCGCCAGCCAGTGGGTGAGGTCGGTGGAACGGTAGGTGCTGCCGGCGATCCGGTGCCGGATCCGGTCGAACGTGTACCCCTCGATGACGGCGGCGTGCCGGTTGTAGAACCGGTCCGGGGTGGCCGGGTCGGCGTCCCAGTAGTCCTCCAGGCTCATCCGCTCCGGCGGCAGCCGGCGGAACGCGCGGCGTCCGCTGAGGGCGTTGCGCCACAGGTCGGCCACCGAATCGGCTTCCGGGTAGCGGCAGCTCATGCCGACGACCGCGATTCTGCTCATGTCGTCACTCCTGGGGTTGTGCGATTCGCGGATCAGGCGGGCACGGGCCGCTTGCCGTTGTCCGCGGGAACGGGACCGGCGGTGGCCGGTGTCCCGGGCGTTGCGGGCGAGACGGGGTGGTCCCGCTCGCGGCGCCGCTGCTCGCGGCGCGAGGCGTGCAGCGACCAGAGGAAGCTGCCGCGGACCAGGCAGACGATCGCGGTGGCGAAGAAGAGTCCGTACGTCACCGAGGCGCCGGTCAGCACGCCGTACACCAGTGCCACGCCGCCACCGAACGCGAACTGGGCGGCGGGCCGGCTCGGTGTGGTGCCCGGATCGGTGATCATGTAGTTGGTGAACAGGACGAACGCGGTGCCGGTCATGGTGGCCAGCGCGGCCGCGATCGACGTGTCCAGCACCAGACCCCGGACCACCGACTGCACTACGAAGATCGACAGCCAGCCGGCGATCAGCCACATCCTGTGGGTGAGCTTCGCGTTGAGCATCGTGCCCAGGACGAGGATCACGGCCACGATCGCCCAGTCGGCGGGGCCGGAGAGGTTCTCGGTGAAGTGGTACGGCGGCGCGATGGAGACCCACGGGAACAGCAGCAGCAAGATCGCGATGCCGAAGTTCGACGGGTTCATGAAGTGCCGCAGCCGCCCGTTGACCGGCGCCCGCAGCAGCCACTTGCCGCTGATCGCCACCAGCACGCCGAAGAGCATCACCAGCAGCCGGTCGTTGGTGTAGAGCAGCATGTTTACCGCCAGCGCGGTGATGTGCGCGGGGAAGAGGAACTCGATCAGGTTGCGCACGCCGCCGGCGTACCGGGGGGCGCGGCCCTCACCCCGGGCGCCCACCGCCTCCAGCAGCAGCTCGGCGGCGTACGCGGTGAGCACGGCGTACACCGGCCAGAGCGCGGGCTGCTCGAAGCCGAGGACCGTGTAGCCGAGGATGTTGAGGACGCTGATCGAGATCGCGAAGCGGCGCAGCGCTGTCACTCGCGGGTCGCGTGGCTTCGTCATGAACTCGCCTCCTGTGCCTGCGTGCCGAGGGTGAGCGCGTGCCGGCCGGGGGTGAGCGTCACCGTCTGCGCGCGGGGCGCGCCGGTGCGGTCCCGCCAGGCCAGGTCGACCTGGACCGGCCCGGTGACGTCGCCGAGGCCGATGTGCACCTCGAAGCTGCGCCGGCCGGAGTGGCCGCTGCCGCCGTCGACCCGGCCGCGCAGCACACGGCCGTCCTGGGTGCGGACGGTGACGTCCGCGCCGATCACCGGGGAACCGGTGACGGCGTCGCCGGCCGGCGGCCGGTTCAGCTTCAGGGACAGCTGCGATCCGGTGCCGGGGCTGTCGTTGCGGTAGAACACCGGCGCGTCCCACTGCCGGGCCACCGCCATGTCCAGCCGGCCGTCGCCGTCGGCGTCGCCGAGCGCGATGCCCCGGGTCGGGATCGGCACCGCCAGGCCGAGCTGGCCGGCGATGTCGGCGTAGGCGCCGCCGGGCATCCGGGCGTGCAGGCGCAGCGGCTGGCCGCCGGCGAGGTCGTCGCCCTCCCGGACCCGTGGCCACGACCAGGGGTGCTCCAGCAGTGTGTCGTTGGCGGTGGCCAGCTCCTGGAGCTGCGCCCACCGGTTCACCTCGCCCTTGACGAAGCCGCTGGTCTGCACGATGTCGGGCCGGCCGCTGTTGGTCAGGTCGGCGATCTTGACGTCCCAGCTCCAGCCGCTCCAGGCGAGGTTGAGCGGGGCGCTGCGGTCGACGAACGGCGCCCGCCCGTCGGCGAGTCGCTGCCGCAGGTCGTCGGTGTCGCGGGCCTGGTTGACGAAGGCGAAGTTGCTCTCCTGGATGCCGAACGAGGTGGTGATGTTGCCGACGTACATGTCGTAGAGGCCGTCGCCGTCCAGGTCGCCGACGTCCACGCCCATGCCCTTGAAGGAGTCGTGTCCGAGGATCTTCGACTTGGGCACCGTGAGCCGGCTGCCCTCGCCCTCGACGAGGGCCAGCCGTACCCGGCCCGGCGTGGAGCGGTTGTGCAGCAGCCGGTCGGGGCCGAAGTCGTTCGCCACGTACAGCTCGGGCAGCAGGTCGCCGTCGAGGTCGGTGGCGGTCGACGCGAGGGCCCAGCCGCGGGAGACGTCGTCGTCGAACAGGTCCGGCACGTCGGCGAAGGTGACGGTGCCTGCGGTCGCGCCGGTCCAGCGCAGGATGTGGTCGCGCCCGCCGTTGTATGCGGCCGACATGGACCGGTTCATCGCCACGCCGCCGCTGACCGTGTGGTCGAGCACCGGGCCGTCGGGAAAGTAGTTGCCGACGAACACGTCCTCGTGACCGTCGCCGTCGAAGTCCGCCACGCTCACCGTGTTGGTGTTCCATAGCGGCCCGGTGTATCCGCCGTCGGCGGCGGCGGGCCGGGGAACCAGCTCGACCGGCTGGAACGCCGCCGCGGACAGGCCGGTGGCGTCCGGGCGGGCCAGGAAGATCACCGGCGTCCGGCCCCACCAGTAGACCAGCAGGTCGGTGCGGCCGTCCTCGTTGAAGTCGCCGGGCGCGCAGCCCATCGGCGCCATGTGCGGCCCCATCGGCAGCGGCGCTGGGTCGAGCACGAACGGTTGGTACCGCTCCTGGCGCGCCCCGGGCGTCGGGGTGACCACCACCCGGTCGATCCGTGGGTCGGTGACGCAGAGGTCGTTGGCCAGGCCGTCGCCGTCGATGTCGTTCATGGCGACCCCGGCGCCCACCGAGGAGATCCACGCGTCGATGTGCGTGTACTCCTTGTTGACCCGGCGGATGCTCTGCTGCGGCAGGCCACCCGGGATCGCGATGGACAGCGGCGTGAACCGGTAGCCCGCTGCCACCCGTCGCCGTTCCTCGTCGGTAGCAGTGGCCGGCTTGGCGATCAGGAACAGGCCGACGATCAGCAGCAGGGCGGTCAGCCCGGCGAGATGACGTCGGCCCCAACCCAGGATCATGGACACCCGGTCAGCACCTCCCCAGCAGAACGAGATGGTCGGCGATCCGCTGACGCCACACCGCGAAGGCGGGCAGCGACGCCGAGTCGGTCAGATCGGTCAGGGCGGCATCGGTGATCGCGGCGGCCTGCTCGATGCTGGTGACGCAGAACGCGCCGACCGCGACAGCGGTGTGTTTCGGCACGTGTCCGGCCCGCATCCGGGCCTTGGCCGCGAACGCGGCGCCCTGGCCGAGCGCCGCCCGGTGCTCGCCGGCCGCCTCCCGGAGCGTTCGCAGTTCCGTCAGATCGGCGCCACCGGCGTAGCTGGCGGCCAGGCCGACCCCGCTCCACAGGTCGGAGCGCCGGTCGGCGGGGAACCCGTGAAGCAGCCGGACCAGTTCGGCCGGGTCGGCGCCGGCGCCGAACCACAGAGCCCGGCCGATGCCCTGGTCCATCGCGTGCGGCGCGTAGTGCCGCAGCTCCGCCGGCCAGATGTGCGCCGGGTCGCGGTGCTGTTCGTGGACGTACCGGCCGGTGTGGAAGTAGGCCTGGTGGAAGCCGTAGCCGTCGAGGGCGAGCCAGCGCAGCAGCGGGTCGGGCGGAAGGATCGCCGGCCGGCGCCAGCGGGGCAGCCGGGCCATGGCCCAGCCGACGCCCACGTGGGCCATGTAGACGTGCGCGGCGCCGCGCCCGGCCAGGAAGCGGGCCAGGCCCCGGCCGCCGCCCGGTCGCAGGCCGTCCATCAGGGCGTACGCCATCGCGGCGCCCTCGTAGGCGAAGCCGCGCAGCGGCGCCGCCCGGCGTTCCAGCAGCTCCTCGGCGGCCCCGGGCGAGGGGGCCCCGGCGGCGTCACCGAAACCGCCTATGAAACTCTGCCCGGCGCTCTCCAGGGCCTGCCGCGCGGCGTCGTTCTTGACATGGAAGCCGCGTATGTCGAACAACGCCTCGCGCTTATCCGGAGTCAGGATTCGTTGTCGCAGTGCCAACAATATTCGGGCCATGGCAAGTCCAATTCGCCGTGGGTGTACGCATGCGGATCCTGCTCGCCTGCAAAGAAGTCCTTCGATTGGTGTGCCCGCTCTTCCAATACTCGCGGAACGCCTCGGCAACTGTCTTCTCGCAGGTTGCTGTGTTGCCTCAGGTGACCGCCCATGTCGGTCCGGCGGGCGCGTGAAGCCGGTCGCGTGCAGGCCGGGAAGCTTGTCCCGTACCGGCTCCGGCCAACGCGTATCGACCCTCGTCGGGAGCGCCGGAGCGGCCCGCGGGCCGCAAATCAAGACTCGCTCAAGAGTCGCACAGCACTATTGGTGACGGTTTCCGGGTAGCGATGGAGGGGCCATGGGGCAGTTTTCAGGTGTCGACTGCAAGGAACATGACGGCCGGAAGGCTGCCATTGTCCGAGTGATTGAGCACATGAAAAGAGAGCTCAGCAGGCCGTTGCCGCTGGAAACACTGGCGCGCCTCGCCCCGTTCAGCCCCTTCTATTTCCATCGCGTGTTCAAGCAGGCTACCTCGATGACACCGGCACGTTTCCTGGCGGCCCTGCGGATGGCTGAGGCGCGCCGGCTGCTGCTGCGTTCCTCGCTCACCGTCACGGCGATCAGCGCCCAGGTCGGGTACTCCAGCGTCGGCACGTTCACCACCCAGTTCCGGCGCTGGGTGAGCCTGCCCCCGGAGCGGTTCCGCCAGCTCGCCCGGCAGTTGGCGGGCGTGCCGGTGGCGGCGCTGCTGCCGGTGATCCGGAGCCGCGCGATAGTCGCCGGCCAGGGGCCCCGGGCGCTGATGAACCTCGACACCGTGGACCTGCCGGGACTGCTGCTCGCCGTGGTGGCACCCCACGACGGGGGACGCAACGAATGGTGGACGGCCGCGCCGCGCCCACTGCCGGCCGCGTTGCCCGCCACCGTGCCGCCGGGCGAGCACCGCGCCCGGGTGCTGCTGCTGCGCCCGGACCGGGACACCACCTCGGCGCTCGTCGACGGCACGCCGGACAGTTTCCTGATCGGTGACGCGGATCTGCGGATACCGGCCGAGGCGGGCGGCGCCCAGCCCATCCTGCCCGCCGCGCGGTCCACGCTCACGGTGCCGGTGCGGCAGGTGCGGGTCACCGATCCGCCGTTGCTCTCGGCCACGCCGTTGCGCTGGCTGCTGGGCGTGTCGCAGGCCGGCTGGCGGGGCCGGACGCCGGTGACGGCCGAGCGGCGTTCGCTCCGAACCGCCTGATGGCCGCGCCGGAGGCCGGGCCGGCCCCGAAGATCGAGCTGCACGTCCACTTCGAAGGCACGGTACGGCCGGAGACGCTTCTGGTCATCGCCCGGCGCAACGGGGAGCGGCTGCCTGCGGAGACGGTCGAGGGTCTGCGTCAGCTCTACGAGTTCACCGACTTCGACCACTTCGTCCGGACCTGGGTGTTGACCACCAACTGCCTGCGTACGGCCGACGACTTCCGGCGCGTCGTGGTGGCGTACGCAGCCGAGGCGGCCACGCACGGCGCTGTCTACCTGGAGGGCATCTTCTCGCCGGCCGAGCGGGTGCGCCGGGGCGTCGGCTGGGCGGACATCTTCGAGGGGTACGCCGACGGCGCTGTCGAGGCGTACGAGCGGCACGGCGTACGGGTGTTGTTGACGCCCGACGTGGATCGTGAGCTGGCGCCGGCCGACGCGGAGGAGTGTGCCCGCCAGGCCGTGCGGTTCCGGGACCGGGGCGTGGTCGGGTTCGGTCTGGGCGGGCCGGAGCTGGCCGCGCCGGCGAAGACGTTCGCCCGGGCGGTGGCGATCGCGCGCGACGGCGGTCTGGCGTTCGTCCCGCACGGCGGCGAGGCGGGCGGCCCGGATTCGGTACGCGACCTGCTGGAGCTGGCGCCGGCCCGGATCCGGCACGGCATCCGGGCCGGCGAGGACGACGACCTGCTCGCCGAGCTGCGGGACCGGGGTGTGGTGCTGGACGTGTGCCCTACATCGAACCTGCGGACCCGGGTGGTGGAGTCCGAGGCGGCGCATCCGTTGCCCCGCCTCGTCGCCGCGGGCCTGCGCTGCTCGGTCGGCACCGACGACCCGGCGATGTTCGGTACCGATCTGGGCCGTGAGCACGAGTTGGCGGCGCGTCTCGGGCTCGGGCCTGAGCGGGCGTACGCCGCCGGGGTGGCCGGGGCGCTCTGTGACGACGCGACGCGTGATCATCTGGTGGCGGTGGGTCGGCGGGCCTACGGCTGAGCCGTCGACACCGGCTTGCCGGCTCGGAAGGCGAGTGTGGACGTGTCGGTGTCGTTGGGGTCGCCCTCGCAGTCGACCACCACGATCTGACCGGGGGTCAGTTCGTTGAACAGGATCCGCTCGGACAGGTTGTCCTCGATGTCGCGCTGGAT
>NZ_JBEOWP010000025.1:0-49027 GCF_040296095.1 Micromonospora sp. NPDC002389
GATACAACACCGGTATCCAGGCCCGACTCCGCCTTGCCGGACCGCCGCCTGGACCTCGCCGCGACACCGCCAACGTTCCTGGACACCGCACTAGCGGATCGGGGTCGGTCGCCCCCGGTGTAGGGCGGTGGGTAGTTCTGTTGTCGCTCCAGCGACAACAGAACTACCCACCCTCCCCGGGAACACATGCACACCACCGCCCCGGCACCGTCCGACAGATTCGGAATCTTGATCAAGGACTTTGGTCGCGGAGGGGGAGGGCGGAGGGCGCGAACCTCTTGGTCAACTCCGGTGGGCCCGGTCCGTCGGGTGGGCGTCGGCCGTCCGGGGGTGGTGTCGGTTTCGTACAAGACCGGTGGGGGTGGGGGCGATAGCGTCCCTGGTGTGGCGCGGGGTGGTGGACCTTCGGGCCGAGGTGCAGGGTACGAGGACCGAAGCGGAGACTGTGGTGACGCGCGAACTGGTGTGGACCGGATTCATCTCGATCGACGGGATCGTCGACTCGCCCGGCGGGACGGTCGAAGGGCACCCCGCGGGGGGATGGGTGTTCCGGACGGCGTTCGACCCCGAGGCGTACTCGCTCAAGGGTGAGGAACTCGCGGAGACCGGCGCGCTGATGTTCGGACGCCGCAGCTACGAGGCGTTCGCGCCGATCTGGCCGCAGTCCGAGGACCACGAGGCCTACCGCGAGTTGCCGAAGTACGTGGTGTCGTCGACGCTCGGTGCGGACGCGCTTGTCGGCGACTGGGGTGACCAGCACATCCTGCGGTCCACGGACGACGTCGCCGCGCTGAAGGAGACCGAGGGCGGGGCGATCTTCGTACACGGCAGCGCGGAACTCGCGCGCAGGCTGGCCGAGGCGGGCCTGGTCGACCGGTACAACCTCCTGGTCTTTCCGGTCTTGCTCGGTGACGGCAAGAGTGTGTTCCCCCGACGCGAGCAGCGGGAGCAGCGGCTGGCGCTGCGCGAGTCCGCCGCCTACGGCAACGGTGTGCTCAAGGCCGTCTACGACGTCGTCCGCTAGGGGTCAGCGGTCCGTGCGCGCTGTCCGCACCACTCGGACGGCGCGCACGGCGAAGGGGCCGGGGTCAGTACCTGCCGGCCATCGTCACGCGGGAGACCTTGAAGAGGGGGTTGCACCCTTCGATCACCGATGTGCGCCACCTGGCGTCGAGACACGACCTGGCGCGGGCAACGCGATCGCGCCGCCGGCACCGCTGCGAAGCTGACCGGCGGTGCGCCCCACGTACCGTCGCAACGCCCGCGCGAGATGCGGCTCGTCGTAGTAGCCGAGCCGGTGCACGACGGAGCTGACCTGCGCGCCCGCCGACAGCAGTTCCGCGGCGGCCCGGACGCGTCCGATCTGCGCGACGGTGCCCCGGGTGAGGCCGGTGGCGGCCCGGAAGCGGCGCTCCACGGTCCGACTCGCGGTGGCCGGCAGCCGCCCGGCCACCGCCTCCTGCACCAGCGGGTCCCGGACGAGGACGCCGCTGCGGACGAGCCGCGCCACCAGGGCCTCGACGTCGTCGTCGACGCGCGGCGTGTGCCAGCGTTCGCCGTCGAGCCAGAACCGCCCGGAGGTGGTGTCGGGCAGTTCGATCCCCGAGTTCAGCAGCGTCGACGTGGGGGCCGCCCGCAGCACGGTGCCGACCGCGAACTGGACGCCGACGAACCGGGCGTCCTGCGGTACGGGTGCCGAGACGGTGCGGTCCTCCGGGCCGACGACCGCCGCGAACGGCGTACCCCCGGACTCCCAGAACACCAGCCCCCAGGTCTCGCTGGCGACGGACGTCATCTGCGAGACCTGGGTGCTGTGACCGGTCCACACCGAGGAGATCCACGGTGAGTCCGAGGAACGCGACGTGTTCACCAGCCCCACGGCGGCAACCCTACGACGTGGCTGTCAGTCCACCGAGCCGCCGGTGTTCCGGATCAACTGCCGGAGCACCTTGAGGGCCGTCACGTAGTCCGCGTCGTCGATGCCCTGGTGGATGCGGGCCCGGATCGACGGTGCGTGCTGCTTGAGGCTGACGCGCGCCTCCTCGCCCGCCTCGGTGATCCACAGCCGTCCGTCACCGTCCCGGGTCAGCCACCCGCGCTCCTGCAACACTCTCGCCTCGGCGTCCAGATCGTCCTCGGGACACAGGTACGAACTCATCGCCTGTTCGAGTTCGGACACCGTCATCCCGCTGCCGTCCGGCCGCAGGTCGTGCACGGAGAGGTTGCGCAGCAGCCAGAACTGCGGCTGCGTGAAGCCGAGCTCGACGTGCCGGGCACGGGTGAACGTGATCAGGGACTTGTACGCGACGCCCGTCCAGTAGGCGGCGGGCTGCGCGACGAGCTCGGTGTCGGAGAGCTGTTCCGTCGTCATGGGTCTTACTCCGAGTGCAGAACGGTAGGAGGAGGAACGTAGAACTTCACGTCCGATTCAGGTCAAGACGCCGGTGACTGCTCCACCGCCGGGCACCGGGTGCCCGGCGGCGGCGTCTTGACGTGGATCAGGTACCGCGTGGTGGCGTCACCGACGCAGTCGCTGTCGAACGAGTAGACCCCGTGCCCCGCGCCGTCGTAGGTCAGCAGGGTGGCACCCGACTGACGCGCCACGTTCCGAGCCCACTCGTGCGGCGTGACCGGGTCGTACCGGCTGTTGAGCACCAGCACCGGCGGCACACCCTTCCACCGCAGCGGTGCCTGCGGGTTGCGGACCTCGGTCGGCCAGCCCAGGCAGGCCATCGTGGAGCCCCACGCCTGGAGGTTGAGCTTCATCTCCGGTGCCACCCGGGCCAGCCGGTCCTGGTACGCCCGCAGCTGGTCGACGTCCCGCACCGGCAACCTCCAGTCCTGGCAGAAGATGGCGAGGCTCGGATCCTCGACCGGCTCCTGCTCCGTCGTCGCCGTCCGGGCCGTGGTGGGGCGGGCGGCGTCCGTCGCGGGGCCGGGCTCGCCCGCCGACAGGCCGGCCAGCCGCTCCGACAGTTGCGTCCAGTACGGGCCGAGGAACGTCCACTGGATGTCGTCCAGCAGATCGGTCGGGCTCATCGTCCGCGAGCTGACCGGGTCGACCAGCTCACCGCGTTCGGCCTTGGCGTACAGGTCCCGGAAGACCTTGCGGGCGTCCTGGCCGTGCAGCGCACACTCGGTCGAGGTGCGGCACCACTCGACGTACCGGTCGAAGCTGTCCTGCGTCGCCTTCGTCTCGCTGCGCAGGAACTCCCAGGTGGTGGCCGCGCTGTGGTCCATCGTGCTGTCGAGCACCATCGCCCGCACCCGCTGCGGGAACAGCGTGGCGTACTGCTGGCCCATCATGGTGGCGTACGAGTTGCCGTAAAAGGTCAGCTTCTTCTCGCCGAGCGCGGCCCGGATGGCGTCCATGTCGCGGGCGACGGTCCGGCTGTCGAGGAAGTCCACGTGCGGGCCGCTGTGCTCCCGGCAGCTCTCGCCGTACGCCCGGGTCCAGGCGCGCAGGCCGTCGAACTCCTCGGCGGTGGTGGGGAACAGCTTCGGCTCCGGGCCCTCCGGCACCTGACACCGGATCGGGTCGCTGCCGCCCACGCCCCGAGGATCGAAGCCCACCACGTCGAAGCGGCGGCGTACCTCCTCACTGAAGCTGCCGCCGATGCCGCCGAGGATGGCGTCCTGCACCCCCGAGGCACCCGGTCCGCCGGGGTTGGTGAGGATCGTGCCGATCCGGGCGGTCGGGTCCGTGGCGGCACGACGGGCCAGCGCGATGTCGATCGTCGGGCCGTCCGGCGTGGACCAGTCGACGGGTACGGTCACGCTGCCGCACTCCGCCGCAGGCTCGTCGGCACACGGCTCCCACGCGATGCCCGTACCGGCGGCCGGTGCCTCGGTCCGTGGGTTCGCCTGGGCGGGTGTGAGCCCGAGCGCCACCATGGTCGCCAGCGCGGCGGCCGCCGTACCGGTCAGCGTCTGTCGTCTCACGTCACAGCCTCCGTCTCTCGCGGTCCTCCCGTGGCCGCCGGAGTTCGACGATGGTCGGGCCGCTATACACACAGGCTATACACACAGTGTCTAATCCGCGATTCGAGATCAAAATGCCTGGTCATTGGCTCGGCCTGCGCGACGACCGGCCGAGCGGCGATCGCGGCCGCAGGCCGCTCGATGTCGGCCTGCGGCGGCTCGTCGTACTGCAGCATCGCTCGATCCGGGATCGAGTGGCTATCGCGGCGCTTGGATACCACTCGATCCCGGATCGAGCATGATCTTGCGGCCGAGGTGTGAACCTGCGCCGGAGCGACGCTTCAGGTCGACATCGCCCTTGGCCGCGTCGTGAACCACTACCAGGGCCGGCTGACCCGTGACTGGTGTAGTGCTCGATCCACCGACGGCCAACTGTGCATCATCGACCGTGAGGACTGCGGGCCCGTTGTCCGGCTTCAGGTAGCGCACCGAGTCAAGCGTCACCGTGAACCGGTCACCCGTACGGCTCACCGACGCCACACTTCCCACCGCGATGGTTTCGGCGCACGCCACGACACCCGGAAGGCTCCGACTCACCGACGTGTCAGCCGGGTCGGACACCGTCAGCGCGTAGCCGCCGACCAGAGCCACACCCACGACCCCCGCAGCGATGGCGAGCACCCATGACCTGTCGACATCCGCCTGGCTGGCGGCCGGTCGGGCCCGTGGTCCGTCGGGGCCGCAATGAACGGGGTACGCGAATCCGTCGCCGCAGCCAGTTCGGTGCCGAGTGCTGCCATGCCACGCCGTAACGCGTTTACGGCTGCCGTCGCCTCGGCTAGTTCGTCGGTGCCCGCAATCGCGTCAGCCGGCTGCTCGCCGGTGACGGCGGACATCAGCGCATCGTCGCGATGGGAGTTGCCACCGCTCTCCACCCGAGACATCTCACACCACTCCCTTCGCGTTCAACCTGGCCCGCATCCGACCGACCGCCGCATGCAGCCGACTCTTCACCGTTCCCGACGCGACGCCGAGCACGTCGGCGATCTGCGGCACGGTCAGATCGACATAGAACCGCAGCACCAGAAGTTGGCGCTGGTCCGCTGGAAGCTCATCGAGTTCCCCGGCCACCACCATCGCGAGATCGCGGTCCGGGTCGGGCAGCGTGTCGGCGAAGGCAGGCGCCCGAAGCGCCACGAGCCGCTGGCGTCGCTGTTCATGGCGCCGCCGACGACGGTGCCAGTCGACGGCGACCCGCGACGCGACGACAGCCGTCCAGGCGGCTGAGTTGTTTATCGTCTCTGCCGACGATTGCTCCAGGAGCTTGAGCCGGACCTGCTGCATCGCATCATCCAGGTCCTGCCACGGCACACCACCCATGATCAGTACGGCTCGGACCCGCCTGACGTCGATGCCCGATGACGGGTCGTCCTCCAGCGATCTGCGCACCGGCGGCCTCATCGGCACTCCCTCCCGTCGCCCTTGAGGACCTGGACGCAGAACCCCCCGGCATCGTTCACCCACCGGTAGCGTCTCAGGCCGCCGATGGTGGTCGCCAGCGTCCGGCCGGCTGCGCTCACGGGGTGGGTGAGGTCAGCCTCGGCCTTGGCGCCAGCGGCGTAGGTCGGACTGCGGGATGCCGGGTGAGCGGGGGACCGAGGGGCGGCGACAAGCCGCTGAGCAGTGCGAACAGAGGTGCGCCCGGCAGGATTCGAACCTGCGGCCTTGGGATTAGAAGTCCCCTGCTCTATCCGCTGAGCTACGGGCGCGCTGTGGTATCGCGCGAGAAGGGTACCGCCGCACCGGCCCGGCGCGACGGAACGGGTGCCCGGTCAGCGTCGCACGCGCCATGGACGCCGCGCACCTGCGAATCCACGGCGTCGGCAGACCCAGGCGGGCCAGGGTCAGGCGAGGCGGCGGCTCAGGCGCGGCGACAGGCCCGGACGGTTCGGCAGGCCTCGGCGGGCCGGTGGCTCAGGTGGGCCGGTGGCTCAGGTGGCGGCGTGCGGGGTGGGCTCGCTGTCGGCCGGGCGGCGCGGGGCCGGTGGGGGAGGGGGCGTCGGTCCGGCGTCGAGGAAGGCGTCCGCCCAGCGGCCGACCTCGGTGAGGACCTTGTTGCGTATGGCGGGGCCGGACAGCGTCAGGTCGTGCAGGCCGCCGTCGAAGCGGGCGAGTGTGACGTGCTGGCCGAGGCGGGGCGCCCAGCGGACCATGTGTTCGACGTCGAGGACGGCGTCGGCGAGGGTCGCCGAATCGTGCCACTTGACGCCCCGGAACGACCGGGTGGAGCAGGCCAGCAGCACCGGCACCGGGATGTCCAGTCCGGCGCGCAGGCGTCGTTGGCCGGTGCGGACGGCGTTCAGCCAGCCGGCCCGGACGGGGAATCCGGCGAGCGGCTTCCAGGCCAGGTCGTAGCTCCATTCGCCGCGATGGTCGGCGTGCAGGCTCTCGCCGTACACGGTGCCGAGGCCGAAGGGGAGGACGCGGTGGGGTGCCCGACGGCCCAGGCGCGCGACGGCGGCTGCGAGGGGTCGACGCACGACCCAGGGGGCGTTGAGGTCGAAGAAGGGGCTGTTCAGGAAGATGCCGTCGACCAGCCCGGTGTCGCGGCGGGCGTCTGCCCAGAGCGAGACGATCAGCCCGCCGGTGGAGTGGCCCATGGCCAGCAGCGTGTGGTGGTCGTCCTCGGTACGGATGATCTGGGCGGCGGCGTCCAGTTCCGGGAAGTAGTCGGCGAGGTCGCGGCAGAAGTTGGCGGTCTGGTGGGGGAGCAGGCTGCGGCCGTACTTGCGCAGGTCGAGCGCGTAGAAGTCCCAGCCCCGGGCGGCAAAGAAGTCGGCCACGTGGGTCTGGAAGAAGTAGTCGACGAAGCCGTGCACGTAGAGCACCGCGCGCCCGGTGGGTCGCTCGGCCCGGCGGCGGACCAGGGTCGCGACCACCGGTCCCTCGTCGTCGCGGCCAAGGTCGATGGTGTGCCGCTCGTAGGGCGGGCCCAGCACGTCGGGTTCCACCGGACCGACGGTACGCCGGGAAGCTACCGCACGGTAGTAGCCCCCGCCCTGCGTGGGACGGGGGCTACTACCGTGCGGCGGGTCAGTCGCCGTGAGCGTCGCGGTCGGTCGGCTCGTGCGAGGTCGCGGCCCGCCCACGATCCGGCCCGTACGGCGAGATCTGGTCCACCGGGACCGTCCGGTGCTCCTGCTTGGTCGCGGAGCCACCCCCCGGGATCGGTCCGTCGCTGTCCTGGACCAGCCGGGTCTCGCCGCTGCGGCGCATCTCCGGTTGCTGCACGTTGGGCATGCCGTTCACCTCTCCCTGTTCAGCGCCGCCGGCCGGACGCGTGCCCGGCCGGCGACACGGTCACCTCTCGTCGGTCTTCGTCCCGGCGGTGGCCAGCTCCTCGGCCAGTTCCTCGACCGGGGTCGGCTCGCCGGGCGGGGTGGTGACCCGCAGGTGCTTGTTGTTGCGCGGCTCCTGACGGGTCTTGGAGTCGTTGAGCTTGCGGCGCAGGTCGTCACGGGCGTCGTTGAGCGCCGCGCGCAGGTCCTCCTCGGAGGAGGTGGTGACGATCTTCTGCCGGCCGGCGATCCAGCACTCCAGCGTGACCCGCTGGCCCTTGGCCTCCCGGTCCTTGACCGAGAGTTCGAGTTCGGTGGAGTCGGCGTGGAAGCCGGCCAGTCGGGCGTCGAGCGTGGCGAACTGGGTCACGATCCAGTCGCGGTCGGCCTGCGAGAAGCCGGCGCCCATTCGCAGACACTTTTCCACGGTGGCCGGGTTCTCGCTCATCGCTGCACCTGACCAGGGACGCGGGCGGAACAAGCGATGCTCATCATCATGATCGCTGACCTTTCGTTCGACGTCGCAGGTGCGGTTGGCGAGTTCCTACCCAGGCGGACCGCTCCGGAACCTGACGGTTTCCTGTGCGAATCGATCGTCCGCCGCCGGGCGTGGGCCGGGCAGGGTCGGTCGGCCTAGCACATGGGGACCTTGATCAGGCGTTCGTCCACAGGCCGCCAGGTTGTCCACAGGTACGACCGGAGGGGCTGCTCGGGTGGGCCGCCTGGCCCGAGGCTGGGCGGCGAGTCGGTACCAGCCGACCCGGAACTCCGCTGGAGGAACGATGTTCGACACCTACGTAACCGTTGTAGGGAACGTGCTCACCGCCCCCGAGTGGCGTCGCACCACGCAGAGCAACACCCTGGTGGCCAACTTCAAGGTCGCCTCCACCGCCCGCCGCCTCGACCGGGACAGCGGGCGCTGGGTGGACGGCAACAGCCTGCGCGTACGCGTCAACTGCTGGCGGAAGCTCGCCGAGGGGGTGGCGTCGTCGGTGATGGTCGGTGACCCGGTGGTCGTCTGCGGTCGCCTCTACACCCGCGACTGGACCGACGACGCCGGCAACCACCGCACCCTCTACGAGCTGGAGGCTGTGGCGGTGGGTCACGACCTGTCCCGGGGGCGCGGGCGCTTCCTGCGCAACAAGCCGAACCTGGCGACCAGCACCATCTCGGACGCCGAGGCCGAGCAGCGGGTGCACGGCGAGCTGACCGAGGCCGTCTCGGACGACGACGCGCCCGCTCTGCCCGAGGACGGGCCGCTGGACGACGACTTCGAGCTGTCCGAGTACGTTCCGGCGGGCACCGGCTACCCGCAGCGCCTGGGCGAGGCCGACCCCTTCGACGACCTCCCCGGCACGGGCGACATCGCCGGGGCGGACGGCACCTCCGGCACGGGCGGTCGCACCGGGGCGGACGGCTTCTCCGGCACGGGCGACCTCCGGATCACGGACGGCCTCGCGGGCGACCTCCCGAGCACGGGCGGCTTCTCGGCTACGGGCGGTCTCCCGGACACGGGTGACAGCACGCCGGGTGGGTCCGAGTCGGCCGAGGCGGGCGGTGATGCCGAGGAGCCCACTGCGGCCTCTGCGAACGCACCGGCGGAGTCCGGCACCGGCGCGACGGCGACCGGGCGTGGCCGGCGTGGGCGGGGTCGACTGCCGCAGCCCGTCTGACCTGGGCGGCTCGGTCGAGCGGCGGCTCCGGTGGCCGGGCTCGGCTAGGCTGGCCGGCCGGAGGTGGTGCGGGTGCGGCATGCGGGTGCAGTGGCGAACGCGGCGGGACTCGTCGCCGGGTACGCGTTGGACGCGTACTTCGGTGACCCACGTCGTGGCCATCCCGTCGCCGGTTTCGGCCGGGCCGCCGCCGCCCTGGAACGTCGGCTCTACCGGCCGCACCGGCTGGCCGGTGGCACCCACACCGCGCTCTGTGTCGGCGGGCCGGTGCTGGCCGGGGCCGCCCTCGCGTACGCGACCCGGCGGCAACCGCTGGCCCGCGCGGCACTGGTCGCCGCCGGCACGTTCGCGGTGCTGGGCGGGCAGAGCCTGCGGCACGAGGCGAAGACCATGGGACGTGCGCTGCGCGGTGGCGACCTGCCGGCCGCCCGGGCGCGGCTCGGACACCTGTGCGGTCGGGACCCGTCGACCCTCGACGAGTCGGAGTTGGCCCGGGCCACGGTCGAGTCGGTGGCCGAGAACACCTCGGACGCGGTGGTCGCCCCGCTGTTCTGGGGCGCGGTGGCCGGGCTGCCGGGCCTGCTCGGCTACCGGGCGGTGAACACCCTCGACGCGATGGTCGGCCACCGCAATGCGCGTTACGCCCGGTTCGGCACCCCGGCCGCCCGGCTCGACGACCTGCTGAATCTGGTGCCGGCCCGGCTGACCGGCCTGCTGACCGTCGCGCTGGCACCGGCCGGCAAGGGGGACCGGGAGCGCGCCTGGCGGGTGTGGCGTCGGGACCGCGACGACCACCCGAGCCCCAACGCCGGGCAGTGCGAGGCGGCGATGGCCGGTGCGTTGGGTGTGCGGCTCGGCGGGCGCAACGTCTATTTCGGCCGGTCCGAGGTGCGGCCGTTCCTCGGTGACGGTCCCCGTCCCGAAGCCCGGCACCTGCCTCGGGCCGCCCGGATCTCCGGTGCCGTCGGCCTGGCCGCGCTCGGCCTCGCGGCGGCGTACCCGGTGACCGTCGGCCGGCTGGTCGGCGCGGTGGCCCGACGCCTCACGGGCACGCGGTGAGCGGTGGCCTGCTGGTCGCCGGGACCACCTCCGACGCCGGCAAGAGCGTGCTCACCGCCGGCATCTGCCGCTGGTTGCACCGCGAGGGCGTACGGGTGGCGCCGTTCAAGGCGCAGAACATGTCGAACAACTCCGCCGTGGTCGTCGGGCCGGACGGCCGGGGTGGCGAGATCGGGCGGGCGCAGGCGATGCAGGCGGCGGCCTGCGGGCTCGCCCCGGACCTGCGGTTCAATCCGGTGCTGCTCAAGCCGGGCAGCGACCTGAGCAGTCAGGTGGTGCTGCTGGGCGAGGCGGTCGACACGATGACCGCCGGTTCGTTCCGGACCCTGCGTCCCCGGTTGTCCGAGACCGCATACGCGGCACTGGCCGAGTTGCGCTCGGCGTACGACGTGGTGATCTGCGAGGGGGCGGGCAGCCCGGCGGAGATCAACCTGCGCGACGGCGACTACGTCAACATGGGGCTGGCCCGGCACGCCGGGTTCCCGACGATCGTGGTCGGTGACATCGACCGGGGTGGCGTGTTCGCCGCCATGTTCGGCACGCTGGCCCTGCTCGAACCCGCCGACCAGGCCCTGATCGCCGGGTTCGTGGTCAACAAGTTCCGAGGCGACCTCGGCCTGCTGGCCCCCGGGCTGGACTCGCTGCGTCACCTCACCGGCCGCCCGACGTACGGCGTCCTGCCCTGGGCGCTGGACCTGTGGCTGGACGCCGAGGACTCGCTCGCCTACGGCCGGGTGCTCGGCCGCCCGGCCGCCCCGCACGGCACCGAGTGGCTCGACGTGGCGGTGGTGCGGCTGCCCCGGATCAGCAACGCCACCGACGTGGAGGCGCTCGCCACCGAGCCCGGCGTGCGGGTCCGGCTGACCGTCGAGCCGGCCGAGCTGGCCGCCGCCGACCTGGTCGTGCTGCCCGGCTCCAAGTCGACCGTGGCCGACCTGGCCTGGCTGCGCGAGACCGGCCTCGCCGACGCGGTTACCGCGCACGTCGCGGCCGGTCGACCGCTGCTCGGCATCTGCGGCGGCTTCCAGATGCTGGCCCGGGCCATCCACGACCCGGTGGAGAGCCGCCGGGGCAGCGTCGACGGCCTCGGGCTGCTGCCCATCGAGATCACCTTCGACCCGCGCAAGACCGTCCGCCAGGCGGTCGGCACCGCCGCCGACCAGCTTCCGGTCCGGGGCTACGAGATCCACCACGGGTACGTCTCCGCCGCCGACCCGGAGGCGCCCCCGCTGCTGTGGGACGCGACCGGTGCCGGCGAGGGCATGGTGTCCGGGGTCGTGCACGGTACGCACTGGCACGGCACCTTCGAGTCCGACGAGTTCCGCCGCTGGTTCCTCGACCGGGCAGCTCAAATGGCCGGTCGGACCGGCTTCCGGGTCGCCCCGGACACGTCCTTCGCCGCCGCCCGCGAACGCACCCTCGACCTGCTCGGCGACCTGGTCGAAGAACACCTCGACACCGCCGCCCTGCGTCGGCTCGTCGAGTCCGGGCCCCCCGCCGACCTGCCCTTCATCCCGCCCGGCGTCCCCGGCTAGCCGCCACCTGCACCAGCCGAGGCGGTGCCGTCGCCCAGCGTCAGCGTCTCGCGCTGCCCGGCCTCAGTAGCGGACGTCGGCGGGCTGGTCGGAGAAGGCCATTCCGGCCGAGCGCCACGCCTCCACGCCGCCGATCATGTCGGTCGCCTTGTGTAGCCCGAGCGCGCGCAGGCTGGCCGCCGCCAGGCTGGAGCTGTAGCCCTGGCGGCACACCACGACGACCTCCATGTCGTAGTTGGTGGCCTCGGGGATCCGCCAGTCGCTGGCCGGGTCGAGCCGCCATTCCAGGACGGTCCGGTCGATCACGATGACGCCGGGCAGGTCGCCCTGCTCCCGCCGCTGCCCGTCGGTGCGGGTGTCGATCACGAGGGCACCCCGGGCGGCGGCCTGCACCGTCTCCTGTGGGGTCAGCCGGGTCATGCCCGAACGGGCCTGCTCCAGCAACGCCTCGACGCCGGGACTCATCACGGAATGGGACACGCCACGATCATGCCGTGCGGCTACTCGACAGGCGGTCCGAAGCGGTGTGGGACAACCCGATCGGTAACGTCGGTCTCCGTGGTGGCGGTCTTCGAGTCGTACGCCGGACTGGCGGGGCGGGTGCTGGCGGCACGGGCCCGGTTGGGGCGTACCCGGTTGGTGGCCGTGGACGGGCCGAGCGGGGCGGGCAAGACGCTGTTCGCCGCGCGCCTGGCCGACGCTCTCGGCGGCATCGGGCCGGAGGCGGTACGACCGCCGGTGGTGCACACCGACGATCTGCTCGACGGGTGGGACGACCAGCTCACCTTCTGGACGCGACTGGAGCGCGACGTGTTGCGGCCGGTGAGGTCCGGCCGGGCCGGGTCGTACCGGTGCTACGACTGGGTACGCCGGTGTTTCCGGCCCGAGCCGGTGTCGGTGCCGGTGACGCCGGTGCTGATCGTCGAGGGGGTCAGCACGTCCCGGGCCGCCGCCGGTCCGGACCTGACGCTGGCCGTCTTCGTCACCGCCCCGCACCCGTTGCGGCTGACTCGGGCGGTGGCGCGCGACGGCCCGGAGATCCTGCCGGAGCTGCGCCGGTGGCACGACACCGAGCAGGCGCACTTCGCCGCCGACGACACGCAGGCGCGGGCCGACCTGGTGGTCGACGGTGACCCCGGGTTGCCGCACGATGACCGTCACTACTATCTGGCTCGGCCGGGAACCCCAGGTCGGGGCGGCATACCATGCCGGTCATGACCTCACCGATCATGACCGAGTCCGAGTTGCGGGAGGCCGTGACCCGGGAACTGCCCGGCGTCCGGGCCGACCTGGAACGCCTCGTCCGTATCCCGGGCATCGCCTTCGAGGGCTTCGACCACTCGCACGTGGAGCGCTCCGCCGAGGCGGTGGCCGAGCTGCTGCGCGGCTGCGGTCTCGACGTCGAGATCCTGCGGGCCGGCGGCCAGCCCGCAGTGATCGGCCGTAGGGCCGCCCCGCCCGGTGCGCCCACCGTCATGCTCTACGCCCACCACGACGTGCAGCCGGTCGGGGACCGGACGCTGTGGGAGTCCGACCCGTTCGAGCCGGTCGAGCGGGACGGCCGGCTCTACGCCCGGGGTGCCGCCGACGACAAGGCCGGCATCATGGCGCACGTCGCCGCGTTGCGGGCCTTCGGCGACCGCCTGCCCGTCGGCGTGGTGCTGTTCGTCGAGGGGGAAGAGGAGTACGGCTCCGACTCGCTGGAGCAGTTGCTCGCCGACCACCGCGAGACGATCGCCTCGGACGTCATCGTGATCGCCGACTCGACCAACTGGGACGTCGGCGTACCGGCGCTGACCACCTCGTTGCGCGGCATCGTCAACTGCTTCGTCGAGGTCCGCACCCTGGACCACGCGGTGCACAGCGGGATGTTCGGCGGTGCCGTCCCGGACGCGCTCACCACGCTGGTCCGGCTGCTGGCCACCCTGCACGACGACGCCGGGAACGTGGTGGTGGAGGGCCTGGTCGGTCGGGACGAGGCGATCGTCGACTACCCCGAGGACCGGTTCCGGGCCGAGGCGGGGCTCGCCGAGGGCGTACGCCTGATCGGCTCCGGCCGGATCACCGACCGGCTCTGGACCCGGCCCGCGCTGGCCGTGCTCGGCATCGACGCCCCGGCCACCGCCGAGGCGCCGAACGCGCTGGTGCCGGCCGCCAAGGCCAAGCTGAGCCTCCGGCTGGCGCCGGGCGACGAGCCGAAGCAGGCGTACCTCGCGCTGCGCGACCACCTGGAGCGGTACGCCCCGTGGGGCGCCCAGGTCGACGTCACCTTCGAGCACGACGGGGCGCCCTGCGTCATCGACGCCTCCGGCCCGGTCTTCGACGCGGCCCGCGCGGCCTTCCGCGCCGCCTGGGACGGCACCGACCCGGTGGACATCGGCGTCGGCGGGTCGATCCCGTTCATCGCCACCTTCCAGGAGATGTTCCCGCAGGCCGCGATCCTGGTGACCGGCGTGGAGGACCCGCACGCGCGGGCGCACGGGCCGAACGAGAGCCTGCACCTGGGCGAGTTCGCCCGGGTCTGCCTGGCCGAGGCGTTGTTGCTGGCCAAGGTGGCCGAGGCGGGCCCGGCACCGACTCGGTGACTTTCGCGCGAATGGTGGCTCTTTCCGGCGTGTCGGACGCGCGGCTGTTGTAGCCTCTCGAACATGCGTACGAACGAGGTGATGGCCCGTATGGAGGCCGCCGTCAGCGCTCTGGGGGACGTCGACGTCTCCGCGTGGCCGGAGGCCACGCTCAAGGAACAGCTCGCCGAGCTGTCCGCCGCTCTGGTCGCCGTGGACGCGTCGCTGTCCCGCATCGCCGAGGAGGTCCGCGCCCGCGGCCTGCGGGTCGAGGAGCCGGTCCCGGCCTGACCCGCTGGAGCAGCTCCCGCGCAGGTGACACCCGCTGTCGGGGGTGGCTGGCAGGATGAGGTCGTGCGTTTCCTCGACCTGGCTGCCACCTCCGCAGCCGTCGGTGCCGTCAGTGGCCGACGGGCCAAGGTCGAGCTGCTCGCCGACGCCCTGCGTCGGCTCGATCCGGACGAGGTCGCGGCCGGAGCCGGCTGGCTCGCGGGCGAGCTGCGCCAGCGACAGACCGGGGTCGGCTGGGCCGCGCTGCGCGACCTGCCGCCACCGGCGACGGAGGCGACGCTGACCGTGGCCGGGGTCGACGCGGCGATCGACGAGATCGCGGCGGTGCACGGCGCGGGCTCGCAGGCCCGCCGCCGCGATCTGGTGGCCGCGCTCTACACCGCCGCCACCGCCGAGGAGCAACGCGTCCTGACCGGCCTCTTCCTCGGCGAGCTGCGTCAGGGCGCCCAGGCCGGGCTGTTGGCCGACGCGATCGCCCGGGCCGCCGAGGTGCCGGTCGGCGCGGTACGCCGGGCCCTGCTGCTCGCCGGTGACCTGCGGGCGGTCGCGGTGGCCGCGCTCGACGGCGGTGCCCCGGCACTGGCCGAGTTCGGGTTGCGGGTCGGGCGACCGCTGGCGCCGATGCTGGCGCAGAGCGCCGCCACGGTCGACGAGGCGCTCACCGCCACCGGCACCCCCGCCGTGGTCGACGTGAAGCTGGACGGCATCCGCATCCAGGTGCACCGCAGCGGCGACGACATCGCCGTGTTCACCCGCAGCCTCGACGAGATCACCGGCCGGGTGCCCGAGGTGGTCGCCGCCGTCCGCGCCCTGCCCGCCCGGGAGCTGGTGCTCGACGGGGAGGCGATCGGGCTGGACGCCACCGGCCGACCGTTGCCGTTCCAGCAGACGTCGAGCGCCGCCGCCCGCCGGGGCAGTGGGGCATCCGTCGCCCCGGCGGTCCGCGCCGCCGCCGCCCGGACCGGCGAGACCTTGCTCACGCCGTACTTCTTCGATCTGCTGCACCTCGACGGCGCGGATCTGATCGACCTGCCCGGCCGCGAGCGGTGGGCCACGCTCGCCGCCACCGTCGACGCGTCGGTGCTGGTCGGGCGGATCGAGGTGGACGGGCCGGAGCAGGCCGGCGCGGCGTTCGCCGCCGCGCTCGACGCCGGCCAGGAGGGCGTCGTGGTGAAGTCGCCCGACGCGCCCTACGACGCCGGTCGGCGCGGTGCGGCCTGGGTGAAGGTGAAGCCTCGGCACACCCTCGACCTGGTGGTGCTCGCCGTCGAGTGGGGCAGTGGCCGGCGCAAGGGCTGGCTGTCGAACCTGCACCTCGGGGCGCGGGATCCGGCCAGCGGCGGCTTCGTGATGCTCGGCAAGACCTTCAAGGGGCTCACCGACGAGTTGCTGCGCTGGCAGACCGAACGCTTCCTGGAGCTGTCCGTCGAGCGCGGCGACTGGGTGGTGCGGGTCCGGCCCGAGCAGGTGGTCGAGATCGCCTTCGACGGGGTGCAGACCAGCTCACGCTATCCGGGCGGGGTGGCGCTCCGGTTCGCCCGGGTGGTCCGCTACCGCGACGACAAGACCGCCGCCGAGGCCGACACCATCGACGCCGTACGCGCCATCCACGCCGGCCGCGCGGGCGGCTGACCGGCTCAGGCTGACCGGCTCAGGCAGACCGGGCTCAGGCCGGGCTGCTCGGGGCTGGGCTGCTCGGGGCTGGGCTGGTCGGGGCAGAGCTGCTCGTGGCGGGGCTGCTCGATGCCGGTTCGGCGGCCCGGTCGCGGGGGAGGTCGTCGTCGGTCACACCGGCCAGCCGGCGGGCCTCCCGACGGGCGATCCAGCCGTAGCCGAACAGCGTCATCGCCGCGAAGATCCACCACTGCACGACGTACCCGAGGTTCTGCCAGTTGTTGGCGTGCCCCACCGGCACCGCGCGGAAGACCGGGTCGGCGGCCGGGGTCTGCTCGTCGAGCAGCACGTACGCCCCGTGCACCGGGTACGGCATCTGCGCGGCGAGCTGCGGCACGGCGACCCGGCGGGTCTCCAGCCGGCCCTCCCGGCGGGCCACGTTGCCGGAACCGCTCTCGCTGGCGTGCACCCGGCCCTCGACGGTCACCTCGCCGGGCGGTGCCGCCGGCACCTCGGGCTGGGCCATCGCCCCGCCCGGCGCCGGTGGGATCCAGCCCCGGTTCACCAGGACGGCGGTGCCGTCGGCCAGCACCAGTGGGGTGAGCACCTCGAAGCCGACCTTGCTCTCCACCGTCCGGCCCCGGACGAGGACCACGTTGTCGGTGTCGTACCGGCCGGTCGCGATCACCCGGATGAAGGTCCGGTCATCGGCCGGTGCCGGGCCGACGCTGCCGGGGCCACCGGTCGGCGCGGGCACCGCCTCGCGCAGCGGCACCGGGTCCATCCGCAACCCGGCGTCGATGCGCTCGTTGACCGCCGTCCGACCGTGGTAGCGGTCCAGTTGCCAGTTGCCGAGCATCACCATGATCGTGGCGAGGACCAGGGTCAGCGCGAGGATGCCCAGCCAGCGCGGCGTCAGCAGGAACCGGTACACGCCACGAGGCTACCCGTATGACCGTCACCACTGCGCCGCCCCGCCCGTCGACGTGACGGCCGGGAAAGGGCCGATCGACGACGGAGCGTGTCGGTGCCGGGGCGGTCCGCTCCGGTCGGGCGGATCGAAGCGGATCGGGACGGCGGGCGGCGCCTACGGGCGACCGACGTGGGCTATCGTCACGCGCACGGGGCGCGCCGACGGTCGGCACGCTCGCCGCCCGCGAGGAGTCGATGATGACCGTCGTGCCGCGTCTGGTGCTCAGTGCCCCCTCGTCGGGGCACGGCAAGAACGCGTTGGCGATCGGCATCCTCGCCGCGTTCGCCGATCGTGGTCTCGACGTGGCCGGGTTCAAGATCGGCCCGGATCCGGTCGACGCCGCCTATCTCGGGCTCGCCGCCGGCCGACCCGGGCGCACCCTGGACCCTCGGCTGATGGGCACCGACCGGCTCGCGCCGCTGCTGCTGCACGGTGCCGCCGACACCGGGCTCGCCGTGGTGCAGGGCAGCATGGGCCTCTACGACAGCCTCAGCGGACGCTGCGAGACCGAGTCGACCGCAGCGGTCGCCACCGCCCTGCGCAGCCCGGTCGTGATGGTGGTCGACGTCGCCGCGATGGGTCAGTCGGTGGCCGCCCTGGTGCACGGCTTCCGGGCGTACGACGAGCAGCTCTGGATCGGCGGCGTGATCCTCAACCGGGTCGCCTCCGCCCGACACGAGACGCTGCTGCGCGAGGCGCTCGACGACATCGGCGTACCCGTCTACGGCGCGCTGCGCCGCCAGGATCTGCCGGCCGTGCTGCCGAGTCGTCGGCACGGGGTGATGCCGGTGCTGGAGAACGGCGGCGAGGCCGCCCGGGCCGTCCGCCGACTCGGTGAGGCGGTCGCCGCCACCGTCGATCTGGAACGGCTGCTCGGGCTGGCCCGGTCCGCCCCCGAACTCGCGGTGTCGCCGTGGTCGCCGCACCCGGAGGCGGCCGACCCGCCGGTGCCGGCTGGCGCCGGACGTCCGCTGGTCGCGGTGGCCGGTGGACCGGGCGGCAGCTTCAGCCACGCCGAGACCGCCGAGCTGCTGCGCGCCGCCGGTGCCGACGTGGTGACGCTCGACCCGTTCGTCGACGAGGTGCTGCCGGCCGGCACCCGGGCGCTGGTGGTCGGCGGCGCGCTGCCCGAGTCGTACGCCGAGCAGCTCTCCGCCAATCGGCGGCTCTGCATCGCGGTGGCCGAGTTGGCGCGTACCGGTCGGCCGGTCGTCGCCGAGGGGGCCGGGCTGCTCTGGCTGGCCCGGGAACTCGACGGCTTGCCGATGTGCGGGGTGCTCGACGCGATCGGCAGTATCCGGGACGGTCTGGTGGTCGGCTACCGCGAGGCGACCGCCCAGAGCGACAGTGTGGTGGCGACCCGGGGCGAGGTGGTGACCGGGCACAAGGAGCACCGCGCGGTGCTCACCCCACGGGGTGGGCCGCGTCCGGCGTGGGGCTGGGCGGGCGGCGCGCCGGAGGGCTTCGTCTGGCGCGGCGTGCACGCCTCCCAGCTCGTCCCGCACTGGGCCGCGTACCCGCGGATCGCCGGGCGTCTGGTGGCCGCCGCGGCCACCGAGCCGGCCGCGATCCCGGCCGGTCCCGACCTGGGCGTCCCGATCGCGCCCGTCGGTGTGGTGGCGGCCGAACCGGCCGCCGGAGCGCCGGCCTGAGCGGCGCTCCGGCGCGTGCCGGTCCTCAGCCGACTATGCGGTCCGACGGGGGTACGAAGTCCCGCGTCGGGGTGCCCTTGAGGGCGTCGCGCAGCGTGTTCGAGACCGCCGCGATCGGGATCTGTGACTGGCCGTCGCCGACCGCGTTGAACGGGTTGTCCGGGTCGGAGATGAAGCTGGCGGCCGCCAGTTCCGGGGTGTAGCCGACGAACCAGGCCGACCGGGTGCTGTCCGTGGTACCGGTCTTGCCGGCCACCGGGCGGCCCACCGTGCCGCGCACGCTGTCCGCGGTCGACCAGCCACCGCAGCTTCCCTTGGCCGGGGTGTCCCCGGTGGGGCAGCGGGCGGCGTCGGTCGCGGCCCGCGCGGCGTCGGCGTTGACCACCTGGCGGCACCGTGGCTTGGCGATCTCGCGTTCGATACCGCCCGGGGTGGTGAACATCGCGGGCGTACCGTCCCGGTTGTAGATCGCGTTCACCGGGATCGCCTCGCAGTAGCGCCCGTCGGCGGCGATCGCGGCGTACGCGTTGGCCATCTCCAACGGGGTGGCGTCGGAGACGCCGAGCGTGAACGCGCCCCACTTGTTCGCCTTCGCCGGTGAGGCGTGGTCGCGGTCCACGTCGGTACGCCAGCGCAGGCCCAACTGCTCGGCGAGCCGGACGGCCTTCTCCGCCCCGACCTGTTCCTCCAGCCAGACGAAGTAGGTGTTCACCGACTTGCCGAAGCCGGACCACATGGTCTGCGTACCGCTCATCGCGCCGCTGGCGTTCGACGGTTGCCAGCCGTCGTAGATCTCGGAGCGGTAGCTGTGCGGCGCGTTGAAGGTGGTGTTCAGCGTCATGCCGGCGTCCAGCGCGGCCAGCATCGGGAACATCTTGAACGTCGACCCGGCCTGGTAGCCCGGCAGGTCTCCGCCGCCCATCAGCGGCGCCACCGTGTTCGGGTAGTTGGCCCGGACGTTCGGGCCCGCCTCCGGGTTGGAGCTGAGCGGGTTCTCGTCCACCTGCAGGGAGTAGGTGCGGTTCACCGCCATCGCCTTGACCCGGCCGGTGCCCGGCTCGGAGACCACGATGCCGTTGGCGAACGGGCTGCCGGTGTTGCCCTCGGTGCCGACGTTCTTCTCCGCCGCCTGCTGGACCTTCGGATCCATGCTGAGCACGATGCGGTAGCCGCCCCGCCGCAGCTTGTCCAGGCGTTCCAGGCGGTTCTTGCCGAACGCGGGTTGGGCGCTCCACCAGTTCTTGAGGTAGTCGCAGAGGAAGCCCCAGCTGTTCCACTTCTCGGGTACGGCGGCGCAGTCGTTGGGCGGGTAGGTCAGCCGCAACCGGATCGGCTCGCCCTTGGCCGCCTCGGCGGCGTTCGGCGACAGGTAACCCAGCCGTGCCATGTTGTCGAGCACGTAGTTGCGCCGGGTGGTGGCGTCCTTCTGGTCGGAGCTGGCCGGGTCGTACTGCGACGGGGACTTCACCAGACCGGCGAGGGTGGCCGCCTCGACCTGGGTGAGTTCCTTCGGCGTCTTGGAGAAGAAGATCTCGCTGGCGGCGTAGATGCCGTACGCGCGGTGACCGAAGTACGCCGAGTTGAGGTAGCGCTCCAGGATGTCCTCCTTGCCCAACTCCTTCTCCAGGTCGACCGCCATCCGCATCTCCTTGACCTTGCGGATCGGCGTCTGCGCGGTGGCCTCCTGCACCTCCTTGGGCGTGGTGGCGCTGTCCCGCAGCGCCATCCGCACGTACTGCATGGTCAGCGTGGAGGCGCCCTGGGAGACGCCGCTGGAGCGGGCGTTGGCCACGAAGGCGCGGGCGACGCCCTTCGGGTCGACGCCGTGGTGCTGGTAGAAGCGGTTGTCCTCGGCGGCGACGATCGCCTGCTGCATGTGCGGGGAGATGTCGGCCAGCTTGGTGTACTGCCGGTACTCCTCGAAGAACATGGTCAGCACGGTCTTGCCGTCGGGCGCGTACAGGTAGGAGGTCTCGGCGGGCAGGGCGGTGGCCAGCAGGCGGGTCTTGCTCTCCACGGCGTGCGCGGTGGCCTTGGCGCCGAGGCCGGTCACTGCGACCACGGGGTACGCGACGGCGGCGACGACGACACCGGCGATCAATCCGGCGCGGAGGAGAGGAACGAGTCGACCTGCGGCGGCAAGGGGTCGATTACTCACACGGATAAGTTATGACATTTCCGATTCGTACATGAGAAATACTCATGAAGTGATCAGTGGTGATGCGGAGCACTCCACGGGCTGCTGTCGCCCGCGCCGCCTTCCCGGCAGGATCGCGGGCATGCACGGTCCGCTCACCGGAGCGTCCCATCCGACACCCGAACCCGACCTCGCGCACCACGGTGACGCGGAGGTCGGCGACGGCCTGGTCGACCTCGCCGTCAACGTCCGGCGCGCCCCGATGCCCGCCTGGCTGGCCGACCCGATCAGAGCCACCCTGGCCGACCTCGCCGGTTATCCGGATCCGCGTCCGGCCCGCGCCGCCGTCGCCGCCCGGCACCGCCGCCCGCCGGAGGAGGTGCTGCTCACCGCCGGTGCCGCCGAGGGCTTCGTGCTGCTCGCCCAGGCGCTGCGTGGGGTACGCCGACCGGTGGTGGTGCACCCGCAGTTCACCGAACCGGAGGCCGCGCTGCGGGCCGCCGGGCACACCGTGGAGCGGGTACTGCTCGACGCGGCCGACGACTTCCGGCTGCACCCGGACCGGATCCCGGCCGACGCCGACCTCGTCATGATCGGTAACCCGACCAACCCCACCTCGGTCCTGCACCCCGCCGCCGACCTGGCCGCCCTGGCCCGCCCCGGCCGGGTCCTGGTGATCGACGAGGCGTTCGCCGACACCACCACCGCGCCCGGCGTACCCGGCGAACCCGAGTCGCTGGCCGCCCGGCGTGACCTGCCCGGGCTGCTGGTCGTCCGCAGCCTCACCAAGACCTGGGGACTCGCCGGACTCCGGATCGGCTACCTGCTCGGCGAGGCGGCGCTGCTGGAGCGGCTGGCCGCCGTACAGCCGCTCTGGGCGGTCGCCACCCCCGCCCTGGCCGCCGCGTCCGCCTGCGCCACCGACGTCGCGGTCCAGGCCGAACGCGCCATCGCCGCACAACTCGCCGACGACCGCGCCTACCTGGTCGACCGGCTGTCGACCCTGCCAGGCGTACGCGTCGCCGGCCGCCCGGCCAGCGCCTTCGTCCTGGTGCACCGGCCCGGTGCCGACCGGCTCCGCGCCGACCTGCGGGAACGTGGCTGGGCGGTACGCCGGGGCGACACCTTCCCCGGGCTCGGACCAGACTGGCTGCGGATCGCCGTACGGGATCGGGCGACCACGGACGCGTTCATCGAGGTGCTGGCGGAGATCCTGGAGGCATGATGCTGGAGACCACCATCGCGGCGATCGGCCCGCTCGACGAGCCGGCGATGACCGCGGCCCGCCAGTTGCAGGCCCGGCTGACCAAGCCGGCCGGCTCGCTGGGCGCCCTGGAGGAGCTGTCCGTACGCCTCGCCGGCCTGGCCGGCACCTGCCCGCCACCGTTGCCGACATTGGCCGCAGTGGCGATCTTCGCCGGGGACCACGGCGTGCATGCCCAGCGGGTCAGCCCCTGGCCACAGGAGGTCACCGGGCAGATGGTCGGCAACTTCCTGGCCGGCGGTGCCGTCGTCAACGCGTTCGCCCGGCAGGCCGGCGCCTCGGTCACCGTGGTCGACGTCGGGGTGGCCACCCCGCTGCCCGCCCCCGACCCGACCGACGCGGACGCCAACAACGGGCTGCCCCGACTGGTCACCACCCCCGTACGCCGAGGCACCCGCGACCTGACCGTCACCGCCGCGCTGACCCGCGAGGAGGCCACGGCGGCGATCGAGGTCGGCATCCGGATCGCCGGAGAGCTGATCGACGCGGGCGCGAAGATCCTGCTCACCGGCGACATGGGCATCGGCAACACGACACCGGCCGCCGCCCTGATCGCCGCCCTCACCGGGGTCGACGCCGCCGAGGCGACCGGCCGGGGCACCGGCGTCGACGACCCGACGTACCAGCACAAGATCGAGGTGGTGCGGGCCGCGCTGCACCGACACGCCCCCGACCCGGACGACCCGCTGGGAGTGCTCGCGGCCGTCGGCGGGCTGGAGCACGCCGCCCTGACCGGGTTCGTGCTCGGCGCCGCCGCGCGACGCGTACCGGTGCTGCTGGACGGCGTGATCGCGGTCTCCGCCGCCCTCGTCGCCGCGGCGCTCGCCCCCGACGCGGTCGGCGCGATGATCGCCGGTCATCGCTCCGCCGAGCCGGGCGCCACGGTCGCGCTGCGCCGGCTCGGCCTCGACCCGCTGATCGACCTCGGCCTGCGGCTGGGCGAGGGCACCGGCGCCCTGCTGGCCCTGCCCGTGGTCACCGGCGCGGCCCGGGTGCTGCACGAGGTCGCCACCTTCGACTCCGCCGGGGTGGCCGAGAAGTGACCGTCAACCCCTATCCGCTCGGACTGCGCCTGGCCGGCCTCCCGGTGGTCGTGGTGGGCGGGGGAGCGGTGGCCACCCGCCGGGTACCCGCCCTGCTCGACGCCGGTGCGGACGTGCTGCTGGTGACACCCGAGATCAGTCCGGCCCTGCGCGCCCACGCCGACGCCGGACGGCTGCGCTGGGCAGAGCGTCGCTTCGTCCCCGAGGACCTCGACGGCGCCTGGCTGGTGCAGGTCGCCATCGACGACTCGGTCGCCGCCGCCACGGTCAGCGCCGCCGCCGCCGAGCGCCGGATCTTCTGCGTACGCGCCGACGACCGCGAGGCGGCGACCGCCTGGACCCCGGCGGTGACCCGGCACGGCCCGGTGACCGTGGGCGTCCTCGGCGGCGGCGACCCGCACCGCGCGATGACCGTCCGAGACGCCATCCGCACCCTGCTGCATGTAAGGAAGGGCACCTTATTAACGCCTCCGGTAGAGGAAGGGCCCCTTGTTAACACCCGGACTGCTCGGGGCGGCGAGGTCGCCCTGGTGGGTGCCGGGCCGGGCGACGCCGAACTGATCACCCTGAAGGGATGGCGGCTGCTCACCGAGGCAGACGTCGTGGTCGCCGACCGGCTGGTGCCCGGCCTGTTGCTGGACGAGCTGCGCTCCGGCGTCGAACTGGTGGACGCCTCCAAGATCCCGTATGGCCCATCCCGCGCGCAGGAGGAGATCAACCAGATCCTGGTCGACCGGGCACTGGCCGGGTCCTTCGTGGTCCGGCTCAAGGGCGGCGACCCGTACGTCTTCGGCCGGGGCGGCGAGGAACTGTTGGCCTGCGCGGAGGCCGGCGTACCGGTAACCGTGGTGCCCGGCGTGACCAGCTCGATCGCCGCCCCCGCAGCGGCGGGCGTCCCGGTCACCCACCGGGGCGTGGCCCACGAGTTCACGGTGGTGTCCGGCCACGTCGCGCCCGACTCGCCGGACTCGCTGGTGCGTTGGGAGGCCCTGGCCGGTCTCCGGGGCACGCTGGTGATCCTGATGGGGCTCAAGAACCTGCCGGCGATCACCGCCACCCTGCTGGCCCACGGCCGACCGGCCGACACCCCGGCGGCGGTGATCCAGGAAGCCACGACCGGCTCGGAGCGGGTCGTACGCGCCACGCTCGGTGAGGTGGCCGCCGCCGTGGCCGACGCGGGACTGCGTCCGCCCGCCGTGGTCGTACTCGGTGACGTGGTCACCGCCCTCGACCTGTCCGACTGAAACGCGACCGGCCGGCACCCCGAGTGGGGTGCCGGCCAGCAGGTCGGTGTGCAGGTCGCCTCTCGGCGAGTGGCGCGACGCGGCTCCAGCCGAACGGTATTCCGCGACGGCAATTTAGGTGAGGCCCGGGGACACTGGATCACACCGACGCCCGGTACAACGACGCTCCACCGCTCGTTGTTCCCCGGTCGCGCGGTGGGTTGGTGTTGTTTTGGTTTGGCTGTGTGTAAGGAGGGGTCCCCTGCTAACGCCTGGTGTATAGGAAGGGACCCCTCCTTACACCCCACCCCGCAACACGCCGCATCCCCGGGTGCACGGGAAATGCCGCCGGCCGGCACCTCAGGTTGCGGGTACCGGCCGGCGGCATTCTTGCTCCCCCTCATTCGAGGAAAGTCTGTGCGTGGTGTGGGGGTCAGCTGTTCCAGTGCTCGGCGACCAGGTCGGCGGCCTGCTGCTCCCACTGGGCGTAGTGGTCGGGGAACGCCGACACCTGCACCGTCTGCGCCGCCACCGTCAGCGGCATGTCCTGCCAACCGTCGACCTGCTTCAAACCCTTGAGGAACGCCAGGGTGGAGTACTCGGGGTCGGTGATCTGCTCCACCGTGCCCCACCCACTGGACGGGCGCTGCTGGAACAGACCCTGCGAGTCGTGGTCGTTGCGGTCACCCAGGTGACCGAGGTTCTCCAGCTTCGACTCCTGGAACGCGGTGCCGATCGCGATGACGGCGGCACGCTCGTCCATGCCGGCCTTCTTCGTCGCGGCGATGATCGCCTTGGCGTTGGCGACCTGCTCGTCGTCCAGATCGATGCGGGACTGGGCACCTTGCACACCGTGCGGGATCAACTTGCCCGTGTCGGGCTTGTCCGCCTGCACCGCCACCAGCGAACCAGCGGTGACGGGGGTGGCGTCGGCGTGCGCGATCGGGCCGGCGAACACACCACCGGCAAACGCCAGACCAGCAACACCCAGAACACTCTTACGCAGCAACTTCGAGTTCATGAGACAGCTCCATTCGGGGGTAGACGCCACCAGCCCAAGGGGGACGGACAGGCGACGCGAACGCCGTCAGGCGCCAAGAAGACAAGAGAAGAAACGCACGAGGCCGCAGGGGGGTCAACGGATCCGGTCCTTGCGGCGTCGGGATCACAACCACCGACCCGGCCGCATCATTCCCGGGGATATCCGCGAGCCCTCGCGGCGCCGGGACCAGGTATAACGACCGACCGGCCCAGGTCATTCCGACATCAGCCGGCCACCTGCCAGGGCGCGGGGTACTCCTCGGTCAGCCACCCGATTACAACTCCACCGACCCGCCCCCGATTCCGCCCAGCGCCGACTCACATACGCCCAAAACCGAACATTCGACTCACAGTCACCCAAACCCCCATCTCCTGCTGGCCGTCACGTCGCCATACGGCCGACGCCAGTCCTGCCCGACCGCCCAGGTATCTCGCAGCTCGCAGTTCTCTTGCCGAACACCGACCACGCGCCCGAAAGCCCGCGCCCGACCACGCGAGGCTCTGCCCCGGCCACCACACGACGGCGCCCCAAGGTCGCCTCCCAAGATCGCCCCGTTGATCAAGGAGTTTTGGTCTGGATGGGCGGCGGATTCGGACCAAAACTCCTTGATCAACCGTGTCCCCGGGAGGGCCTGGTGGGCGATATGTGAAGGATTGTCGAGAAGGGAAGGAGAGGGAAGGGGAGGGCGGGGAGCAGGCGGGGAGGGGGCGGGGAGGGGGCGGGGAGGAGGGCGGGAGCCCGGGGGAAGAGAGACGGCGGAGCGGCCGGGGACCTGGGGGTCTCCGGCCGCTCCGGGTGTGCGTACGAGGGGCTACTGCTTGAGCATGTTGTCCAGCAGCAGTGCACAGCGGATCACGCCGAGGTGGCTGTACGCCTGGGGGTGGTTGCCCAGGCCGCGTTCGGCGAGCGGGTCGTACTGCTCGGGGAGCAGTCCGGTCGGGCCCGCCGTGTCGATCATCTGGAGGAAGAGTTCCTCGGCGTCGGTACGCCGACCGGTGCGCAGGTACGCCTCGATCAGCCAGGACGTGCAGATGTGGAAGCCGCCCTCCCGCCCGGGCAGGCCGTCGTCCCAGTGGTAGCGGTAGACGACCGGGCCGCTGCGCAGGTCCGCCTCGATCTTGAGCACGGTGGAGAGGAAGCGCGGGTCGTCGCCGGGCAGCAGCCCGGACAGCCCGATCCACAGCGAGGAGGCGTCCATGTCCTCGTCGCCGTACGCGACGCTGTACGCCTCGGCGTGCTCGTGCCAGCCGTGCTCGAGGACGTTGGCGCCGATCCGGTCGCGCAGTTCCACCCACTCGGCGCGGTCCTCGCCGCCGTGCTGACGGGTGACGTGCAGTGCCCGGTCGACGGTCATCCAGCACATCACCTTCGAGAAGATGTGGTGCCGGGGAGGCAGCCGCGCCTCCCAGATGCCGTGGTCCGGCTCGTGCCAGCGGCGACGGACCGCCTCGACCATGTTCTCCAGTACCCGCCACTCCTCGGGGCGGACCGACCCTCGGGCGTCGGCGGTGGCGGCGATCAGGTCGGCGATCGGGCCGAACACGTCGAGCTGGAGCTGGTGGTTGGCGAGGTTGCCGACGCGTACCGGCCGGGAGCCGGCGTAGCCGGGCAGCGTGTCGATGACGGCTTCCGCGCCCAGTTCGTACCCGTCGACGGTGTAGAGCGGGTGCAGCCGCTCGGGGTGTCCGCCGGTGCGCTCGACACAACCGTCCACCCAGCGCAGGAACGCCTCGGCTTCGGTGATCGAGCCGAGGTCGACCAGGGCGCGGGCGGTCATCGCGGCGTCACGCAGCCAGCAGTAGCGGTAGTCCCAGTTGCGGACGCCGCCCAGCTCCTCGGGGAGCGAGGTGGTCGCGGCGGCGAGGATCGAGCCGGTCGCCTCGTGGCAGAGCCCGCGCAGCGTGAGCGCGCTGCGGGCGACCAGGTCCCGTGCGGTGGTCGGCAGCCGCAGCGAGGCGACCCAGTCCTTCCAGGGGCGTTCCGCGGCGGCCTGCCGTTCGTGGATCGGCAGCCGGTGGTGTTCCAGGCTGTGCGTACCGAACCGCAGCTCCAGGACGACCTGCCCGCCGAGCGACGAGAGGTCGACCACCGCCTTGGCGGTCTCGTACCCGCCGTCGTTGCCGACCTCCCACTGCACGCCGGGGGAGTAGAGCGCGATGGGTTCGTTGGAACCGAGCACCAGCAGGCCGTCGCCGACCGGCTGGAGCTGGACGGCGACCTGCGCGAACTCGGGCCGGGGAGCGAACTCCACGCGGACCCGGCCGGTGCCGGCCAGCACCCGGATCAGCGTCGAGTCGCCGGCGATGATCGCGGGACCGTCCGGCGTTGCCTTGGGGTCGGGCCTGTCGAGCCAGTCGGTGACGGTCAGCCCGGACCAGCGGGTCTCCACGGTCATGGTGCCGGACCGGTAGCGCTGGCCCAGCGGGATGCCGCCGCGTTCCGGGGCGACGCTGAAGTGACCGGCCGGGCTGCCGCCGACCAGATCGGCGAAGATCGCCGCCGAGTCGGGCTTGGGGTTGCACAGCCAGGAGACCTTGGCGTCCGGCGTGAGTAGGGCGACCGTCCGCCCGTTGGCCAGCATCGAGTGCCGCTCGATCGGCACCGCCCGCTCGCCGAACAGCCAGTGTCGTCGGGTCTCCAGGAGCAGTCCGAGCGCGCGGGCGGCCTCGATCGGCTCGCCCACCCGGTAGCCGGCCTTGGTCTCGCCGGGCCCGATCTTGATGCCGACGTCGGGGCCGTGCAGGTTGCCGAAGGCGTTCTCGTCGGTGATGTCGTCGCCGATGAAGAGCACCGCGCTGGCGGAGAGCTGGGTGCGGAGCTGGTCGACCGCAGTGCCCTTGTGGGTGGCCACCACGGACAGCTCGATCACCTCCTTGCCCTGCGTGACCGTCACGTCCGGCCAGGTGGCGGGGCCGTTGCGGACCGCCTCGATGGCCGCGCCGGCGATCTCGGGGGCGACCCCACGGGTGTGCACCGCGACGCTCGCGGGTTTGCGTTCCAGGCGTACGCCCGGGTGGTCCGCGGCGATCTCGCGCAGCGCGTCCCGCAGCCGGGTGCGGACCGCGATCAGCTCGGGGGAGAGCCGCTCGACGAACCCGATGTCGAACTCGGAGCCGTGGCTGCCGACCAGGTGGACCTCGCTGGGCAGCCGGGAGAGCGCGGCCAGGTCGCGCAGCGCGCGACCGGAGACGACGGCCACGGTGGTCTGCGGCAGAGCGGCCAGGGCACGCACCGCCGCCACCGACTCCGGCAGGGGTACGGCCTTGCTCGGGTCCTCCACGATGGGGGCGAGGGTGCCGTCGTAGTCGCAGGCGACCAGGAGCTGGGGGACCCGGGCGATCCGGCCGATGGCGGACCGGAGCTCCGGGTCCATGGTGCCCGCCGCCGGGGTGATGATCTCGTTTGAGCCGGCGTTCACGCCGCCTCCATGTCAGGCACACCTAGTTCGGTGAGGAAGGACTTTGCCCAGTGCCCCACGTCGTGGGTGCGCAGATGGCGTTGCATAGTCCGCATACGGCGACGAGCCTCCGGCTTCTCCACATGCACGGCCCGTAGCAGAGCGTCCTTGACTGCGTCGGGGTCGTGCGGGTTGCACAGGAACGCCTGACGCAGCTCGGTGGCTGCGCCGGCGAACTCACTGAGTACGAGCGCGCCCCCGTGGTCCGCCCTCGACGCGACATACTCCTTGGCCACGAGGTTCATACCGTCTCGCAGTGGAGTCACCATCATCACGTCAGCGGCGGCGTACATCGCAGCCAGTTCGGTCCGACTGTACGACTGATGCAGATAATGCACCGCCGGCACACCGACCCGCCCAAATTCGCCATTAATCCGACCAACCTCGCGCTCGACCTTGACGCGAAGTGCCTGGTAGTGCTCGACCCGTTCGCGGCTCGGCGTAGCGACCTGCACCATAACGGCGTCCGGGACTGTCAACTTTCCGTCAGCGAGTAGCTCGCGGAAGGCCTTGAGGCGCAGCTCGATGCCCTTGGTGTAGTCGAGCCGGTCCACGCCGAGGATGATCGTCTTGGGATTGCCCAGCTCCTCGCGGATCTCCTTGGCCCGGGCCTGGATCGCCGGGTCGGCGGCCAACCGCTCCATCTCCTTGGTGTCGATGGAGATGGGGAACGCGCCGGCCTTGACCTGCCGACCGTCCACCTGGATCATCTGGCCCTCGTAGCGCAGGCCGAGCAGGTGGCGGGCCAGCCGGACGAAGTTCTGCGCGGCCAGCCGCTGCTGGAACCCGACCAGGTCGGCGCCGAGCAGTCCGCGCAGGATCTCGGCGCGGAACGGCATCTGCATGAACAGCTCGATCGGCGGGAACGGGATGTGCAGGAAGAACCCGATCCGCAGGTCGGGGCGGAGTTCCCGGAGCATGGCCGGCACCAACTGGAGCTGGTAGTCCTGCACCCACACCGTCGCACCCTCGGCCGCGACCTCCGCCGCGGCCTCCGCGAAGCGGGCGTTGACCAGCCGGTACGCCTCGCGCCAGCGTCGCTTGTAGGCGGGCGTCTCGACGGCGTCGTGATAGAGCGGCCAGATGGTGGCGTTGGACTGGCCCTCGTAGTAGCGCTCCAACTCCTCGGCGCTCAACGGCACCGGGTGCAGGCGGATGCCCTCCAGGTCGAACGGTTCGGGGGCCGCGCCGGTGCCGCCGGCCCAGCCGACCCAGGTGCCCTGATGCTCGGCGAGGACGGGATGCAGTGCGGTGACCAGCCCGCCCGGGCTGCGTCGCCACTGCCGGCCCTCAGGTGTGCTCACCTCGTCGACCGGCAGTCGATTCGCCACTACGACAAAGGAGCTACGGACGGTCACGATCGGCCACCTCCGGGTGCTGACGGGTCCACCGCGATGAGCGTACTGAGCGTAGCTGCGGCGTCTGTTCCCCCGTGCCGGAGTCACCTACCCTTCCCAGACTCCGTCAACCTTGAACGTGATCATGGTGACATGGTCCGCCGCCTGCCCCGACACCCTGGGCTGCTGCGCGTCGGCCCGGTGGCCTGCCCGGCAGCGCCGGGCGGGGCGATGTGGGCGCGGGGCGGCGTACCTGTCAGGATTGACGATGGCGTGCGCGCGGCCGGCTTCCGGCCGGCGGCGGGCGGTCAACCGGCCCGCACCCGCACCACACGACATTCGGCGATCACCACCGACGGAGGGTAGCCCGTACCGTGGCCCAGTACATCTACGTCCTGGAAAAGGCGCGCAAGGCGCACGGCGACAAGGTCGTGCTCGACAACGTGACGCTGAGCTTCCTGCCGGGGGCCAAGATCGGTGTGGTCGGCCCGAACGGCGCCGGTAAGTCCAGCCTCCTCAAGATCATGGCAGGGCTGGACCGGCCGAGCAACGGCGAGGCCCGGCTGATGCCCGGCTACACCGTCGGGCTGCTGGCCCAGGAGCCGCCGCTCAACGACGCGAAGACCGTCCTCGGCAACATCGAGGAGGCGGTCGCGGACACCAAGGCCAAGCTGGAGCGGTTCAACAAGATCGCCGAGCAGATGGCGACCGACTACTCCGACGAGCTGATGGAGGAGATGGGCCGGCTCCAGGAGGAGCTGGACCACGCCGACGCCTGGGACATCGACTCCAAGCTCGAACTGGCCATGGACGCGCTGCGCTGCCCGCCGCCGGACGCCGACGTCACCACGCTCTCCGGTGGTGAGCGCCGCCGGGTCGCGCTCTGCAAGCTGCTGCTGGAGGCGCCCGACCTGCTGCTGCTCGACGAGCCCACCAACCACCTGGACGCGGAGAGCGTGCAGTGGCTGGAGCAGCACCTGGCCAAGTACGCCGGCACCGTGCTGGCGATCACCCACGACCGGTACTTCCTGGACAACGTGGCCGGCTGGATCCTGGAGCTGGACCGTGGCCGGGCCGTCGGCTACGAGGGCAACTACTCCACCTACCTGGAGAAGAAGGCCGCGCGGCTCGCCGTCGAGGGACGCCGCGACGCCAAGATGAAGAAGCGCCTCACGGAGGAGCTGGAGTGGGTCCGCTCCAACGCCAAGGCGCGGCAGACCAAGTCCAAGGCCCGGCTCGACCGGTACGACGAGATGGCCGCCGAGGCGGAGAAGACCCGCAAGCTGGACTTCGAGGAGATCCAGATCCCGCCGGGTCCGCGTCTGGGCAACACCGTCATCGAGGCGCACAACCTGACCAAGGGCTTCGGCGACCGGGTGCTCATCGACAACCTGTCGTTCTCGCTGCCGCGCAACGGCATCGTCGGCATCATCGGCCCGAACGGCGTCGGCAAGACCACGCTGTTCAAGACCATCGTCGGGCTGGAGCAGCCGACCGACGGCTCGGTCAAGGTCGGCGACACCGTCTCGCTGTCGTACGTCGACCAGAACCGGCAGGGCCTGGCCGGTGACAAGTCGGTCTGGGAGGTCGTCTCCGACGGGCTGGACCACCTCATGGTGGGCAAGGTCGAGATGCCGTCCCGGGCGTACATCGCCGCGTTCGGTTTCAAGGGGCCGGACCAGCAGAAGCCGACCAAGGTGCTCTCCGGCGGCGAGCGCAACCGGCTCAACCTGGCGCTCACGCTCAAGATCGGCGGGAACGTGATCCTGCTCGACGAGCCGACCAACGACCTGGACGTGGAGACGCTGTCCAGCCTGGAGAACGCGCTGCTGGAGTTCCCCGGCTGCGCCGTGGTGATCTCCCACGACCGGATGTTCCTGGACCGGGTGGCCACGCACATCCTGGCCTGGGAGGGCGACGACGAGAACCCGGCCAAGTGGTTCTGGTTCGAGGGCAACTTCGAGGCGTACGAGAAGAACAAGGTCGACCGGCTCGGCGCCGAGGCGGCCCGGCCGCACCGGGTGACCTACCGCAAGCTGACCCGCGACTGAGCGGGGTGGATCGTCGTGGCTGACCGGTTCGTCTATCACTGCACCCTGCGCTGGTCCGACCAGGACGCGTACGGTCACGTCAACAACGCCCGCTTCCTCACGCTCTACGAGGAGGCCCGGGTGGCGTTGATGTTCGCCGGCGCCCAGGCCCAGGGGATCGACTCGTTCACCAACGGCGTGGTGATCCGTCGGCACGAGATCGACTACCTGCGCCCGGTCGACTTCGCCCTGCACCGCGCCACCGCCGAGGGCGCGCCCACGGTGCGGATCGACCTCTGGGTGGAGCAGATCCGGGCCGCCTCCTTCACCATCGGCTACGAGATGTACGACGGTGACCTGCTGGTCAGCCGGGCGCGTTCGGTGCTGGTGCCGTTCGACCTGGCCCAGCAGGCGGCTCGCCGGCTGACCGAGCAGGAACGGGCCTTCCTGCTCGGGTACGCCCTCGACGGCGGGACACCGTGACCGGACCACAGGGCGGCGGCACCGGGCACGGGATCGCCGACGTTGCCGACGCCGGGGCGTTCCTGTCCCGGCTGGTGCGGTTGGAGAGCGCCGCCCTGGTCCGGTTGCGGCCCGCCGGCGCACCGGGCCGTACCTCGCTCTGGGCCCGGCTGCCGTGGGGCGTCCTGGCGGCGCGCACGGTGGCCGGGCCGGGCGCCGGGGACGTCACGGTGGCCGCCGGGAGCCTGCTGGCCGAGCTGGCGGCCGGGGGGACCGCGCTGCCCGCACGCCAGGACGCGCAGTGGCGCTGGGCGTTGCCGCCGGCCGGGAGCCGGTGGGTGGAGACGCTGCCGGGCGGGGATCTGCGCCGGCTCGCCTCGGCGGCGGCGGGCACCCTGCGCGAGGCCGCCGCGCACGGGGTGGCCGGTCGGGCGGTCGGGCAGCGGGCCCTGCGGGACGCCCTGCTGGACCACGTGGCGGTGGTGGTGACGCCGGACGACGAGCCTGGCCGTCCGGTGGAGGTGACCCAGCGATTGGTGCAGGGTCTGGTTCGGATGGGTTTCCTAGGTCCTGCCGGGGATTCGCCGGAATCGGGCGCGGTCCAGGTCCGTGCGGCTGGCCGATGGGTCGGGCTGGTGGGACCGTATGGAGCTGTTTGGTCGCAGAAGGCCACGGATCTTGTCGTACGGCCCTCCGTGGCTCATGCGAACGGATGACCCTGGTTCATCCTTCTGGGCTGGGGCTGCCGTTGGGGGGATGCTTCGTTCCGGCTGTCCGGGTACCGTCCATCCTCGGATCCAACCCACCGTAGGCGACTGGATCCGCTGGGGAGTGAGGTGCGCGAGCGATGCCGTGGTGGTCATGGCGCCCCGGTCCCGCCAGTGGCGGTGACCCGGAAACTCGAAGCAGGATCACGGTGGAAGGCACGGTCCGGGTCGGGCCGCCTCCGCCCCGCCAACCGGGGGACGACCGGTCGGGCGGGGAGCATCCGTTGATCGCCGACATGCCGGCAACCGTCGAACCGGTCACCCTGGGCCGGGTCTGCGACGCGCTCGACCTGCTCGACGTGCGCTATCTCGCCGACGGTGACGGCAACCTGTTGGCGATGTGGGAGCGGCACGCGGTGCTGGTCACGCTGGAAGGGCCGGAGGACGAGATTCTCGTGCTACGGGCCAGGCCGCACGCGACCGTGCCGCCGGACTGGGCGGACCGGGCCTACCGGGTGGTCAACGAGTGGAACCACACCCGGCGCTTCTGCAAGGCGTACGTGGGTGACGCCACCGAACGCGGCCAGTTGCCGATCTACGCCGAGTTGCAGGTGCCGCTCGCCGCAGGGGCCCACGACGCCCTCCTGGTCGAGCTGCTCGACTGCGGGGCGGCGGTGGCCACCAGCTTCGTCGACTGGCTGCACGACGAGGGCGCGCTGCTCTGACCCCGACGGGTGCGGCCCGCCGCCGCGCAGGTGGCGGGCGCGCCCCGGACGGTACGGCGGTGCCTCACGCGGGCGCGGCCGGGTCCTCCATCGTGTTGACCATGAAGAGGGCCGCCCGCTCCAGGTAGTTCCAGAGCTCGGTCTCGATCGTCGGCGGCAGGTCGAGGCGCTCGACCGCCCGGCGCATGTGCCGCAACCAGGCGTCGCGCTCGGCCGCGCCGATCCGGAACGGTGCGTGCCGCATCCGCAGCCGGGGGTGCCCCCGCTGCGAGGAGTAGGTGTTCGGGCCGCCCCAGTACTGCATGAGGAACAGCCTCATCCGGTCGGAGGCCGGGCCCAGGTCCTCCGGGTACATCGGTCGTAGCAGCGGATCTGTGGCGATACCGGCGTAGAACTCGTCGACCAGTTTGCGGAACGTGGGCTCGCCGCCGACGGCCTCGAAGAGCGTGACCGTCTCGCCGTTGCGCTCGGACTCACCTGCGGGATTCACCGTTCCATCCTGCCAGGCGCCATCGACCGACGGCCCGACCGGGACGGCCCGCCGAGGGTGGTTCAGCTCACCGCGTGCTGTGGCCGGCCCGGACCTACCTGCTCGGAGCCCGGCACCTCGGACCCGCCGGCATCGCCCTGAGCGGGGTCGGCACCGGCGCGCCGGGCCGCCTCGACGGAGGCGGCCACCGTCCGGTGGTCGGGCCAGCGGAGCGCCACGATCGACATCAGCAGCACCCCCGCGATACTCCACACCCCGACCACGACGGGGATCGGGAAGCGCTCGGCGAGCAACCCGGTCACCAGCACCGCCGCGCCCTGGATCACCTGTACGCCGGTGGCCATCACGCCGAAGGCCCGGGCCCGGAAGCCGTCCGGCAGGGCCTGCACGAAGAGTCCGTTGGCCACCGGCAGCATGCCGGCGACCGCGAATCCGGAGACGGCGGCGAGCAGGGCCACCATCACCGGTGAGGGGTCGAGCAGCGAGGGCACCAGGGCCAGCGGCGCGAAGACGGCCAGCGGTCGCATCAGGGCCAGCCGACGGGCCGGCCCGACGAGCCGCGCGATCAGCAGGCCGCCGAGGATGAAGCCGAGCGGGTGCGAGGCCATGATCACGGCTTGTGCCAGGCCGGTGTTCATCCCGCCCGCGCTCTCGTTCGCCCAGGCGGCGGCGAGCCCCTCGGGCACGATCGAGAAGAGCATGGCGCTGAAGACCAGGACGGCGATCGCCCGCAACACCGGCGTACGGAAGACGATCCGGAACCCGTCGGCGGTCTCGCGCAGCAGGTGACTGCGGTGGGCGGTGTTCATCGCCGGTGCCCGGTCGCGGACGCCGAAGCGGACGAGCAGCGCGGAGAGCGCGAAGGCGGCCGCGTTCATCAGCAGCGCGGCGGTCGGGCTCACCGTCGCCACGACGGCGCCGAGCAGATAGCCGACCACCTGGGCGGCCTGCCCCACGCTGGCGTTGATGGAGAGCCCCACGACGAGCCGGTCGCCGGGCAGGATCAGCGGCATCAACGCGGACCGGGCGGCCTGACTCGGCGGGTTGGCCAGAGTGGTGGCGAACAGCAACGCCAGGATCACCGGCACCGGGATGCCGGGGATGGCGATGAGCAGCATCAGCGACATGCGGATGACGTCGCAGATGACCATCACCTGCCGGTACCGGTGTCGCTCGGCGACGGTGGCCAGCAGCGGCCCGCCGATCAGCCAGGGCAGGTAGCTCACCGCGAAGGCGGCGGCGGAGAGCGCGACGGACTGGGTCGTCCGGTAGACCAGGAGGGTGACCGCCGCCTTGGCGACGTAGTCGCCGATCCAGGTCAGCGTGTTGGCCGCGAAGACGGCGCGGTACTCACTCTGGGCGAAAACTTCACGGAAGGTGGCCGGCCCTTCCGGAGAAGGTCGCTCGTCGGACACCATCGCCTCCATCGTCCCGGTGGCCGGCCACTCGTGATGGCTGTCCCGGAACCATCGTCAGATCTGTCGGATCAGCGAGGACGTGACCGCGCTTGGTAGCGCGTGAACCGGATTCTGCCCGATCGTCTGACAACTGGCTAGGGCGAACGGGTGGACGGTCGCATCTCCGACTGAACGAACGGACGATACCCGAGGGGCCACTCGGCCGCGACCCCCGTCGCCCCGCTCAGGTGGCACCCCCCTGACCGGTCTCACTATCGGAACGAGTAGGTAGCCCGGGAAGGAACCGGCCCGCCGCGATCCGTGCCGTGATGCCGGAGTTCTCCAGCGCCTCGGCGAGCCGGCGACGCAGTTCCCGGCCGACGGCGAACTGCCCCTCGGCGGTGGTCTTGGCCACCGTGCGGATGACCGTGCCCTCCACCGTCACCTGCTCGACGCCGAGTACGTCCGGCGGCTCCACGATCGACTGGGCCAGCTCCGGGTCGACCGCGACCGAGGCGGCGGCGGTCCGCAGCACCGCCATGGCCTCCTCGGTGCCGGCGAAACCGATCGGCAGGTCCACCACCACCAACGCCCAGCCCTGGCTCTTGTTGCCGACCCGGACGATCTCGCCATTGCGGATGTACCAGAGCACACCCCGACCGTCACGCACGGTGGTGACGCGCAACCCGACCGCCTCGACCACACCGCTCGCCTCGCCCAGGTCGACGTTGTCGCCGACCCCGTACTGGTCCTCCAGGAGCATGAAGAGTCCGGCGAGCAGGTCCTTCACCAGGCTCTGCGCGCCGAAGCCGAGTGCCACGCCGGCGATGCCCGCGCTGGCCAGCAGCGGTGCCAGCTCGAAGCTGAACTCCTTGAGCACCATCAGTACCGCGATGCCGTAGATGAACGCCGTGCTGATGCTGCGCAGCACCGAGCCGATCGCCTCGGCGCGTTGCCGGCGGCGTTCTGGCACAAACTCGCCAGGTTCGGCGGCGGCGGTCGGGATGCGCTCGCGCAGCGGGCGGAGCATGGTGGGCACCCCGGCGTCGCTGGTGGTGCGGACCAACCGGCGGATGGTGCGGTGCACCAGCCATCGTGCGGCCATCGCGAGCAGCAGGATCAGGATGATCCGCAGCGGCTTGATCAGGATCCAGTAGCTGCCCTCGGCGAACCACACCGAGTCGGAGAACTTCCAGACCCAGTTGCAGACCACCTCGTCGAGACACTCCGGGCTGGGCGTCTCGTCCGTTTCCGGCGCTGCCGGGGTCGGTGTGGGCGCGACGGTACGAAGGATGCTGACAATCACCCTGTGTTCGTACCGCAACCGCCCGGCGAGTACACCGCCGCCCCACCGGACGGTGACGTCGGACCCGGCCGGTCGGAAAGCCGCCCCGGCTACCCAGGATTAGTGCGTGCATTCGCGGTTCCGATCAGGGACGATTGGCGCAACGGACGTCGGTGATCCGGCCGGCGTCGACATGGTGTAGGGCTGTGTCCGACACCGGTCGGCGGTGGCGAGTGTGACTGCCGCTTGACCGGGAGGGTGACGCGATGCCTGACATACGACCCACGGTGGGCTCTGGCGCGCTGGTTCTCAACGCCACCTACGAGCCGCTGTGTGTCGTGTCGGTACGCCGTGCCGCGATCCTCGTGCTCTCCGCCAAGGCGGTCTGTGTCGCCGACGGCGAGGGCATCCTGCACAGCGCACGCAATGCGCTCCCGGTGCCCTCCGTCGTCCGGCTCACCCGGTTCGTCCGGGTGCCGTACCGCACCCACGTCGGCCTGTCCCGGCGGGCGATCTTCGCCCGGGACGGCTGGCGGTGCGCCTACTGCCGAGGCCCGGCCGAGACCATCGACCACGTCTTCCCGCGCAGCCGGGGCGGTCGGCACGCCTGGGAGAACGTGGTCGCCGCGTGCGCCCGCTGCAACCACAGCAAGGGCGACAAGACCCCGGCCGAGATGGGTTGGCGGCTGCACTCCCCGCCGGCCGCCCCGAGAGGGATCGCCTGGCGGGTGCTCGGGCACCGCGCCCCCGACCCGCGCTGGGCGGACTGGCTCGACCTGCGCGAGCCCGAAGCCGCCTGAGCCGCCCGGCCGAAGCCCGAGTCGCGCCCGGCCGGAGCCGCCTGAGCCGCCCGGCGGGAGCCGCCTGAGCCGAGGCCGACGCCGCCGGAGCGGCGTCCCCGAGTCGCGCCGCCTGCGAAGTCCGATGTCGGTCGACCGCAGGCCCGGTCAGCGGGCCTGCACCAGCGAGGCGAAGACGATCACGTTGTCCGCGTAGCCGGTCTCGCCGCCGACCCAGCGCCCACCGCAGGTGATCAGCCGCAACTGGGGCCGGCTGAAGTCGCCGAAGACGTCGTCCGCCGGCAACTGCTCCTTGTCGTACCGGCCGACCCGCTCGACCTCGAACACCGCCACCGAGCCGTCGGAGCGGGCCACCTCGACCCGGTCGCCGGACCGCAGCTCCCGCAGGTCCTGGAAGACGGCCGGGCCGGTGCTGGTGTCCACATGCCCGACGATGACGGCCGGGCCGTACTGGCCGGGGGTCGGGCCCTGGTCGTACCACCCGGCCTCCTGTGCCCGCTCGGCCGGCGGGGCGGCGACGCTGCCGTCCGGCGCGATCCCGACGTTGTGCACCGGGGCGGTCAGGTCGATCTTGCTGATCTCGATGCTGACCGGCTCGCTCGCCGACAGCGTCGGGTAGTCCTTCGGCGGACGGGCCAGCCCGGCGATGAACCGGTCCGGCAGCAGGTTCACCCCGGTCAGCCGCTCGACGCCGATCATCGTGACGATCAGCAGCATCAGCGCGCCGATCACCAGGACCGGCACCCCGGGAGTGGAGCGGCCGAACCGCCGGTACCGGCCGACCTGTCGACCCCGAGGCGGCAGCGGCGGGGTCGCCGGGTCGGGCGTACTGACGCTGGCCGACCCCATCTGCGCGGTGACCCGGCCCAGCCGGCCCCACGCCGTGCCCACCACTCGTCGCCAGGCGCGAGGCACCCGACGGGCGGTGGTCCGGCGTGGGCCCGGACCGGGTTCCGGCGCGGGTACGCGAGGGCCGCTCATCGCGACAGCGGGTCAGGAACCGGCCCGACGCCGGCTGCTGACCAGCCCGAACACCACCACTGCGGCCACCGTGGCGGCGCCGCCGAGCAGCAGCATCGAGCCGGTCCCGCCGTCTGCGGTGCCGCCGCCACCGGTCGCCGGTCCCTTGGTGGGCTGCTCCATGTTCAGCACGGTCAGCGTGGTGTGGGCCGTCTGACCGTTCTCGCAGCGCAGGTTGACCGGGTAGTCGCCGGCCTGCTTGTCGCTCGGCACGGTGACGTCCCCGGTGAGGAAGCCGTTGTCCGGGCGGAGAAAGACCTGACGGAACGCGTCCGAGGTCACCTCGGCCTGCCGGTTGTTGGCGTTGTCGCAGCTTGCCTTGAGGTGCACCCGGGAGCCGGCCTGCACGCTGTTCGGCGTCACCTCGACGAAGGCGTTCTCACCCGCTCGCGCGGGCGCGGCGCCGACCAGGACGAAAGCCCCGATCAGGGCGAACGCGCCGAACAGTCGGACGATGGTCGACGGGTACGGAAGCAGACCCCGCATGATCCTCCCTCCCGGCACCGGTGCACCGGTCCTGCTGGGGCGACCCGCGGCGCATTCCCCCTGCCGGGGCGGCTAACCCGACAGCGGGGTGACCGGCTGCCAGCCCAGCGGAGTGGAGAGGACCATCGTGCTCGACGGCTGCCCGTACGGGGCGAGTCGGTCGATGACCGCCTCGAACTCCCCGATCGAGCAGGCCGCGACCTTCAGCACGCTGCACGCGTCGCCGGTGATCCGGTGGATCTCCAGGATCTCCGGCCAGTCGGCGACCTCCGGGACGTGCAGGATGCACCGGGCGCCGTAACAGGACATCCGGATCAGCGCCACCACCGTGCGACCGGCCCGGGCCAGGTCGACGTGGGCGTGGTAGCCGGTGACCACGCCGGTCTCCTCCAGCCGCCGGACCCGTTCGGCGACCGCCGGGGGCGACAGGTGCACCCGCCGGGACAGCTCGCTGAACGACAGTCGCGCGTCGGCCTGCAGCTCACGGAGCAGGGCCCAGTCCATCTCGTCCACGCGGCGACCTTACGTCCGGCAACCGAACTGCTGCCAGTGCCTTTCGTTCGGCAGGTCGACCTGCGTAACCGCCGTTGAAGAGGCATTCCGTCCGGCGATCAGACCGCGAGATCATGTCTGGACCGACGCCAGGAAGGAGCGGACGCATGGAGCAGACGGAGCTGCGCCCGGGTACCCGGGCGGCGGTGCGTCCGGTCACCGGCCGCCAGCGCGCGGCCCGTGCCGCACGCAACGGCGGCGAGCCGACGCTGGAGTTCGCCGAGCGGGTGCCGTACGACGCGTACGTGCAGGCCAGCACGCTGCACCGGTTGCAGCAGCCGCTGAGCGACGACCCGGGCGAGATGTCGTTCCTGATGGTCAGCCAGATCATGGAGCTGTACTTCGGCCTGACCTGCCACGAACTGCGCGACGCCGCCCGGCTGCTGCGCGGCGACCGGGTCTGGGAGGCGCTCGCCCCGCTGCGTCGGGCCGCGCTGCACCTGGAAGGGCTCAACGCCGCCTGGCGGGGACTGCGCTGGATGACCCCGGCCGACTTCAACCGCTTCCGCAACCTGCTCGGCGAGGGCTCGGGCTTCCAGTCGGCCATGTACCGCCACCTGGAGTTCCTGCTCGGGCTGCGCGACCCGGCGCTGATCCGGCCGTTCCGTCGGCAGACCGAGGTGCACGCCGAGCTGACCGCCGGTCTCGGCACGCCGAGCGTCTGGGACGAGGTGGTCGCCCTGCTCGCCCGGCACGGCCATGAGCTGCCCGCCGACCTGGTGGAGCGGGACGTGGCGGTCGAGCACGAGCCGCACCCCGCCGTCGAGGCGGCCTGGGTGCGGATCTACGCCGACTCCGGCCCGGACAACCACCTGCGGATGCTCGGTGAGGCGCTGACCGAGGTCGCCGAACAGTTCGGCGACTGGCGGCACCACCACATCAAGGCGGTGCAGCGCACCATGGGCGCCAAGGTCGGCAGCGGCGGCTCCGCCGGGCTGGCCTGGCTGCAACGCAGCATGGCCCGGGTGGTCTTCCCCGAGCTGTGGTCCGCCCGTACCGCGATGTGAGGCGACGATGACGACGAACGAGGCCGAGGCGCCACGCCTCGACGAGGCCGAAGCCCTCCGGCTGGACGCCACCGACCCCGGACACCGGCACCTGTTCCATGTGCCACCGGCCGACGGTGGTCACCATCCCGAGGCGGCCTACCTGGCCGGCAACTCGCTCGGCCTGCAACCCCGGGCCACCCGGGACGAGTTGTTGGCCGACGTGGACGCCTGGGGGCGGCTCGGTGTCGAGGGGCACCTGGAGGCGGAACGACCCTGGCTGCCGTACCACGAGCTGTTGACGGCCCCGGCCGCGCGACTGGTCGGCGCCCTGCCCACCGAGACCGTGGTGATGAACTCGCTCACGGTCAACCTGCACCTGCTGATGGTCAGCTTCTACCGGCCGAGCGGCACGCGGACCCGGATCGTCATCGAGGACAGCGCCTTCCCCTCGGACAGCTACGCGGTGCGCAGCCAGGCCCGCTTCCACGGCCTCGACCCGGACGCCACCGTGGTCCGGCTGACGCCGCGACCGGGCGAGGACACCCTGCGCACCGAGGACGTCACCGCGTTCCTGGCCGCCGAGGGGCACACCGTCGCGCTGCTGCTGCTCGGCGGCGTCAACTACCTCACCGGCGAGCTGATGGACATCCCGGCGATCACCGCCGCCGGCCGGGCCGCCGGGGCGGTGGTCGGCTGGGACCTGGCGCACGCCGCCGGCAACGTGCCGCTGTCGCTGCATGACTGGGACGTCGACTTCGCGGCCTGGTGCTCGTACAAGTACCTCAACTCCGGGCCGGGCGCGCTCGGCGGGGTGTTCGTACACGAGCGGCACCACGGCGATGCGGACCTGCCCCGCTTCGAGGGCTGGTGGAGCACGGCGGCGGCGACCCGCTTCGAGATGACCCCGGTCAGCCGCCCACCGTCCACCGTGGAGGCGTGGCAGATCTCCAACCCGCCGATCTTCTCGATGGGGCCGGTGCGTACCTCGCTGGAGCTGTTCGACGCGGTCGGGATGCCCACGCTGCGCGAGCGCAGCCTGCGGCTCACCGGCTACCTGGAGCGGCTGCTGGACGAGGTGACCGTCGACCGGCCGCTGACCGTGATCACCCCGCGCGACCCGGGTCGCCGTGGCTGCCAACTCTCGGTCAGACTCGGCGAGGGCAGCGCCAGGGAGCTGACCAAGCGGCTCCGGTACGAGCACGGAGTGATCGCCGACGCCCGGGAGCCGGACGTCGTCCGGTTCGCCCCGGTGCCGCTCTACTCGACGTACCACGACTGCTGGCGGGTCGCCGACGCGCTGGCCGCGACCGTTGGGAGAGCTGGATGAACCGGGAACGCGACGAGATCGCCGTGGTCGGCGCCGGGCTGGCCGGCTGCCTGCTGGCCTGTTTCCTGGCCCGCCGGGGCTATCCGGTGGCGCTGTACGAGCGGCGGCCGGACCCGCGTACCGGGACCGTCGAACGGGGCCGGTCGATCAACCTGGCGCTCTCCGAGCGCGGGCTCGACGCGTTGCGCCGGATCGGGCTCGACGAGCAGGTGATGGCCGACGCGCTGCCGATGCGCGGCCGGATGGTGCACCCGGTGCTCGGTGAGCCCGGCTTCCAGTCGTACAGCGTCTCCGGCGACCGGGCGATCAACTCGATCAGCCGGGGTGCGCTGAACAACGCGCTGCTGGAGGCCGCCGCGAAGCTGCCCGGCGTGCGGATCGCCTTCGACCACCGGCTGGTCGGCCTGGACCCGGACACCGCGCGGATGACCTTCGAGACCCCGCAGGGCGCGGTCACCGCGGACGCGCGCGTCGTCCTCGGCACCGACGGTGCCGGCTCGGCGGTACGCGGACAACTGCTCGAACACGGCCTGCTCACCGAGAGCGTCGACTTCCTCGACTACGGCTACAAGGAACTGAGCATCCCGCCGGCCGGTGGTGACTTCGCCCTCGACGAGGGGGCGCTGCACATCTGGCCGCGCGGCACCTCGATGATGATCGCGCTGCCCAACCCGGACCGCTCCTTCACCTGCACGCTGTTCTGGCCCACCCACGGCACCGCGAGCTTCGCGTCGCTGGGCAGCAAGGCGGCGATCGAACGGCACTTCGCCCAGCACTACCCGGACCTGCTGCCGCTCGCCCCCGACCTGGTCGACGACTACCAGCACAACCCGGTCGGCGTTCTCGGCACGGTGCGCTGCGACCCGTGGCAGGTGAACGGACGCGTCGGCCTGCTCGGCGACGCGGCGCACGCCATCGTCCCGTTCTACGGCCAGGGCGCGAACTGTGCCTTCGAGGACGTGGTGGAGCTGGACCGCTGCCTGTCCGAGTGCGACGACGACTGGTCCGCCGCGCTGCCGCTGTTCCAGCAGCGCCGGCAGGGCAACGCCGAGGCGATCGCCCGGATGGCACTGGCCAACTTCGTGGAGATGCGCGACAAGGTCGCCTCGCCGGTTTTCCGGACCCGCAAGAAGGTCGAGCACGCCCTGGAGCGGGCGCTGCCCGGACGGTACGTCTCCCAGTACGAGATGGTCTCCTTCTCCACCGTCCCGTACGCGCAGGTGCGCCGCCGGGTTCGCCGGCAGTACCAGGTGCTCGGCGCGGTGGCCGCCGGTGTGCTGGCGGCGGTGGCCGGTGCGGCGGTGGCGATCGGGCGCGGGAGACGTCGATGACCCGCTGGGACCCCCGGTTGATGACCGGGCACGCGCCGGACGGCCCTGTCCTGCTGCGCAACTTCGTCGGCGGCGAGTTCCACGACGAGGGCCCCCGCTTCACCCGACGGAGCCCGGTCACCGGCGAACCGGTCTTCGAGGTGGTCGAGGCCGGCGCGTCGGTGGTGGACGACGCGGTCGCGGCGGCCCGGGCGGCGCTGCGCGGGCCGTGGGGCCGGATGGGGGAGCGGGAACGCGCCGAGGTCCTGCGTCGGGTCGCCGACGAGTTGGAGCGCCGCTTCGACGACCTGGTCACCGCCGAGGTTGCCGACACCGGCAAGGCCATCTCGCAGGCCCGCACCCTGGACATCCCGCGTGGCGCGGCCAACTTCCGGGCCTTCGCCGAGATCGTGGCGACCGCGCCGACCGAGTCGTTCACCACGGTCACCCCGACCGGCGGCCGGGCACTCAACTACGCGGTCCGCAAGCCGGTCGGCGTGGTCGCGGTGATCGTGCCGTGGAACCTGCCGCTGCTGCTGCTGACCTGGAAGGTCGCACCGGCGCTGGCCTGCGGCAACGCCGTGGTGGTCAAGCCCAGCGAGGAGACCCCCGCCTCGGCCACGCTGCTCGCCGAGGTGATGGCGGCGGCCGGTGTGCCCGAGGGGGTGTTCAACCTGGTGCACGGCTTCGGTCCTGGTTCGGCCGGGGAGTCCCTCACCCGGCACGCGAGCGTCGACGCGATCACCTTCACCGGGGAGTCCGCCACCGGCAGCGCCATCATGCGCGCCGCCGCCGACGGCGTGAAGGCGGTCAGCTTCGAGCTCGGCGGTAAGAACGCCGGGCTGGTCTTCGCCGACGCCGACCTGGACGCGGCGGTCGCCGGATCGGTCCGGTCCAGCTTCACCAACGGCGGCCAGGTGTGCCTCTGCACCGAGCGGATCCTCGTGCAGCGGCCGGTGTTCGAGGAGTTCACCGAGCGGCTGGCCGCCCGCGCCGCCGAGCTGGCGTACGGCTGGCCCGCCGACGAGGCGACCGTGAACATGCCGCTGATCTCGCACACCCACCGGGACAAGGTGCTCGGCCACTACGACCTGGCCCGCTCCGAGGGGGCGCAGGTGCTGACCGGCGGCGGGGTGCCGCAGTTCGGCGATGTCCGCGACGGTGGCGCGTACGTGCAGCCGACCGTCCTGACCGGGCTCGGCCCGGACGCCCGCACCAACCGCGAGGAGATCTTCGGACCGGTGGTGCACGTCGCGCCCTTCGACACCGAGGACGAGGCGTACGACCTGGCCAACGGCACCGAGTACGGCCTGGCGGCGACCGTGTGGACCCGGGACGTGGGTCGGGCGCACCGGGCCGGCGCCCGGCTGGACGCCGGCATCGTCTGGGTCAACACGTGGTTCCTGCGCGACCTGCGTACCCCGTTCGGCGGGGTGAAGGCGTCCGGCATCGGCCGCGAGGGCGGCGTGCACTCGCTCGACTTCTACTCCGAACTCACCAACGTCTGTGTGGATCTCTCATGAGCGAGCGTAGCGAGCGAATCATCAATGCAGTGCTGGTCGAGGCTCGTGGCGGGTCCGAGCGCAGCGAGGAGCTGTCATGACCGTTGATGTCGAACTGGCCGCCCGGGAACTGATCGAGGCTCGGGCGAGTGGGAAGCCGTGCCCGCCGCTGCGCGGGCGGCTGCTGCCCGAAGGGGACGTCGAGGCGGCGTACCGGGTGCAGCAGATCCAGGTCCGCGAGTGGCTGGCGTCCGGCCAGCGCCGGGTGGGCGCGAAGGTCGGGCTGACCTCCCGGGCGGTGCAGGAGGCGTTCGGCGTGTACGAGCCGGACTTCGGTGTGCTCACCGACGTCATGGCGGTGCCCGACGGGGCCGAGATCGCCCTGGACCGGCTGCTCCAGCCCCGGGTCGAAGCCGAGATCGCCTTCGTGCTCGGCGCCGACCTGCCCGACGCCCGGGTCACCACCGTGGACGTGCTGCGCGCCGTCGACCACCTGCTGCCGGCCATCGAGGTCGTCGACTCGCGGGTGGCCGGGTGGGACATCTCCATCGTGGACACCGTGGCGGACAACGCCTCCAGCGGACTGTTCGTGCTGGGCACCTCACCGCGTCGGGTGAGCGACGTGGACCTGCGGCTGGCCGGGATGGTGTTGGAACACGCCGGGGAACCGGTGTCGGTCGGTGCCGGGGCGGCCTGCCTCGGCAACCCGCTGCACGCGCTGGCCTGGCTGGCCGGCACGCTGGCCCGCGCCGGTGACCCGCTGCGCGCCGGTGACGTGGTGCTCTCCGGTGCGCTCGGTCCGATGGTGCCGGTGACGCCCGGCGCGGCGTACGAGGCACGGATCTCCGGGCTCGGTTCGGTCCGGGCCTGCTTCGCGAAGGAGGCGTCCTGATGGCCGGAGTGGCGGTGATCGGGTCCGGCAACATCGGTACCGATCTGATGATCAAGGTGCTCCGCTCGGGCGGTGACGCCGACGGTGGCGCGGCGGGCCTGCGGATGGTGGCGATGGCCGGCATCGACCCGGCCTCCGACGGTCTGGCCCGCGCTCGACGCCTCGGCGTGGCCACCACCGCCGAGGGGGTGGACGGGCTGGTCGCGATGCCCGAGTTCGCCGACGTCGACCTGGTCTTCGACGCCACGTCGGCCGGCGCGCACCGACACAACGACGCGGTGCTGCGCAGCCACGGGCGCACGGTGGTCGACCTGACCCCGGCCGCCATCGGCCCGTACGTGGTGCCGCCGGTCAACCTCGACGAGCACCTGCACGAGACGAACCTGAACATGGTGACCTGCGGCGGGCAGGCGACCGTGCCGATCGTGGCGGCGGTCCGCCGGGTCACCCCGGTGGCGTACGGCGAGATCGTCGCCTCGATCGCATCGCGGTCCGCCGGTCCGGGCACCCGGGCCAACATCGACGAGTTCACCGAGACCACCGCCCGGGCGATCGAAGTGGTCGGCGGCGCGGAACGCGGCAAGGCGATCATCGTGCTGAACCCGGCGGAGCCGCCGCTGCTGATGCGGGACACCGTGTACTGCCTCTGCCCCGACCCGGACGCCGACCGGGCCGCCATCGCCGAGTCGGTCGCCGCGATGGTCGCCGAGGTGCAGGAGTACGTCCCCGGCTACCGGCTCAAGCAGGACGTGCAGTTCGACCGGGTGGACGCGTACGTGCCGACGCTGGGGCGGCAGCTCACCGGCGTACAGGTGACGGTCTTCCTGGAGGTCGCCGGTGCCGGGCACTACCTGCCCGCGTACGCCGGGAACCTGGACATCATTACCTCGGCCGCGCTGCGGACCGCGCAGCGCCTGGTCGCCCTGCGCGCCGAGGGGGTGCGGGCGTGACGACGACGAACGCCGCTGCGGTCGTGGAGGGCGGACCGGTGACCGAGCTGTACATCCAGGACGTGACGTTGCGCGACGGCATGCACGCCATCGCGCACCGGTACACCGTCGACCAGGTCCGCACCATCGCCGCCGCGCTGGACGCCGCCGGGGTCGCCGCGATCGAGGTGGCGCACGGCGACGGTCTCGCCGGTTCCAGCGTCAACTACGGCCACGGCGCGGCCAGCGACGCCGACTGGATCGCGGCGGCGGCCGAGGTGATGACCACCGCGAAGCTGACCACCCTGCTGCTGCCCGGCATCGGCACCATCGCTGACCTCAAGGCGGCCCGCGCGCTCGGCGTGACCAGCGTCCGGATCGCCACCCACTGCACCGAGGCCGACATCTCCGCCCAGCACATCTCGTGGGCCCGCGAGAACGGCATGGACGTCTCCGGCTTCCTGATGATGTCGCACATGAACGACCCGGCCGGGCTGGCCGCGCAGGCCAAGCTGATGGAGTCGTACGGGGCGCACTGCGTCTACGTCACCGACTCCGGCGGCCGGTTGCTGATGTCCGACGTGGCGCAGCGCGTCGACGCGTACCGGCAGGTGCTGGAACCGACCACGCAGATCGGCATCCACGCCCACCACAACCTCTCGCTCGGGGTGGCCAACAGCGTGCTGGCCGTCGAGCACGGGCGCATCGTGGGCGCCGACGCGGTCGGCCCGGACGCCCCGCACGGGCGTACCGTCCGGGTGGACGCCTCGCTCGCCGGAATGGGCGCCGGGGCCGGCAACGCGCCGCTGGAGGTCTTCGTCGCGGTCGCCGAACTGCACGGCTGGAAGCACGGCTGCGACGTGTTCGCGCTGATGGATGCCGCCGACGACATCGTCCGCCCGCTCCAGGACCGGCCGGTCCAGGTGGACCGGGAAACCCTCTCCCTCGGCTACGCCGGGGTCTACTCCAGCTTCCTCCGGCACGCCGAACGGGCCTCCGCCCGGTACGGCGTGGACGTCCGCTCCATCCTGGTCGAACTCGGCCGGCGGCGGATGGTCGGCGGGCAGGAGGACATGATCGTCGACGTGGCGCTGGACCTCGCCGGGCAGGAGAAATCATGATTGGGCCGGACATCGCGCAGATCGCGGCGACACTGGACCGGGCGGCCGACACGGCCACCGCCGTACCGCAGGTCGCCGCCGAGAACGGTCTCGACGTCGACGCCGCGTACGCGGTGCAGGCCGCGCTGGTGCAGCATCGGCTCGACCGGGGCGAGCGGCTGGTCGGGCTGAAGATGGGGCTCACCAGCAAGGCGAAGATGGCCCAGGTCGGTGTGGACGAGGTGATCTGGGGACGGCTCACCGACGCGATGCGGGTCCCCGACGGCGGCACGGTCGACGTGACCGGCTTCATCCACCCCCGGGTCGAACCCGAGGTGGCGTTCCTGCTGGACCGGCTGCCCGAACCCGGCGAGCCGGTCGGCGACTTCACCGACGCGGTCCGCGCGGTCGCCCCGGCGATCGAGCTGATCGACAGCCGGTACGCGAACTTCACCTTCTCGCTTCCGGACGTCATCGCCGACAACACCTCGGCCGGCGCGTTCGTGATCGGCCCCTGGTCACCGGTGCCCGACGGGCTGGAGAACCTCGGCGTCCTGCTGGAGATCGACGGACGAGTGGCCCAGGTCGGCTCGACGGCGGCCATCCTCGGCGACCCGCGGCGGGCCCTCGACGAGGGCATCCGGCTGGCCGGTCGGCACGGCGTACGGCTGCGGGAAGGGTGGGTGTTCCTGGCGGGGGCGGCTACGGCGGCGGTGCCGTTGCGGGCTGGGGTTCGGGTGCGGGCGGTTGTGGAGAAGCTTGGTGGGGCTTCGGTTCGGGCTGGGTCGTGATGTCTGTGGGTTTGGGTTCGGGCGTTGGTTGCGCGGTGGGGGTTCCGGGCAGCCCGACCGGCTCCGGGCGGTCAGGCTTGATCCCTGCGCCGGTCGGGCTGCCCGGAAAT
>NZ_JBEOWP010000026.1:0-48873 GCF_040296095.1 Micromonospora sp. NPDC002389
CAGTCCTCCACGCTCAGCACCTCCCGATGCTTCCGGAAGGGGTCAAAATTCAACCGGAACCACGGGGTCAGTTTTCAGGCGGAGCCGACACCCGGGCTGGGCTCGGCTGGGCCGGACGAAGCTGCGACACGGGCAGAAGACCCGACGCTCACCCCACGGCCCGCCCCCGGTCAGCGCGGCACTCCCCACAGACCGTCCCGTGCGGGGCGACGCACCCCCGATGGGCCGGTCTGGCGGAGTTGACCAAGGAGTTTGCGCCTTCAGACCTGCTCCTCCGAGACCAAAACTCCTTGATCAACGCGGGCGTCAGCGTGTGGGCGGTGCGCTTGCGCGTGGACGGGGCAAGATCCGCGCAACTTCAGCGATACTGCTGTCTCCGAGGGCGCCTGAGGCAGCAGTATCCGTGAAGTTGTGCGGATCATGATGAGCCGCGAGGGGTGTGCGGACCCGGTGCACACCGTCGGACGCCCCCCGGGCGGCACGCACGGTCCCCGGGCGGCACGCACGGTCCCGATCTTGGCACGAAAGCACCCCCGGAAGGGCAGCCCCCCGAAAGGGCAGCCCCCGGAAGGGTGCTTTCGTACCAAGATCGGTTTCGGCGAGATCGCAATCCACCAAGTCACGTCCCGTGACGATCGCACCTCTTCAGCATTGTGAAGCGTCAGGATCGCTCACCCTGCCAGGATCGGTGGGTCGTTCAGGTCGTGGGGTGGCGGCCCAGCAGGGTGTCCAGGTATGGGGTGGTGAAGGTTCGGTGTGGGTCGAGTCGGGCGCGGACCTGCTGGAACTCCGACCAGCGCGGATAGGCGTCGGCCAGCGAGGCGGCGTCGCGCCAGTGCAGCTTGCCCCAGTGTGGGCGTCCGGTCAGGGCGGTCGCCACCTGCTCGAAGGCGCGGAAGTACGGCTCGTACGGCGTCCCGACGTATTGGTGCACCGCGATGTACGCCGACTCGCGGCCGTACGAGTGCGACAGCCAGATGTCGTCGGCGGCGGTGAAGCGGACCTCGATCGGGAACAGCACCTTGAACGGCAGTTTGTCGATGATCCGGCGTAGCGCGTCGAGTGCCTCGGGAAGGGCGTCGCGCGGGAGTGCGTACTCCATCTCGGTGAAGCGGACCCGGCGCGGGGTGCAGAAGACCGTGTCGGAGCGGCCGGTGTAGGCCCGCTCGCTGAGCACCCGCGCGCTGACGGCGCTGATCGGCGGGGCCAGGGCCGGTACGGTGCGGCCGAGCCGGCAGGCGGCGGCGAAGACGCTGTTGGCCATGAAGTCGTCGTCCAGCCAACTGCGCCAGCGGGGCAACGGTCGGTCGTCGGCGGTGGTCCGGTCGTTGGTCTTGAGCTGCACCCGGGTGGTGTACGGGAACCAGAAGAACTCGACGTGGTCGTGCTGCTCGATCAGGTCGGGTAGTCCGGTGAGCACAGTGTCCAGGTGTTCGGGTCGTTCGTGGGCCCGCAGCACGAAGGCGTCCACGCAGCGCAGGGTTACCTCGACCAGGACGCCGAGGGCGCCGAGCGAGATCCGGGCCGCGTCGAACACGTCGGGGTGTTGCTCGGTGGAGCAGTGCAGGATCTCGCCGGTGCCGGTGACCAGGGTCAGCGCCTCGACGAAGGTGGCCAGTCCGCCGTATCCGGCGCCGGTGCCGTGGGTGCCGGTGGAGATCGCGCCGGCCACGGTCTGCGCGTCGACGTCGCCGAGGTTCGGCAGCGCCAGGTGGTGCGTGGCGAGCAGTGAGTTCAGTTCCCGCAGCGTCATCCCGGCCGGTACGGTGACCTGGCGTCGATCGGTGTTCACGCGTACGTCGACGGCTAGTCGGCTCAGGTCCATCCGCCGGCCGTCGGCGACCGCGACGGGGGTGAAGGAGTGTCCACTGCCGACCGGCCGGATCCGTTCACCGGCGGCGGTGGCGGCGCGCACCTGCTCGGCCACCTCGGCGACGGATGTCGGGCGCAGGACGGCGGTCGCCACGCTGTGCTGGTTGCCGCCCCAGTTGGACCAGGCGGTGGGGGTGCGTCCGGTGCCGACCATGGCGCGCTCCTCAAGATGAATATGAACCGAGTTCATATCAGGAACGTTCTTCCTGGTAAATACCGCAATCGACATCCGCTCGTTATACCGGTAGTCACGAACTCGTGACGTGCAGATATGTTCATCCGTCGAAGGGGGGTGGCGAGTGTCAACTTCAGCCGCCACGACCGGCCCATTGCGTCGCGTACCAGTGCAGGGCCGTAGCGTCGCGCGCGTCCAGCGGATGCTGGACGCCTGCGCCGAGCTCGTCGACGAGGTGGGGTACGAAGGGCTGACCACCACCTTGCTCGCCGAGCGGGCCGAGGTGGCGATCGGATCGGTCTACCAGTTCTTTCCGGACAAGCGGGCGATCGTGCAGGCGCTCACGCTGCGCACGATGGAGTCCTACCTCCAGCGGCTCGACGAACGCTTCGCCTCGGACGACCTGACACACTGGTGGGACGGGGTCGACGCGGGCATCGACGAGTACATCACGATGCACCGCACCGTTCCCGGCTTCCGTACCTTGCACTTCGGCGACGTGGTCGACCTGCATCTGCTCGACGAGCAGCGCGACAACAACGGGGTGATCGCCGACCAGTTGGCCCGGGTGCTCACCGAGCGGTTCGGGCTCGCCGACGTTCCTGACCTGCGTTTCCACCTGGAGATCGCGGTGGAGGCGGCGGACTCCCTGATCAAGCTGGCGTTCCGCCGCACGGCGGACGGTGACGACCGGGTGCTGATCGAGGCCAAGGCGCTGATCCGGGAGTACCTGCACCGTCAGATGGAGGCGCGGGGCGACACCGGCCGCCGGCCGGTCGGGCAGCCCGCCAAGCCGGGCGACGACCAGATCGCCGAGTCCGCCGAGTCGTCGGCCAAGCAGCGCGCCTGACCTCACCCGACCCGGCGACGTAGCCCGCGGGGAACCCGCCCGGCCCGCCGGATCGGCAGCTCCGAGCACACCTCGCCACGACTCCGGCGGAGAACCTCGCCGTGGTCCCGGTGCGGCCTGCTCAGAGGAAGGCGTGTCCCTCGCCCCGATAGGTCGGTACGGTGCCCACCACGTGGTCGCCGTCGACCAGGTGCAGCTCGTTCACCCGTTCGCACAGCTCGCCGGACTTGGCGTGGCGGAACCAGACCCGGTCCCCGACGCGCAGGGTGGCGGCCGGCGCGCCGGTCAGCGGCGTCTGCACCTCACCGGCACCCTCGGCGCCGAGCAGCTTGAGGCCGGTCGGCAGCCACGGGCGGGGCAGTCGGCTGTCGGCGGCGGAACCGGAGGCGATCCAGCCGCCGCCGAGCACGGTGGCCAGGTCGGGTGCCGGTCGGCGGACCACCGCGCAGGCGAAGAACGCCGCCGGGGTGGGCCGCCAGGTGCGGTACGCGTCGAACAGCGTCGGCCCGTACAGGCCCGATCCCGCGGTGACCTCGGTGACCGCGGGATCGGCGCTGGTGGCGGCCACGCTGCCGGTCCCGCCGCCGTTGACGAACTCCAGGTCGGCGTGTTCGCGTACCGCGGCCACCGCCGCACCCCGGCGGGCCAGCAACTCGCGGTACGACCCGCGCTGGGCCACCCGGATCGCGGCGCCGAGCACCGCCTGCCCCGGCGGGGCGTCGCCCAGGCCGGCGATCTGTGCCTCGTACGACATCAGGCCGACCAGCCGGAATCCCGTTCGTCGGGCGACGGTGGCGGCGAGCCGTCCGGCCGCCCGGGCGGTGTGCACCGGCGAGCGGCGGACCCCGACGTGCACCCGGCCGCCCAGCAGTCGCCACGAGGCGTCCAGGTCGAGGCAGACGCGCAGCTCCGGGCGGTGGCCCGGGGCAGTCACCGTGTCATAGAAGTCGAGCTGGTCGGCGTCGTCGACCATCAGCGTGATCGCCGCCGCCAGCGCCGGATCGGCGGCCAGCTCGGCGAGTGCCCCCCGGTCGGCGGTCGGGTACGCCACCAGCACGTCGGCGGTGACCCCGGTCCGGACCAGCCAGATCGCCTCGGGCAGCGTGAACGCCATCACCGACCGCCAGCCCGGGCGGGCGAGCGCGCGGGCGATCAGGTCCCGGCAGCGCAGCGACTTGCTGGCGATCCGCAGCGGCTTGCCGGCGACCCGCGAGGTCAACGCGGCGGCGTTGTGGTCGTAGGCCGTGAGATCCACCACCGCGTACGGGGGGTCGAGGTGCGCGGTCGCCCGGTCCAGCCGGTGGCGCAGGTTATCGCTGTCGGTGGCCACGTGTGCACGCTAACTGTGAAACGGTGAATGCGAAACACCCTCGCATCTGACCGGCCGGGATCGGGTTGGCAACCGCGTCCTAGGCTCGGCGAGCAGGTGATGCGCGACGGGGAGAGGTCCCCGTCGGGACTAGAGTGTTCCACCGGGGGTGCCCAGCGATGGGCCGGCACGTGGAGGTACGGCCATCGAAAGCCAGTTCAACGGCGAGTCGTCCGGCGTGTCGCCGTCCACGGACCAGCCCGCCGGGACATCCGGCCGGGACACGACCGGCTTACCCGGCGGCGGTGCCGCCGGCCAGACCGCCGACCCGAAGAGTCCACCCGCCGCCCAGGCCGACCTGTCCGGCTACGGCGCGATCCGCTCGGTGCTGCGCATCCGCCCGTTCCGTCGGCTCTGGATCGTGCTCGGTGCCGCCTCCTTCGGCGACTGGCTCGGCCTGCTCGCCACCAGTGTCTTCGCCGCCGCGCAGGTGGAGGGCAACACTGCCAAGGGAGCCGCGTTCGGTGGCGTGATCGCCATCCGGCTGCTGCCCGCGCTGGTCCTCGGCCCGTTCGCCGGGGTGCTCGCCGACCGGTTCGACCGCCGCTGGACCATGGTCATCTGCGACGTGCTGCGGTTCGTGCTGTTCGCCTCCATCCCGCTGTACGCACTCACCGGTGCCAGCGGCGCGCGGGTGGTGAGCTGGGCGGCGATCGCCACGTTCCTGATCGAGACGGTCACCCTGCTCTGGATCCCGGCCAAGGAGGCCGCGGTCCCGAACCTCATCCCTCGGGCCCGGCTGGAGACCGCCAACCAGCTCACCCTGATCACCACGTACGGCCTCACCCCGGTCTTCGCCGCGATCGTGCTCTCCTCGCTCGACGGCGTCATCCGGGCGGCCACCGGCGGCGAGATGCCCTCCTGGGCCGAACCGGCCCAACTCGCGCTCTGGTTCAACGCGTTCTCCCGGCTCGCCACCGCCCTGGTGGTGGCGTTCGGCATCAAGGAGATCAGCCAGGGCCAGACCGACGAGCAGGACCGCACCGAGCAGAGCATGCTGCGCCAGTTCGCCGAGGGCTGGCGGTTCATCGGGCAGACCCCGTTGGTACGCGGGCTGGTCCTGGGCATCCTCGGCGCCTTCGCCGGCGGCGGCATCGTGATCGGCACCGCCCGGTTCTTCGCCGCCTCGCTCGGCGCCGGTGACGCCGCGTTCTACCTGCTGTTCGGCGCGATCTTCGTGGGCCTCGCCCTCGGCATCGGGCTCGGTCCGATGATCGTCCGGGACATGTCCCGGCGGCGCTGGTTCGGCATGAGCATCGTGCTGGCCAGCGCCTCGGTGATGACGCTTGCCTTCGCCTTCCACCTGTCCATGGCGCTGGTCGGCGCGATCCTGGTCGGCGCCGGGGCCGGCATGGCCTTCCTCTCCGGCACCACGCTGCTCGGCGGCGAGGTCGCCGACGAGGTACGCGGCCGGGTCTTCGCGGTGGTGCAGATCGGTACCCGGCTGGTGCTGATCCTGGCCATCGCGCTGGGCAGCCTGCTCGCCGGAGTCGGCGGCTCCCGTACGTTCGAGATCGCCGACCTGGGCATCTCGGTCTCCTCGACGCGGCTGCTGCTGCTCGTCGCCGGTGCCGCCGGGATCTTCGCCGGGATCAGCGCGTTCGGGCAGATGGACGACAAGAAGGGCGTACCGGTCCTGGCCGACCTGTGGGGGTCGATCCGGGGTCGCCCGCTGATGCCGGCCGAGCCGTTCGTCTCGGCCGGGCTCTTCGTGGTCTTCGAGGGCGGCGAGGGCGCGGGCAAGTCGACCCAGCTCGCCCAGCTCGCCGAGCGGCTGCGCGGCGACGGGCGGGACGTGGTGGTGACCCGGGAACCGGGCGCGACCGCCGTCGGCTCCCGGATCCGGTCGATGGTGCTGGACACCACCGGCGACGAGGCGCCCTCACCGCGCGCCGAGGCCCTGCTCTACGCCGCCGACCGGGCCCACCACGTGGCCACCGTGGTCCGTCCCGCCCTGGTCCGGGGCGCGGTGGTGATCAGTGACCGGTACGTCGACTCGTCCCTGGCATACCAGGGCGCCGGTCGTACCCTGCCGGTCGACGAGGTCTCCTGGCTCTCCTCCTGGGCCACCGGTGGGCTCAAGCCCGACCTGGTGGTGCTGCTCGACGTCGACCCGCGGACCGGGCTGTCCCGGGTGGCCGCGCGGAGCCAGGCCGCCGACCGGCTGGAGGCCGAGTCGGTCACCTTCCACGAGCGGGTCCGGTACGCCTTCCTCGACCTGGCCGCCGCCGACCCCAAGCGGTACCTGGTGCTCGACGGCTCCCGTCCGGCCGAGGAGATCGCCGAGCGGGTGGCCCGCCGGGTGGAGGAGCTGCTCGGTGCCCCCGGCGGCATCGACCACCCGGACCCGGCGAACGGTCCGGACACCTCGGTCCAGCCCGAGTTATCCCCATCGGAGCTGGTGACGACGGAGCGAACTTGATGCCGGACGCCTTCGCCGACCTGGTCGGGCAGGACGAGGCGGTGGAGACGCTGCGCCGCGCGGCGTCGGCCGCCGCCGCGGTGCTGCGTGCCGCCGACGGCCCGGACACCACCGGGCCGACGGTGTCCCCGGACGGCCCGGACGAGGGCGACGGTACGCCCCCGGGGATCGACCCGGGCGCGGGGATGACCCATGCGTGGATCTTCACCGGGCCGCCGGGATCGGGGCGGTCGGTGGCGGCACGCGCCCTCGCCGCCGCGTTGCAGTGCGTCCACGGCACCGGCTGCGGCACCTGCCCGGGGTGCCACACCACGCTCGCCGGCACCCACGCCGACGTGCGGCTGGTGGTACCCGAGGGACTCTCCATCGGCGTCAACGACATGCGGGCGCTGGTGCTCCGGGCGGCCAGCACCCCGTCCGGCGGGCGCTGGCAGGTGGTGATCATCGAGGACGCCGACCGGCTGACCGAGGCGGCCGGCAACGCGCTGCTCAAGGCCGTGGAGGAACCGCCGCCCCGGACGGTCTTCCTGCTCTGTGCGCCGTCCACCCACCCGGACGACATCTCGGTGACCATCCGGTCGCGCTGCCGGGTCGTACCGCTGCGACAGCCGTCCGCCGAGGCGGTCGCCGAGGTGCTGGTACGCCGCGACGGCATCGCGCCCGACGTGGCCCGGTGGGCGGCGGCGGCCACCCAGGGGCACGTGGGGCGGGCCCGGCGGCTGGCCGGCGATCCGCAGGCCCGGTCGCGGCGGGACGCGGTGCTCGCGGTGCCGCGTCGGCTGACCGGGGTGGGTGCCGCGTTCGACGCGGCGTCCGCGCTGATCGAGGCGGCCGAGGCGGAGGCCGAGGCGTCCGTGGCCGAGCTGGACGCGGCCGAGCGCGCCGCGCTGGAGACCGCGCTCGGCGCGGGCGGCACCGGCCGGGGCGCGGCGGGCGCCGCCCGAGGGTCCGCCGGCCAGTTGAAGGAGCTGGAACGACGCCAGAAGTCCCGGGCGACCCGGGCCCAGCGGGACGCGCTGGACCGGGCCCTGGTCGACCTGGCCGCCTTCTATCGGGACGCACTCGCCGTCGCCTGGGCGGCGCCGGTGGCGCCGGTGCACACCGACACCGCCGACCTGGCCGACGCCGGTGCCCGCAAGTGGCAGGCGGAGGGGGCGCTGCGGCGCCTGGAGGCGGTGCTCGCCTGCCGGTCCGCGATCGAGTCGAACGTCAAGCCCCGGATCGCGGTCGAGTCGATGATGCTCGCCCTCTGGAAGGGCTGACCCCCGCGCACCACCGGATGCCGAGTCCTGACGGGGCGGTCAGCTCCGGGATCCGCGCAGGCATCGACACGCCCAATTCTGGTGCGGTACGGTCCGGTGTGCCGTGGTGACGGCGGCGGTACGCACAGTGAGGACGGCTGGGGAGGAGTCCGCTGATGCCGCGGGGCGAGATCGACGAGGCGTGGATCGAGGAGGCGGTCCGACGCTACCGCCGGATCGAGTCCCTCCAGGCCGAGTTCGACCAGGCCGTGGCGACGGTCGAGGTCACCGTCCGGTCGCCGGACGGACTGGTCGAGGTGGTGGTGACCGCCGGTGGCCGGATCACCGACGTGCGTTTCCTCGGCCCGCTGCACACCCGCCAGCCGCGCGACGTCGCGGGTTCGGTGCGGGCCGCGGTGACCGCTGCGGCGGACGCCGCCCAGTGGGCCCGGGAGAAGCTGCACAACGAGACGTTCACCGCCTACCGGCCACTGACGGGGGCGTGAGATGGACACCCTTCGTGCCCTGGCCGCACGCCTCGACGAGGCGAGCGCCACGCTGACCGCGCTGTCCCGCTCGGTCACCGCCGCCGACCCCGCGCAGGTCTCGTTCGGCGCGGACGCGCCCGGGCGGCCCGGTGAGATCGGGCGGGCGCTGCACCGGCAGTGGGTCAACGCCACCGGCGACCGGGCCCGCGAGGCGCACGCCGCCGCCGCGCAGTTGTCCGCGACGGCGACCGCGCTTCGCCAGGCCGCCGACCGGTATTCCGACACCGACTCCGCCGCCTCCCGCCGGTTGGCCGGGGAGAGGTGATGGACGCCCTGGACCGGCTCGCCGAGCCCGGGATGGACCTGCTGCGCCGGGTCGACACCCTGCTCGCCGCCGGGGTTCCGGAGGGCCACCGGGTCTGGCCGCTGCTGCGCCGGATGCAGGTGCTGCCCGGCGACGCCCTGCGCAGCTTCCTCGACCTGCGGGCGGCACCGTTGGCCGGTGCCGGGCACACGGTGCGCCGGCACGTGCACGGGTACGACCACGCCTGCGCCACGCTGACCGATCCGCTGCTCTGGTCCGGGCCGGCCGCCGCCGCGTACGGGCAGTCCCGGACGATGCTGCTGCGCCACCTCGACGACGGCCCGGAGAGCCTGGTGGGGCGGCTGGAAGCCACCGCCGGGTACGCCGACGCCCTCGCCGACTGGGTGGAGGGCAGCCGGCTCGCCGTCGCCCGCACCCTGGCCGAGGTGATCGGCTCGGCCGAGGCGGTCTCGGTGGTCGCGGCCACCACGATCACCCGCGAGTCGCCGCATTCCGGGCCCTCGTCGCCGGGCACGCCTGCCGCCGCCGAGATCGCGGCCCGGGTGCTGGCCGTGCTCTGCGTCGCGTACGACGGGGCGGAGACGCTGCTGCGGCAGTGGGCCCCGAGCCTGGCCGAGTCCCCGATGCGCGCGGCGTCGCCCCGGTTCCGCCCCGGCACCGCCCCGGGCGGGTCGACAACCCGCGTCGGCTGGTAGCAGCCCGGGCGGCCGGACTATCCCGGTTCACGGCCGTCGGTCGGGCTCGGCGGGTGGGCGGGTGCGCCGGCACGCAGCACGGCGCCGCACGCGGGTGCCCGGTGAGGCCCTCGCGGCGGCGCCGTGACTTCCCTGCACCCCCCGCAGGTCTGTCCCCACACTCAACGCTGTCGCGCCTCGTTTGTCCCGCCCGTGACGGAGGATTCAGCCGTCCGGTCCGCCATCGTCGTACCGGTAGGTGGCACGGGATCGGTCGAGTCGACAGTCATGGATGATTACGCGGTGCGGTCACCCCTCACCTCGGCCCGACGGAAAACCGGCGGCGCGTCGTAGGGTGAGGAGCATGGGCATGCTCTGCGCGGTCAGCTTCCAGCGGTACGGGCGTCTCTACTACCTCGACCCGGGTGACTTCCGACCGCAGGTCGGCGACAAGGTGCTGGTGCCCACCGACGACGGGCCCGAGGTGGCGGAGTGCGTCTGGGCCGCGCAGTGGGTCAGCGACGACACCGAGGGCTTCCCCCGACTGGCCGGGCTGGCGCAGGAGGAGGACCTGCGCCGGGACGAGACGCTGCGGCGTCGCAAGGCGGAGGCGAAGGTCGCGGCGAAGCGGCTGATCCGGGAGCACGGCCTGCCGATGAAGGTGGTGGCGATCGACCACGTGCTCGGCAGCGCCGACGGCGGCGGCGAGCGCAGCACCATCTACTTCACCGCGCCGCACCGGGTGGACTTCCGTTCCCTGGTCCGCGACCTCGGGGCGACCCTGCACTGCCGGGTGGAGCTGCGCCAGTTGTCGGCCCGCGACTCGGCCCGGGTGCAGGGCGGCATCGGCTCCTGCGGGCGTGACCTGTGCTGCGCCACCTTCCTGAACGACTTCGAGCCGGTCACCATCCGGATGGCCAAGGACCAGGATCTGCCGCTCAACCCGCTGCGCATCTCCGGTGCCTGCGGCCGGCTGATGTGTTGTCTCAAGTACGAACATCCCCTGTACGCGAAATTCCAGGAGTCCGCGCCCGAGGTCGGCAGTCGCGTCTCCACCCCCAAGGGTGAGGGCCGGGTGGTGGGCCACAGCGTGCCCCGCGACGCCGTCACCGTACGCCTGGACGCCGACGGCTCGCGCTCCCTGTGCTCCCGCGCCGACGTGTGCGGTTCACGCCGCGCCTACGACAGCCGCGACCAGTCCGGCCCGGAGGGTGTGGCGCCCCGGCGGTGACCCGTGCGGGGACGGCGCCTGCCGTGCCCCGCTCGCTATCCTGCCGCGATGGGTGTGCGGAACTATCTGGTCGAGGGTGTCTCCGGCACCGGGAAGACCTCGGTCTGCAAGGAGCTGCAACGACGCGGTCATCATGCCGTCAACGGTGACCGGGAGCTGGCGTACCAGGGCGACCCGGAGACCGGTGAGCCGGTGGACGGTTTCGGGCACGAGCACCACATCTGGCGGATCGAGGACGTACGGGCCCTGGTCGCCCGGGACGACGAGCCGCTGACCTTCTTCTGCGGCGGGTCCCGGAACTTCTCCAAGTTCATCGACCTCTTCGACGGCGTCTTCGTCCTCGACGTCGACCTGGAGACCCTGCGGCGGCGGCTCGACGCGCGGCCGACCGAGGAGTGGGGCGGACGACCGGCGGAACGCGCGCTCATCGAACGGTTGCACCGGACGAGGGAGGACATCCCCAGCAGCGGCGTCCTGATCGACGCCACCGCGCCGTTGAGCAGCGTCGTCGACGACATCCTCCGGCATGTGACGGTTTCTCCGAGAACCTGAGCACAGCGCTCCGCCGAGCCCTCCGTACCGACCTCCTCCTGGACCACCGACGAGGGCGGCGGACGCGCCCACCGCCCTCGTCGGTGCGGTCAGCGCAGGACGACGGGAGGTTCGGCCAGGCGGGGACGCAGCGGACGGGCCGGGGCGAGCCAGGAGGCTTCGGGGGAGTCGTCGGGATTGACGCGCCACCGGCGGCCTACCCGGTCGACCGCGATCGGATAGAGGGTGAGCGTGCCGTCCGGGTCGATGCGCATCCGCACGAAGCCCTTGGCGTCCTCGATGCCCTGCCCAGCGAAGAGTTCGTTGACGTTCACCCCGAACGCGCTCGCGACCAGCAGGTACCCGGCCACCAGTTGACTGGCCACCAAACCGATCACCGGCAGGTAGACCGTGGCGGCGGCCACTGCGGGCAGCGGCCAGGGCCAGTCGTGGAAGGGCAGCGACAGCCACGCCCAGGTGCCGGCGGCTCCCAACCCGACGTGGGCCAGCCCGTGCCCGACACCCAGCAGCCAGTGCCGGGCGTGCCGTTTGCCGCTGGAACTGGGCGGCTTGGCGAACATGGCCGCCGCGAGCACGGTCACCAGCACCATCGCCACCAGCGGCACGCTGAACAGCCGCTGCTCGGAGGCCTCCGCACGGAAGTCGGTCACCCCGGCCATGGAGAGCATCAGCAGGGTGTGCAGGATGCCCAGCAGAGTGGAGAAGCCGGGATTGCGCAGCGGCAACCGGCCGAAGATCCCCCAGCCGTACCGGCGGGAGCGGGCCGCGTCGGGGTAGCGGGCGGCCAGCTCGTACGCGCGAGAGGGGCTGGACCGTCGGGCCAGGGTGTCCCGGGGCGGCACCTCGATCTTCTCGGGCAGTTTGTGCGTCGGGTACAGGTAGGCCCCGCCACTGCCCGAGGTGACCAGTTGTCGGCCGTCCGGCCCGGTGTAGCGGGCGTAGTGGTGCAGGTCGCCGGAGATCAGCAGGCGTACCCGGGCGCCGGTGGGCGCGACGATGGTCCGGATGAAATAGTCGATCGAGTCGTACGCGGTGGGCTGGTCGACGGCCTTCACCCAGGCCGGAGCCGGCACCGCCAGGATCACCTTGCTCTGCGGGCCCAGCTTCTCCGCCACCGCGTCGAAGTAGGTGAGCTGCGGATCGTCGACGTACGAGCCGGACTGGTCGTCGAGTCCGAGCAGCCACCAGTCGGCGGGCAGCTCGGCGGCGAAGTACGAGCGGGACTGGCCGGTCCGCCAGCCGCCGAAGTGGCGGTCCCGGGTGCGGACGAACAACCGCAGGAACGCGGTCAGCCCGTCGTACCAGTCGTGGTTGCCGGGCACCGCGAAGATCGTCGGCTGCTCCGGCGGCGTGGTCGGCAGCGCCGCCTGGTACGGCCCCTTGCACCGGTCCTCGTACGCCTCGTACGCGGCCGACGGGTAGACCTGGTCACCGCCCATCACCAGGGTCTGCGCCCGGGGCAGCCGGTGCCCGTCCACCTCCAGCTCCCGCTGCGCGAGCAGGTACGCCACCGAGTACGTGGCGTTGAACCCGTCGCCCAGGTCGGCCACGTAGTCGAGCCAGAGCCCGCCGTCCGGCCCGACCTCACGGGCGACCTCCGCGTCCAGCGCCTTCTGGAGTTCCCGCTTGTCCAGGTACGCCCCGAACAGCACCGCCAACAACGTCCGCAGACCGGTGCTGATCAGCAGGAACGGCGCAAGCCACGGCACCGGCTTACGCGGCGTGAAGCCCAGCTCCAGCGGATCGGTGCTGCGCGGCCGTCGCGCCGCCCGCCCCCCGGACGCCTCCTCGGCGTACGGCCCCAGCGGCGCCGCCCGACCGCTGGCCGGCTCCGGCTCGGTCGCAGGCTCGGTGTGGGCTTCGGGACGCGTACCGTCACCGGGCGGAGGGTCGACCGGTTCGTCTCGGGGGATGTGGTCGTCGGTCACCCGCCGGAGCGTAGCGCCGCACGGTGGGGCGTGCCGACCCCGAACGTGCCCGTTGTCCGGTTCGCCGAGTCCGGGGAATCCCGCTCCGCCCCGGCTTGGTGCGTGCCGTACACTTGGCGATCGTTGCCGCCTTAGCTCAGTCGGCTAGAGCGACGCACTCGTAATGCGTAGGTCGACGGTTCGATTCCGTCAGGCGGCTCGATTGGAAGGGCCTCTGGCCTCGGGAGGAATCCCGGGAGCCAGAGGCCCTTTCCTATGCCTTCACGCAGAGGTCACCGGTTCGAGCCCGGGAGTCGCCACCACAGCACTACGGATTCGACACGCCCTCGTTGAAGCCCTCGTTGAAACCCTCCATGAACGCCGAGAAGGACCCGGTCAGCAGGCACCCCGCACAGCACAGCGCGATCAGCATCGCCGGCAACGCGATCCACAAGACGATCGCCCACCCCCCGAGACCAGCGGCCTTGCTCGGCTGCTGCTGGACATACACCATCGGCGGCGGCTGAGGCGGGTACTGGTGCGGCGGATAGTGCGGCTGCTGGTGCGGCTGCTGCTGGTACGGGTCGTGAGGATGCATCCGGCCATCGTGACCACGCACCGACTCACGCGGTACCACCGATCGGTACATCCCGGACCACCGAAGAGGGCACAACGAAGCGCAACAACGAGGGGAGTCAAGAATCCGCACGAGCGTGCGGGATCTGGCACTGAGGGGACGGCGGGAAGGCTCGTGGGGTCCAAAACCGCACGAGCGCGCTGCTGTGGTGGACGTCGAGGAGCCGGGGCGGGGCACGGGTCCGACTCCCCGGCGGCAGCTCCCGCCCCGTGTCACAGGTGGCGCCCATACTCGACGGCACCATGCTCGCGAAGACAGTCGGAGGTCCTGCCGTGCCGTACGCACCAGTCGTTGTCAGCCTGCCGATCGCCGACCGGCAGGTCTCGCACGACTTCTACCGGGACGTCCTCGGTCTGCCCACGATCGGTGAGCCGGCCGAGGACGGCCTGCCCGAGCCGTTGCAGTTCGAGGTCAACGCCGGGTTGCGCCTGATGCTGGTGCCGACCGGTGGCTTCGGCTGGGTGCTCGGCGGCCGGGAAGTGGCCGACCGCCGGCACAGCGAGTGCGTACTCGGGTTGACCGTGGCCGGTCCGGCCGAGGTCGGCAGCCTGGTCTCCCGCGCGCGTGACGCCGGTGCGGAGGTGGTCACCGAGCCGGGGCCGCAGCCCTGGGGTTACACGGGCACCTTCGCGGACCCGGACGGCCACCTGTGGATGGTCGACGCCGCCGGTGGGGCCGGTCAGGCGTAGAGCTTGCGGGCGTACTCCGGGCCGTAGTGGCGCTCCAGGTCGGCCAGGGTCTCCACCGGGTTCTGCACCTCCTTGATCAGGCGAGCAGTGCTGGGCAGCGGGTCCGCCGGCCAGCTCTCCGGCTGCCACAGCCCGGAGCGGAGGAACGCCTTCGCGCAGTGGAAGAAGATCTGCTCGATCTCCACCACCACGGCGAGCACCGGACGGTGCCCCTTGACCACCATCTGGTCGAACCAGGGCGCGTCGCGCAGCAGGCGGGCCCGCCCGTTGATCCGCAGCGTGTCGCCACGCCCGGGGATCAGGAAGATCAGCCCGACGTGCGGGTTCTCCAGGATGTTGCGGTAGCCGTCGGCCCGCTTGTTGCCGGGGCGCTCCGGGATGGCGATGGTCCGGTCGTCCAGCACGAGGGTGAAGCCGGCTGGGTCGCCCTTGGGCGAGACGTCGCAGGCGCCGTCCGCCGCGGCCGTGGCCACCAGGCAGAACGGCGACGCGGCGAGCCACTGCCGGTCGCGCTCGTGCAGGGTGGTGCGTTCCTTGTCGGCGGCGCGAGGTGTCGGGGTGCCGAGCAGCTCCCGCAACTCCGCCAGCGAGGTGATCTCTGCCGTCACTGTGTGCCTCCCCGTGAAGTTGAACCCGGTGGCGGCATCCAGGCGAGAAACCGCCACGGTCAGTGTAGGCGCGCCTACTGTGATGAGCTGTCCCCTGATGGGCGGGGGTGTGGCCGTGACACGAGCCGTCGACGGCGCAACGACCCGAGCAGTGGAGGCCCGGAGCATGGAGAGTCGACTCAAGATACTGGGCCACCCGGTGCATCCGATGCTGGTGATGTTCCCGGTGGCCCTGCTGGTCACCGCCGTGTTGTTCGACCTGATCGACACGCTCGGCGGACCACGCTTCCTCGGCGAGGTGGCGTACTGGAACATCACCGTCGGGTTGGTCGGCGGCCTGCTGGCCGCAGTGGCCGGGGCGTTCGACCTGCTGGCCATCCCCGCCGGAACCCGCGCGAAGCGGGTGGGCATCACCCACGCCGTGGCGAACCTCGCGGTGATCCTGCTCTTCGCCGCCGTCTGGGTGGTACGCCTCAACGCCGACTCGCGGGCCGCCGGTGGCGCACTGATCGCGATCGAGGTGGTGGCGCTGGGCATCCTCGGCGTCAGCGCCTGGCTGGGCGGTGAACTCGTCGACCGGCTCGGCGTCGGTGTCGACCGGGACGCCCACCTCGACGCGCCGAGTTCGCTCCGTTCGGCACCGGCCGGCCAGCCGACAGGTGGTCTGCGGTGACCCGCGGTTGGCGCGGCGGTCAGCAGGGCTGGGATCCGATGGGCGAGTTGCAGTCGCTGCGCGCCGAGCTGAGTCGACTGCTCGGTGGCCGCCCGGGGCCGCCCGAGGTCGAGTTGGGCGAGATCCCCGACGGCTGGGAGGTGCTGGTCCGGCTGCCCGGCGTCGCGCCCGAAGAGGTGGCGGTCGAGTTGGACGACCGCGAACTGTGCGTACGGGCCCGGACGGAGGCCGAGGTCAACGCCGATCACGGCATCCCCGGCGGATTCGAGACGCGGGGCTTCGAGTACCGCATACCGCTGCCGTCGCGGGTGGACCCGGAGGGCATCGACGCGGTGATGGACCACGGCCTGCTGCGGGTACGGCTGCCCCGGGCGACCCGGCCCGCGCCCCGCACCATCACCGTCGGTCGCACCGGCCCGTACCCGACCGCCACGGGTGCCGCCCGGGGTGTCGACCCGGCGGCGGACCGGGAACTCCACCAGCCGGATGTCGCCCCCGGCGAGTACGACCGGTAACCCCCTGCCGTGGCCGCCCCGGATCTGCTCGCCCCGGCCACCGGGCTGGTGCCCGACGTGGCCCGGATCGCCGTGTTGCGGGCCAACGCTCTCGGTGACTTCATCTTCGTGTTGCCGGCGCTGGACGCGTTGCGGACCGCGTACCCGGGGGCGGAGATCGTGCTGCTCGGCGCGCCGTGGCACGCGGAGCTGTGGACCGACCGGCCGGGCCCGGTGGACCGGGTGGAGGTGGTGCCACCGGCGCCGGGCATCCGGGCGGCGGGCCCCGGCGAACCCGAGTCGAGCATGGTCGACTTCCTGGCCGCCGCCCGCGAGCAGCGCTTCGACCTGGCGCTGCAACTGCACGGCGGCGGGGCGAACTCGAACCCGCTGGTCGCCGCGCTCGGTGCCCGGGTGACTGCCGGACTGCGCGCCGAGGACGCCCCACCGCTGGACCGGTGGCTGCGGTACGTCTACTACCAGCCGGAGGTGATCCGCTACCTGGAAGCGGTGGCGCTGGTGGGCGCCCCGGCGACCACGATCACCCCGACGCTGGCGGTGACCGAGACGGACCGCGCCGAGGCTCGCACCGTGCTCGGCGAACCGGCGCGCCCCCGGGTGGCCCTGCACCCCGGGGCCACCGACACCCGACGCCGCTGGCCCGCCGACCGGTTCGCCCGGGTGGCCCGGATGCTGCACGCCGACGGGTACGAGGTGCTGGTCACCGGCACCCCGGCCGAGCAGGACGTGGTGGACCAGGTGGTGGTGGCGGCCGGAGTTCCGGTCCGTCCCCAGGTGGGCACGCTCAGCCTGGGCGGGCTCGCCGGCTGCTACGCCGACTGCGAGTTGGTGATCTCCAACGACACCGGCCCGCTGCATCTCGCCGGTGCGGTCGGCACCGCCACGGTCGGCATCTTCTGGGTCGGCAACCTGATCACCACCGCCACCGGGCTGCGCGGGCGACACCGGCCGATCACCTCGTGGACGGTGCACTGCCCGGTCTGCGGGGTGGACTGCACGCCCGGCATCTATCCGCACCGCCCCGGCGACGGCGACTGCCAGCACCGGGACTCCTTCGTCACCGACGTACCGGTCGTCGAAGTCCTCGAAGCCGCCCGCGAACTGCTGTTCCGCTGAGCCCGGATGTAGGGAGGGGACCCCTACTAACGCCTCGTGTATAGGAAGGGTCCCTTCCTTACATCAGCACCTCCCATGCCTCGACGTCGCGTTCGGTGACGGTGGTCGGTGACTCCAGGTGGTAGGCCCCGCTGGGCAGGACTCCGGCACCGCCGTACCGCGCCATCACGGTGATCTGGGCGGCGACGTCCTCGCCCTGGTGGCGCTCCTGCACGCGCCGCCAGAACTCGAAACCGCCGCACTCGACCAGCTTGGCGCGGTCGTACAGGACGCAGCCGCCGATCCAGGAGACCTGGTACGCCCGCCAGCTCCCCGTCGGCACCTCCAGTGCCTCGGTGACGTGCAGCAGGTTCGCCGCCGAGTGGATCTGCGCCCGGTCCCACTCGGGGGTGCCCGGACGGATGCGTTCGGGCACCGGCGCGCCGCTCCACTCCCGGTAGTGCCGGTGCGTCTGCGGGCGTACGTCGTCCAGGTACGACAGTCCGTGCACACCGTTGCCGACGAATCCGCAGCCCAGTTCCTGGATCGCGGTGACCAGCCGGGACAGCGTGCCCGGTTCCAGCCAGACGTCGTCGTCGAGGAAGAGCACGTACCGGGCGGCGGACGCGGCGAGCAGGGCGGCCCGGTGTTCGGCCAGCCCACGCCGGGGAAGCCGACGGGTCAGCAGCACCGGATGCCCGCGATACCGCAGGGCGCGGACCATGGTGGCCGCCGCCGGGTGGGCGTACCCGGGGTCGCCGTCGGACTGGTCGCTGACCACCACCCCGAACCCCGGCACCCCCTCCTGAGCGGCGAGCCCGGAGAGGGTGACGGCGAGTTCGGCGGGCCGGTCCCGGGTCGGGACCAGGACGTCGAGCAGACGGTCGGCGCGGAAGTCCGCGTGGTCGCCGGTGTCGAGCGGTCGGTTCACGGCGCCTTGCCGGTGGTCGGTGGGACGCCAGCACCGGGTACGGCCACACCGCCCGGACCGGCGGCGACCTCCTGACCGGCGGCGACCGCGCCACCCGCAGCGACCGCCCGGCCCGCACCCACCTCGTCCACCGAGCCGCCCGATCCGACCGTCCCGCCCGAGCGGGCCGTGTCGCCCGATCCGACCGTCCCGCCCGAGCGGGCCGTGTCGACCGTGCCACCCGTGCCACCCGTGCCGACTGCGTCGGCCGTGTCGACCGAGCCGACTGTGTCGACCGAGCCGACTGCGGCGCTCTGGCCGTGGGCGCGGATCCGGTCGATGATCGCGGAGGTGGAGCGGTCCGGCACGTACCCGAGCGTGCGGACCTGCCCGCCCAGCCGCTGCACCAGCGGCGCCTCGGGCACTAGGTCGGGCGGGTAGTCGCCGCCCTTGACGTACACGTCGGGGCGGACGGCCTCGATCAGACCGGCCGGCGAGTCCTCCTCGAAGACGACCACGTGGTCGACACAGGAGAGCGCGGCGAGCAGGGCGGTACGGTCCTCCACCGGGTTGACCGGCCGGTCGGCGCCCTTGAGCCGGCGGACGCTGTCGTCCGAGTTGACCGCCACCACCAGCAGGTCGCCGAGGGCGCTCGCCTGTTCCAGGTACCGCACGTGGCCCCGGTGCAGCACGTCGAAGCAGCCGTTGGTGAACACGATCGAGCGACCGTTCCGCCGATGTTCCGCGATGATCCCGGTCAGGCCCTCGGCGCCGACCAGCGCCGAGCCGCCGGGCGTCGGGCGGCCCAGTGCGGCCAGCAGGTCGTCGCGGCGGCACACACAGGTGCCGGTACCGGCGACGGTGCTGGTCGCGGCGAGTTGGGCGAGCTGCGCGGCGGTCGGCAGCGGCGCACCGGCGGCCAGCGCGAGCGTCATGGTCGCCAGGTACGCGTCACCGGCGCCGACCGCGTGGCTGGCCGGTACGGGTGTGCTGTGGCTGCGGGCGGGTCGTCCCTCGGCACCGCCCACCACCGCACCGTCGGTGTCCAGGGTCACCGCGACCACGTCCGCGCCGGTGTGCGCCCGCAACTCCGCGAGCCGGGACTCGGCCAGGACGGCCCGGTCGACACCGGCTCCGGCGTCGGCGTTCACGGTCACTCCGGTGCCGGTCACGCTGAGCCCGTCGCGGGTCATCGCGACCCGGCCCTCACCGGGCGTGGGCTCACCGGTCGGCCCGTCGGTACGCCGCAACCCGCCCGGCGCGGTGCCCATGGTCAGCTCCGACGGTCCGTCGGTCGGGTCCACCTCGGGGTGTTCCAGGTGCAGGTCGGTCGGGGTGTCGGCGGCGATCAGCCCGGCGGTGCCGGCGCGGGCGAGCAGTCGGCTCGCCTCGGCGAAGCTCGGCGTCACCACGGTCGGGGCGAGGCCACGCCAGTCGGCGAGGTCGTGCGCGTCCAGCGCGACGGTGGCGTACCGGCTGCGGTGTGCGACCAGCCAGGCGCGTACCGGTGCCGGCAGCGCGCCCAGGCCGTAGTCGCAGATCACCAGCGTGGGAGCCGCGCCACCGGCGGCGGCCCGCAGCTCCTCGGTCGCGCAGTCGAGGGCGGTGAGCAGGCAGTCCACGCCCACGTCGGTGAGCGGGTCGTCCGGGTCGCCGGAGTCCTCGCGGAGCAGGATCTGATCGCCGGCCAGCATCCGGCGCTTGACCGGGGTGGGACGTCCCTGCTGGCTGACGGTCCGGTCCCAGACGCCCGCCCGGTCCAGACAGTCGTGCAGCTCGTCGCCGGCCACGTCGGCGCCGACCGGTGCCACCAGCACCGACCGACCGCCAAGGGCGGCGACGTTGACTGCGGTGTTGGCCGCGCCGCCCGCCGCCGAGATGCGTCGCCGCAGGGTGAGGACCGGGGCCGGGGCCTCCCGACACAGCCGGTCGGAGTCGGCGAACCGCCATTCGTCGAGCATGGCGTCGCCGATCACCAGGACCGGGCGCCCGAGCCAGCTCTGCACGACGTCGGCGAGCCGGAGCTGTTCCGCTGCTGCTCGTGCCATGCCGGCGGATCCCCTTGCCGCTCCGGGTCAAACCTGCCCGACCGGCGGTTCGCCGAGGGTCGGCACTGACCCGAGCACCTGCTTCGTCCGTCCCGGGCATGTTTCCGGTGGTACGGGAAAACGGGCGCAATGACCACGGAGAGCCACCCGGAGCCGGTGCTGAGCAAGGGGCAGCTCCGGCTGCTGATGTTCGGCCTGATGACCGGCATGCTGCTGGCCGCCCTCGACCAGACCATCGTCGGGACCGCCCTGCCCACCATCGTCGGCGAGTTGGGCGGCATCAGTCACTACTCCTGGGTGGTGACCGCGTACCTGCTCGCCTCCACCGCCTCGACCCCGCTGTACGGCAAGATGGCCGACCTGTACGGACGCCGCCCGGTGTTCCTGTTCTCGATCGGGACGTTCCTGCTCGGCTCGTTGTTGGCCGGCCTCTCCCAGGACATGACCCAACTGATCGTCACCCGAGGTGTGCAGGGTCTGGGCGCGGGCGGTCTGATCACGCTCGCCTTCACCATCATCTCGGACGTGGTCTCGCCTCGGGAGCGTGGCCGCTACCAGGGTGTCTTCGGCGCGGTGTTCGGTATCGCGTCGGTGGCCGGGCCACTGGTCGGCGGCTACTTCGCGGAGACCAACTGGCGCTGGATCTTCTATCTGAACGTGCCGCTGGCGATCCTCGCCATCGTGGTCTGCTCGCGCGTGATCCGGCTGGTGCCCTTCACCCGGCGGAAGCACTCGATCGACTGGCTCGGCGCGCTGCTGCTGGTCGCCGGGGTGAGCAGCCTGCTGCTGGCGCTGAGCTGGGGCGGCAACACCTATCCGTGGGGTTCCGCCGCGATCATCGGCCTCTTCGTCGTCGGTGCCGTGCTGGCCGTCGCCTTCGTGCTCCAGGAGCGTCGGGTGGCCGAGCCGATCCTGCCGCTGCGCCTGTTCCGCAGCGCCACCTTCGCCCTGGCCAACGGTGCCGGGTTCGTGCTCGGTCTGGTGATGTTCGGGTCGATCATCTTCATCCCGCTCTATCTCCAGATCGTCAAGGGCGCCTCGCCGACCCGCAGCGGTCTGCTGATGCTGCCGATGATGGCCGGCATCATCATCACCTCGGTGCTGACCGGCCGGGCGATGAGCCGGATCGGCCGGTACAAGTGGTTCCCGGTGACCGGCTCGGTGGTGCTGCTGGTCGGGATGCTGCTGTTCACCCGGTTGCAGGTGGGCACCTCGCTGTGGGTGGCGTTCGGGTTCATGGCCGTCATCGGCGTGGGGCTGGGACTCTGCATGCAGTCGCTGGTCCTCGCCGTACAGAACTCCGTCTCACTGCGGGACCTGGGCGCAGGCACCTCGTCCGCGACGTTCTTCCGGTCGCTCGGCGGATCCTTCGGGGTGGCCATCCTCGGCGCGGTGCTCTCCGCCCGGCTGGCCGCCGAGATGTCCGACCGGTTGCCTGCGGCGGTCGCGCAACTGTCCCCGGAGCAGCGGGGGGCGGTGGGCCCGACCGGTGGCGCCGGAGTGTCGGTCGACGACCCGGCGACGATCCTGGCCCTGCCCGCCCCGGTACGCGCGGCCGTCCAGGTGGCCTTCGTCGAGTCCCTGCACCTGGTCTTCCTGACCACCGGGCTGATCGCGATCGTGGCGGTGCTGCTCACCCTGGCCCTGCCGAACGAGCGGCTACGCGGCGCCGGCCCGGAGGGCGCCACCGGCGGCACTGACGGCCTCGGCGGCGAGGGCCCGGCCCCCGGCGGCAAGCCCCTGGACCGCTCCTCGAAGCCCGAGGCCGCCGCCGACATGGAAGCGAAATCCCAGACAATGCTCTGACGTGGCCCCTGATCGTGGCAGTGTGGCTGCTCGACACGCCGACGCGGGAACAGCCACACCGCCACGATGACTCGCTCACCACCACCACGGCGGCGGGGTCACTTGAGGATCAGGCGGTTGGTCTGCTCGAAGACGTCCAGGTCGGCGAGGGTCTCCAGGACGCTCGTGGAGAGCGGCTGCGGCAGTGCCTCGCGGTGGAAGAAGCCGGCGTCGGTGGTCTCCTCGGTGACCCGGTCCAGCCGCCCGTCCCACTCCTCGACCCGGAACGCGGTGGTGAAGATCTGGTACGTGTGGCCGTACATGTTGGTGTTGGTGCGGTCGGGTCCGGTGTAGAGGGCGAACGCGCTGACCCGCAGCGCGCGCAGTCCGGTCTCCTCGCGTACCTCCCGCACGGCGCAGTCGGCGATGGACTCGCCCAACTCCATGGCGCCGGCGGGCATCGCCCACTGCCCGTTGTCGGAGCGTCGGATCAGCAGGATCCGTGCGGAGCTGTCGCGGACCACGGCCCGCGCGCCGACGAACATCAGTGTCCGGTCGCCGGCCAGGGCGCGTAGCTGCCCGACGTACGAATCAGCCCAGGAGATGCTCACCCGGACAAAGTACGGGGGTTCTCGCGGTGGATGTGCCGGAACCGGCCACGCCGTAACGTTTCCGGGCGCATCATCGCCGTTAGGAGTGGGCGGCTCTCGAAGACCTCACTCCCGGTGGGTGGCCCCGGCGTTCGCACCGCGCCGGGGCCACCCGTTCCTTGCGGGGCGACCCGCACAGTCAGTATTGCGAAACTTGTTCGCGTCTGTCCCGGCGATGGGGAAATAATCCCAGCTCAGGCGCTATTCGCTGGTGTCGACCAGGACCTTCCCGACGACCGAGTTCTCCACCGCGCGATGCGCGTCGGCGGTCGCCGACAGTGAGAAGCGGTGCAGCGGCAGACCCGCCTCCTCGCCCACCCGGATCCCGCCCTGGGCGGCAGCCGCCGCCACGTCCACCACCGCCTGCGCCTTCGCCGCCTTCGGCACGGTGTAGACCATCACGAACTGCCACCGGGCGTTCGGCACCAGCAGCGGCCCGACCGGCAGGGTCACCTCGCCACCGCCGTCGTCGGCGTAGACGCAGACCACGCCGCCGGGCCGCAGCAGGCGTACGTCGGTGGCGGCGTTGCGGGCCGGGGCGACCTCGACGATGCCGTGGACCCCGTCGGGCGCGACCTTGCGGACCTCCTCGACCACGTCCTGCTTCCGATAGTTGATCACTATCGAGGCTCCGGCGGCTGCGGCGAGCTGCGCCTTCTCGGCACTGCTGACCGTGGCGATCACGCAGGCGTCGGCCCAGGAGGCGAGTTGGATGGCCGCGTTGCCGACCGCACCCGCCCCGCCCTGCACCAGCACCGTGTGATCACTCAACGCGCCCGGGCTCAGGCTGTCCGGCAGGTACTCGCCGGAGGTCAGACAGCGGTGCGCGGTCAGGAACGGGATACCCAGGCAGGCGCCCAGCTCGAAGGAGGCGTCGCCGAGGCGTACCGCCTGCCGAACCGGCACCACCGTGTACTCGGCGGCGGTGCCCCACGGCCGTTGCCAGGCGGCCTCCCAGACCCACACCCGCTCGCCGACCATCTCCCGGTCGACGCCCTCGCCGACCGCCTCGACCACCCCGGCGCCGTCCTGCCCGGGCGTCTGCCCGCCCGTCGGCGGCACTGCCTGGCGGCGGGCCTTCCAGTCGGTCGGGTTCACCCCGGAGCAGGCGATCCGGACCAGCACCTCACCCCGCCCGGGCTCCGGCACCGGCCGGTCCACCACCTGGAGCACCGTGGGGTCGCCGGTGCGCTCGTACACGACCGTCCTCATCGCGCCCTCCTCGACTCGGCATGGGCGCCGTTGGCGTTACCCGACCCGGCGGCACCCATGCCGCCGGAGGTCAGGCGGCCCGTTCGAGCACGACCTTCGAGCGGTCGGGGCCGGACGGTGGCGGTTCAGCCGAGCCGGTCGACGAACTCCGGGGTCAGCTCGCCGATGGAGTCGAGCACCGTCGCCGCCATCCGCTGCGCGTCCGGATCCAGCGGGTACGACCCGTGCGGCACCGCCACCACGATCATCCCGGCGGCGGCGGCCGACCGGACGCCGTTCGAGGAGTCCTCCACCGCGACGCACCGGGCCGCGTCGACGCCGAGGCGTTCCGCCACGGTCAGGTACACGTCCGGGGCCGGCTTGCCGCGTGCCGTCTCCTCGGTGGACAACGTGCTGCCGAACTCGTCGGTCAGGGCGGTGGCCTTGAGTGCCGCCGCGATCAGCCGGGTCGGCGACGAGCTGGCCAGCCCCAGCGGCCACCGCGCGGCCACCCGACGCACCACGTCGTCCGCCCCGTCGATCAGCGGTACGCGGGACGCGTACCGTCGGCTCATCTCCTCGACCACCTCGGCGGCGACCTGCTCGGCGGTCCGCCGTACGCCCAGCTCACCGCTGAGGTACTCGGCCCACTCGCCGGTGCTCATCCCCATCAGCCGACGCTGGGTGTCCGGCTGCCAGGTCCCGCCGTGCGTCGCCACGTACGCCCGGCGGACCTCCTCCCAGACCGGCTCGGAGTCCACGATCACGCCGTCCAGGTCGAAGACCACCGCATCCACCACAGCACCATCCTGCCGCACGCCGGGGTGTATGAAAGGAAGGGTCCCCTGCTAACGCCTCGTGTATAGGAAGGGACCCTTCCTAACGTCCAAGCCGCAGCGCACCCCGGCGGCGTAGGTCGGTCGGTGCGCTGCGCCCTAACGGGCGGGCAGGCCGATCGGGCTGTCCGGCGGGATCACCCGATGGGCGGCCAGGGCGATCGGGTCGAGCAGTTCGCGCAGCCGTTCTGTGCGCGTCGCGCCCAGCGCCTGCCAGGGACGGGCGGCGGCGGAGTCGGTGGCCTCCTCGACGGCCCGGAAACCGGCCCGACCACGCTCGGTCGGCTGGCCATCCGAGGTCAGCCAGCCACGGTCGGCCAGCCGCTCCCGCGCTTGCGCCCACTCCTGCTCCGACCAGCCCCGACCGAGCAGGTTGGCGGGCGGCATGTCGACCGCGACCCGCCAGGCCAGCGTCTCCACCGGATCGAGGTCGGCGGCGACCAGGGCCGCCACGTGCCCGTCGCCGCGATGTTCGCGCAGTGTGGTGGCGGCCTGCCAGAGTCGGGCCAGCGGGTACTCGCCGCGCGGCAGCGCGGCGTTGGCTGCGCCGAGCACCCGACCGGCGGTCCCGACCTCGTCGGCGGCAGCCGACAACAAGTCGGCGGCCTCGGCCAGGTGCTGCTCGGGCAGCTCGTAGACCAGCTCGGCGAGGGCCTGCACCGCCCCGGTCAGCCGGGACCGCAGCGCCTCCTCGGGGTCGGCCAACTGCCACACCGCCGGCAGGGCACGCGCAACCATGTGCGGGGCGAAGGTGAAGAAGGCCGCCAACACCGGGGCGGGACCGGTCGGCCCGAGCGGGGCGGCCCGACCGGCGAAGTACCCCCGCCAGTACCCGCGCAGCCCGGCCGCCTCGTACGCGGCGCGGGCGCGCGGGTGGAAGTAGGTGACGGCGTGCACCGGCTCGTAGTGCGTCCACATCAACCGGGCCGTCCGCCCGGGCTCGTCCGCCGTCGCCACCGTCATCTCCTACTGGGCGGCGAGGATGTCCACCACGAAGCGCAGCGGACCGGCCGGCCGTCCCCCCGCGCCATCGGTGCCGTACGCCTGCTCGGCCGGGATGTCGAGCTGCACCCGGCTGCCGACCTTCACGCCGACCAGGCCCTTGTCCCAGCCCTCGATGACCTGTCCGACGCCGATCGGGAAGGTGGCCGGCTCCCCCCGGTCCCAGGACGAGTCGAACTGCTCGCCGTTGGCGAACAGCACGCCCACGTAGTTCGTGGTGATCGACTGCCCCGCAGTGACGGCCGGTCCGGTCCCCTCGATCAGCGGGGTGACGGTGAGTTTGGTCAGCTCGCCCTCACCGGCGCTCACGGTCGGCTTGGTGCCGAGCGCCGGGTCCGCGCCCTCGGGCAGTTGCGGGGCGGGCGGGGCACCCGGCGCGCCCGGGTCGGCCGGGGCGTCCGCGGGGGCCGACGGCGAGCTGGCGAACTCGTCGGGAGCGTCGTCGCCGCCGCGCTGGCCGACGATCACGAAGACGGTGACCAGCACCGCGACCACGGCGATCCCGGCGAGACCACCGGCCCAGGCCTGCCGCCGCCGCTTGGCCTCGGCCGCCTTCTGGGCCGCCAACTGTTCGGCCAATCGCCGTCGTGCCTTGGTCTCCTGCTCGCTCACGTCCTCGACTCCCCTGCTGAGAGGTGTGGGTGCGTCCGGCTACAGACGCCGTCGCCGACACACGGTACCTGGTGGCAGACGCAGTTCCGACCATCGATCGTGACCCGTGGGAATTGTGCGGCAACTGGGACACGGGGGCACGGGTGCGACAGGGCCGAGGAGCTCGCCCCGACCGGGCCGAGGAGATCGCCGGTCAGGCGGACTTGCGGGGAGTCGTCTTCTTCGCCGGGGCCTTCGCGGCCTTGGTCGTCTTCTTCTCGGCGGTCTTCTTGGCCGGCTCGACCTTCTTCGCCGGGGCCTTCTTCGCACCGCCGGCCGCCGTGCCGCCGGCCGCCGTGCCGCCGGCCTTCGTACCGGTGGCCTTCGTACCGGTGGCCTTCTTCTCGGCGGCCTTCTTGGCCGGGGCCTTCTTCGCCTCGGTCTTCTTCTGTGCCGAGCGGGCGGAGGTGATCGGGGTGGGCGCACCGGCGCCACCGCCGGCGGCCGCGCCGCCCCCCTCGCCCCGGGCCGCACGGGCCCGCTCCACCGAGGCCTTCAGCGCCGCCATCAGGTCGACGGCGGCGGGCGGCGCCTCCTCGACCTCCTCCGGCTGTACGACCTCACGGCCCTCCACCTTCGCGTCGATGACCTCCTGCAGCGCCGCCCGGTAGTCGTCGGTGAACTCGTCCGGGTGGAAGTCACCGGCCATCGAGTCGACGAGCGAGGTAGCCATCGCCAGCTCCGGCGGCCGGACCTTGAGGTCCTCGTCCAGGAAGCCGAAGGCCGGCTTACGGATCTCGTCGGGCCAGAGCATGGTGTTCAGCAGCAGCACGCCCTCGCGTACCCGCAGGGTGGCCAACTGCTCGCGCTGGCGCAGCGCCACCTTGACGATCGCCACTCGCTCGGAGTCGGTCAGGGCGTCCCGCAACAGCAGGTACGGCTTGGTGGCCGTGCCCTCCGGCTCCAGGAAGTACGCCTTGTTGTAGAGGATCGGGTCGACCTGCTCGGCCGGGACGAACTCCAGCACGTCGATCGCGTGGGAGGTGCTCAACGGCAGTTCGGCGAAATCGGAGTCGGTGAGGATCACCATCTCCCCGCCGCCGATGTCGTAGCCCTTGGCGATGTCGTCGTAACTGACCTCCTCGCCGCAGACCTGACAGGTGCGCTTGTACCGGATCCGCCCGCCGTCTTCCCGGTGCACCTGGTGGAACCGGATGTCCTTCTCCTCGGTCGCGGAGTACAGCTTCACCGCGATCGAGACGAGGCCGAACGACACGGCCCCCTTCCAGATGGCGCGCATCCTGCACCCCCTTCCCCGATATCGACCATGCTCGCATCAGACGGAACCGGGCGCGAGGTGTTCGGCCTGCTACTACAGTCGTTTTCGTGCCCGGCGCGCCACTGAGGCCGATGCTCGCGGTGACCGGGCAACTGCCTGCCGGCGCCGGGTGGGCGTACGAGTTCAAGTGGGACGGCGTACGCGCACTCGCCGACATCGCCGCCGGGCGGCAGCGCCTGTACGCGCGCTCCGGCGTGGAGATCACCACCGCCTACCCGGAACTGATCCCGCTCGGCGAACAGGTCGACGACGCGCTGCTCGACGGCGAGGTGGTTCTCTTCGACCGGGCCGGTCGACCGTCGTTCACCGCCCTGGCCGAGCGGATGCACGTACGGGACCCGGCCAAGGCGGCCCGGCTGGCGGCGAGCGCCCCGGTCACGTACATGATCTTCGACTTGTTGCGGCTGCGCGGTACGGACCTCACCGGCTGGCCGTACGCCCGGCGTCGGGAAGCCCTCGACGAACTCGGACTGGGCGCGGCGCGGTGGACGGTCCCACCGGTCTTCCCGGACGGCCCGGCCACCTACGACGCGGCCGGTGAGCACGGCCTGGAAGGGGTGATGGCCAAGCGGGCCGACTCGACCTACCGGCCCGGCGTGCGGTCGCCGGACTGGGTGAAGGTCAAGCTGGAGGTGACCGGGGACTTCGTGATCGGCGGCTGGCGACCCGGTGCCCGTCGGATCGGCGGCCTGCTGGTCGGGGTGCCCGGCGCCGGTGGACGGCTGGTCTATCGGGGGCGGGTCGGCGGTGGGATCGGGGCGGCTCTGGAACGCGAACTGCTGCGGGAGTTGGAGCCGCTGCGCACCACCACCTCGCCGTTCGGCGGCGACGTGCCCCGGGAGGATGCCCGGGGCACGATCTGGGTAACTCCCCAGGTGGTGGTGGAGGTCAAGTACGGCCAGCGCACGCCGGACGGGCGGCTGCGGTTCCCCCGGGTCCTGCGGCTGCGACCGGACAAGTCGGCCGAGGAGGTGGAGGATGCCGGCTGAGCGGGTCCGGGTCGACGTCGCCGGACGCACCCTGGAGCTGTCGAACCTGGACAAGGTCCTCTACCCGAAGGTCGGCTTCACCAAGGGCGAGGTGATCGACTACTACACCCGGATCTCGCCGGTGTTGCTGCCGCACCTGCACGATCGGGCGCTGACCCGGATCCGCTACCCGAACGGCGTGGAGGGCAACTCCTTCTTCGAGAAGAACGCCCCGGCCGCCACGCCGTCCTGGGTGCACGTCGAGACATTGCCCGCGCCCGGCTCGACGAAGGGCCGGGAGACCATCGACTACGTGGTCGCCGACGACCTGCCCACCCTGGTCTGGCTGGCCAACCTCGCCGCCCTGGAACTGCACACACCGCAGTGGAAGGTCGGCGCACATCCGGACCTGATGGTGGTCGACCTGGACCCGGGTCCGCCCGCCACGCTGCGACAGTGCTGCCGGGTGGCGCTGCTGCTGCGTGAACGGCTGGCCGCCGACGGGGTCAACTGCTACCCGAAGACCTCCGGCAAGAAGGGCATGCAGCTCTGCTGCCCGATCGCCGGTACGCAGTCCGCCGACGACGTGTCCGGGTACGCCCGGCGGGTCGCCCAGGAGTTGGAGCGCGAGCACCCGAAGCTGATCGTGTCGAAGATGGCCAAGAACCTCCGGCCCGGCAAGGTGTTCATCGACTGGAGTCAGAACAGCGCGGCGAAGACCACGGTGGCCCCGTACTCGCTGCGGGCGCAGCAGATGCCCTCGGTGTCCGCGCCGCTGACCTGGGACGAGGTGGAGGCGGGTGCGGCGGGCAGGCGACCGTCGTCGAAGCCGTACACGGCCTCGGAGGTGCTGGACCGGGTCGAGGAGTACGGCGATCTTCTTGCGCCGTTGCTCGAACCCGGGCGTGCGCTGCCTTCGGTGTAAGGAAGGGCCCCTTGTTAACGCCTGCGGTATAGCAGGGGACCCTTCCTAACAACTAGCCCAGGCGGCCGTGATCATCGAGGACCTCGGTGATCACGCGGTGGTCGTCAGCGGCCAGGGCGGGATCGGTGTCGAGGTGCTGCGCCAACAGCAGCATCGCCTTCCACAACGCCCAGCCCCGGGCCCGTGCCCAGGTGCCCTCGTCCTGCCCGACCGTCTCCCGGAAGGCGTGCCGGCTGCTGCCGGAGAACATCGTCCAGGCGATCACCAGGTCGCAGGCCGGGTCACCGACGCCGGACGTGCCGAAGTCGATCACTGCGGTCAGCTTCCCGTCCACCACCAGCAGGTTGCCCACCGCGATGTCCCCGTGGAACCACACCGGGCTGCCGCGCCACTCGGCGGCCAGGGCGGCCTCCCACACGGCGGCGGCCCGCGCCACGTCCACCTGCCCGACCAGGACGCTCAGCAGATGCCGGGTCTCCTCGTCGTAGTGCCCGGGCGAGGCGCCCCGGAAGAAGCTGTGCTCCCCTGCAGCCGGGCCGCCGGCCGCGTCGCAGGACTGCAGGGCCAGCACGAACTCGCCCACCGCTACGGCGAACCGCACCGGATCGTCGATGCGGCCCCGGTCCGCCGTCTCGCCCGGCAGCCAGCCGCGTACCGACCAGGGGAAGGCATATCCCGCGCCGGGGACGCCGGTACCCAGGATCGGCGGTACGGCGACCGGCAACTCCGGTGCCAGCCGAGGCAGCCACTCGTTCTCCTTGGCCACCGCCGGGACGTACCCGGCCGCCGTCGGCAGGCGCACGGTCATCGTCTCGCCCAGCCGGTACGTCCGGTTGTCGTGGCCGTCGCGTTCCACGGGAGTGACCGGCAGGTCGGCCCAGTGCGGAAACTGGGCAGCGATCAGGCGCCGGACCAAGCCGGCGTCGATCCCGGCACGGCCGTCGGAAGGAGTCGGAGGCATCCCGCGATCCTCATTTCGTCACCGTCCGTCGGCAAGGGATTATCGACGGATGGAGACTGCTCTTCCCGTACGCTTCGTCACCGGCCTCGCCGAACGGGACCGGCCGTTGATCACCTGCCTCGACCACCGGACCGGTGTCCGGCACGATCTGACCGCCGCTGAGCTGGGCGAATGGTCGGCACGCGCCGCCGGTCTGCTGCGGGACGGGTGCGGACTCACGCCGGGCAGCCGGGTGGCGGTGCTGCTGCCGCCGCACTGGCGTACCGCTGCGGTGTTGCTCGGGGCCTGGTCGGTGGGGATGACGGTGTCGTTCCGACCGTGGGCCACCGCCGGGTTGCCGGTGCTGGAGCCGGGCGGCGACCGGCCGTACGACGCCGTGCTGGTCACGCCGGAACGGCTCGACGACTGGCTGGAGGACGTACCGGAGGGGCTGCACCGCTATCTCGTCGGCACCGGGTCGGAACCGTTGGCCGAGGTGCCGGCCGGTTGGCTCGACTGGTCCGTGGAGGTGCTGCGGCACGGCGCGGCCCCGACCGACCGTCCCGTGCTGCACGCCGGTGACGCCGCCAGCCCGGACGGCACCAGCTACGCCGAGTGGGGCTCGGTCGCGAAGGTGGTCGCCGAGCAGTTGGACCTGCGGGTCGGTGACCGGCTGCTGGTCGACGTCACCGAGCACGACCAGCCGCTGAAGTGGCTGCTCGCTCCGCTCTCCGCCGGTGCCTCAGTGGTGCTCTGCACCGACCTCGACCCGGAGAGCCGGGACGCGGTCGTCGCCGCCGAGCAGATCACCCGAGTCCTCTGACCTGCACAGCGGAACAATCCTCGCTGTTCACCGGTGCAGCCCAGGCCCGCGCCGCGAGCAGGACGCGGTGTGGTCGACCGGCAGGGCACACCGCGCGCCGCAGGGTAGGCGGTCGCAGAACACCCAGTGGCGTACGTCCTGCTGGTCTTCGATCGAGACGGTCACCCCGCCCGGCTCGATGCGTACCGGCGGCGCTGGGGGAGCGGTTTGACCAGCTCGATGAAGGATCAGCAGGCCCTACGTCACGAACTGCTCCGCGTTCGCCTACCCTGCGGCTCGCGGTGCGCCGTGCCGGTCGATCACGCTGCGCCCTGCCTGCAGCGAGCGCCCGGGTGCCACCACACCACCCCAGGGGCAGGCAAGGGTGGGTGCGATGGTGCAGATTAGTCGGATATGATCGTTTTCCGGCGAAATTTACAACTTGCGTACTTTTATCACCCGAGGGCATGTTGATCGTTGCACAAGAGCTACCCTGATGCCCCCATCAGGAGGCAGTATTGGGGTACTGGAAGAAGCACCCGAAGAAGGATCTGGAGCGTGTGCTCGAGGTGTTCTACCAGCACGGTTACACGGTCATCGATCCGCCGACGTACTACACACTGAGATGCCCATGTGGCCAGCACCAGCGACAACTGCATCTCACGCCGTCGAGCCCCTATCACGGCAACCACGCCATCAGGTGGGCGATGAGGCTTCCCTGTTGGAACGAGAAAGACGACGACGAACAGGACGGAGGGACGGGTAAATGATCCGAGTTCACATCGCCCGACAGTTCGATGTCCGCGCCGCCGACGGTCGCCGCCTGAACGCCGAGGAGCTTCACGCCGAGGGCGAACGGCTCATGCAGTCCCTGCTCGACCTGGAACAGTGCAACGACGACTTCTGCGACTCCGTGACTGCAACTGACGCGGACAAGGGCACGGTCCTTGTCGAACTCTTGATCTCCGACGAGACCGAGACTGGTGCGTTCGAGAAGTCGCGAACGATCGTCAGGACAGCCATCCATGCGATTGGCGGTGCCACCCCTTGGGAGGCATCTGCTGACCTTGGCGCTGACTACCGGCCGCGAGATGTGCAGTTGGAGTACGTCTAGTTCTGACTCAGAGCGAAGCGCCCCGCTCACGAGCGGTGCGCTTCGCTCTGCCTACGCCTCGCGCAATCACGAAGCTACGCAGGATCTGCTGTGCTCGTCAGTCGACGGTCGGTAGGGGCGGGCCGAGCACGTCGTCGGCGTCGATGATGGTGTACGCGTACCCCTGCTCGGCGAGGAAGCGCTGCCGGTGGGCGGCGTACTCGGTGTCGATGGTGTCCCGGGAGACGACGGTGTAGAAGTGCGCCTGCCGCCCGTCGGCCTTCGGGCGCAGCACCCGGCCCAACCGTTGCGCCTCCTCCTGGCGGGAGCCGAAGGTGCCGGACACCTGGATCGCCACCGCCGCCTCGGGCAGGTCGATCGAGAAGTTGCCGACCTTGGAGATCACCAGCGTGCGGATCTCACCGGAGCGGAACGCGTCGAAGAGCCGCTCGCGTTCCTTGTTCGTGGTCGAGCCCTGCACGATCGGCGCGTCCAGGTATTCACCGAGCTGGTGCAACTGGTCGATGTACGCGCCGATGACCAGCGTCTGCTCCTCCGGGTGCCGCTCGACCAGGGCGCGTACCACCGGCAGCTTGGTGCGGGCGGTGGCCGCCATCCGGTAGCGCTCCTCGGCCTCCGCGGTCGCGTACGACATCCGCTCGGCGTCGGTCAGGGTGACCCTGACCTCGGTGCAGTGCGCCGGGGCGATCCAGCCCTGCGACTCGATGTCCTTCCACGGCGCGTCGTACCGCTTCGGGCCGATCAGGCTGAACACGTCGCCCTCCCGGCCGTCCTCGCGGACCAGGGTGGCGGTCAGCCCGAGGCGGCGGCGGGCCTGGAGGTCGGCGGTGAACCGGAAGATCGGCGCGGGCAGCAGGTGCACCTCGTCGTAGACGACCAGACCCCAGTCGCGGGCCCCGAACAGGTCCAGGTGGGTGAAGGCGCCGCCGCGCCGTGAGGTGAGCACCTGGTACGTGGCGATGGTGACCGGCCGGATCTCCTTGCGCTCGCCGGAGTACTCGCCGATCTCCTCCTCGGTCAGCGAGGTGCGGGCGATCAGCTCCCGCTTCCACTGCCGACCGGCGACCGTGTTGGTGACCAGGATCAGCGTGGTCGCCTTCGCCTCGGCCATCGCCGCCGCGCCGACCAGCGTCTTGCCGGCGCCGCAGGGCAGCACCACCACGCCCGAGCCACCCGCCCAGAACGCCTCGACAGCCTCCCGCTGGTACGACCGCAGCGTCCACGGCTTGCCGCCGTCCTCGCCGCTCTGGGACAGCTCGATCGGGTGGGCCTCGCCGTCGACGTACCCGGCCAGGTCCTCCGCCGGCCAGCCGAGCTTGAGCAGGGCCTGCTTGAGTCGGCCGCGCTCGGACGGGTGCACCGCGATGGTGTCGTCGTCGAGCTTGTTGCCGAGCATCCCGGCGAGCTTCTTGCTCTTGGCCACCTCGACCAGCACCATCCGGTCGAGGGCACGCAGGACCAGGCCGTGCGCCGGGTCGTTGGCGAGTTGGAGGCGGCCGTACCGGTCCATGGTCTCGGCCACGTCCACCAGCAGGGCGTGCGGCACCGGGTAGCGGGAGTACTTGATCAGGGCGTCCACCACGCCCTCGGCGTCGTGGCCGGCGGCCCGGGCGTTCCAGAGCCCGAGCGGGGTCAACCGGTAGGTGTGCACGTGCTCGGGGGAACGCTCCAACTCCGCGAACGGCGCGATGGCCATTCGGCAGGCCTGGGCGTCGGGGTGGTCGATCTCCAGCAGCAGCGTCTTGTCGGACTGCACGATCAGTGGTCCACCGCTCACGCGGAACCCCCTCCTCGGTACGGCTGATCGGCCCGCTCCGGCAGGTGGCTGACCTGCGGGCGGGCGACCATCCAGTGTTGCACGCGCGGCCGGGTGGCAAGAAAACCGTCGACCAGCTGCAACCCAGCGGGTACCTCGGTGCGTCTTGCACTGAGGGAGACGAGTCGTCGAGGGCCGCGCGTGCCCACGGCGACCGTCACGCCGGTCGGCGTCGGCGCGCGTTCGCGCCGCGACGAGAGGGGCCACCGAGCGGGGGCCGGGTCCCGTCGTCGCGGATGCCAGCGGGGGCGAGCGCGTGTCCGAGCCGCACCGGCGACCCCGTCGACCGTTTTCCCGTCGCCTGCTCCAGGGTATGAACCAGCCGGATCGTCACGTGATGGTGCTGGTCGGTTGCGCTCCGGGGTGTCACCCTGGACGGCAGAGCCGGACCGTACGGGGGAGGGCGCATGACCGTTGACCAGGAAATGATCCTCGACCGCGAGCAGGCGCAGTCCGCAGAACCCGTCTCCACCGCCACGGTGATCGCGTACGCGGTCCTCGGGGTGGCGCTGTTCGGCTGGTTCCTCTTCGGCTGGCTCGTCCTCCAGCAGGGCTTCGTGGACTCGGTCGGCGAGGCGCTCGGCACCGGCTTCGCGCTGCTGCTGGTCGTGGCGATCGTCGGATCGGTCCGGCGCAGCCTGCGCTGACCGGCCACCGCCCGAGCAGCGCGTCACCCCGGCAGCGCCACGTCACCTCAGCCAGCGCCGGGTCACCTCTCCAGCACCGCTGCGGTGATCCGGTGCAGGGCGAAGGTGTGCAGCATCTCGGTGCGCTCGTCCTCGGCGCGCAGGTAGCCGGCGCCCAGCGAGACGGGCCGGACCAGCCGGGACGCCGTCGCCCCGTGCGCGTCGACGTAGCCCACCCAGACCAGCGCCTTGTCGCGTACCGCCTGTTGCAGCACGGCCAGGGCCTCGCTGTGGCCGGTCGCCGGGGCGGGGCCGTCCGGCGTGCCACCGCGCACCGCCGCCGGTGCCCGCCGGGCCGCCCGCGCCGCCGCGTCACCTCGACGGATCTGCTCCACCACACCCAGCAGACGTGGCAGGGGCAGACGCGGGGTGGCCAGCGGATCGAGGGCCCGGGTGGCGACCGAGACCCGGGCGGGTGCCCGTCGGGCCTTCGGCCGGGTCAGCACCGCCGAGCCGGTGGCGTCCTCGGCCACCGGGGCGTAGCCCGCCTCCCGGAGTACGGCAAGCATCCGCCCCGCCTGGTAGGGGGTCACCAGCACGGTGGGCGCGAGCCGGCGTAGCGCCAGCGCCTCCAGCCGCCGGTCCGCGAGCACCTCGGCCAGCAGCGCCTCGTCGTCGCTGCGCAGGTACGCCCCGGCGGAACCGACCCGCAGCCCGCCGTGCTTGCGGGCCACGTCGTCCACCAGGTACGTCAGGCCCTGCGGCACCGGGGTGCGGGACCGGCGCCGGAACAGGTCGTGCAGGTCGTCGGCGGAGTACCCGGCGTCGAGCCCGCGGCGGACGCTGGCGGTGGTGATCCGGTGCACGCTCGCCCCACCGGCGGACTCCGGTTCGGCGACCACCTCCAGTTCGGCGGCGAGCGCCGGCTCGGGCGGCCCCGGCACCACCACGGTCAGGTCGGCCTGCACCAGGAAGTGGTCCACCGGGGCAGGCAGCAGCGCGTCAAGTGCCCGCACGGCGGTACCCGTACCGTCCTCGGCGTCGGCCCGGAGCCCGAGCGGGTCGTCCGCGTCCCGGTCCTCGCTCGCGGTCGCCTCGGCCAGCAGCAGCCGCCCGTACGAGGTGAGTGCCCCCAGCCCCGTCACGCCCAGCGTGGCCGCCTCGGTCAGCACCTCCCGGTGCGCCGCCTCCCGCCCTCGACTGCGGCGCGGTGCCCGCCAGTCGAGCAGTGTCAACACCTCGTCGGCGGTGGGCGCGCTGGCCCGTTCCAGGTCGGCGAGTACGCCGAGCATCGCCCTGCGCGCAGCGGGTGCCCCGGCGCGTTCCGCCTCGGCGGAGAGCACCGTGATCGGGCGGTCCCGGTCGTCCCGCTGCCCGACCAGCCCGACCTGCCGGGTCATGGTCAGCCAGGCCCGGGCCACCTGCTCCCAGCGCTGGGCCAGTGAGCCGGCTCGCCACATCTCGTACCCGGCGGTGGGCATCACCTGCTGGTCGGCGCCGTACCGGCCGGCGGTGCCGGGCAGCTCCACCTCACCGGTCAGCCCGGCCGCGTACGCCACCTCCAGCAGCAGCGCCGCCGTCGGCTCGTCCAGGCCGGTGGCGCGGGCCAGCCGACGCAGGTCGCGTACGCCCAGGCCACCCGAGCGGAGCACCGGCGCGGGTTCGGCGGCCAACTGTTCCAGCAGCGCCTCGGTGTGGCGTACCACCTCCATGGTCTGCCCGGCTCCGGCGGAGTCGGCGGCCTTCGGCTCGCGTGGGGTGCTGGCGACCGCCGGTGGGCTGGTGCGCAGCGGCCCGAGCGGCCCGGTGTCGCGGCGCAGCAGCAGCCCGACCTCCCGGGGCAGCTCGACCATGCCGGCGGTGCCGCCCTTGCCACCGGCGACCCGCACCAGCAGCCGGTGGTCGATCAGCCAGCGGACCGGCGAGCCGGTCGCCGCCCCGCCGTTGGTGTCGTCCGGCGGCAGGTCGTCGTCGGTGCCGACCGCCGGGGCCCGCAACGCGCCGGCCGGCACGCTGCCGACCGGTGGCCCGGCCGCCAGCCGGTCCAGGATCGCCCGCGCGGAGGGCGGCGCGGAGAGCAGCGTGCGGCGCAGTTTCGCCGGGTCCGCGCAGAGTGCGGCCGTGCGCGGGTCCAGCTCGGTGGCGGGCCGGCCGAGTCCCGCCGGGTACGGGGAGATCTCGTCGACGCCACCGACCAGGCGCAACTCGTGGTCGGGGCCGTAGAGCAGGAAGAGGGCGCGCAACCGGTCGACGGCGGCGCGGACGGCGGACGGCGCGGGCGGGTGCGGGCCGGTGGTGGCCATCGCGAGGACCCCGTCGACCGAGGTGGTGCCGTCGGCCGGGTCACGGGTCAACCGGGCGGCATCCAAGATCAGCAGGGTGAACTGGTCCAGCCCGTCCAGCGCGCGTGACACCGAGACCCGGGACTGGGCCCGGATGGCGAGGGCGGCGACGTCGGCGGGCACCGGCACGACGAGGTCGGGCCGCGCCTGGAGCAGCGCGGCGAGCGACTCGTCGGGCAGCGCCCGCAGGTGGTCGGCGAGTGAGGTGCTCATCGTCGTTCCACGCTAGCCCGGCCGGGGCCGCTCCCGCCCATCGGACGTCCCGGCTGGTCTGAGTGGCCGGGTAGCTTCGCAGCATGCGCCAACTGACGGTCGGTTTCGACCTCGACATGACCCTGGTCGACTCGCGTCCCGGCATCGCCGCCACCTACCGGGCGTTGACCGAGCGGACCGGCGTACCCGTCGACGCCGAGGTCGCCGTGTCGCGGCTGGGCCCGCCGCTGCGGACCGAGATCGCCCACTGGTTCCCGCCGGAGCGGGTCGACGAGGGGGTGCACGCCTTCCGCGAGCTCTATCCCGCGTACGCGATCACGCCGACCGTGCCGCTGCCCGGTGCCGTCGCCGCCCTCGACGCGGTACGGCAGCGGGGCGGTCGCGTGCTGGTGGTCACCTCGAAGCTGGGCCGGCTGGCCCGACTGCACCTGGAACACCTGGGCCTGACGGTCGACGAGGTGGCCGGTGACCTGTTCGCCGAGGGGAAGGCGACGGCGTTGCGGGAGCACGGCGCGACCCACTACGTCGGCGATCACGTGGCCGACATGGTGGCGGCAGAGGCGGCCGAGGTGCCCGGGATCGCGGTGGCGACGGGCCCGTGTTCGGCCGACGAACTGAGGGCCGCCGGGGCGGCGACCGTGCTGGCGGATCTCACCGGATTCCCGGCGGCGCTCGACGACATGATCCGGCTAGCCTTGAGGCAGTAGACGTCTCAAGCGAAGCAGGGGTTCTCAGGTGCCTACGGGTCGAGTGAAGTGGTACGACGCGGCCAAGGGATACGGGTTCGTCACCAGTGACGAGGGTGGCGACGTGTTCCTGCCGAAGACCGCGCTACCGGCGGGTGTCACCGACCTCAAGGGCGGCCAGCGGATCGACTTCAGCGTGGTGGACAGCCGACGGGGTGTGCAGGCCATGGGGGTGAAGCTGCTCGATGCCCCGCCCTCCGTGGCGGAGCTGCGGCGCCGACCCGCCGAGGAGCTGCACGGGCTGGTCGAGGACATGATCAAGGTGCTGGAGGCGAAGGTCCAGCCGGACCTGCGCCGGGGCCGATTCCCGGATCGCAAGACCGCCCAGAAGGTCGCTCAGTTGGTCCACGCGGTCGCCCGCGAGCTGGAGGTCTGAGGCACGAGCCCGGCGTCGGCGGCCCGGCCCAGCAGCGCCTCCACGGCAGCGAACCCCGCGTCCCCCAGGTCGGCGGTGAACTCGTTGACGTAGAGACCGATGTGCCGGTCCACCACGTCGGGCTCCATCTCCTGCGCGTGCGCCACCACGTACGCCCGACTGGCCGCCGGGTCGGCCCAGGCCCGCTGGACGGAGTCCCGGATCCAGCCGGCGGCCTGCTGCGGGTCGACCACGCCGCGCCGGGCCAGGATCGCGCCGAGCGGGATCGGGAGTCCGGTGTCGGACTCCCACCACTCGCCGAGGTCGACCAGGGCGCTCAGCCCGTGGCGCGGGTAGGTGAACCGGGCCTCGTGGATCACCAGCCCGGCGTCGTACCGTCCGGCGGCCACGCCCGGCATGATCTCGTGGAACGGCACCACCTCGATGCGGCGCGGCGTCCGTCCGGCGGCCCAGAGCCGGAACAGCAGGTACGCGGTGGTCCGGTCGCCCGGCACCGCCACCGTCGCGTCACTGAGGTCGGTACGCTCCGGCCCGCCGTCCCGGTCCGCCCGGGTGAGCACCAGCGGCCCGCAGCCGCGCCCCAGCGCACCCCCACAGGGCAGCAGGTGGTAGTCCGCCAGCAGCCAGGGCAACGCCGCGTAGCTCACCTTCACCAGGTCGAACGCGCCGCGCTCGGCGGCCGTGTTGGTGACGTCGACGTCGGCGTACGTCACCTCGACCGGAGGTGCCCCGGGCACCTGCCCGTGCACCAGCGCGTGGAAGACGAACGTGTCGTTGGGGCAGGGCGAGATCGCCAGCGAGAGCGCCACCACCCCACCGTAACCCCGCCTCCGCACCCCGCCACCCGCCGGTGCCACCACCGTCACCCAGCCCACACCCGCCCCGCCCCACCCCACCCCGGCCCCACTTCACCTCGGCCCCACCTCGGTCCTGGCCTCGGCCCCGCTGAGGGAGTTCTGTGGCCTGCGCGCCTGGCGGCACAGCGTTGCTTGGACGTCAACCGCCGGACGTCGCTCGGGTGCCGACACCATGTCCACCGAGGCGCCTGTCGAGCTGACTGTATCCGCGGATCGGACCTCGTCCGAGCCCGAACCGGTGCGGATTCGCCGGGGCGATAGCACCGACGGTTCAGCTCGACAGGCGGCCAGGAGGAGTAGAGGTCGGCCCGACCTGTCGAGGTCAGGGCACCCGGTGCCACCAGGTACGGGGATCCTGCTCACAAAGTTATCCACAGGCGTTGTCCACAGGTTCGCCGGGCGGGTTGAGAGGGCCGCCGGGTTCGGTCAGCATCGATGGTGCGGGGGCAGCGACGGCACGGGGGACGACGCCATGGGGGACAGCACTACGGGGGACGAGGCCATGGGGACGACGCCATGGGGGACAGCGCTGGGGGACGAGGCCATGGGGGACGAGGCCATGGGGGACAGCGCTGGTGCCGCTGGCGAGCGGCTGGTCGACGTGGGAGCGATGCTGCGGGTGTTGCGTCGACGGGCCGACCTGAGCCAGCGGGAACTGGCTGCGCTGTCCGGTGTACCGCAGTCGACAGTGGCGCGGATCGAGTCGGGGCGGGGCACCGACCCGCGGTTCCGGACCGTGCAGCGGCTCGTCAGCGCGGCGGGTGGCACGCTGGGCTTCCTCGCAGGCGACGCCCACGCCAGCGGGCGAGCCCGCGTGGCTGAAGCCGCTTGCGCCAATGGGGGAGCCGGCGCCGCGGGGGCTGCCTGCGCCATCGGGGGAGCCGGCGCCGCGGGGGCTGCCTGCGCCATCGGGGGATCCCGCGCCGCTGGGGATGCCTGCGCCGATGGCAGGGGACGCGCTGTTTCGGGCGCCGGTGGGAACGGTCGCGCCAGCGGGGACGACCGGGGTTCGGCGGCGAGCGATGCGGAATTCGGCGACACCTGGCGGGACGCGGCGGGGCGTCGCTATCCGGCCCACCTCGACGCGCGCCGGGTTCGCACGCTCAAGGACTGGCCGGGGGCCTGGTGGGCGAACTGGTACTCGTTGCCGCCCGAGCGGTGGCCGTTACGAGTGCCCGAGGTGACCTTCGACCTGAATCGGCGGTACCGGGACGAGCGGCGCCTGCGCGAGCGGTTGCTTGCCGAGGTGCGGATCCGTCGCGTCACCGACGGCGTGCCGGAGACGTGCTGGCGCCTGGTCGCTGAGCTGTCGGACGGGGATCCGGTCGGCGAGTTGCGTGCCCATGAGCGCAGTCTCGACCTGTTGCACGCCGAGGACCTGGGTGACCAGCGCGAGTTGGTGCTGGACGGTGTGCTGGTCGCTCCCGGGCTGCAGCGGCTGGGCATCGGACGGCGACTGGTGGGTCGGCTCGTCGAGGAGACGCGTCGGGTGGGTCTGCGCGCGGTGTGCGCCACTGCGGAGTCGGGGGGAGTGCGGTTCCTGATGGCTTGCGGCTTCCGAGTCGAGTCGAGCAGACCCGTGTCGCTCCGTCTGGAACACCGGCGACCGCTGGAACCGAGGCCAGTCCGCCACCCCGGTGTGCAGCAACCAGCGCGGGAACGGCTGGCGAGATCAGCGTGGGAGCGGCCGGAGCGGCGAGATCAGCGCGAGCGCGGGCGGCTGGCCCAGGGCGGTGGCTAGCGCAGGGCGGTGGCGGCGGCGGTGAGAGCGACGAGCGCCTCGCGCATCCGCCAGGCGCCGCGGTCGCGGGGACCGATCGGGTTGGAGATGGTACGCAGCTCCGCGAAGGGCACGCCGGCGTGGACGGCGGCGACGGCCACCCCGTACCCCTCCATGGCCTCGGCCACGGCGTCCGGGTGACGTCTGCTCAGTGCCTCGGTGCTGGCGGCGGTGCCGGTCACGGTGCTGACGGTCAGCACCGGCCCGACGGTGGCGTCCGGTAGCGCGGCGCGCAGGGCGGCCAACAGGGCGGGGTCGACGGCGACGGAGGTGCCGCCGCCGAGCAGTTCCGCCGGCATGCCGAGGTCGTCGAGGGGGATGAAGCCGTCGGGTGACTCGGCGCCCAGGTCGGCGGCGACGGCCCGGGTGCCGAGCACGGTGCCGCCGACCGGTACGCGGCCCGGGAAGCCACCGGCCACGCCCGCGCTGACCACCCCTCGGTACGGTCGGCCGGCGCCTTCGGCGAGGGCGAGCAGGCGGGCGGTCGCGGCCCCGGCGACGGCCGGTCCCACGCCGACCGGCACCACCGCCATGGCGGGGTCGGCGAGACCGGCCTGGATCGCCTCCGCCTCGGCGGGCACCGCGGTGACCACGAGCAGTCCGGTCACGGGATCGGTCCCGGTGAGCTGCGTCGGGTCTCGTCGTCACTGCCGCCGGTGACCGCGGACGACGGGCGGTAGATGTGGAAGCCGGGCGGTGCCAGGTCGCGCTCGTCGGCCGTACCGCCCTGGTAGGGCGCCGGTGAGGTGGGGGCGGCCTCGGCGGCCTTCGCCTGCTCGGCGGCTTCGGCCTGCTCGGCCGCCTTCTTGTCCCGGGCGGCCTGCTCAGTGGCGGCCTGTTCGTCGGCGGCCCGTTCCTCGGTGGCCAACTCGTCGTCGGTCAGCGGTCGGCCGCGCAGCCGTTCGCCCCTCAGCCGGCGGGCCATCACCATGCCGCGCATGGCGGCGAGCGTGCCGGCACCGGCGGCGACCGCGATGCCGATGCGGCCCTCGAAGGGTACGAGGCCCAGCCCGCCGCCGGCCACGAAGGCGAGCATCAGGGCCGTCTCGGAGTGCGCGAAGGAACTCGCCCGCAGTCGTTCCGGGATGCGTTCCTGGATCGAGGCGTCCACGGCCAGCTTGGCGATGCCGCTCATCATGGCCGCGACCACGCAGAGCAGGGCCACCATCGGCAGGGAGAAGTTCAGGACGGCGAGTACGCCCACCCCAGCCACGATGATCATGCCGCTGGACTGGAGTGCGGCCGGCCGGTGGATGCGTAGTCGGGTACCGATCGCGGTGGCCAGGAAGGTGCCGACGGCCAGGGCTCCGCCGACCAGGCCGAGCGCTCCCTCGTCGCCCAGGTCGCGGCCGAACACCACGGTGGTCAGGTCGCCCGCCTTGATGGTGAAGGCGAGGAAGAGCAGCAGGAAGCCGTAGGTCGCGCGTAACGTGGCCGCGCCGACGAGGGTGGAGATCACCAGCCGTCCGGCGGGTCGGCCCCGGCCGAGTGGTCGGTCACCACTACGACGCAGCAGCGCGCGCAGCGGGCGGGGGACCCGTTCCGGTGGCTCGGAGTCGGCCTTCGGCGGTAGCCGGAGCGCCACCACCATGCCGACCAGGAAGATGACCGAGGCGACCCGGAGCGGCCACTGCGGCCCGAACCAGAACGCGGCCAGCCCGATCGGGGCGACGAGGGCACCGGCAACCGTGCCGTAGACGCTGGCGCGTGCGCCGACCTGGGACAGCCCGAGCCCTTCGGGCAGGAGTCTGGGCACGGCGGCGGACCGCGCCACGCCGTACGCCCGGGAGAGCGCGAGTACGCCGAAGGCCGCCGGGTACAGCCCGAATCCGTGGATGTAGTCGGAGATCAGCCAGGCCAGGAAGGCCCGACCCAGCATGGTCGTGGCCAACGCGTACCGCCGGCCGTGCCGGAAGTGGTCGAGCAGCGGGCCGACCACCGGGGCGAGCATGGCGAACGGCACCATGGTCACCAGCAGATAGAGCGCGACCTTGCTGCGCGCCTCGCCGAGCGGCACGTTGAAGAAGATCGTCCCGGCCAGGCCGATGGCGATCAGCGTGTCACCGGCGCAGGAGACGGCGTGCAGGTCGAACATGCGGACCATGCCGGTCTCGCCGCCGGCGCTCCGGGACCGGGCCCGGGCGGCACTGCGCGTCACCCAGCGTCCGCTGCTCAGCGAGCCGCGCAGCAGCAGCCGGACGGCCCGGATTCCGGTGCCGACGGTCCGCCCGAGGAGGGACCTCTCGGGGCGGGAGGACAGCGGCATGGCACCCATCCTGAACCATCGAGCCGACACTTGGCGCGTCACCGCCGCAGAACACCTCTGGGGAGTGCCTCGCAGCCGGCCCCGCGCATGGGTGACAATGGTTGGGTGACCAGGCCCGCCTCTGCCCGCGCCGCTCGTCTCGACCAGGTCTGCGCCGCCGCCGTCGAGGTGGCCCGCGCCGGCATCACCGAGGTGGATCCCGACGACGTCGGCGACCACCTGCAAGCCGTGGCTGAGGGCGACCGCCTCGTCACCCACTACTTCGAGTGCCGTCAGGCCGGATACCGCGGTTGGCGGTGGGCGGTCACCGTCACCCGGGTGCCGCGCAGCCGGACCGTGACGATCTGCGAGACGGTGCTGCTGCCCGGGCCGGACGCGCTGCTCGCGCCCGGCTGGCTGCCCTGGCAGGAGCGGCTCAAGCCAGGCGACCTCGGCCCCGGTGACCTGCTGCCGACGCCGCCGGACGACGAGCGGCTCCAGCCCGGCTACCTGCTCTCCGACGACCCGGCGGTCGAGGAGACCGCGTGGGAGTTGGGGCTCGGTCGGCCCCGGGTGTTGTCGCGGGAGGGCCGGGCCGAGGCGGCGCAGCGCTGGTACGACGGCGACCACGGTCCGACGGCGCCCATCTCGACCGCCGCGCCCGCCGCCGCCCGCTGCGGCACCTGCGGCTTCTATCTGCCGCTCGCCGGCAACCTGCGGTTGTGCTTCGGCGTGTGCGGCAACTTCTACGCCCCGGACGACGGTCGGGTGGTCAGCGCCGACCACGGGTGCGGTGCCCACTCGGAGACCCTGGTCGACGCCGAGACGGCGGTGGACGAGATGCCCACCGTCTATGACGACAGCGCGGTGGAGCCGATGTCGGTCAGCCGTGCGCCCGGGTCCGTGGAGTCCGGCGAGCCGGCGGAGCCGTACGGCCACTCCTGACCGACCGGAGTCGGACCGCCTCGGCGGGTCGCTCAGCCGGCGGCGCGTCGTAGCCGTCGGTGGGCGTCGTGACGCATCATCACCGCGAGACCGGGGAAGCCCCACAGAAAACCGGCCAGGCAGATCCATAGCCAGTTCTCGTGACCGCTGTCGATCAGCCGGTCGCGGAACAGCAGCAGCACCAGCCCGGCGACCGCCCAGGCCGCCATCCCGGCCAGCGCGAACGGCACCATCGGCGGGTCGAGCGGCTCGGGGCGGGGCTGCTGCTTCGGCACCCGGTCAGGGTACGTGACGCTTTTCCGCCGCCTCGGGTTCTGCGACGATGCGCGCGACAACCCGATGATCCGCTGTGAGGTTCCTGATGGCAGTAGCGCCGCCCGACGAGGGCACCCCACCCGGTCCCAGTCGTCCCCGCAACGGCTTCGACCGGTACTTCGAGATCTCGGCCCGTGGCTCGACGATGAGCCGTGAGGTACGCGGTGGCCTGGCGACCTTCTTCACGATGGCGTACATCGTGGTGCTCAACCCGCTCATCCTCGGCAGTGCCGTCGACGGCGACGGCAACACGCTGCCGATCCCGGCGATCGCGGCGGCCACCGCCCTGCTCGCCGGTCTGCTGACCATCCTGATGGGCGTGGTCGGCCGCTTCCCGCTGGCGGTGGCGGCCGGTCTCGGCGTCAACGCGCTGGTGGCGTACGAGATCGCTCCGGAGATGACCTGGGCCGACGCGATGGGCCTGGTGGTGATCGAGGGTGTGATCATCGCGGTGTTGGTGCTTACCGGGCTGCGTACCGCGGTGTTCCGCTCGGTGCCGACCCAGATGAAGACGGCGATCGGCGTCGGCATCGGGCTCTTCCTGACCATCATCGGGCTGGTCGACTCCGGTTTCGTCCGGCGCATCCCCGACGAGGCGAACACCACCGTGCCGGTCGGGCTGGGCATCGGCGGCAAGCTGGTCAGTTGGCCGATGCTGGTGTTCGTGGTGGGTCTGCTGCTGACCCTGGTGCTGGTGGTGCGCCGGGTACGCGGAGCCATCCTGATCGGCATCTTCGCCTCGACGCTGCTGGCGATGGTGGTCGAGGCGCTCGGCAACATCGGACCGTCCATGGTCAACGGGGTGCCGAACCCGAAGGGCTGGTCGCTGAACGTCCCGACGCTGCCCAGCAACCCGTTCGACATGCCGGACCTGTCGCTGCTCGGCAAGTTCAACGTGCTCGGGTCGTGGGAACGGGCCGGCTGGCTGGTCGTGCTGATGTTCATCTTCACGCTGTTGATCACCGACTTCTTCGACACGATGGGCACGATGGTGGCCGTCGGTCAGGAGGGCGGCATGCTCGACGACCAGGGCACCCCGCCCCGGACCAAGGAGATCCTGCTGGTCGACTCGATCGCCGCGGCCAGCGGTGGCGCGGCCAGCGTCTCCAGCAACACGTCGTTCGTCGAGAGTGCCGCCGGTGTGGCGGAGGGCGCCCGCACCGGCGTGGCCAACCTGGTCACCGGTGTGCTGTTCCTGCTGGCGATGTTCCTCGCGCCGCTGGTCGTGGTGGTGCCGTTCGAGGCGGCGTCGGTCGCGCTGGTGGTGGTCGGCTTCCTGATGATGACCGCGGTACGCACCATCGACTGGTCCGACCACGAGATCGCCATCCCGGCGTTCCTCACCATCGTGCTGATGCCGTTCACGTACTCCATCTCCAACGGCATCGGTGCCGGCCTCATCGCGTACGTGGTGATGAAGCTGGCCAAGGGCAAGGCCCGCGAGATCCACCCCTTGCTGTACGGGGTGGCGGCGCTGTTCGTGGTGTACTTCCTGCGCGGCCCGATCGAGTCGCTGTTCTGACGCCGGCCCGGGTCGGGCGTGCGTGCCGCGCACAACGCGGGCGCAGCCCGGCCCGGGGATCGGTGATCACCCGGGTGAGCGTGGTCATATTCGCTGCCGACTCCGGGTCTAATTAGCTAGGCTAACTAACGTGACGGAGCGGACGGTGACGGCTCAGAGCATGCCACCGGCGCAGCTGGCCCATCAGCTGCGAGATGCGATCACCCGGCTCAACCGGCGGGTCCGCCAGGCCCGGCCGGTCGGTGACCTGACGGTCACCCAGTTGTCCGCGCTCACCAGCCTCAAGCTGGCGGGCGCGCTCACGCCGCGGGAACTCGCCGACGTCGAACGGGTGCAGCCACCGACGATGACCAAGATCGTCGCGAAGCTGGAGGAGCGCGGGCTCGTGCAGCGCACGCCCCACCCGACCGACGGACGGCAGGTCATCCTCGCGACGACCGAGGGAGGCCGGGCCGTGCTCGACCAGTTCGAGCGGGTACGGGACGAATGGCTGGCCCACCGGCTGGCCGAGCTGAGCGATGCCGACCGGGAGACCCTGCACCACGCAGCGGAGATTCTGCAGCGAGTTTCCCGAGCCTGACACCGCACACCGGGTGTGCGCCGTGCCGTGACGTCCGTCGTTGATGACGCGTACGACGCGAGGAGGCGCACCAAGAGTGCAGGCGAGGCTCAGCACGATGTTCCAGTCCCTACAGGTCCGCAACTACCGGCTCTTCGCCTCCGGGCAACTGGTCAAACTGATCGGTGTCTGGATGATGTTCATCGCCCAGGACTGGCTGGTTCTCGAGCTTTCCGGCGATTCGGCCACCGCGCTCGGCGTGGTCGTCGCCCTTCAGTTCACCCCGGTACTCCTGCTCACGCTGATCTCCGGGCGGTTGGCCGACCGGTACGACAAGCGGATGCTCCTCTTCATCGCCAACGCCTTCTGGACGGTGTTGTCGCTGGCGATGGCGCTGCTGGTGCTCACCGGTCTGGTCCAGCTCTGGCACGTCTTCGTCTTCGCCGCCCTGCTGGGCGTGGCCAACGCGGTGGAGACCCCGGTACGCCAGGCGTTCGTCTCCGAGCTGGTCGGCACCCCGTTGCTGCCGAACGCGCTCTCGCTCAACGCGGCCGTGTTCAACTCGGCCCGGATCGTCGGCCCGGCCGTCGCCGGTGTCGCCATCGCTCTCTTCGGCGTCGGTCCGGTCTTCCTGTTCACTGCGCTCAGCTCGATCGGCCCGCTGGTCACGGTGATCCAGATGCGTACCGCCGAGCTGCACCGGGAGCCGTTGCCGCCGCGCGACGAGCGGGCCGCAGCGACCGTGCTGGACGGGTTGCGGTACGTCAGCCGTCGCGCCGACCTGGTGCTGCCGATGGTCGTGATGTCCGTGATCGGGATGTCGCTGTTCAACTTCCAGCTCACCCTCGCGGCGTTGGCCAAGACCGTGTTCGAGACCGGGGCGGCCTCGTTCGGCCTGTTCAGCACCACGCTCGCGGTGGGTGCGCTGGTGGGTGCGCTGGCCGGCACCGGGCGGCGCAGCCGTCCCTCGGTCTGGCTGGTGCTGGGTGCCGCCATCGCCTGTGCCGCCTTCGGGACGCTCGTCGGCCTCGCGCCCACGTACTGGATGGTCGTGGTGCTGCTGCTGCCGACCGGCTTCTTCATGGTCTATTTCGCCCAGGCGGCCAACCAGCGGGTCCAACTCGGCACCGACGCGGCCTTCCGGGGCCGCGTGATGGCCCTGTGGGTGCTGGTGTTCCTGGGAACCAACCCGGTCGGTGCGCCGCTGATCGGCTGGATCGCGGAGACCTTCGGAGCCGGGGTCAGCATCTGGGCCGGCGGGCTGATCTCCCTGGCCACCGCCCTGCTCGCGCTGGCCTGGCAGCTTCGCCGCGACGGTGCCCGGCTGCGGTTCCGGATCCTGCCGATGCCGCGCTTCTACGTCACCGAGGTCTGAAACCACGGCGCCGGGTGCCCCGACCTGGTCGTGGTGCCCGGAGCTGTCGGGGCACCCGGATCTGTCGTGGTGCCCGGAGCGGATACCGGAAAATCGGTTACGTCACGCTGCGCATCGGCATAGCTTCGGTGTGTGGAGGTCCTGCGCTCGCTGCTGCTCGCCCTGTCGCTGGCCGGCGTGGTCCTCCTGCCGGTGCTGATCGTCCTGGTAGTCGGTGCCGACGACGTGGTCGGCCGGGTCACCTACGGGTGCTCGCAGTGGCGCGCGCGGCGTCGGGAGCGGCGGCTGATCGCCGCGCTGCACCGGTCGGTGGCGGGCGACGGGATCGCCGTCCGGGCCGATCTCGACGCCCTCGACCGGCACGATCGTCGGCCGCTGGAGGAGATCGCGGCCGACCTGCGGTGCCTGCGGCGGGAACGGGTCGGTGGCGTGGGGGCGGCGGTGGTGTGGCACAGCAGCGTGCTCGACGCGTACGACGACCGCCTGCGGTTGGCCTGCCGGGCACTGGGCGTCACCGAGCACCTGGCCGAGTTGACCGGCGTCGACCGGCAGATCGAACGGGTCAGGGTGGAGGGCGAACTGGACGCCGCCGGGCTGCGCCTGCCGGCGACCCACCCCGGGCAGCGCGAGCGGCACCGCTAGTGCGGTGTCCAGAAACGTTCACCGGGCCGCGCCGGGTCCAGACGACGACCGGCGGCGTTGGAGTCGGGCCTGGATACAACACCGGTATCC
>NZ_JBEOWP010000027.1:0-42806 GCF_040296095.1 Micromonospora sp. NPDC002389
GGAAACGCCCGGCAACATTCCGAACCCGGAAGCTAAGCCCTCCAGCGCCGATGGTACTGCACCCGGGAGGGTGTGGGAGAGTAGGACACCGCCGGGCACACGTTACAGTCGAGGGCCTCCCGGAATCGGGACGGCCCTCGACTGCGTTGCGTCGTGGAACGACGTATTCAGGAAGGATGTACCAGTGAGTTCTGGACCTCAGGGCGGAGACCGTCCCCGGGGCTACGAGGGCCGGCCCGGCGACCGTGACGGCGACAACCGCCGTGGCGACCGTCCGTCGTACCGCGACGAGCGCGGTCGGGAGCGTGACTCCCGCGACGGTGGACGTGGCGCCGGCGGTTACGGTGCTGACCGTTCCCGGTCCGGTGGCTTCCGTCGGGACGGCGACCGTCGTGAGGGCGGCTACCGAGGCGGCGACCGGGGTACCGGCGGCGGTTTCGGTGGTGGCGACCGACGTGGCTCCGGCGGCGACCGGGACGGCTTCCGTGGCGAACGCGGCTCCGGCGGCTTCCGTGGCGAGCGGCGTGAGGGCGGGTTCGGCGAGCGTCGCCAGGGCGACGACCGGCCGGGCTACCGCCGCGACAACGACCAGCGCGGCACGGGCGCCCGAGGTGACCGGCCTACCGGTGGCTTCCGCGACAGTGACCGTGGCTCCGGCGGCTACCGGGGGGACCGTCGTGAGGGCGGCTTCCGTGGCGGCGATCGCCGGGAAGGCGGCTTCCGGCCGGACCGTCGTGACGGTGGCGACCGTCGTGAGGGTGGCTTCCGTAGCGACCGCCGGGACGGCGACAGCCGGGACAGCGGCTTCCGCAGCGACCGCCGGGACGGTGGCGGTGATCGTCGTGAAGGCGGATTCCGCGGTGGTGACCGTCGTGAAGGCGGGTTCCGTGGCAACGACCGTCGTGAGGGTGGCTTCCGGCCGGAGCGTCGCGACGGTGGCGGCGGTCGTGAGGGCGGCTTCCGTGACGGTGAGCGTCGCGAGGGCGGTTTCCGGAGCGGTGACCGTCGTGAGGGCGGCTTCCGGCCGGAGCGTCGCGATGGTGGTGACCGTCGTGAGGGTGGTTTCCGCAGCGACCGCCGGGACGGCGACCGTCGTGAGGGCGGGTTCCGTGGTGACCGCCGTGACAGCGGATTCCGGGGCGAGCGCCGCGACGGTGAGCGTCGCGAGGGCGGTTTCAGCCGCGGTTCCGAGGACCGGGGTGGTTTCCGCAGCGACCGTCGCGACGGTGACCGTCGTGAGGGCGGTTTCCGTGGCAACGACCGTCGTGAGGGTGGCTTCAGGGACGGCACCTCGCGCGGTCCGGCACGTGACTACGGCTCCGGTGACCGTCGTGAGGGCGGGTACCGGGCGGATCGACGGGACGAGGGCTCTCGCCGGGGTGGCGACGACCGCCGTCAGGGCGACGGCGGTGGCTATCGGCGTACCGAGGGCGGCTTCGGCGGCGGTGCACGCCGGGAGGGCAGCGCACGCGACGGTGACCGCCGTGAGGGCGGTTTCCGTGGCAACGATCGCCGTGAGGGCGGCTTCCGGCCGGACCGCCGGGACGGTGACCGTCGTGAGGGCGGTTTCCGTGGCGGTGACCGTTCGGAAGGTGGTTTCCGTGGCGGTGAGCGTCGCGAGGGCGGCTTCCGGGGCGGCGACCGTCGCGAAGGTGGCTTCCAGGGCGAGCGTCGTGAGGGTGGTTTCCGCTCCGGCGACCGTCGCGAAGGTGGTTTCCGGGGCAACGACCGCCGTGAAGGCGGCTCGGGCTTCCGGGACGGCGAGCGCCGCGACGGCGGGTTCCGCCGTGGGGCGGACGAGCGTGGTGACGAGCGCCGGGACCGTGGCTTCCGTGACGACCGGGATCGGCGTGACGGGTCCGACCAGTCCGAGGGGCGTACGCCGGCGCCGGTGCTGCCGGACGAGATCGTCGCGACCGACCTGGACAAGGACGTACGCGCCGAGCTGCTGTCGCTGTCGAAGGGGGTCGCGGACACCGTGGCCCGGCACCTCGTGGCGACCGGGCAACTGATCGACGAGGACCCCGCCGAGGCGCTGGCCCACGCGATGGCCGCCCGTCGGCTGGCGTCCCGGATCGCGGCTGTTCGCGAGGCGGTCGGCCTGGCCGCGTACCACTCGGGCGAATGGCAGACGGCGATTGCGGAACTGCGGACCTACCACCGGATGAGTGGGGTGCAGAGCCACATCGCGGTCCTCGCGGACTGTGAGCGGGCGCTGGGCCGGCCCGAACGGGCCATCGACCTGTTCCGTGGTGCCGAGCAGGAGAAGCTGGAGGCGGCCGTCGCCATCGAGCTGCTGATCGTGGCCGCCGGTGCGCGAGGCGACCTCGGGCAGCGGGACGCGGCAGTGGCCATGCTCCAGGTGCCCGAACTCACCACCGACACGGCCCAGCCGTGGACGGCCCGGCTGCGGTACGCGTACGCGGACGCGCTGTTGGCGGTGGACCGTCGGGCCGAGGCCCGGGAGTGGTTCTCCCGTGCGGCCGAGGTCGACGCCGAGGCGGAGACCGACGCGGCGGAGCGGCTGCTCGAACTCGACGGCGTGGTCATCGAGGGCGACGACGAGGACGAGGCCACCGAGGAACTGGTCGCCGGTCCCGGTGCTCCGGGTGCGGTACCGGCCCGGCCGGACAGCGAGCTGACCGAGGACGAGTGCCCCGAAGAGGTCGACGCGGCCGAGGGCGAGGTCAGCGGCGATCGTGCCGAGGACTACGCGATCGAGGACGAGGACGCGGACGACGACGGTGCCGAGATCACCGGTGGCGTCGGCGCCGGGGACGCCTCTGATGCCGCCGAGGCCCTGACCGGGGACGAGACCTCGGCCGAGGGGCCGGCGGATCGAGTCGCCGACCAGGCGGTGGGAGACGAGGCTGCGGCGGACCGGGTCGGGACGGACCGGACGGCGGACGACGAGGCCGGGGACGACCGGGTCGTGGCCGTCGAGGCGACGTCGCGCGATGACGAGGTCGTCGAGGCGGATGTCGTGGAGGCGTCCGGGGCTCCGGCGGCGAGCGGTGTCGGTGAGTCGTCTGCGACGGACGGCGAGCGGGCCGAGGAGAACGAACGGCGATGAGCGGTGACGGGGAGCGGCTGGTCGACGGGTACGCCCTGGTCGTCTTCGACCTGGACGGGGTGATCTATCTGATCGACCGGCCGATCCCCGGCGCGGTCGAGGCGGTCGCCCGGCTGCACGGCGAGGGCCGGGCGGTGGCGTACGCGACGAACAACGCCTCGCGCCGACCGGCCGACGTGGCCGACCTGCTCACCGGGATGGGCGTACCGGCCCGGCCGGAGGAGGTGCTGACCAGCGCGGCCGCCGCCGCCCAGTTGTTGGGGGAGCGGTTGCCGGCCGGCGCCCCAGTGCTGGTGGTGGGTGCCGAGGCGCTGCGGGCGGAGATCCGCGAGGTGGGCTTGACCCCGGTCTCCGGTGCCGACGACGCGCCGGTCGCGGTGATCCAGGGGTACGGCCCGCAGGTCGGCTGGACCGACCTGGCCGAGGCGGCGGTGGCGGTACGCGGCGGGGCCGCGTGGATCGCCACCAACACCGACCGGACGCTGCCCAGTGGACGGGGACCGCTGCCGGGCAACGGTTCGCTGGTCGCCGCGCTGGCGACCGCGTTGAACCGACAGCCCGACGAGGTGGTGGGCAAACCGTCGCCGGAGTTGTTCGCCACCGCCGCGCGGCGGGCGGGCGAGGGCCGGTCCCTGGTGGTCGGTGACCGGCTGGACACCGACATCGAGGGCGCCAACCGGGCGGGGCTGGACAGCCTGCTGGTGCTCACCGGCGTCAGCGACGTACCCGAGTTGCTCGCCGCACCGCCGGACCGTCGCCCGACGGCCGTGGCCTGGGACCTGACCGGGCTCTTCGAGCCCACTGCGGTGGTGCGGGTGCCGGCGGCCGGTGCGGAGCACGGCGGCTGGCGCGTCACGACCGGCCCGGACGTGTGGGAGTTGACCGGCAGGGGTCGACCGCTGGACGCGCTCGCGGCGCTCTGCGCCGTGGCGTGGGAGCGTCGGCCGGACGGTGTGCCGCGCGCGGGTTCGCCGGCGGCGGCGACGGCGCTGGAGGCTCTCGGCCTGACCGGCTGACCCGCGCACCATCCACATCCCGGCGCGGCGCGTGCGGGATCGTCAGAGCAGCTTGCGCAGTTTCATCAGGTCGAACGGGTTGGCCTTGATCGCGACGCGTCGGCCGGCCACCGCGCGGGTGACGTCGAGGTCGCCGCGTACCAGGGCGATCAGGTCGTCGCTGGTGGTGGTCATGGCGATCTTCGCCTTGGGATCGTCGCCGTCGGTCAGCCCGATCAGCCGTCCACCGGTGAGCCGACCGTGGAAGGCGGTCTCCAGGTCGCTGATCCGGCAGGCCAGGGTGCGGTCCAGGTCGACGTGCTCGCGGACGGTCTCCGCGTTGCGGTCCAGCCGCGCGGCCAGATCCTGCAACGCCTGCCGACACTCGTCCACGGTGGCCACCGTCGCCTCCTCGTCTCACACCTCGTCGTACTCCGGGCACCGTACCGCACGGGACGCCGCCCGCGGCCCGGTAGCGTGGCACCTGCCGGAACCGCGGGTGAAAGGACTCAGGCATGCAGGACGCGTGGCGCGCCTACCTCGAACTGGCCATGGGCCTGACGGAGGCGCCCCGGAAGAAGGCGCAGGACGCGGTACGCCGGTTGGCCGGCTCGACCGGTGCGACCGCCGCGCAGCTCCAGACGTTGGCCGAGGAGTTGCGCTCGACCGGTGCGGAGAACCGGGAGGCGCTGACCAAGCTGGTGCGGTTCGAGGTCGAACGCGCGCTCGGCGCGGTGGGGCTGGCCACCGCCGACGAGGTCGAGGAGTTGGAGCGGCGGGTACGCGAGCTGGAACGCCGGCTGCGCGCGATGGCCGACACCGCCGTACGCTCCCCGGTCTCCGGCGGCCCGGAGGGCGGCACGCCCGCCGACGTGGCGGCCGAGGCCGCCGAGACTGCGGCGGCGGCTCCGCCGACCGGCGCGGCGGCCGGGCCGGCTGCGGCGAAGAAGGCGGTCGCCAAGAAGGCCGTGGCGAAGAAGGCCGGTGCGCTGCCGTTCCCGGAGGATCAGCCGGTGGCGAAGAAGGCGGTGGCGAAGGTCGCGAAGAAGGCGGTGGCGAAGAAGACGCCGGGCTCGGTGGCGCGTCCCGCCGACGGCGACGCGCCGGCCCGACCGGCGAAGGCCACCCGCCCTCGCCCGGACACCGCGCCGTGACCGGCGTTCGCTCGCGTCGCCCCGGGCCGTCTCAGGCGGCCGGAGGGCGGCGAGGCGTCGGGTCGGGTGCGGTGACCCGCGCGACGCGGGCCGGAGGACGGCGGTGAGCGTGTCGCCGCGGCCCGGGCCGCCACCGCCCCGTCCGGGTCCGCCACCGCAGTCGTGGTCCGGTGACGGCGCCGACGACGGGGGACACCCAGCGGTGGACGCCGCCGTGCAGGCGATGGCGAACGCCGCGAACCTCGCCCCGGCCGACCAGATCGCCCAGTACGAGGCCGCGTACCAGACGTTGCGGGAAACGCTCGCCACCATCGACCAGGCCTGAGGAGGCCGTCCACCCATGGCACGTCGTAACCGGTTGGACGCCGAACTCGTCCGCCGTGGTCTGGCCCGCTCGCGGGAGCAGGCCGCCGATCTGGTGGAGGCCGGTCGGGTACAGCTTCGCGGGGTGGTGGCCCGCAAGGCCGCCGCGATGGTCGACCCCGCCGACCCGCTTCTGGTCACCGGCGCCGATCCCACCTCCGAGTACGTGTCCCGGGGCGGACACAAACTGGCCGGTGCGCTCGCCGCGTTCGCCCCCGGTGGGCTGACCGTGACCGGCCGGCTGTGCCTGGACGCCGGGGCGTCCACCGGAGGCTTCACCGACGTGCTGTTGCGGGCGGGCGCGGCCGAGGTGGTCGCGGTCGACGTCGGCTACGGCCAGCTCGCCTGGTCACTGCGGACCGACGAGCGGGTCCGGGTCCTGGAACGGACGAACGTCCGGACGCTGACCGCCGAGGCGATCGGTGGGCAGGTCGACCTGACCGTGGCCGACCTGTCGTTCATCTCGCTGCGGCTGGTGCTGCCGGCGTTGAGCGCCTGCACGGCCGCCGACGGCGACCTGGCGTTGATGGTCAAGCCGCAGTTCGAGGTGGGCCGGGAGCGGGTGGGTGCCGGTGGTGTGGTGCGGGACCCGGCGCTGCGCGCCGAGGCGGTGCTCGACGTCGCCGCGTCCGCCGCGACGCTGGGACTGGGGTTGGCGGAGCTGGCGGCCAGCCCGCTGCCCGGGCCGAGCGGCAACGTCGAGTTCTTCGTATGGTTACGCCGGGACGCGCCACCGGCCGATCCGGAACGGGTACGGGCCGTGGTGGCGGCCGGGCCCGGTGCTCCGGCGGCCGCCGGTGACGCGCGTGACGAGGTGACGAAGGAGGTGGCCGGGTGAGTGAGGGCAACTCCGCCACGGCGGGGGTACGTCCGCCGGGTGGTTCGACGCGACGGCCGACCCACGGTGGGCGGGACTTCCGGTGACCCGTACCGCACTGTTGGTGACCCACACGGGTCGCCGGCGCAGCACGGAACACGCGCGTACGGTCGCCGCCGACCTGATCGCCGCCGGCTTCGAGGTCCGGGTGGTGGCCGAGGAGGCCGAGGATCTCGACCTGCCGGGCGCGGTGCCGGTGACCGGGCCGGAGGCGGCCGAGGGCGCCGAGATCGTCTTCGCACTCGGTGGGGACGGCACGTTCCTACGCGCCGCCGAGCTGGCCCGGCCGGCGAAGGTGCCGCTGCTCGGCATCAACCTGGGCAAGGTCGGTTTCCTGGCCGAGGCGGAGATCGACGACCTGGACCTCGCGGTACGCGACGTGGTGGGTCGCAACTACAGCGTCGACGAACGGTTGACCCTGGACGTCACCGCCGAGTTCGACGGTGGGCCGACGATCGAGTCGTGGGCGCTCAACGAGATCAGCGTCGAGAAGGGCGAACGGGCCCAGATGCTGGAGCTGCTGGTCGACGTGGACGGTCGGCCACTGTCCCGGTACGGGTGCGACGGGGTGGTCTGCGCCACGCCGACCGGCTCGACGGCGTACGCCTTCTCCGGCGGCGGACCGGTGGTCTGGCCCGAGGTGGAGGCGCTGCTGCTGGTGCCGATCAGCGCGCACGCGCTGTTCAGCCGCCCGTTGGTGACCGCGCCCACCTCCACCTTCTCGATCACCGTGGACCCGTTCACCACGCTGGCGGTGCTCTGCTGCGACGGGCGGCGGGTCTACGACCTGCCGCCGGGCGCCCGGGTCACGGTGCGTCGCGGTGCCCTGCCGGTGCGGATCGTACGGCTGCGGGACCGGTCGTTCACCGACCGCCTGGTGGCCAAGTTCGACCTGCCGGTGCACGGTTGGCGAGGCAATCGCCGCTGACCCGGGTCGCCGCGCCGGCTGGTCAAGTGTCGGGCCACGCGTCTACTGTCGGGTGCTGTGCTGGAGGAGCTACGCATCACCGGACTGGGCGTCATCGAGGACACCACGCTGCCGCTTGCCGGTGGCATGAACGTCATCACCGGCGAGACCGGTGCCGGCAAGACGATGGTGGTCACCGGCCTGGGCCTGCTCTTCGGGGGCCGGGCCGATGCCGGGCGGGTGCGTGCCCAGCCCGGTCGGGCCGTCGTCGAGGGGCGCCTGCGTCTCACCGGTCGGGTCGCCGAATCGGTGCACGCCCGGATCACCGACGCCGGTGGCGAGCCCGACGACGACGGCGCGATGCTGCTGAGCCGTACGGTCACCGTGGAGGGTCGCTCCCGGGCGCACCTGGGCGGGCGGAGCATGCCGGTGTCGACGCTCGGCGAGGTGGGCGAGCAGGTGGTGGCCGTGCACGGCCAGTCCGACCAGTTGCGCCTGCTGCGTCCGGCCGAGCAGCGGGCCGCGTTGGACCGCTTCGCCGGGCCGGAGCACGAGAAGCTGCTGGAGGCCACGCGCGAGGCGTACACGCAGTGGCGTCGGGTGGTCGACGACCTGGCGGACCGGCGGCGTAACGCGCGGGAACGTCACCAGGAGGCGGATCTGCTGCGGCTGGGGCTCGACGAGATCACCCGGGTCGACCCGCAGGCCGGTGAGGACGACGAGCTCAAGACCGAGGCGCAGCGGCTGGAGCACGCCGAGGGGCTGCGGACCGCGGCGCAGGTGGCGCACCAGTGCGTGGCCGGCGGGTTGGAGGCCACCGACGACACCACGGACGCCTCGGCGCTGCTCGGCACCGCCCGGCGGACGCTGGAGGCACAGGCCGGCACCGATCCGGCCCTGGGTGAGTTGGCGGCCCGCCTGGAGGAGGCGGCGACCCTGGTCGCCGACGTGTCGGTGGAGTTGTCGACGTACCTCACCGGGCTGGACGCCGACCCGGCCCGGTTGCAGAGTATCTATGAGCGCCGGGCCGCGCTGCGGGCGCTGACCCGCAAGTACGCCGACGACGTCGACGGGGTGATCGCCTGGGCCGAGCGGGCCCGGACCCGACTGTCCGACCTGGACATCTCCGACGAGGTCCTCGAGGAGCTGGATCGGGAGGCGTCCCGGCTGGCCGGTGAGGTGGCCGAGTTGGCCGGCCGGTTGTCGGCGTCCCGCCAGGAGGCGGCGGTGCGCTTCGCCGAGCAGGTGACCGTCGAGCTGGCCGGGCTGGCCATGCCGCACGCCCGCGTCGAGGTGGCGGTGCTGCCCCGACCGGCCGGACGGGCCGAGCCCACGTTGCCGGTCAACGGGGTGGAGGTCGGTGTCGGGCCGGACGGCGGCGACGAGGTCGAGCTGCGGCTGCTGGCCCACCCCGGTGCGCCGTCGTTGCCGTTGCAGCGGGGCGCGTCCGGCGGTGAGTTGTCCCGGGTGATGCTCGCCATCGAGGTCGTCTTCGCCGGCTCGGGTGGGCCGCCCACGCTGGTCTTCGACGAGGTCGACGCGGGGGTCGGCGGTCAGGCGGCGGTGGAGATCGGGCGTCGGCTGGCCCGGCTGGCCCGCAGCCACCAGGTGCTGGTGGTGACGCACCTGCCGCAGGTGGCCGCGTTCGCCGATCGGCATCTGGTGGTGGCGAAGGACACCGGCGGCGCGGTGACCACCAGTGGGGTGCGGGTGGTGGAGGACACCGAGCGGGCCCGGGAACTGGCCCGGATGCTGGCGGGTTTGCCGGACTCGGATCTGGGTATCGCCCACGCGGAGGAGTTGTTGGCCGTCGCGGCCCGAGAACGGCGGTCGTGACGACCGTCATTGTGAGCGGAGGCACACCGGCCTTCGCCCATCTGTGCTTCCCTGGGTAGGCGGCCCTGCTCAGGCATGTCGCGACAGATTCGCCTGCCTCACATGCCAGGATGGTCACGATGCGTCTACCCACGTTGCGCCGGACCCGGAACGCGGAACCGGGACGAATCCTCGGCACCGCTCGCCTCGATCGCCGGACGAAACGCCTGGTCGGTCGGCTCCGCCCCGGTGACATCGCGGTGATCGACCATGTCGATCTGGACCGGGTCGCCGCCGACTCGCTGGTCGCCGTGGGCGTCGGCGCGGTCCTCAACGCCAAGCCGTCGGTCTCCGGCCGCTATCCCAACCTCGGTCCGGAGGTGCTCGTCGCGGCGGGCATCCCGCTCCTGGACGATCTCGGTGAGGGCGTCTTCGAACGGATCCGCGAGGGCGACACCGTGCGGATCGAGGGCAACACCGTCTATCTCGGCGACGAGCCGCTGGCGCACGGCAGCCTGCAGGACGCCGAGAGCGTGGCCAAGGCGATGAGCGACGCCCGGGAGGGCCTGTCGGTGCAGTTGGAGGCGTTCGCCGCCAACACCATGGACTACCTCAAGCAGGAACGTGACCTGCTGCTCGACGGTGTCGGCGTACCGGACATCGCCACCGAGATCCAGGGCCGGCACTGCCTGATCGTGGTGCGGGGCTACGACTACAAGGCCGACCTGGACGTGCTGCGCCCGTACATCCGGGAGTTCAAGCCGGTGCTGATCGGCGTCGACGGCGGAGCCGACGCGCTGGTCGAGGCGGGTTACACGCCAGACATGATCATCGGTGACATGGACTCGGTCACCGACGACGTGCTGCGCTGTGGCGCCGAGGTGATCGTGCACGCGTACCCGGACGGCCGGGCTCCCGGCCTGCCCCGGGTCAACGGCCTGGGGGTGCCGGCGGTGACCTTCCCTGCCGCCGCCACCAGCGAGGACCTCGCCATGCTGCTGGCCGACGAGAAGGGCGCCTCGCTGATCGTGGCGGTGGGCACCCACGCCACCCTGGTCGAGTTCCTGGACAAGGGGCGCGGCGGCATGGCGTCGACGTTCCTCACCCGGCTCAAGGTCGGTGGCAAGCTGGTCGACGCCAAGGGTGTGAGCCGGCTCTACCGGCAGAGCATCTCGGGTTCCTCGCTGTTGCTGCTGGTGCTGTCGGCGGTGGCGGCGATGGCCTCGGCGGTGGCGGTGTCCACCGTCGGCAAGGCGTATTTGGGCGTGGTCTCCGAGTGGTGGGACAATTTTGTGTTCCAGCTCGGCCAGCTCTTCTAGCTCCCGATCGATCAAGAGGCTGCAAGCGTGATCAACTTCCGGTACCACGTGGTGTCCCTGACCGCGGTCTTCCTCGCGTTGGCGATCGGCCTGGTCGTCGGCACAGCCGCCCTCAACGGCCCGGTCGCGGATTCGCTCAAGGAGACCGTCAACTCGCTGCGCAAGGACAACCAGCAGATGCGCCAGACGGTCCAGAACATGCAGCGGGAGCTGGAGCTGGAGGAGGAGTTCGCGGCCGAGATGGCCCAGGTGATGCTGCCGGGCAAGCTGACCGGCAAGCGGGTGCTGGTGCTCAGCCTGCCCACCGGCCGGGACCACACCGAGGGCGTGGTGAACATGCTGGAGCTGGCGAACGCCGACGTCATCGGGCGGATCGACCTGCAGGACAAGTTCATCAACCCGGAGAACAACAACAACCTGCTGGAGCTGGCGGTCACCGCGGCCCGGCCCACCAGCGCGCCGACCGGTGGACTGCCCGGCAACGGGCACGGTGTGGAGACCTCCAGCGCCCTGCTGGCCACCGTGCTGCTGGACCAGCCGACCGGCGCCGAGCCGGTCACCGAGGCCGACCGGCGGGCGGTGGTGACCGCGTACGGCAACGCGAACTACCTGACCGCCGCCGACCGGATCACCAACTCCGCCGAGGCGGTCGTGGTGGTCAGCGGCCAGCCGTACGTGGACAAGGACTCCGCCAAGAAGGACGAGTCGGTGGTGAAGATCGCCGAGCAGTTCGACCGCGCCGGCGGCATCGTGGTCGCCGGTAACGGCTTCACCGGCGGCAACCTGGTCTCCTTCGTCCGGGGCGACGCGGTGCTGGCGCAGACCATCTCCACCGTCGACAACGCCAACACCGTCCAGGGACAGCTGGTCACCTCGCTGGCCGTCGTGCAGCAGCTCAACGAGCGCAAGGCCGGCCAGTACGGCGTGGGCGACAACGTCGACGGGCTGCTGCCTAAACTGCCCCAGTGAGTCGACGGGACACCCCGGGTGTCCGATTCGACGATGTCCGCCCGCCGACCGGCGGAGCAGACGGCGTGAACGAGCGAGGTGAGCTGGGGCGTGGGCATGCTCGGTCGACTGTTGGCGGCGGGGGTCGGTGTGGCTGCCGCCCGGTACGCGCTGCGTGAGATCCGTACCTCCCCGGCCGGGCCGACCCTGGCGCGGACAAACTTCCGCGGCCGTACGGTGACGCTGGCGGCCGGGCCGGCCCTCGCGGCGGGTGCCTCCGGCGCGGCGGCCTGCGGTGCGCCCAGCGTGCCGGCGGGCGCGGCGGCGCTGGTGGCCGGGCTCGGGGCCGGTGCCGTCGGGCTCTACGACGACGTGGTCGGTGCCCGGCCCGAGCAGAAGGCGGACAAGGGCTTCGCGGGACACCTCGCCGCCCTGCGGCAGGGGCGGGTCAGCGCCGGCCTGGTCAAGGTCGTCGGGGTGGGTGCGGCCGGTCTGGGCGCCGCCGCGCTGCTCGCCGCCGACCCCCGGGTGGCCGGGCACCGTGGCCGACGTCGCCAGGGCGGGCTGGGCCGGACCGTGGACGTGCTGCTCGGCGCCGGTGTGGTGGCCGGCACCGCCAACCTGCTCAACCTGCTCGACCTGCGCCCCGGGCGGGCGTTGAAGTCGGGCCTGCTGCTCGGCACGCCGCTGGTCGGTGGCGCGACCGGTGGGATCGCCGCCGGTGCGGTGGGTGCCGCCGCCGGGCTGCTCCCCGCCGACCTCGACGAGGACGTGATGGTCGGCGACAGTGGCGCCAACGCCCTCGGTGCCGTGCTCGGTGTGGCGCTGGCCGCCCGCACCGGCCCGGTCGGCCGGGCCGGGATCCTGGCGGTGCTGGCCGGACTGACGGCGGCCAGCGAGAAGGTCAGCTTCACCGCCGTCATCGCGCGTACCCCGGGCCTGCGTGAACTCGACGCGCTGGGCCGTCGCGACGACTGACGTGAGCAGACCGGCACCCCTCGCCGGCGCCGGCCGGGTGGCCGGGGCAGCCGCGCTGATCGCCGTACTCACCGTGGTCAGTCGGCTGGCCGGGTTCGGCCGTACCGCCGTCTTCACCTGGGTGGTGCAGGACAGCGACCTGGGCGCGATGTACGTGATCGCGAACACCGTCCCCAACATCATCTTCGAGATCGTGGCCGGTGGGGCGCTGGCCAGCCTGGTCGTACCGCTGCTGGCCGGTGCGGTCGCGGCGGGTGACCGGCGGGCCGTGGCGGCGACCACCGGCGCGCTGCTGACCTGGACGGTGACGCTGCTGGTGCCGCTGGCGGTGCTGGTGGCCCTGGGCGCCGACCAGATCGTGTCGGTGTTCCACAGCCGCAGCCCGGAGGAGTTGGCGGCCGGGGCCCGGATGCTGCGGGTCTTCGCGCCGCAGGTGCCGCTGTACGGCATCGGCATCGTGCTGACCGGCGTGCTCCAGGCACACCGCCGCTTCGCCTGGCCGGTGATCGCGCCGCTGCTGTCCAGCCTGACGGTGATCGTGGCGTACCTCGTCTTCGCCGCGGTGGCCGGTACCGGGGCGAGCGTGGCGCAGGCGGGTCGGGGCGCCGAGCTGATCCTGTCCGGCGGCACCACGCTCGGTGTGGTGGTGCTGTCGCTGTCGCTGCTGATCCCGTTGCGGCGGCTGCGCCTGCGGCTGCGTCCCGGGTACGGCTTCCCGGCCGACGCGCGGGCGCGGGTGGGTGGTCTGGTCACCGCCGGCGTGGTCACCGTCACCGCCCAGCAGGTGGCCACGCTGGTGATCCTCTATCAGATCTCCGGCGGCCGGACCGAGGCCCCGCAGGTGTTCAACCTGGCGCAGACGTTCTACCTGCTGCCCTGGGCGGTGTTGGCGGTGCCGCTGGCCACGGCCGCGTACCCGACGTTGGCCGAGACGGCGGCCGGCGGCGACGAGGACGGCTATCGCGACACCCTGTCCGGGACGGTGCGCGCGGTGCTGCTCTCCAGTTGCCTCGGCGCGGCGGCGCTGGTCGGGGTGGCCGGTCCGATCGGCCGGTTCTTCCCGTTGGACGCCTCCGCCACCGCCACGGCGGTGGCCGGGTTCGCGCCGGGACTGCTCGGGTACGGGCTGTTCGCGGTCCTGTCCCGGGCCCTGTACGCGCGCGGCGCGACCCGGGAGGCCACCGTCGCGATCAGTGCCGGTTGGCTGGCGGTCACGCTCGGTACGCTGCCGTTGGCGGCACTGCTCCCGACGGCCGACCGGGTGCTCGCCGTCGCCCTGGCCAACTCGGCCGGCATGTTGCTGCTGGGCGGGCTGCTGCTGGTGGCCGTACGGCGCGCGGCCGGTGCGGCGGCGCTGGCCGGTGCCGTCCGGGCCGGTGCCGCCGGGGTGTTGGCGGGTGCGACGGCGGCCCTCGCGGCGCTGGTGCTGCTCGGCTGGCTGGGCGGGACCCCGACGCGGTCGGTGGCACTCGTGCAGGGCATGCTGTCCGGAGTCCTGGTCGTCGTCGTCTTCCTCGGCGTGGTCTGGTTGGTCGACCGACGGGACCTGCGGCCACTGCTGACCGGATTGCGTCGACGCCTCCGCCGGACCCGGAGCAGCGGCGGGCGAGCGGACGGAAAGGCAAGCGCGAACGGAGGGCGTAACCGGTGAGCGCGAGGAGTGAGCTTGCGAGCCCCGCAGTCGCGAACGGAGGGCGTAACCGGTGAGCGCGAGGGGTGCGGATGCCCGGTGGGGCACGGTGGTGCTGGTGCTCGCCTCCAGCACCGGTGGGGTCGGGCAGCATGTCCGGGCCGTGGCCCGTGGGCTGACGGCGGCCGGTGAGTCGGTGTTGGTCTGCGGGCCAGCGGCGACCCAGGACCAGTTCGACTTCGTCGGGGCCGGGGCCCGCTTCGCGCCGGTGGAGATCCCGGCCAGCCCGACGCCGGGTGACGTCCGCGCGATCACCGCGTTACGTCGGGCGCTGGCCGGCGAGCAGGTCGCCGTGGTGCACGCGCACGGGCTGCGCGCCGGGTTGGTCGCGGTGATCGCCCGCCCGGCCGCCCCGCTGGTGGTCACCTGGCACAACGCGGTGCTCGCCGGTGGGCTGCGGGGCAGTCTGTCCCGGTGGGCCGAGAAGATGGTGGCCCGGGGGGCCCGGGTGACGCTCGGGGCCTCCGCCGACCTGGTGGCCCGGGCCGTCGGGCTCGGCGCCGGGGATGCCCGGCTCGCCCCGGTGGCCGCTCCCGAGTTGCCCGCGCCGCGCCGGGGCCGGGCCGCCGTCCGCGCCGAGTTCGGGGTGTCCGCCGACCAGCCGTTGATCCTCTCGGTCGGTCGGCTGCACCCGCAGAAGCGGTACGACGTGCTGGTGGACGCCGCCGCCCGGTGGCGGGAGCGGGTTCCGCCGCCGGTCGTGGTGATCGCCGGGAGTGGTCCGGCGTACCTGCCCTTGGCCGCCCGGATCAGTGCCGCGCGGGCGCCGGTGACGTTGCTCGGGCACCGCACCGACGTGGGCGACCTGCTGGCCGGGGCGGATCTGGCGGTGGTGACCAGCGACTGGGAGGCCCGCCAACTGTTCGCGCAGGAGGCGCTGCGGGCCGGCGTACCGCTGGTGGCGACCGCGGTGGGTGGCCTGCCGGATCTGGTCGGGGACGCTGCGGTGCTGGTGCCGCCGGGCGACGTCGATGCGGTCGACGCGGCGGTCGGTGACCTGCTCGACGATGCACCGCGCCGGGCCGAGCTGGGCCGCCAGGGTGCCGTGCGGGCCGAGACGTGGCCCACCGAGGCGCAGACCGTGGCCCAGTTGGTCGCGCTCTACGCCGAGTTGAGGCCGGGCCGGGCCGGGCCGGCGACGCCCGACGCCGACACGCCGTCGACGGGACGCCGGTGATGCTGCGCCGAATCGCACCGATTCTGCTGACCCTGGTCGTGGTGGCGCTCGGCGTCACCGTGCTGGCGGCCCGTCCGGAGAGCCCGCCGCCCCGGCAGAGCGCCGACTACGTGGTGCTGGTCGGGGTGGCCGGGCTGCGGTGGGAGGACGTGGACGCGCAGCGCACGCCGACGCTGTGGCGGATGGCGCAGGACGGCTCGATCGGTTCGTTGTCGGTGCGGTCGGTGTACCGGCCCACCTGCCCGGTGGACGGGTGGCTGACACTCGGCGCGGGCGGCTTCGCCGCCTGGGGCGGGGGCCCGACCGACGGCCTGTGTCCGCCCGTGGACGTGACGGTGGACCAGCCCGACGGCATCGGCGCGAACCTGCCGCAGCAGGAGAGCGTGGTGCTGCGTAACCAGGAGCGGCTGCCGTGGGGCACGGTGCCCGGCGCGCTGTCGGAGTCGGTGCGCTGCTCGGTGGCGGTCGGCCCGGGTGCGGCGGTGGCCGCCGCGCGGCCGTTCGGCCGGGTCGACCGGTACGCGCCGACGCTGCCGGAGGATCCGGCCGAGCTGCTCGGTTCCTGCGTGCTCAGCATCGTCGACCTCGGCACCGTCGAGGGCGAGGACGAGGCGTCCCGGTCGGCGGCGGCCCGTGCGGCCGACGCGCAGTTGGCCCGGGTGCTGGCCGGCCGGCCGCCGCGGTCCCTGGTGATCGTGGCCGGGGTCTCCGACACCGAGCGGCCCTCCCGGCTGCACGTGGCCGTCGCCGACGGTCCCGGCTGGGAGGAGGGCTGGCTGACCTCGCCCAGCACCGGCCGGCAGGGCTACCTGCAACTGATCGACCTGGCGCCGACCGCGCTGGCGGCCCTGGGCCGACCGATGCCGGACCGGCCGTTCCTCGGTCGGCCCGCCGAGTCGGTCGGTGGCCGTCCGGCCGATCTGGCGGCGGCGATCGCCGAGCCCTCCGACGCGGACCGGGAGGCCGCCGCGCAGCGGCAGGTGGCGGGTGGGTTCTTCACGCTGCTGGCCGCCGTGCAGGTGGCGCTCGCCCTGGCGGTGCTGCCGCTGCTGCGTCGGGCCCGCCGGCACGCCGGGCCGTACGGGCCGAAGCCGGTGTCCCGGCGGGTGGTGGCGGTGGTGGAGCTGTTGCTGGTGGCGGCGGCGCTGGCCATCCCGGCGGCCCTGCTCGCCGAGGCGGTGCCGTGGTGGCGCAACGTGTACCCGGCGGCCTCGTTCGCCGGGCTGACCGTGGTGCTGCTGGCGGCGGCGACGTTGCTGGTGCGGCTGACGCCGGGGTACGGCACCACGTTGGGGCCGCTGGGCGCGGTGGCCGGGCTCACCACGCTGGCCGTCGGCCTGGACGTGGTCACCGGGGCCCGGCTCCAGCTCAACGGCGTGATCGGGTACTCCGCGCTGGAGGGCGGCCGGTACGCCGGGCTGGGCACCGTGGGACTCGGGGTGTTCGTGGCCGGCGCACTGCTGACCGGTGGTTGGCTCGCCCAGCAGGTCCGCCGGGCGTGGCGCCCGATGGTGATGGTGGTGGTGGGCGGTGCCGCCGTGGTGGTGGTCGGCAGCGCGTACCTGGGTGCCGACTCGATCGGTGCGATCGCGTTGACCGCCGGGGTGAGCGTCGCGGCGGCGATCAGCGCGGGCGGCTGGCTGACGCTGACCCGGTTGGCCTGGGCGACGATGGCCGGGCTGGCGGTGATGGTCGGGTTCGCGGTGGTGGACCTGGGCCGTCCACCGGCCGATCGCGGCAGCCTGGGCCGGTTCCTCGCGGCGCTCGGCGACGGCACCGGCGGGCTGACCGTGCAGCGGTCCAGCGCCTCGAACATCGACACCCTGCTGAACAGCCCGCTGACCGTGCTGGCACTGGCCGGCGCGTTGCTGGTCTGGTTCGCGCTGCTCCAGCCGTGGGGCGGGCTGATGCGGCTGTTCGGCATCTATCCGGCGATCCGGGCGGCGATGGCGGGCACCGGCGTGGCGGTCGGCATCGGCGGGGTGCTGAGCGCGGCGGCGCTGGACGTGGCCGGGGCCGCGGCGGCCGTGGTGGTGCCCATGGCGGCACTGTCCGCGCTGCGGGTGCTGGACCACTCGGCGGACCGCACCCGGCCGGCCACCGACCGGCCGTCCGACGTCATCCGGTCCGACGACCGCACGGGCGACGCGGCCACCTCGGGCGATGCGGGCGCCACGCGTGCTCCCGCCGAGGACGCTGCCGGGGCCGGTACCGAGGGTGAACGCGGGCGTGGCCGGGCGGTACGGTCGTCGACCGAGGTCGCGACCGGGTGACCCGGGGGCCGTACCTCGGGTGCGGCCCGGGAGCGCCTCAGGCGAGGTGTTACCGTGGAATCCCGTGGATCGCGTGATCACTTCGCTGATCGGCTCGGCGGTCTGCACGACCGCGACGGACGACACGGGAGCAGGCCTTGGCCCCTTCAGCACGGACGACCAGGCACATTTTCGTCACCGGGGGCGTCGCCTCCTCGCTGGGTAAGGGGCTGACCGCCTCCAGCCTCGGCAATCTGCTCACCGCGCGGGGACTGCGCGTGGTGATGCAGAAGCTCGACCCGTACCTGAACGTCGACCCCGGCACCATGAACCCGTTCCAGCACGGCGAGGTGTTCGTGACCGAGGACGGCGCCGAGACCGACCTGGACGTCGGTCACTACGAGCGCTTCCTGGACCGGGCCCTGTCCGGCAAGGCGAACGTCACCACCGGCCAGATCTACTCGGACGTGATCGCCAAGGAGCGGCGCGGGGAGTACCTGGGCGACACCGTCCAGGTGATCCCGCACATCACCAACGAGATCAAGTCGCGGATCCTGGCAATGGCCGACCCGGACGACGACGGCCGTACCCCGGACGTGGTGATCACCGAGGTGGGCGGCACGGTCGGCGACATCGAGTCGCTGCCGTTCCTGGAGGCGATCCGGCAGGTCCGCCACGACCTGGGCCGGGACAACTGCTTCTATCTGCACGTCTCGCTGGTGCCGTACCTGGCGCCCTCGGGCGAGCTGAAGACCAAGCCGACCCAGCACTCGGTGGCGCAACTGCGCAACATCGGTATCCAGCCCGACGCCATCGTCTGCCGCTCGGACCGGGAGATCCCGGACAAGCTCAAGCACAAGCTGTCGCTCTACTGCGACGTCGACGCCGAGGCGGTCATCGCGGCCCCGGACGCGCCCAGCATCTACGACATCCCCAAGGTGCTGCATCGGGAGGGACTCGACGCGTACGTGGTGCGCCGGCTCGGGCTCTCCTTCCGGGACGTGGACTGGGAGGGCTGGGACGACCTGCTGGAGCGGGTGCACCAGCCCCGCCGCACGGTCACCGTGGCGCTGGTCGGCAAGTACGTCGACCTGCCGGACGCGTACCTGTCGGTCAGCGAGGCGATCCGGGCGGCGGGCTTCGGTAACCGGGCCCGGGTGCAGTTGCGCTGGGTGCCCAGCGACGACTGCGTCACCCCGGCGGGCGCGGCGGCGGCCCTGGCCGGCGTCGACGGCATCGTCATCCCCGGCGGGTTCGGCGTCCGGGGCATCGAGGGCAAGATCGGCACCGCCCGGTACGCGCGGGAGAACGGCGTCCCGCTGCTCGGGCTCTGCCTCGGCCTGCAGTGCATGACCATCGAGGTGGCCCGGCACCTGGCCGGGCTGGACGGCGCCAACTCCCTGGAGTTCGACTCCGAGGCCGTGCACCCGGTCATCGCCACCATGGCCGAGCAGGAGGACATCGTGGCCGGCAAGGGCGACCTGGGCGGCACCATGCGGCTGGGCGCGTACCCGGCGGCGCTCGCCGAGGGGTCGATCGTCGCCGAGGCGTACGGCAGCACCGAGGTCAGCGAGCGGCACCGGCACCGGTACGAGGTGAACAACGCCTACCGGGACCAGCTCGCCAAGGCCGGACTGCGGATCTCGGGCACCTCGCCGGACGGGCGGCTGGTCGAGTTCGTCGAGCTGGACCGCGAGCTGCATCCGTTCTTCGTGGCCACCCAGGCCCACCCGGAGCTGAAGAGCCGCCCCACCCGGCCGCACCCGCTGTTCGCCGCGTTCGTCCAGGCGGCGGTGGCGTACTCGCAGGCCGACCAGCTTCCGGTCGACCTGGACGGTGCCGAGCGGGCCGCGCGCAACGGCACCGCCCCGACGGTGCCCTCGGCGTCGTGAGCGACCCCGGCAGGGCGGTCGAGCACCGTTACGAGGTGCTCTCCCGCGAGGTGCAGTACCGCGGTCGCATCTTCGACGTGGTCACCGAACAGGTGAGCATGCCCGGCGGCGGGACGGCCCCCCGTGACCTGGTCCGCCACCTCGGCGCGGTGGCCGTGGTGGCGCTGGACGCCGCCGGCCAGGTGGTGCTGATCCGGCAGTACCGCCAGCCGGTCGGTCGGCGTCTGTGGGAGCTGCCGGCCGGGCTGACCGACGTCACCGGCGAGGACCCGGCGGTGACCGCCGCGCGGGAACTCGCCGAGGAGGTCGACCTGACCGCCGGGCGGCTCGACGTGCTGGTCGACGTCCACAGCTCGCCCGGGTTCACCGACGAACTGGTCCGGGTCTTCCTGGCCCGGGACCTCGGCGAGGTGCCGGTGGAGCAGCGGCACGACCGGCACGACGAGGAGGCCGACCTCCAGATCGTCCGGATCGACCTGGACGAGGCGGTCGGCATGGTGCTGGCCGGCGAGATCACCAACGGGCCGTGCGTGGCCGGGCTGCTGGCCGCCGCCCGCGCCCGCGACGCCGGCTGGTCGGTCCTGCGCCGGGCGGATACCCCGCTGCCGGGCTGAGGCAGTACGCGACGAGGGGCCGTGCGGCGAACCGCACGGCCCCTGCGTGATTCCGTCGTCAGTCGCGCAGCGGGCGTCCCTCTGCGTCGGTACCACCGTTGACCAGGATCAGGATGCCGTCGATCAGGCCCCACAGGCTGCCGATACCGAGGGTGCAGAGGCTCACGACGAGCTGCAGCACCGCGATCTTGATGTGGCCCGTGTAGAACCGGCCAGCGCCGAGGCCGCCGAGCAGGATACCGAGGAGGCCCGCGACGACCTTGCTCTTGTCGGAAACGCCCTGGGGGTACCCGGGCTGATAGGGGGGAGTAGTCATGAGGCGACACGATAGTGATCCACACCGACGCTGTCCGCACCGGTAGGCACCACGTGGGACGATGACGGCCAATACTGTCCTGTCGGCTGAGGAGGACCCAGCCGGTGGGCTGCCCGTACACCTGACACATCGTCAGGGTTCGCGGCCACCGGATGTCATGGTGCAGGCTCCCCCGACGTACGGGTACGCCTAAACTGCCGCCCACGGGACCGGTCGACCGTAGCGGCAAAGGGGCCGCCGCGGCACCGCCCAGTCGGGGGAGAGCGGTCCCCGGAGAGAGGGTCTGCATCGTGAAGGTCGGCATCCCACGCGAGGTCAAGAACCACGAGTACCGGGTGGCGATCACGCCCGCGGGCGTCAACGAGTTCACCCGCGGCGGCCACCAGGTCTTCGTCGAGGCCGGTGCCGGGGTCGGGTCCAGCATCACCGACGAGGAGTTCACCGCCGCCGGCGCCAAGATCCTGGACACCGCCGACGAGGTGTGGGACGCGGCGGACCTGGTGCTCAAGGTGAAGGAGCCGGTCGCCGAGGAGTACCACCGGATGCGCGAGGGGCAGGTCCTCTTCACCTACCTGCACCTGGCCGCCTCGCGGGACTGCACCCAGGCGCTGCTCGACCGCAAGGTCACCGGCATCGCGTACGAGACGGTCGAGCTGCCGGACCGCTCCCTGCCACTGCTCGCCCCGATGTCCGAGGTGGCCGGCCGGCTCGCCCCGCAGGTCGGCGCGTTCTATCTGATGCGGACCGGTGGCGGTCGGGGCGTGCTGCCCGGCGGCGTCTCCGGCGTGTACGCGGCGAAGACCGTGGTCATCGGTGCCGGGGTCTCCGGCATGAATGCCGCCGCGATCGCGCTGGGCCTGCAGTCCGAGGTGCTGCTGCTGGACAAGAACGTCGGCCGGTTGCGGCAGGCCGACGCCATCTACCGTGGACACCTGCAGACCGTCGCCTCCAACGCGTATGAGATCGAACGGGCCGTGCTCGACGCGGACCTGGTCATCGGCGCGGTGCTGGTGCCCGGCGCCAAGGCCCCGAAGTTGATCTCCAACGAGTTGGTCTCCCGGATGAAGCCCGGCAGCGTGCTGGTGGACATCGCCATCGACCAGGGCGGCTGCTTCGAGGACTCGCGGCCGACCACGCACGCCGAACCGGTCTACCGGGTGCACGAATCGATCTTCTACTGCGTGGCGAACATGCCCGGTGCGGTGCCGAACACCAGCACCTACGCGCTGACCAACGTCACTCTGCCGTACGCCCTCGAACTGGCCAACCACGGCTGGCGGGAGGCGTCGCGGCGCGACCCGGCACTGGCCCTGGGCCTGAACACTCACGCCGGTCAGGTCGTCTACGGCCCGGTGGCCGAGGCGCACGGCCTGCCCACCCTCGCGCTCACCGAGGCGCTGGCCTGAGGGGGAAACGCTGAGCACGGCGACCGACGAACGGGCCGGCCCCGAGCCGGCGCCGGCCCTGCGTCGTGCGCTGCGCGGCTACCTCGACCACCTCACCGTCGAACGTGGGCTCGCCGCGAACACGCTCGCCTCGTACCGCCGCGACCTGGACCGCTACCTGGACTCGCTGGCCGCCGCCGGGGTCGAAGACCTCGCCGGGGTCTCGCCCGGGGAGATCGAACGACACCTGGCCCGGCTGCGCACCGGCGACGACGGCCGCCCGCCGCTGGCGGTCTCGTCGGCCGCCCGCGCCGCCAGCGCCGTGCGCGGCCTGCACCGCTTCGCGCTGCGCGAGGGCCTGGCCGGGGCCGACCCGAGCCGTGACGTACGCCCACCCACCCCACCGCGCCGGCTGCCCCGCGCCCTGCCGGTCGACGCGGTGGTCCGGCTGCTGGAGACCGCCGGCCCGGTGGCCGCGGCGGGGGAGCAGGCACCGCTGGCGCTGCGCGACCGGGCGCTGCTGGAGTTCCTGTACGGCACCGGCGCCCGCATCTCCGAGGCGATCGGCGCGGCAGTGGACGACGTGGACCTCGACGACGGGGTGGTGCTGCTGCACGGCAAGGGCGGACGCAGCCGACTGGTGCCGGTCGGCGGGCACGCGCTACGGGCGCTCGGCGCCTACCTGGTCCGCGCCCGGCCCGGGTTGGTCACCTCCGGCCGGGGCACCCCGAGGGTGTTCCTGAACTCCCGGGGCGGCCCGCTGACCCGGCAGGGCGCCTGGACCGTGCTGCGCCGGGCTGCCGCCCGGGCCGGGCTGCCGGTGGACGGGCCGGAGGCGGTCTCCCCGCACACCCTGCGACACTCGTACGCGACCCACCTGCTCGACGGCGGCGCCGACGTGCGCGTGGTGCAGGAACTGCTCGGTCACGCCTCGGTCACCACCACCCAGGTCTACACGCTGGTGACCGTGGACCGGTTGCGTGAGGTCTACGCCACCGCACACCCGCGCGCCCGGCACTGACGTCGAGGCGCGCAACGCTGGTCGGCGTGGGGCGGAACGGCACCGGCCTGGCTGGTCGACGTGGGCCGGGACGGGGCTGGTCGGTACCACCGTCCGACACGCCGAGCGGGTAGTGAACGCCCTGCTGGTCGGTGGCGTACAGTCGGGATCGGCGCGGCCCGGCGGCGGGATGACCGGGGTGCGCAGCGGCGCCGCGAAGGACGTCGGGCGGCTCCGACGCCAGATGGTCGTCGGGAGGGGGCAACGAGGACATGGCTGGCAACGGTGACCGTGCCGAGACCTGGACGTCGGAGCTCCGCGAACAGCAGAACGCGCTCGGCTCGGACCTGGGTCCGGCCGACCCGGCCGCCTACACGATGCGCAAGCCCATCCCCGAGCCGATGCCCACCGACCGGCACGGCCCGGCGCGGATCATCGCGATGGCCAACCAGAAGGGTGGCGTCGGCAAGACCACGACCACCATCAACCTCGGCGCCGCGCTCGCCGAGTACGGCCGCAAGGTGCTCCTGGTCGACTTCGACCCGCAGGGCGCCCTCTCGGTCGGGCTAGGCGTCAACCCGCACAACCTCGACCTGTCGGTCTACAACCTGCTCATGCAGGACGACGTCACCGCCGAGGACGTCCTGATCAAGACCGACGTGGCCGGGCTGCACCTGCTGCCCGCCAACATCGACCTCTCCGCCGCCGAGATACAGCTCGTCAACGAGGTCGCCCGCGAGATGGCCCTGGCCCGGGTGCTCAGGAGCGTCCGCAAGGAGTACGACTACATCCTGATCGACTGCCAGCCGTCACTCGGCCTGCTGGCGATCAACGCGTTGACTGTGGCGCACGGCGTGCTCATCCCGCTGGAATGCGAGTTCTTCAGCCTGCGCGGTGTCGCCCTGCTGCTGGACACCATCGACAAGGTGCGCGAGCGGCTCAACTTCGACCTGGAACTCGAAGGCATCCTCGCCACCATGTACGACAGCCGCACCACGCACTGCCGCCAGGTGCTCCAGCGGGTGGTGGAGGCGTTCGGCGACAAGGTCTACCAGACGGTCATCACCAAGACGGTGAAGTTCCCCGAGTCGACGGTCGCGGGTGCTCCGATCACCACGCTCGACCCGGCCTCCTCGGGGGCCCGCAACTACCGTCAGTTGGCCCGCGAGGTGATCGCCGCGCAGGCGGAGCGGTAGGCCGGTAACCATCGGTGTCCAGGCCGTGGACTACGGTCGTCGGCGTGAGCGCGCCGCCCGCCGACCCGACCGCCGCACCGGAGCATCCGCCCGCGGCTGACCTCGGCGCGCCGGATGCGACTCCGGTTGTCGTGTCAGAGTCGGACGCTGCGGACACCGGCAAGTTCACGGTCCGGCTGGACAACTTCACCGGCCCGTTCGACCTGCTGCTGCAACTGATCGGCAAGCACAAGCTCGACGTCACCGAGGTCGCGCTGCACCAGGTGACCGACGAGTTCATCGCGTACATCCGGGCCATGGGCGACGACTGGGACCTGGACGAGGCGAGCGAGTTCCTGCTGATCGCCGCCACCCTGCTCGACCTCAAGGCGGCCCGGCTGCTGCCCTCGGCCGAGGTGGAGAACGAGGAGGACCTGGCGCTGCTGGAGGCGCGGGACCTGCTCTTCGCCCGACTGTTGCAGTACAAGGCGTACAAGGAGGCGGCCGCGCACATCGCGGTGCTGGAGGAGGTCGGCGGCCGCCGCTACCCGCGCGCGGTCACCCTGGAGGCCCGGTACGCCGAGGCCCTGCCCGACCTGGTGCTCGGCATCGGCCCGCAGCGACTGCTCAAGCTCGCCGTCAAGGCGATGACCCCGAAGCCGATACCCGAAGTCTCCATCGCCCACGTGCACATGGTGCGGGTCAGCGTCCGGGAACACGCCGCGATCATCAGCGAGCGGCTGCGCCGCGCCGGCACCGCCACCTTCTCGCTGCTCTGCGCCGACTGCGAGGCCACCCTCGAGGTGGTCGCCCGCTTCCTGGCACTGCTGGAGCTGTACCGGCAGGGCGTGGTCGCCTTCGTGCAGGAACAGGCGCTGGAGGAACTGACCGTACGCTGGACCGGCCCCGCCGACGGCAGCCCGACCCTGACCATCGACGAGTACGCCGGCACCCCCGACGAGGCCGCCCCCGCCGGGACACCGGCCGGGCCCGGTGCACCGACGACCGCGTCCGGTAAGCCGTCCGCCGGGTCGGGTTCGCCGCCGACCGCGTTGGATGCGTCGACGATTGCATCGGGTGCGCCGTCTGCTGAGTCGGGTGCGCCGTGGGATGGGCCGGCGGTCGGGTCGGCTGGGCTGGCTGGGGCGGGTGCGCCGGTGGGCGAGGCGGTAACGACGGAGGAGCGCGCCGGATGAGCAACGAGGAACGCCGGGACTCGCTGGCCGACCAGGCCGCCGCCTGGATCCCGCCCTGGCAGCGCCCTGCCCCCGAATCCATGGCCCCGGATCCGGCCACTCCCGATCCCGCAGAGTCCGATCGCGCAGAGTCCGATCCTGCCGCCCCGGAATCCGCTGCCCCAGATCACGCTACCCCTGATCCGACTACCCCTGATCCGGCCACCCTCGATCACGCTGCTGCGGATCGTGGCGCTCCGGATCACGCCGAGCCCACCCCCCAGCTCGCCGCGCCCGAATCCACCGAATCCACCCCCGAAGCAGCCGCTGCCGAATCCACCGCACCCGCTGATCTCGCTCCCGGACTCGGGGCTGCTGGGGATCTTGGTGCGGAAGTGCCCCTGGAGGGGCCGTCGCGTACCAAGATCGCGGAGGAGGGGGCGGGACGGAGGCCGCGGAACGGGCGGACCCGGGTGGTGCCGGAGCCGCCGCCGGTGCTCGACGACGCCGAACTGCGCGGGGCGCTGGAGGCGATCCTGCTGGTGGTGGACGAACCGGTCAGCGAGCTGACGCTGGCCCAGATCCTCGAACAGCCCGCCGAGCGGGTCGGGCCGATGTTGGACGAGATCGCTGCGAGCTACACCGCCGCCGGGCACGGGTTCGAGCTGCGCCGGGCGGCCGGCGGATGGCGGCTCTACACCCGGCCGGAATACGCCACCTACGTAGAACGGTTCGTGCTCGACGGGCAGTCGGTCCGGCTGACCCAGGCCGCGCTGGAGACCCTCGCGGTGGTGGCGTACCGGCAGCCGGTGACCCGGTCGCGGATATCGGCCATCCGGGGCGTCAACTGCGACGGGGTGATCCGTACCCTGGTGACCCGTGGGCTGATCGAGGAGTGCGGCACCGAGTCGGACAGCGGGGCCTATCTGTACCGGACGAGCACGATGTTCCTGGAGAAGCTCGGCCTGAACAGCCTCGACGACCTGCCGCCCCTGGCCCCGTTCCTCCCCGACGACGTAGAAGAGCTTGCTGATGCCGCGCGATGACCGCACCCCCCGCCCCGACGCCCCCGTCTACACCGGCCCCGAACGCCTGCAGAAGGTGCTCGCCGCGGCGGGGGTCGGTTCCCGGCGCGCCTGCGAAGACCTGATCTTCCGTCGGCGGGTGACGGTCGACGGGCGGGTGGCCCAGCTCGGCGACAAGGTCGACCCGACCAAGGCCGTCATCCACGTCGACGGTGAGCGGCTGGTGGCCGACACCCGGCTGGTGTACCTGGCGTTGAACAAGCCCCGCGGCGTGGTCTCCACGATGGCCGACGAGAAGGGGCGCACCGCGCTCGCCGACTTCGTCGGCAACCGGGTCGAGCAGCGCGTTTATCACGTCGGGCGGCTCGATGCGGACAGCGAGGGCCTGCTGCTGCTCACCAACGACGGGACCCTGGCGCACCGGCTGATGCACCCCTCCTACGGGGTGGCCAAGACGTACCTGTGCGAGGTGGCCGGGCCGATCCCGCGCAACCTCGGCAAGCGCCTGGCCGCCGGTATCGAGCTGGAGGACGGCCCGGTCACCGTGGACTCGTTCCGGGTGGTGGGCAGTCTGGGACGTACCGCCCAGGTGGAGCTGACCCTGCACGAAGGCCGCAAACACATCGTGCGGCGCCTGCTCGACGAGGTCGGACACCCGGTGAGCCGGCTGGTGCGTACCTCCATCGGGCCGATCCGGCTCGGCGACCTGCGTCCCGGGCGCACGCGGCGCCTGACCAACGCGGAGGTCGCCGCCCTGTTCAAGGGTGTGGGTGACTGACCCCGCGCTCGCGGGTACCGCTGACGGTAGGCTCCTGGCGGCCCGGCAGGGCCGGCGGGCCGTGCGCCACGGCGCCGGGCATGATGGAAGCTGTGTGGGCAACCGCTCGCGTCCGCCGATGCGGCGGATCGCGGGGTACGGGCTGAGGAGGACGACGGTGGAGGAAAACGTACCGACCGGGCGCTGTGTGGTCGCTGTGGACGGGCCGTCCGGTTCGGGTAAGTCCACCGTCTCCCGGCGGCTGGCGGCGAGCCTCACCGCCCGCTACCTCGACACCGGTGCGATGTACCGGGCGATCACCTGGGCCGTGCTGCGCTCCGGCGTCGACCTGACCGACGCCGAGGCGGTCGGCAAGGTCGCCGCCGAGGTCGACCTGCGGATCGGCACCGACCCCACCGGCTACGGCGTGACCGCCGACGGCGTCGGTGTCGAGGCCGAGATCCGGGGTCCCGAGGTGACCGCCGCCGTGTCCGCCGTGGCCTCCGTGCCGGCGGTCCGGGCGCTGCTGGTGGCCCGGCAGCGCGAGATGATCGCCAAGGCGGGCCGGATCGTGGTCGAGGGCCGTGACATCGGTTCCGTGGTCGCCCCCGACGCCGACCTCAAGGTCTACCTCACCGCCTCGGCGGCGGCCCGCGCCGCGCGTCGCAGTGCCGAGGACGCCTCCGACGTGGCGGCGACCGCCGCCGACCTGGCCCGGCGAGACAAGATCGACTCGACCCGCAAGGCCGACCCGCTCGCCCAGGCCCCCGACGCCGTGGTGCTGGACACCACCGAGCTGGGCATCGACGAGGTCGTGGCGAAGCTGCGGGCGCTGCTCGCCGAGCGGAACGTGGCGTGACCGGGCGCGACAACCTGCCGGCTCTGCCGGCGACCGGACCATCCGGCACGGTGGTGTGGGCGTTTCCCGCCACCGGCCAACGAAACGAGGCATGGGCGTGACTGACAACGACGGCTGGGTGGAGCTGCGGGAGACGGACCTCGACATCGAGGAGCCGACCGGACCGCAGCCGGTGGTGGCCGTGGTGGGTCGCCCCAACGTCGGCAAGTCCACCCTGGTCAACCGGATCATCGGTCGCCGCCAGGCGGTCGTCGAGGACGTACCCGGCGTGACCCGCGACCGCGTCCCGTACGACGCGCAGTGGTCCGGTCGCACCTTCACCGTGGTGGACACCGGCGGCTGGGAACCGGACGCCAAGGACCGGGCGGCGGCCATCGCCGCGCAGGCCGAGACCGCCGTGTTCACCGCCGACGTGGTGGTCTTCGTGGTCGACGCGACGGTGGGCTCCACCGACGTCGACGAGGCGGCGGTGAAGATGCTGCGGCGCAGCGCCAAGCCGGTCATCCTGGTGGCCAACAAGGCCGACAACAGCAACATCGAGCTGGAGGCCACCTCGCTGTGGTCACTCGGCCTCGGCGAGCCGCACCCGGTCTCGGCACTGCACGGCCGAGGCTCCGGTGACCTGCTCGACGCCATCATGGACGCACTGCCCGAAGCGCCGAAGATCGTGGAGAACCGCCCGCGCGGCCCGCGCCGGGTCGCCCTGGTCGGTCGGCCCAACGTCGGCAAGTCCAGCCTGCTGAACCGCTTCTCCGGTGAGGAACGCGCGGTGGTCGACGCGGTCGCCGGCACCACCGTCGACCCGGTCGACAGCCTGGTCACCATCGGCGGCGACACCTGGCACCTGGTCGACACCGCCGGCCTGCGCAAGCGGGTCGGCAAGGCCAGCGGCACCGAGTACTACGCCAGCCTGCGGACCGCCTCGGCGATCGAGGCGGCCGAGGTGGCGGTGGTGCTGCTCGACTCCAGCGAACCGATCAGCGAGCAGGACCAGCGCATCCTGACCATGGTCACCGAGGCCGGCCGGGCACTCGTCATCGCCTTCAACAAGTGGGACCTGGTCGACGCCGACCGCCGGTACTACCTGGACAAGGAGATCGACCGGGAACTGCGGCGCATCCCGTGGGCGATCCGGCTGAACCTGTCCGCGATGACCGGACGGGCCGTCGACAAGCTTGCCGCGTCCCTGCACCGGGCTCTGGCGAGCTGGGAGACCCGGATCCCCACCGCGCAGCTCAACGGCTGGCTCACCGCCCTGGTGCAGGCCACCCCGCACCCGGTACGCGGGGGACGGGCCCCCCGCATCCTATTCGCCACCCAGGCCGGGGTCGCCCCGCCGCGCTTCGTGCTGTTCACCACCGGCCCGCTGGACGCCGGTTACCAGCGCTTCGTGGAACGCAAGCTCCGCGAGGAGTTCGGCTTCGAGGGCAGCCCCATCGAGATCTCGGTACGCCCCCGAAAGAAGCTCGGCCCCGGAGGCCGAGGCAAGGCCCACGGCTGACCCACACCCCACCCTCCTAGGACGCTCTAGGGGTGGTGCGGGTGGTCACGACAGTGGGGAGGGGGCTGTGCGGCGGAGAGGGGAAGCTGCGCTAAGCTGTAGCGGCTGTCGCGGGCAGGACGACGCGGGAGCATCGGGACGTGGCGCAGTTTGGTAGCGCACTTGACTGGGGGTCAAGGGGTCGTCGGTTCGAATCCGGCCGTCCCGACACTTTGCTAAGAAACCCGTTGACCAGGGCGTACACCCTGGTCAACGGGTTTCAATGCATCCTGCGCCGGTAGGGCATTGCTGATCTAGACGACGCGTAGCTGGGACCATCTGGGGACCGGCGAGCCTTCAGATGGGCGCTGAGCGCCGTTCCCGCGTCGGCGAACGACTGCCGGTCGGGGTGTAGGTAGCGCTGGGTCGTGGTCAGCGACCCGTGTCCAGCGATCTTCCGTAGGACGTGCACGGGCACGGCTGCATCGGCCATCCACGTCAGGCCGGTGTGCCGTAGGTCGTGTCGGCGCAGGTGCTCGAATCCCAGCTTGGTGACCACCTCATCCCAATGCGTCGCGCCGCGCAGCACAGCGGTACTGATCCGGCCACCGTGGACCGGTAAACAGCCGGGTATCCGGCTAGGACGCGGCGTTCAAGCGGTGAGCGACGATCGGCCGTACTTCTTCGATCAGAGGCACCGTGCGTGCTGGCACCTTCGGCCCGCATCGGCCGGCGCGCGGACAGTTGGGACCTACTGGGCTAGGTGCTAGCTTCTCGACGGCTCGGTGGTGCTAGATGCGGGCCACCCAACGTGGAGGTGAGGAACGTTGTCAAACATGGAATACCGCGATGACGAGGCGTTCCTCGCCTGGCGTGATGCGATGTACCGGCTCACCTCAGGACAGGAGGCGGCGAGATCGTGGCGACGGAGCAGGTACACGTTTGCGCATCGGCTTGGTGCGGCCCTGGTCGGTGCCACCGAAGCCGGCGCCGCGATCAGTGGGCCAGTCATCTACGGCGTCTGGCTCCGGTGGGGCCTGCTCTACGTAGGCCAGACGCGTGAGGCGGAGCGACGGTTGCGCGATCTCCCGGTGGGGGAGAGCCATCATCTGGCCAACACTTTTCCGCCCGAGATCTGGCACCGAGTCGTCGTAGTCGCCTGGCCGATGCTCGTGGAGGCCCAGCCCTTGGCAGCGCGATTTGGGTCCGATGCCGTGGGCCTGGCGCTTGAGCATGCCCTGCAAGGCCAACTGCGGCCGCTCGTGAACTCAGAGCGGCGTACATCGGACGGTGGCTGGCGGGACGTGATGTGGGAAGACAGCAGGTCGCGCGGTGCACGTATAGCTCACGAGGTCGTTGAGCTTGTCCAGGCGGTGCGCAAGGTCTGGGATGATGCGGCGTGTCAGCCTGCCGGAGGTATGGCGGCACCGCCTTCATGCCGAGTGGTCTTTCCCGGGGAACTCTTGTCGCAGAAAGCGGCCGAATCCCAAAGGCCGTGACGATCGCGAGGTCGTCAACGATTGCTGTTGTCACGGCGATCGGCTGCCACCGGTTGACGGAGCGAGCCAGCGGAACACCGACGAGTCGTGGAGCCATGCAGCGCCTGGTAGTCGCGGCTCCTCGCGGAGAGACCTCCAGCGTTGTGTCGCGAAGGTATCTCCGGTAGCGGTAACCCCACAACGTGGACTCTCACCATGATCTAGGCCACGGTGACGGTGCTGCCTGCTTTGGTTAGGGTGGCCTCGCCGTGGTGCTCGGGAAGCCGGTGTGAGACCGGTGCGGCCCTCGCCACTGTGATCGGGATGCTGGAGGCCACCGCAAGGTCACTGGGCGTATGCCTGGGAAGGCCGGTCGCCAGCGCACCACCCGTCAGCCAGGAGACCGGCCACGGCACCTGTACGACCCGTCCACGAGGTGCTGGAAGGTGGTCCCGCTATGCGGTTCCCTGCGTCCTGGCGCGTTGCCGCGCCGCTCTCCGTCGTACTCGTCCTGGTCGGTGGCTGCGCCACGACCGGTGACAGTGATCCGGCTGCCACGGCGTCCGCTGCCGGGCCTGTGGAGTTCACCAACTGCGGCGTACCGGTCGTGGTCCCGAGCCCTCCGGCGCGGGCGGTGACGATGAACCAGCCCGCCACCGAGATCATGCTGGCGCTCGGCCTGGAGGACCGGATGGCCGGCACCGCCTACCTCGACGACCAGGTGCTGCCCGAGTATGCCGCCGCGTACGCGAAGGTGCCGGTACTGGCCAAGGAGTACCCGTCGAAGGAGAAGTTGCTCGAACTGGAGCCTGACTTCGTCTACGGCTCCTTCGCGAGCGCGTTCGGCGACGAGGGGGCCGGTGACCGTGCCGAGTGGCAGAAGCTCGGTGTGGGCACGTACGTCTCCGCCGCCGGATGTCCGAAGGAGACGCGACCGGCGAAGCTGACGATCGACGACGTGTTCGCCGAGATCCGGGAGATCGCCGCGATCTTCGGCGTCGCGGAGCGGGCCGAGACGCTGATCGCCGACCAGAAGCAGCGCATCGCGGACGTGTCGGCGGATGCGAAGGGCACGCGGGTGCTGTGGTGGGACGGCGGCAACGACGCGCCCAGTGCCGGCGCCTGCTGCGGCGGCCCGGCCATGATCATGTCTGCGGCCGGGGTCACCAACATCTTCGACGACCTGACCGGCAGTTGGGCCGACACCAACTGGGAGGCCGTCGTCGAGCGCAACCCGGACGTGATCGTGCTCGTCGACGCGAGCTGGGACACCGCCGCCGCCAAGCAGGCGTTCCTCGAGAAGCACCCGGCGCTCAAGGACCTGCCCGCCGTCAAGGACAAGCGGTACGTCACCCTGGCCTTCTCCTCCACCTCGGCCGGTGTGCGGAACGTCCTCGCGGTGGAGGCACTGGCCCGGGGCGTCGGCGGGGTGAGCAGCTGACCACCGTCACCACCCGGCCGGCGCAGACTCCGGCGAAGCCGGTCCGAGCGGTGCGCATGGTGGCCGTGGTGGTCGTACTCGCGGTCGGCCTGGTGTTGTCGGTGGCCGCGGCGGTGACGGTGGGGCCGGCAGACCTGTCGCTGGGCACCGTGTGGCTGGTCATCACCAATCATCTCGGCCTGACGAGCGCCGACGTGCCGCTGCTGCGCGACCACATCGTGTGGGAGCTGCGGCTGCCGAGGGTGCTGGGCGCCGCCGTGGTCGGGGCCGGCCTCGCCGCCTGCGGGGCGGTCATGCAGACCGTCACCCGCAACCCGCTCGCCGACCCGTACCTGTTGGGTGTCTCCTCCGGGGCGTCGCTGGGTGCCGTCGCCGTCCTGGTCCTGGGCCTCGGCGCGGGTGCCGCGGCGCTCACCGGGGGCGCGTTCGTGGGGGCGCTCGCCGCGTTCGCCGTCGTGGTCGCCGCCGCCGGCCAGCGCGCGGTGCTGCGACCGACCCGGGTGGTGCTGGCCGGGGTCGCCGTCGCGCAGCTGTGCGCCGCGTTGACGACGTTCGTGATCATCTGGGCGGCCCACCCGCACGCGACCCAGACCATCACCTTCTGGCTGTCCGGCTCGCTCGCCCGCGTCGACTGGACCGCACTGGCGTGGGCGACGCCGCTGCTCGCGGTGGGGTTCGCCGTGATCCTCCGGTGTGCCCGCGCGCTCAACGCGTTCGCGTTCGGTGAGGAGGCCGCCGCCGCCCTCGGCGTGGACGTTCGGCGGGTCCGGTGGCTGCTGCTGGTCACCACGGCCCTGCTGACCGCCGTGCTGGTCTCGATAAGCGGCGCGATCGGGTTCGTCGGCCTGATCCTGCCGCACGCCGTGCGGCGGTTCACCGGCCCCGACCACCGCAGGCTGCTGCCGGTCGTCGTGCTCGCCGGAGCGATCTTCCTGATCTGGGTGGACACCGCGGCCAGGACCCTGTTCGACCCCCGTGAGCTACCGGTGGGCGTGCTGACCGCCCTGCTCGGGGTGCCCGCGTTCGTGCTACTGCTGCGCCGAGGGGACCGGAACACCTGATGCTGGACATCCACGACGTCTCGTGGTCGGTGCCGGCCGCTCGACTCCTCGACGGCGTCACCTGCTCGGCGCCGCGCGGCACCCTGGTCGGACTGCTCGGCCCCAACGGGTCCGGCAAGACCACCCTGCTGCGGGTCGTCGCCGGGTTGATCACCCCCCGATCCGGGACCGTGACCGTCGCGGGCGACGACGTGGCCGGGCTGCCGCGTGCCACCGTGGCGCGGCGGATGGCCCTGCTCGCCCAGTACGCCGAGACCGACCTCGATCTGACCGCCCTCGACGTGGTGTTGCTCGGCCGTACCCCGCACCGCCGTTCCCGCTGGTCGGACACCGACACCGACCGGGCCGCCGCCGCCGACGCGCTCGACCGCGTCGACATGACCGGGTACGCCCACCGCCGCTGGCAGACGCTCTCCGGCGGGGAACGCCAACGGGTCCAGCTCGCCCGGGCCCTGGCCCAGGAACCGCAACTGCTGCTGCTCGACGAGCCCACCAACCACCTCGACATCGGCCACCAGCTCCAACTGCTGGGCCTGGTCCGTCGCAGCGCCGTCACCACTCTTGCCGCACTGCACGACCTCAACCTGGCCGCGATGTTCTGTGACCTCGTGGTGGTGCTGCACCATGGCCGGGTCGTCGCCTCCGGAACGCCTGCCGACGTGTTGACACCCGCGCTGCTCGCCGACGTGTACGCCGTGGACGCCGACGTCACCGTGCACGATGGACGCCCGATCATCACCTACCGGGTACCGGCAGCATGAACGTCCTGCTCGTCTCACGCGGGGCGACCCACCACGGCGGCCACGACGCGATCCACCGACTCGCCGCGGCGGTCGCCGAGGCCAGGGGCGTACCGGTGCGGGCCTGTTTCCTCGACGGCGCCGAGCCGTCCCTGCACACCGCCCTCGACGCCGTCCCGGAGCATGGCGAAGTCCTGCTCGTGGCCGTGCACCTACCGCCCGACCGGTACCTCGACACCTGGCTCCGGCGCGCGGTCGCCCATTGGCGCGCCACCCGGGACCGGCAGGTACGCGTCCTGCTCGCCCCGCCGCTGGCGCAACAGCCGGCGCTGGTCACGGCAGTCAGCGACGCCATCACCGGCGACCACACCACGCTCGACGGCAACCCCGGACCGTTCCGCAGCCCGGCCTGGTCGCAGATCACCCGACACCGTCGCCACGTGCTGGTGTGCCGTGGGCCGCGCTGCACCGCGTACGGCGCCAGTCAGGTCGCCGCCGCTCTCGGCAACCGCCTGAAGGCGAACGGCCTCGGCGACGACGACGTCCTGGTCACCGCGACCGGCTGCCTGTTCCCCTGCAACCTCGGCCCGCTGCTCGTCGTGTATCCGGACGACACCTGGTACGAACACGTCGACGCGGACCTCGCCGTCCTCATCGCCGACGTGCACCTGCGCGACGGCACACCGGTCGACGGCAGACGCCCACGCGACTCGTGACCGCGTAACCCCGGGTACGGTTATCGATGGTCGTCATGGTGCGGGCGTCGGCCGGGCGAAGTGGTCCGGGGCGACGGGTCGGGGGAGGAGCGGGTGTGGTGCGGCGGAGAGCCCTCGTGGTCCGGGGCGGGTGGGAGGGGCACCGGCCGGTCGAGGCGACGGAGCTTTTCATCCCGTTCCTCGAACGCAGCGGATACGCGGTACGGGTGGAGGAGTCGACGGAGGTCTACGCCGACGCCGACGAACTGGCCGCCACCGACCTGATCGTGCAGTGCATGACGATGTCGCAGATCACCGGGGAGCAGGTGGCGGGTCTGGCGGCGGCGGTCGTCAACGGTACGGGTTTCACCGGCTGGCACGGCGGCATCGTCGACTCGTTCCGGGCCTCCTCGGACTACCTGCACCTGGTGGGCGGCCAGTTCGCCGTCCATCCCGGCATCGAGCCGTGTGACCGTAGCGGCGGAGAGAAGGACAACTTCCTGCCGCACTCCGTCACGATCACCGACCTCGGCCGGGAGCATCCGATCACCGCCGGGATCGAGGACTTCGACCTGGTCACCGAGCAGTACTGGGTGCTGCACGACGACCTGATCGACGTCCTGGCCACCACCACCCACCCGACTCGGGCGTGGCACCCGTGGCACCGGCCGGTCACCTCGCCGGCGATCTGGACCCGCACCTGGGGAGCCGGGCGGATCGTCGTGACGACTCCGGGACACAGCCTCGACGTGCTGGAGCACCCGAGCGTCCGTACCGTCATCGAGAGGGGAATGCTGTGGGCGACCCGCACGGCGTCGGCATCGTCGGTCTCGGGGTCATCTCCCGCGCGTACCTGACCACGCTCGCCCACCATCCCCGGGTCCGCGTCGTCGCGGTGGCCGACCTGGACGCGGCCCGGGCCGTCGCCGCCGCCGCGACGATTCCCGGCGCCGAGGCGGTGAGTGTCGAGCGGCTGCTCGCCCACCCCGAGGTGGCGACGGTGCTGAACCTGACGATCCCGGCGGCGCACGCCGAGATCTCGGGCGCGGCGATCGACGCCGGCAGGAACGTCTACGTCGAGAAGCCGCTCACCGTCACGTTTCCGGAGGCCCGGTCACTCATGGACCGGGCGGCGGCGGCCGACGTCCGCGTGGGATGCGCGCCGGACACCGTTTTGGGCACCGGTACGCAGACCGCCCGCGCGGCGATCGACGGTGGCTTGATCGGCCGCCCGCTCTCCGCGTCGGCCGTCATGGTCACCCCTGGGCACGAGCGGTGGCACCCCGACCCCGACTTCTACTACGCCCCGGGCGGAGGCCCGTTGCTGGACATGGGGCCGTACTACGTCTCGGCGCTGGTCCACCTGCTCGGGCCGGTGCGTGCGGTGATCGGGGCGGCGAGTCGGCTGCGAGATGCCCGGATCATCGGCTCGGGCCCCCGACTCGGGCAGCGCATCCCGGTCGAGGTGCCGACCCACGTGAGCGGGGTGCTGGAACACGCGGACGGCGCCCTGTCCACCCTCACCACCAGTTTCGACGGTGTCGCGACGACGGCCGCGCCGATCGAGGTGCAGGGGGAGAGCGGCACCCTCGCCGTGCCCGATCCGAACAATTTCGACGGCGAGGTCCGGCATCTCGCGCTCGGCGGCCCCGGGTGGCGCGTTCTCGAACCGGGGGCGGGCTACGTCGGTGCCTCCCGAGGGGTCGGCCTGATCGACCTCGTCGGGGCCGACGAGGTGCGTCCGCCCCGGGCCAGCGGTGCGGTGGCGCTGCACGTCCTCGACGTCATGACGGCCCTGCTCCGGTCGGCCGCCGAAGGCCGGCGAGTCGAGCTGACGACGACGGTGGCACGCCCCGCGCCCGTCCCGTTGACCCCGGCGCAGGAGTGGTCTCGGTAGCCGGACCTTGTGGAGCACGTGCTGACCGCCTGAGCGGCGGGGTCCGGCCGGCCGTACCCGTAGCCCATGTCGGCTGCTCGACGGACCCGGCACGGGCGCGAATTCCTACGAAAGTCGCAGTCGGGGTTCATGCAGACGACAGACGATCCGGAGGGCGCGTCCGGACAGGCTGTAGCGCATGACGATCACGCTTCCCGAGTCGGAGAGTCCCACTCCGGCGTTCGCCTCGGTCCCGTATCACCGGCTCGCCCGTACCGACCGGCACCGCTGGTGGCGGCCCCTGCTCGGCACCGTGCTGATCCTGGTGGGGTTGCCGGTGGTGCTGATGGGCGGGTTCGGGGCCGCGAGTGCCGTGGTGTGGCTGCTGGACGGGCCGGAGGACTTCCTGGACGGCGGTCCGGAGGTCGAGTTGGCCCTGACCATGGTCACGCTGGGGCTGCTGATTCCCCTGACGATGCTGGCCGCCCGCTGGGTGCAGCGTCGCCCGGCCGGGACGGTGTCGTCGGTGGTGGGCCGGTTGCGGTGGCGGTGGCTGGGGACGTGTCTCCTGGTCGCCGTACCGGCGTTGGCGCTTCATCTCGGGGTGCTGAGTCTGCTGCCCGGTGACGGCCCGCAGAGCAACGGGGTGGGGTGGGAGCGGGTCGCGGCCGGCCTGGCCGTCGTGGTGCTGCTGGTGCCGCTGCAGGCGGCCGGTGAGGAGTACCTGTTCCGGGGCTGGCTGATCCAGGCGTTCGGGTCCTGGATCCGGTCGCCCTGGCCGGGGATCGCGGTGTCGTCGGTGCTGTTCGGGTTGGCACACGGGTGGGGGACCGGCTGGGGCATGGCCGACCTGGTGTTCTTCGGTGCGGTGACGGCGGTCGTGACGATCCGGACCGGTGGGCTGGAGGCCGCCATCGCGTTGCATGTGGTGAACAACGTGGCGGGTATCGGGTCGGCGGTCGTCACCGGCACGCTGGAGGCGCAGCAGGCCGACATGTCGGCAAGGGCCGCGATGATCAGCATGTGCGTGACCGGGCTGTACGGCGTTGTGGTGCTGTGGCTGGCCCGTCGCCGCCGCGTCGAGAACGGCACCGGCGGCGCAACGGTCGGCAACGACGACGCGCTCGACCTCGTCAGCATCCCGCTCTGGATCTTCGGTGCCTACGTCGCGGTGGTCGCGGTCGCGCCGAGCGTCGCGCCGGTGCCGTGTTGCGCGGCCTGACCCGCGTCCGGACGCGGGCTGTGCCAGGGGTGTCGGGGTGGCGCAGGGTGGCGGGGACGTCGTTTGCCGGTGTCGTGCCCGGGAAAGCGGGGTCTCCGGCGGCGAGCATCGCCGCCACTGGCGGATGGGACGTCGAGGATGGGTGACCACGGGGTGTCGGCGCCGGAGTTCGAGGTGTCCACGCCCCTGACGCTGGGGGTCGAGGAGGAGTTCCTGCTGCTGGACCCGGCGACCGGGGAGAGCCTGCCAGTGGCCGAGCAGGTGCGGGCCGCGTTGCCCGCCGACGCCCGGCGGCAGAGCCGGCAGGAGTTCCGGCACAGCATGGTGGAGATGGTCACCCCGGTCTGCACCGAGCTGACCGAGCTACGGGAGCACCTGCTGACGCTGCGCCGCGCCGCCGCCGACGCGGCCCGCGCGGCCGGAGCCAGCCTGGTCGCCCTGGGCGCCACCCCGGTCCGGGAAGGACACCGGTCCGTACCGGACGAACCGCGCTACCACGCGATGTCCCGCCGGTTCGGCCCGGTCGCGCACGATCCCGCCGTCTGCGGCTGTCACGTGCACGTGGGTCTGCCCGACCGGGAACTGGTCGTCCAGGTCGGCAACCACCTACGGGTGTGGCTTCCGGTCGTCCACGCCATCACGGTCAATTCACCCCTGCACGACGGGTCCGACACCGGGCACGCGAGCTGGCGTTCCATGCAGTTGGAACGCTGGCCGAGCCTCGGGCCCACCCCCTACTTCGCCTCCGCCGCCGAGTACGACGCCACCGTCGCCGACCTCGTGGAAGCCGGGATCATGCTCGATCCCGCGATGGTCTACTGGTATGCCCGTCCCTCGGCGAACTACCCGACGATCGAGATCCGGGTCGGTGATGTCTGTCCGAGCGTGGACGACACCGTGCTGCACGCGGCGCTGGTCCGTGCCCTGGTCGCCACCATGGTCGACGACATCCGCCGCGGCACCCCCGCACCCCGCCTGCGTAGCTGTCTGGTCGCCGCCGCCCACTGGCGGGCCGCCCACCACGGTCTCGACGGTGACCTCATCGACCTGCGCACCACCCGGCCCCGGCCAGCCTGGGACCTGGTCGGCGACCTGCTTAGCACGGTCAGCCCCGCGTTGGCCGGCCACGGTGACCTCGACTACGTGCGTCGACAGCTCGACCGTCTGCGTCGCACCGGCACGGGCGCTGCCCGGCAGCGGCACCTGCTCGGCGACACCGGCGGCGACATCCCCGCGTTGCTGCACCACCTCGCCGCCCAGACCACCACCGGCTGACGGGCTCCGGGGCGCCGGTCAGCGGAGCTCGTGGGTTTGCAGCCAGAGTTCGAGCAGGCCGAGCTGCCAGAGTTTGTTGCTGCCGGCCGCCGCCTGCGCCGCGTCGGGGTCGTCGAGCAGGTGCGCGACGTACTCCGGACGGAACAGGCCCCGCTGCCGGGCGGCCGGGTCCCGCAGGGCGTCGACGACCATGTCCCGCACCGCGCCGTCCACGTTGCGCAGCGCGGGGACCGGGAAGTAGCCCTTGGGCCGGTCGATCACGTCGGCGGGCAGCACCTCCCGGGCGACCTCCTTGAGCACACCCTTGCCGCCCTGGGCCACCTTGTGCTCCGGCGGGCAGGCCGACGCCAACGCCACCAGGTCCTGGTCCAGGAACGGGGTGCGGACCTCCAGTCCCCACGCCATGCTCATGCTGTCGACCCGCTTGACCGGGTCGTCGGGCAGCATCCGGTGGGTGTCCAACCGCAGGACGGCGTCCAGCGCGGTCTGCGCACCGGGCGCGGCCAGCTCGGCGAGGAGCAACTCCCGACTGGCGTCGTGGTCGCAGGCGTACGCGGGGGAGACCACCCGACACAGTTCGGCGTGGTCACGGTCGAAGAACGCCGACGCGAACGTCTCCACCGCCCCGTCGCGGGGCACCTCGGCTAGCGGCTGGTGGTAGCCGTACCCGGCGAACACCTCGTCGGCGCCCTGCCCCGACTGGGCCACCTTGACGTGCCGGGCCACCTGCTCGGACAGCAGGTGGAAGGCGACCACGTCGTGGCTGCCCATCGGCTCGGTCATCGCGGCGACGGTGGCGCGTACCGCCGGCACCAGGTCGTCGTCGGCGAGCCGGATCCGCTGGTGGTCGGTGTCGAAGGTGCGAGCGACCAGGTCGGAGAAGCCGAACTCGTCGCCGGACTCGCCGCCACGGCTGTCGAACCCGATGCTGAAGGTCCGCAACTGCTCCTGCCCGGCCTCGGCGAGCAGCGCCACGATGAGGCTGGAGTCCAGACCGCCGGAGAGCAGGACCCCGACCGGTACGTCGGCCACCAGCCGTCGACGTACGGCGGTGCGCAGCGCCCCGCCGAGGGCCGCCTGCCAGTCCCGGGCGTCCATGCCGGCGTGGGCGGGGTCGCGGGCGTACTCGGGCTGCCAGTAGACGCGTTCGCGGCTGCGCCCGTCCGCCTCGATGACCCGCAGCGTCGCCGGTGGCAGTTTGCGCACGCCGCGCAGCACCGTGCGGGGTGCCGGGACGATGGAGTGCCAGGAGAGGTAGTGGTGCAGGGCCACCGGGTCGATGGCGGTGTCGACGTCGCCGCCGCGCAGCAGCGCGGGCAGGGTCGAGGCGAACCGTAGTCGTCCCGGCGTCTCGCTGAGATAGAGCGGCTTGATGCCGAGGCGGTCGCGGGCCAGGACCAGCCGCCGCCGCGTCCGGTCGACCAGGCCGATGGCGAACATGCCGACCAGGTGGTCGACGAACGCCTCACCCCAGTGCGCATACGCGACGAGGATGACCTCGGTGTCACTTGTGGAGCGAAAGTGGTACCCGGCGGCGCGGAGCTCCTCGCGCAGTTCGGGGTAGTTGTAGACGCAGCCGTTGAACACCAGGGCCAGCCCGAGATCCTCGCGGACCATCGGTTGGGCACCGGCGTCGGAGAGGTCGATGATGGTGAGCCGTCGGTGTCCGAGGGCCACCCAGTCGTCGCTCCACAGCCCGTCGCCGTCCGGCCCTCGGGACCGCATCGCCGCACTCATCCGGGCCACCGCGTCGGAGTCCGGCGTCGCGCCGTCGAACCGTGCCTCTCCGCCGATGCCACACACGTCAGTGGGTCCTGGTTCCTGCGGGAGAGGTCGGCACCGGGACGACTCCTGTCTTCGGCGGCAGGTCGTGGCGGTACGCCGCGAGGTGCCGCCGAGTCGGATGGGCGGCCCGCATACCCGCTGGTCACCGGCACAAACCGCCATCGTGCGGCGCTGCCCGCCACCATGCGGTCGTGCCTACTGTCGGTGGCCGTGCCCTCCACCGTGCTGCCGTGCCCGCTGTGTGCTGCCGTGCCCGCGTCGGTAGCCGTGCCTGCCGCCGGGAGTCGTGCCAACGCGACCGCCGCTGAGCCTCGGCGAAGCGTTGCGGCGTGCTGGGTCAGGTGGGGAGATTTGTTGTCGCTGGAACGACAACAGATCTTCCCACCTACCCGCGCCGACGGCGTCAGCCCTGGCCGGATACGCCGCCACAATCCCTCGTGCCTGCACCAGCGAGGCCCGGCGTAGGCCCACGCCGAACAGCCGGCACCCTTGCCGCCCTGGGGGTACGTGCGGCGAGTAAGGAGCGGAGGCAAGCGGGCGAGGAGCCGGGAGCGGCACGGAGGTCGTGGGCCCCGTGCGGGGCGTGGCCGGGGTTGAAGGGTGTGAGTGGAGGTTGCGGGCACCGTGCCCGCCGCCGGGAGTCGTGCCAACGCGACCGCCGCTGAGCCTCGGCGAAGCGTTGCGGCTTGCTGGGTCAGGTGGGGAGATTTGTTGTCGCTCCAGCGACAACAAATCTCCCCACCCCCACCCGTTGGGCGACGCATCGACCCGCAGTGCGCGTGCGGGCCGGCTCCGCGTGAGCGGAGCCGGCCCGAGGACGGCGTGACTGTGAGGTCAGCAGTCGAAGTACATGGCGAACTCGTGCGGGGTCGGCCGCAGGCGTACCGGGTCGACTTCGTTGGCGCGTTTCCAGTCGACCCAGGTGGAGATCAGGTCCGGCGTGAAGACGCCGCCCTCCAGCAGGTAGTCGTGGTCGGCCTCGAGGGAGTCGAGGACGGCCGGTAGGGAGCCCGGCACCTGCTTGACGTCGCCCCATTCCTCGGGCGGGAGGTCGTAGAGGTCCTTGTCGATCGGGGCCGGCGGCTCCATCTTGCTCTTGATGCCGTCCAGGCCGGCCATCATCATCGCCGAGAAGGCGAGGTAGACGTTCGCCGACGGGTCCGGCACCCGGAACTCGACCCGCTTGGCCTTGGGGTTGCTGCCGGTGACGGGGATGCGGGTGCAGGCGGAGCGGTTGCGCTGGGAGTAGACCAGGTTGACCGGTGCTTCGTAGCCGGGCACGAGGCGGCGGTAGGAGTTGACGGTGGGGTTGGTGAAGGCCAGCAGCGACGGGGCGTGGTGCAGGAGACCGCCGATGTACCAGCGGGCGGTGTCGGAGAGGCCGGCGTAGCCGGTCTCGTCGTAGAAGAGGGGTTCACCGCCGAGCCAGAGGCTCTGGTGGGTGTGCATGCCGGAGCCGTTGTCCCCGAACAGGGGCTTGGGCATGAAGGTGGCGGTCTTGCCGTTGGCCCAGGCCTCGTTCTTCACGATGTACTTGAAGAGTTGGAGTTGGTCGCCGGCGTGCAGGAGGGTGGAGAACTTGTAGTTGATCTCCGCCTGGCCGGCGGTGCCGACCTCGTGGTGGGAGCGTTCCACGGTGAAGCCGGTGTCGATCAGCCGGCGCACGATGCTGTCCCGCAGGTCGGCGTAGTGGTCGACCGGGGGGACGGGGAAGTAGCCGCCCTTGTACGCGGTCTTGTAACCCCGGTTGCCGCCGGGCTCCTCGCGGCCGGTGTTCCAGGCGCCCTCGATCGAGTCGATGTAGTAGAACGACTGGTGGGCGGAGGTTTCGTGGCGGATGGAGTCGAAGATGTAGAACTCGGCTTCGGCGCCGAAGTAGGCGGTGTCGGCGATGCCGGACGCGGCGAGGTATGCCTCGGCCTTCTTGGCGACGTTGCGGGGGTCGCGGGAGTAGGCCTCGCGGGTGAACGGGTCGTGGATGAAGAAGTTCAACGCGAGGGTCTTCTG
>NZ_JBEOWP010000028.1:0-40450 GCF_040296095.1 Micromonospora sp. NPDC002389
TTGCTCCGCTGGGTGGGGGTGCGGCTGGGGTGGTGGGCGTTCGCGTTGCTCCGCTGGGTGGGGGTGCGGCTGGGGTGGTGGGCGGTCGTGTTGCTCCGCTGGGTGGGGGTGCGGCTGGGGTGGTGGGCGGTCGTGTTGCTTCGTTGGGTGGGCTTCGTCTGTTGGTGGGGGTGTGGTGTGGGGGCTGAATCGGGGCGGGTGGTTTCCGGGAAGGCGGTGCCTCGGGGGGCCTTTCCGCATGTGAAGGTGGCCGGGGGGTTCGTGTTCGTGTCCGGGACGTCGTCGCGGCTGCCGGACAACAGCTTCGCCGGCGTGTCGGTGGACGAGTTCGGGACCACCGACCTGGACATCCGGGTGCAGACGCGCGCGGTCATCGAGAACATCGGTGACCTGCTGCGATCCGTCGGCGCCGAGTTGACCGACCTGGTGCAGGTGACGTCGTACCTGGTCAACATGAATGATTTCGGTGGGTACAACCAGGTGTGGGCGGAGTTCTTCGACGCCACCGGGCCGACCCGGACGACCGTGGCCGTGCACCAGTTGCCGCATCCCCACCTGCTGATCGAGATGCAAGCCGTGGCCCTGCTTCCCGGAGGAGGTAGTCGTGAGTGAGATCGCCGAGCCGTTCAGCTTTCCCGGCTGGATCGCCGACAACCAGCACCTGCTCAAGCCGCCGGTCGGAAACAAGGAGATGTTCCCCGGCTCCGACGACTTCATCGTCATGGTGGTGGGTGGGCCCAACCAGCGCACCGACTTCCACGTCGACCCGTACGAGGAGTTCTTCTATCAGGTCAAGGGCAACATGCACATCAACCTGATGACCCCGGAGGGGCCGCGTACGGTGCACGTGCGCGAGGGCCAGATGTGGATGTTGCCGCGCAACACCCCGCACTCGCCGCAGCGGCCCGAGCCCGGCTCGATCGGGATGGTGGTGGAGCGGGTCCGCGCCGAGGGGACGCTGGAGAAGTTCCAGTGGTACTGCCCCGAGTGCGGGCACAAGGTGCACGAGGTCGAGTTGCAGGTCCGCGACATCGCCGCCGACCTGCCGCCCGTCTTCGGCGCCTTCTACGCCGACGAGGCGGCGCGGACCTGCGAGCGGTGCGGCACGCTGCACCCGGGCAAGGGCTGACGATGACGGCACCCACCGTGGTGGACGTGCACACCCACGTCGTACCCAAGGGATGGCCGGACCTCGCCGCGGCCTGCGGCGGGTCCGGCTGGCCCTGGCTGCGGGTCGACTCGGAACGCGCTGCCATGATCATGGTGGGGGAGACCGAGTTCCGGCCGGTCGGCGCCGAGTGCTGGGACGCGCCGACCCGGCTCGCCGACATGGCCGCCGACGGGGTGGACGTGCAGGTGGTCTCGCCCACGCCGGTGTTCTTCGGCTACGACCGCCCGGCCGAGCAGGCGGTCCGGGTGGCCCGGATCTTCAACGACCTCACCCTGGAGGTCACCTCGGCCGGTGGCGACCGGCTGCTGTCGTTCTGCCAGGTGCCGTTGCAGGACCCGGACGCGGCCTGCGCCGAACTCGACCGTTGCCTGGCGGCCGGGCACGTGGGCGTGGAGATCGGCAACCACGTCGGCGACCGGGATCTGGACGACGCCGGCATCGTGGCGTTCCTGACCCACTGCGCCGAGGTGGGCGCGCCGGTCTTCGTACACCCGTGGGACATGCCCGGCGGGCCCCGACTCGACCGGTGGATGGCGCGCTGGCTCACCGGCATGCCCGCCGAGACGCACCTGTCGGTGCTGTCGATGATCCTCGGCGGAGTCTTCGACAAGGTGCCGCCGACGTTGCGGATCTGCTTCGCCCACGGTGGCGGCAGCTTCCCGTACTGGGTGGGGCGGGCCGACAACGCCTGGCACCGCCGGGGCGACCTGGTACGCGGTGCCTCCGCCGCCCCGCCCAGCAGCTACCTGGACCGGTTCTACGTCGACTCGGTGGTCTTCTCGACCCCGGCGTTGCGGCTGCTGGTCGACACCATGGGCGTGGACCGGGTGCTGCTCGGCAGCGACTACCCGTACCCGCTGGGCGAGCGTCCGGCCGGCCGGGTAATCCACCAGGCCGACTTCCTCACCGACGCCCAACGCGCCCGCCTGCTGTGCGGCAACGCCCTGCACTTCCTGCAAGGAAGGGCCCCCTACTAACGCCTCGTGCATAGCAGGGGTCCCTTCCTAACGCCAAGCCCCCGGCGTGCTTCCGGCATCCAGCGCTCGGCGTGCTTCCGGCACACGGCGCCCGGTGCCCGGCACGCAGCGCCCGGGCGCGTTCCGGCGCGTGACGGGTGCGAGCGGCGTATCGGCGCGGCAGGATGACGACATGGCCGAGCCGCACGACCTGACCGCGCTGGAGCAGGCCGCCGCGATCGGTCGCGGCGAGCTGACCAGCCTGGAGATGGTCGAGCACTACCTGCACCGGGTCGACGCCCTCGGCGACACGGTGGGCGCCTTCGTCACGGTCACCGCCGAGTCGGCGCGCGAGGCCGCGCGGGCCGCCGACGCCACCCCCGCCGACCGGCGGGGACCGCTGCACGGGGTGGCCACCGCGATCAAGGACCTGACCTTGACGGCCGGCGTGCGCACCACCTTCGGGTCGGCCGCCTTCGCCGACCTGGTCCCGCCGGTCGACGCCGACGTGGTGCGGTTCGTCCGGGCGGCCGGCCTGGTCAGCCTCGGCAAGACCACCACCTCCGAACTGGGCTGTTCGCTCTACTCCGAGGGGCTGGTGGCCCCACCGGCCCGCAACCCGTGGGACCTGGCGTACACCGCCGGCGGCTCCAGCGGCGGCGCGGCGGCTGCGGTGGCGGCCGGGCTGGTGCCGGTGGCGCAGGGCTCCGACGGCGGGGGATCGGTACGCATCCCGGCGTCCCTGTGCGGTCTGATCGGCTACAAGCCGAGCCGGGGCGTGGTCTCCGGCGGTCCGCTCGGCTCCGGCGCGTTCGGGCTGCCCACCAGCGGCCCGATCGGTCGTACCGTCGCCGACGTGGCCGCCCTGCTCGACGTGCTCGCCCAGCCGGTGCCCGGCGAGCCGTACCTGCCGCCACCGCCGCCGGCCGGCGGCTACCTGGGCGCCGCCCGCGCCGCCGACCCGGGACAGTTGCGGGTGGGCCGGTTCACCGCGCCGATGCTCGCCGACGAGCCGGTCCACCCGGACTGCGTCGCCGCCGTGGACCGGGCCGTGACGCTGCTCACCGCCGCCGGTCACCAGGTGGTCGAGGTGCCACCGCCACTCGGGCCTCAGGTCTGGCCGCTGTTCGAGGTCGTCTGGTACGTCCTCGCGCTCGCGCCGGTGCCGCCCGAGCGGGAGACCGACCTGCTGCCGTTGACCCGCTTCCTGCGGGCCCGGGGCGGCGGGATCTCCGCCGGCACGCTCAGCGCCACACTCGGCGAACTCCAGGCGCAGGTACGCCTCGGCGCGCGCCGCACCGCCGACTGTGACCTGCTGCTCTGCCCCACGTTGGCGGCCCCGCAGGCACCCGTCGGCTGGTTCACCGAAGGCCGTACGCCGGAGGAGGATTTCGACCTGCAACGGCGGTTCTCCCCGTACTGTGCCGTCTTCAACGTCACCGGCCAGCCGTCGGTCTCGTTGCCCGTGGGGGTGACCGCAGAGGGGTTGCCGGTCGGGGTGTTGCTGACCGGTCGGTACGGCGACGACGCGAGACTCATCGCGACGGCTGCGCAACTGGAGGGTTCGAGTGGCGGGTGGGATCGCCACCCGCCGGTCTGGCGGGGCGTGGGCTCCGCTAACGTGAATGGCAGCGGAGTCGGGAGGTCACCGCGGTGACCCGCCACCCGGCCCGGTCGAAGTTCTCTCTTTCCGCCTGGGGGCGTTGGGATTGTCTGTAACCGACACCTTGCTGGTCTTCGTCGGCATCCCGGTAGCCGTCGTGCTGGTGATCGCCGGCCTCGTCTACGCGGGCAGCCGCAGCGGTAGTGGCGGTAGTGGCGGCGGTGCCAAGCGTTACCGGCCGGGCCGACCCTTCAGCTTCACGCCGGTGTGGTTCCTCGGCAAGCCGGAGGAACTGGCCGACTCGGCCGGCACCGCGCTGGCGGCGGGGGCACAGGCGCCCGCGCTGAGCAGCCGCAAGCAGGAGCAGGCCGGCGTCGAGGCGCCGGCCGGTGGGACCGGAGGCGCAAGTGACCGTTGGTGAGAAGCAGCCCGAGACCGGTACGGGCACCCCGCCCGACGTGCTCGACGGCCCGTTCTCGACCCGCCAGCTGCTGCGCATCGACGAGGCGCTGCGCCTGGCCGACCAGACCACCGGCCTGACCTTCTCGGTCTTCGTGGGTGGCCTCGACGAGCCGGTCCGCGAGCACGCCGAGCGGCTGCACCGGCAGCTCGCCGACCCCGACCGTTCGGTGCTGATCGCGGTCTCGCCGAACCAGCGGCAGTTGGAGATCGTCACCGGCCGGCACGCCCGCAAGCGGGTGCCGGACACGTACGCCAAGATCGCCGCACTGTCGATGGTGGCCTCGTTCGGCGGCGGTGACCTGGCCGGCGGCATCATCCAGGGGCTCGACCAGCTCTCCCGGTACGCCGGCAACGCCTGACCGTTCGGCTACGACGAAGCCCGGCCCCACCTGAGGTGGGACCGGGCTCTCTCGTGTCCGTGCGAGGTTCCGCGCCCGTGCGGCGGGCCGACCGGCCCGCCGCAACGTCGTGCGGTCAGGCGCTGCGGGCGTCCCGGGCGCGGGCCGCGAGCGCCCGCACCACACCGTCGCGGCCCTCGGCCACCAGCCGACGCAGCGGCCCCGGGTGGCCCTCCTGCGCCAACCAGGCGTCGGTGGCCTCGACCGTGTCGTCGTCGACCAGGTACGCCGGGTACACCAGCATCGCGAACTCCTGCGCCGGCTCGCTGTCCCGGCGCGCCCAGACCTGCCCGACCGAGGCGAAGTACCGGTCCCGGTAGGGCGTGATCAGCTCGACCTGGGTGGGGTGGGTGAAGCCCTGCAGCAGCGCCCGGTTCCGCCAGTTCGGCAGCGCCTCGGCGCCGGTGAGCTGGGCCCAGACCGCGGCCTTGTTCTCCGCGGTGGGCAGCAGAGCCTGCGCGTACGCGGCCTCCCGCTCGCCGCTGGAGGTCTTGTCCTTGGCCAGCTCGGCCTCGATCTCCGGCACACCGGCCACACCGTTGGCGACCAGCGACTGCAACACGCTCCAGCGCAGCTCGGTGTCGATGGTCAGCCCGGCGGTCACCTCGGAGCCATCCAGCCAGCCGCGCAGGACCGCCAGGTCCTCCCCGGAGCGGGCCGCCGAGACGTACGCCCGGGCCCAGGCCAGCTGGAAGCCGCTGCCGGGCTCGGCGGCGGCGAGCGCGGTCCGCGCGGTCCGGGCCAGGTCGGCCCAGCCGGTCGGCGCCCAGTCCGGGTCGGCGTAGAAGGTGATGGCGGTGCTGACCTGGCGCAGCGTGGCGGTGACCAGGTTGATGTCCCGCTCCGCCGGCAGCCCGGCCAGCACCAGCGCCACGTAGTCGCGGGTGGCCAACTCGGCGTCGCGGGTCATGTCCCACGCGGCCGTCCAGCACAGCGCGCGCGCCAGCGACGACTCGAAGCCGGCGATGTGCTGCACCACCGTCGACATCGACCGCTCGTCCAGGCGCAGCTTGGTGTATGTGAGGTCGTCGTCGTTGAGCAGCAGCACGTCGGCGGCGCGCACCCCGGCGAGTGCGGTCAGCTCGGTCGACTCGCCGTCGACGTCCACCTCGTACCGTTCGCGGCGCACCAGCCGGCCGTCGGTGAGGTCGTACAGGCCCACCCCGATCCGGTGGGTCCGCAGCGTCGGGTGTCCCTGCGGCGCCTCCTGGCGGACCAGGACCCGCTGGTACGTGCCGTCCTCGCCGATGGTCAGCTCCGGCCGCAGCGTGTTGACCTGCGCCGTCTCCAGCCACTGGGTGGCGAAGGTGCGCAGCTTGCGCCCGGAGGCGGTCTCCAGCTCGGTGAGCAGGTCGTCGAAGGTGGCGTTACCCCAGGCGTGCTTGGCGAAGTACGCCCGCAGACCCGCCAGGAACGGCTCCTCACCGACGTACGCCACGAGCTGCTTGAGCACACTGGCGCCCTTGGCGTAGGTGATGCCGTCGAAGTTGACCTCGACCGCCTCCAGGTCCGGCATCTCGCAGTACACCGGGTGGGTGGAGGAGAGCTGGTCCTGCCGATAGCCCCAGTTCTTCCGGATGGACAGGAACGTCGTCCACGCCTCGGTGAAGCGGGTCGCGTGCGTGTTGCACCAGTGGCTGGCCCACTCGGCGAACGACTCGTTCAGCCACAGGTCGTTCCACCAGCGCATGGTGACCAGGTCACCGAACCACATGTGCGCCAGCTCGTGCAGGATCGTGTTGGCCCGCTGCTCGTACTCGTAGTCGGTGACCTGCGAGCGGAACAGGTAGTACGACTCGGCGTGCGTGACGCAGCCGAAGTTCTCCATCGCACCGGCGTTGAAGTCCGGCACCCAGACCTGGTCGTACTTGGGCAGCGGGTAGCGCACCCCGAACTGCTCGTGGAAGAAGTCGAAGCCCTGCGTCGTGATCAGGTTCAGGTCCTCGGCGTCGAGGTACTGCGCCATGCTGGCCCGGCAGAAGTAGCCCAGGTCGATGCCGTCGTGGACGTACCTGACCTCGTGGTAGGGCCCGGCGCAGAGCGCGGTGATGTAGGTGCTCATCCGCGGTGAGGTGGTGAAGTGCAGGGTCTTGAGACCCTCACCCGCCGCCTCCTCGCGCTCCACCGGCATGTTGGAGACGACCTTCCAGTGCTCCGGGACGGTGGCGTGCCAGGTGTAGACGCTCTTCAGGTCGGGCTGGTCGAAGCAGGCGTACGTGCGCTGCGCGTCGGCGGTCTCGAACTGCGAGTAGAGGTAGGTCTCGCCGTCGACCGGGTCGACGCTGCGGTGCAGGCCCTGCCCCGAGCTGGAGTACGCGAAGTCGGCGTCGACGACCAGCGTGTTCTCCTCGGCCAGACCGGTCAGGGTCAGCCCCTTCTCGGCCGACCAGTCGGCCAGGTCGACCGGGTCGCCGTTGAGCGTCGCCGAGCGTACCGAGTCCGCAGCGACCTCGATGAACGTGCTGGCGCCCGGCTCGCTGCACCGGAATCGCACCTCGGTGGTCGATCGGAAGGTGCGGCCACCGGCCGCGTGTACGGCGCTGGACAGGTCCAGGTTGATGTCGTACCCGGTCACGTCGAGCAGTCGGGCCCGCTCGGTCGCCTCGACCTGTGTCAGGTTGCGCACTCCCGGCACGTTCGTCTCCATCCCACTATCGCCGCACGTCACGGTCACCTCAGCCGTCGACCGCTCGTGACGGCCGGTCCGATCCTGAGTCTTCCATGCGTCAAGACCCGTCGGTGGGCGAGGTCACGCGGTCCAATACCGGCCGATCGCACCCGTGCGGAGTAAAGATGCGTGATAGGCCGGTCGAATCGGCATCTCCGTAGCGAAGGGACCTAAACGTGAACGAGCGTGTCAGTGTCGACATGTGGTTCGACCCGATCTGCCCATGGGCGTGGATCACCTCCCGATGGCTGCTGGAGGTGGAGCGGGTCCGCGACATCGACGTCCGCTACCACGTGATGAGCCTGTCGGTGCTCAACGAGGGGCGGGAACTGCCCGAGCCGTACCAGGAGATCATGAAGACCGGTTGGGGTCCGGTCCGCGTCTGCATCGCCGTCTCGCAGCGGTACGGCCCGGACGCCGTCCGGAACCTCTACACCGCCATGGGTACCCGGATCCACCTCGGCAAGGAGGAGCGCGGCCCGGAGCTCTACGCCGCCGCGTTGACCGACGCCGGACTGGACCCGGCGCTGGCCTCGGCGGCCGACGACGCCACCCTGGACGCGGCGCTGCGGGAGAGCCACGAGGCGGGGATGCGCCCGGTCGGCACCGAGGTCGGTACCCCGGTGGTGCACGCCCCGGGTCCGGACGGCAAGCAGGTCGCCTTCTTCGGCCCGGTGGTCACCCCGGCCCCCAAGGGCGAGGCCGCCGGCCGACTCTGGGACGGCGTGATGCTGGTCGCCGGCACGCCCGGCTTCTTCGAACTCAAGCGCAGCCGCGACATCGACCCCATCTTCGACTGATGTGTAAGGAAGGGCCCCCTGTTAACGCCTCCGGTAGAGCAGGGGTCCCTTCTTAACAACAAGCACCGGTGCTGCCGCCGTACCGCCGGTGCCGCCGCCGTGCCGCCGCGTCACCGCCGGCTCCGTGGGCTCGTTTCACCAGGTGTCCGCAGCGGCGATCCGGCGGCCCGTCACGGCTGCCGGCCGCTCACCGCAGCACGTGGAGGTAGCCATGGCCAAACACCGTGCGCCCGTCGACGACCTGCAGTGGTGGGAAGAACGCGGGAGCGGCGTGGACCGGAAGGCGGTCGACCTGCGCTGGCCGGCCCCCAGGAAGGGCCCTGCCGACGGCCTGAACCGGGTGTCGACCGGATCGGGTGTGGTGGGCGTGGCCCGGGTACCCGCCACCTCCCGCCTGACCCCACCGGACCGGGACCTGCGCGACCAGAGCCCACGGCCGGGGCGGGCTGCCCGCCGCGCTGTCGACGCCGGCCAGCCGGCATCCGGCGCTGGTCAACCGGCATCAGACGCCCGCCAACCGGCACCAGGTGCTCGCCAGCCGGCGTCCGGCACCCGCCAATCGGCATCAGGCGCCCGAGGTCGGCATCAACAGAGCACCGAGCCTGAGTGTTAACAAGGGTCCCCTGCTCTACCTGAGGCGTTAATAAGGTGCCCTTCCTTGCGCCAACTGGTGGACGGAGTGCGGGTCGGCGGGTGGGGCTGTCATCGCCGCCGGTAGCGTCAGCGGACATGACGGTCGTGCACCCGATCAACCGGGCCTGGATCACCACGGGCGGCACCGGCGCCCAGAACTACGACGAGTTCGCCGACGACGCGGAGATCACCGCGATCGTCGAGGCGAACCCGCACAGCGCCCTCGGCATCGAGATGCCGCACCGGGCTCCGGAGAGTCTCGGCAAGTCCTTCGCCGACGCCCTGCCGGACGCGGTGACCCGGCTGGCCGAGGCGAAGGCCGACGGCAGTTACACGCCGGCCGAGCAGGTGGTGGTGCTGTACCGCATCAGCGCACCCGGTGAGGACTCCGCGTACGGGCTGTGGGCGATGGTCGACACCGACCAGATCTCCACCCGCGCCGACGAGCCGGGTCTGGTCATCCGCAACGAGGACGTCTTCATTGCGAAGGTGCGCGAGCGCGTCGCGCTGGCCGAGACGCTGAGTCACCTGCTCTCGCCGGTGCTGCTGTTGCAGACCGGGCGGGGCGACGAACTGCACGCCGCACTGGCCGCCGCCACCGACGCCGCCGGTGCGCCCGCCGCCACCGACACCGACCAGTCCGGCCGTACGCACGCCATCTGGCTGCTCGGGCCGGGGCCGCGCCAGGACGAGCTGACCGCGCTGGCCGGCGGCGGCGAACTGGTCGTCGCCGACGGCAACCACCGCAGCCTGGCCGCCCAGACCGGTGGCCTGCCGCGCTTCCTGGCGGTCGTCACCACGCCCGCCTCGGTGGCCATCCAGCCGTACAACCGCCTGGTCAGCGAGCTGACCACCACCCCCGACGAGCTGCTCGACCGGCTGCGCGCCGCAGGCGCCGAGGTTACCGACGTCACCGGCCCGGCCGAGGTCCCGACCACCGGCGGCACCGTCGTGCTCCAGCTTCCCGGCCGGGCGTACGCGGTGACGCTGCCGCACACCGGCGCCAACCGGCTGGAGAACCTGGACCACGCCCTGGTCGAGCGGCTGCTGCTACGCGACGCCCTGGGGCTGGACCCGGGCGACAAGCGGATCACCTACGTCGGCGGTGACTACCCGGCGAGCTGGCTGACCGGCGAGGTCGAGGCCGGCCGGGCCGAGTTGGCCGTGCTCGTCGCGCCGGTGACCGTGGACGACTTCGTCGCGGTCAACCTGGCCCGGGAGAAGATGCCGCGCAAGAGCACCTGGTTCACCCCGAAGGCACGCGGCGGCCTGGTCGTCGCCGAGCTTGCCGACCGTTCCTGACGCGACACCCAATCCCGCCCGTCGCCACGGCACGACCGGCCCCGGCCCGCCCGCGTAGCGGAGGTCCGGCCCCGCCCGCCGTCACGTGACCTCGGCTCCGCCCGCCGTCGCGGGATTTCGGCCCCGCCCAGCCGCCACGGCCGGGCGGGGCCGAGGCGCGTTGCGGGACGGCGTGCATTGCGGGACTGGGTGCATTGCGGGACGGCGTGCGTTGCGGGACGGTGGGCCGCCGTCACCGGCGAAGGACGGCAGGTGCCCCGCAGCGGGCGAGGAGTCGGTCCCGTACCGGGCCGGGGCACGGGCTCCCGCTCAGCGGGTCGGGGCACCGCCCCCGCTCGGTGCGCCACGGCGGGCCTGACAGACTGCCCGGTATGCGCGTCTACCTGGGATCCGATCACGCCGGTTTCGAGCTGAAGGTGCACCTGGCCAACCACCTCGCCAAGGAGGGCTACGAGGTGGTCGACGTGGGTCCGCACGCCTACGACCCGGACGACGACTACCCGGCCTTCTGCCTGCACGCCGGCACCCGCGTGGTGGCCGACGAGGGCAGCCTGGGCGTGGTGATCGGCGGCTCCGGCAACGGCGAGCAGATCGCCGCGAACAAGGTGGCCGGGGTCCGGGCGGCGCTGGCCTGGAGCGTGGAGACCGCGCAACTCGGGCGGCAGCACAACGACGCCAACGTGGTCGCCGTCGGCGCGCGCCAGCACACGCTGGACGAGGCGACCGCGATCGTCGAGGCGTTCCTCACCACCGCGTTCTCCGGCAGCGACCGGCACGCCCGCCGGATCGCCCAGGTGGCCGACTACGAGCGCACCCGCAAGCTACCCGACCTGCCCTGAGCGTGCGACCGGGCAGGCCGCCGGCAGACGTCAGCGGCGGGGCAGCTCGTCGCGGGGGGTCCAGTTCCGGCGGACGATGACCATCCGGGCGGCTGCCTCGGCCAGGTCCTCGTCGGTGGGCCGGGCGGCGTCCCGGGCCCGCATCGCCGCGGTCACGTTGACCTGCGACGAGCCGGAGCCGACCAGTCCGCGCAGCCCCCGCTCGCCCTCTTCGGCCGGGCCGCCGCCGCGCCGTCCGCGCGGCGGCGGCTCACCGCCGTCGTGCACGTTCGCGGTGGTCGCCGTGGTGCCGCCGTCGGTGGGCGCGTCCGGCCCGCCGTGATGCCGGTGCCGTCGCCGTCGTCGCTCCGCGTCCGCCATCCCTGCACCGTACCCGCCGTCAGAACACCTCCAGGGCGGACGCGGCGCGGTGCCAGCCGAAGGCGGGGTCGGCGGCGGCCAGCGCCCCCGGGCGCAGCTCGCGTACCCGACCGGCGTCGGCCAGCGCGCCCAGGCCGACGCCGCCGAGGAACAGCTCGCCGAGGCAGCGTACGTCGCAGGCGAGGTCAGCCGGGTCGTCGGTACGGGTGCACTCCGCCTTGTCCGGCCCGCCGCGCAGCCTCCACCGGCCGGTGTTCTCGGGCAGCAGTTCGTCGTCCACCTCGACGACCACGTCGACGTCGGTGGCGTAGCGCCGGGCGGCGAGCGCGGCCGGCACGTCCACCACCCGTACCCAGAGTGCGTCGCTCATCTGGGCGACGAGCATGCGCGGTTCGTTCACCATCCGCAGCAGCGGCTCGTCCACCGCCGCCCGCCGCACCACGACCTGTCGCGTCAGGTCGATCGAGAGCAGCATCCGCCAGATCGACCGGTACGCCGCCGGGGTGGCCGCCACCACCTCCTCGACCGTGGTCACGCCCTTCGGCCCGGCGTTGTTCCACTCGCTCTTGGTGCGGAACAGTCCGTAGCCGTCGACCCCGTCCGGCCCCTCGTGCAGCACCACCCGCAGCTCGGTGGCGCCGCTGCGCTGCGATTCCGGGTCCGTCAGCACGTACCGCCACCAGCGTTCGTCCCGCGCCGACCAGCCGGGCCGGTCGCCGCGGACCCGGTCGTAGACCGTCGCGAGGTCGGCCTGCCGGTCGGCGGGCCGGTCCAGGCGGAGCCGGCCCTCGTCCGGCGTCGGCGCCGGCAGGCGCAGCTCGGTGGTCTCCCCGTTGATCATCAACCGTTGCGCGGCCAGGCCGTACCCGAAGCGGGGATAGATCCGCCCCTCGCTTGCCCAGAGCACCGCGACCGGCTCCCGCCCGGCGTCGTGGATCTCCCGGAGCTGCCGGCGCATCATCGCGCTGAGCAGGCCCTGCCGCCGGTGGGTGGGCGCGACACCGACCAGCGTGACGTGCGCGGCCGGCATCTCGCCGCCGGGCACACCCAGGTCCCGGCTGTACGCGGCGGCGCTGGCCACCAACTCCGACCCGTCGCGGACCAGCAGGGCGCGTTCCGGCTCGAAGATCGCCCGTTCGGTCTCGTGGGACTCGGGGTCGACCGCGTGGTGGAACAGCACGCCGAGGAAACGGCCGATGTCGTCGTAGTCCTCGGGGCGGCCGGCGCTGATGGTGGGAGCAAAGGTGGTCACCGCTCGTGTCTAGCTGATCGACGCGGGTCGGGCGACCGATTTGCGCGCTCGTTACTCTCGAAGTCTCCAGCGGTGGCCGGTGGCCGCCGCCGGTCCAGGGGGAGGGAACGACGACATGGCCGACCAGACGCAGCCGTGGGCGGAGCGCACCGTCGAGGTGCCGCCGCAGTCCGATGCGGGCATTCCGCCGCAGCGTGACCCGTACCGGCGGGGTGTGGCCTCGGTCGGTGCGCACGCGCCGCGTACCGAGCCGTTCCCGGTGGTGGACCACGAGCCGACCGGCACCGGTTGGCCGGGTGAGCCCGCGCCGCGCCGCCCGCTGAGCTGGCACGTGGCCCAGCTCAAGCGCGGCGGGGAGTGGAGTGCGGCCGGCGCGCTGGTCGCGTTCGTGTGCTGGGGGATCTGGGCGATCTCGGGCGGCGGCGACCTGGTCGGCCCGTTCCTGATCTTCATCCTGAGCCTGCTGGTCGGGGCCGGTCTGTTCGCGCTCACCCGGCTGATCGGCCGGCTGGTGCTGGAACGGCAACTCGGTCGGGTACGCCGCAGTGCCCGGGGCGCGCACCTGGTCACGGCGGTCTTCCTGACCGGCCTGGGCATCGCCTACCTGCAACAGACCCAGTGGATCGTGGACGCCTGGAACTGGCTGTTCAGCTGAGCCCGACGCCGCGACGGGACACCGTACGGACACCGGGCGGGCCGACCGTACGGCCGACCCGCCCGGGAGCGGTCGCGCAGCCCGCGACCGAGGTCGTCACTCCACCAGGACGGCGGCCTGCTTACCCGGCGTGACGCGGTTCATCCCCGGTGCGCGACACCCGTCCGTGCTTTCCGCCGGCTGGGCATGCGCGGCAATACCCCGGGGCTGCGCGACCGGTCGCCGGCCCGTCATGGACCGCAGTAGAGCAGGCGGTTCGGTGTGCCGCTGCTCACGCCGCCGACCACGCCGACCGTGGCCCGTCCGGTCAGGTAGGCGGCGACCTGCGCCGGGCTCCACCCGGGGTTGGCCTGGAGGGCGAGGGCGGCGCATCCGGCGACGTGCGCGGTCGCCGGTGAACCGCCGCTGATCGTTGCGGTGGCGGTGTCCGTGGTGTGCCAGGTCGAGGTGATGTTCGCGCCGGGCGCGTACAGGTCGAGGCAGGAGCCGTAGTTGCCCGACGGCATCCGGGCGTCGGTGATCGTGGTGCCGGCGGTGGTGAGCGCGGCCGGCACCCGACCGGGCGAGTAGGCGCAGGCGTTGCCGTTGGCGCTGCCGGCGGTCACCGCGTAGGTGATGCCCGAGGCGATCGAGGTGGTCACCGCCGCGTCCAGCGCGCTGCTCGCGGCACCGCCCAGCGCCAGCACCGCCACCGCCGGTCGGGCGGCGTTCGCGGTCACCCAGTCCACCCCGCCGATCACCTGGGCGGTGCTGCCGCTGCCCGCGCAGTTCAGCACCCGCACCGGGTGCAGCCGCACCCGCTTGGCCACCCCGTGCAGCGTGCCGCCGACCGTGCCGGCCAGGTGGGTCCCGTGTCCGTTGCAGTCGTCCGCCGGCAGCCCGTCGACCAGGTCCACGCCGGTGCCGACTCGTCCGCCGAAGTCCCGGTGGGTGCCCCGCACCCCGGTGTCGATCACGTACGCGTGTACGTCCGGCGCGGTGTTCGGGTACGCGTACCGGCCGTCCAGGGGTAGGTTCCGCTGGTCGATCCGGTCCAGGCCCCAGGACGGCGGGTTGAGCTGCACCCCCGGGTCGGCCAGCGTCACGATCCGGTTCTGCTCAACGTAGGCGACCGCCGGATCGGCGGCGAGTCGACGGGCGGCCGGCTCGGTCAGGCGTACCTCGAACCCGCGCAGCGCGGCGGTGAAGATCCGGTCGACGCGTCCGGCGTACCGGTCGGCCAGCCGGTCGGCGACGGCTACCGGCGCGACGCCGGTACGCGCCGTGGTGTCGTCGCGGAGCACGACGAGGTAGCTGCCGGCGACGGCGGTGGCCGCGTCGGCGTACCTGATCTCGCCGGTGGCCGGTGTCGCGGCGGCCGGCCCGCCGGTCAGCGGGACCAGGACGGCGGCGGTGAGCAGGACGGCGAGCGGGGCGCGGGTGACGGTCGGACGTCGCCGGAACGGACGGGGGAGTGGCATGGGTCCTCCTCCTGGCTGCGCCCCCGTCCGGGTTCTCCGGTGGAGGCGTCGACGGTAGCCAGGATGGTAGCGAGATATGCACGAGCGTGGATTGGTTCGGGGGGCTCGGCCGAGGATCTCGCGGGCGCTCACCCATCGGGTCCGCTGCTTGACCTCAATCGAGCTTCAACTCCTACCGTTTCGGCATGAGTGAACTCGACGAGGCATACCACCGGCTCCGGCACTCCGGCCCCGAGCGGGACGGATGGCTCTCCAACCACGCACCGATGACGGTCGAGGCACTGACCCGGCACGGACACGAAGCCGCCGTGCACCAGTGGCTCGACGGGTACGCCGACCGGCTGGACGAACGACCCCGAGGCATCTCGCCCATCGCCGCCGCCGAGTGGCGCGACCCGCTCGGCGACCCGGTACGCACCGGTGACTGGCTCGACTTCTTCGACCGCGAGCTGGCCGACGAACCGTGGCGACAGGTGCTCGTACGCTGGTGGCCACGCCTGCTGCCCGGAATCGCCGCCGGTGCCACCCACGGCGTGATCCGGGTCGGTCACGCGGTGCGTGCGTTGCTCGACGAGGAGACCACGCCTCGGGTGACGGAACTCGGCCAGGGGCTGGCCTACTGGGCGGCTCGCTGGCAGCCGCTCGCGCCGCCCGGCACCGGACCGTACCCGGCCACCGATCCGCGTTCCGCGCTCGACGCGGTGCCGCGCGTACCCGACCAGCGCTTCGGCATCCGAGCCCGCCTGGCCCAACTCGCCGACCTGCCCGGCTGGCCGGCGGCGGCCAGTGCGGTGCCCTCCGATCCGGACACCGGCGGGGGAGCGACCACCGTGCCGGTCCGTCTGGCCGCCGTCGTGCACGCGGCGGTCGCCCGGCACGGCACCCACGGGTACGCTGCTCCGGTCATGCTGGTGCACGCCGCCACCGCGCCGAACGCGGTCCTGCGCACCCTGCCGGCCCTGCCCGGGGCGCTCTGGGCGGACAGTCTCGCCGCCGCCTGGGCCGCCACCGCAGCGGTCACCGCCGCGTACGCCCCGACGGCCGGTCGTCCCGCCCCGATCGCCGCACCCGACCTGGATCCCGCCGCCGTCGTCGATCGGGCGGTGGAAGCCGGTGGCCCGCACGCCGTCAAGTTCGCCGACACCGCTCTCGACGCGTACGCCGCCACCGGCGACCCCGCCCTTCTCGCCGCCTCGATCCAGGCGACGGAACAGACCGGGCGATGGTGACGGCTCGCCTCGCGCATCCCGCCGGGTCGCCCGTCACTCCGCCAGATAGCCGGTCGCCGGATCAATCTCGGCGAGGAACTCCCGGATCGCCTGCACCAACTCGTCCCGAGTCAACGCGAGCCCACCCGAGTTGGTGAGTCCGAAGCCGTAGTCGTTGCGCCCGTTGAGCCAGTCGAAGTCGTACGACCCCGGCCGACCCGCCTGCGTGCTCACCCGGAACTGCTCACCGTCGACGGTCAACAACACCGACTCCCGGTCGTCGTGCTCCGGCCGCAGGTGCTCCGGCACCAGACCCGGCTCCGGTTCGTTCGACATGCCCGCTCCTCCCCGCCTGAACTGCTGTTCCGGCATAAACTGTGTCCGATGGACCAGGCGAGACCGCACACCGTCCAGTCGATCAGCGCCGACCTGCGTGCGCTCGGCGTCGACGCGGGTGACGTCCTGATTCTGCACTCGTCCAACCGCAGTCTCGGGTTCGTCGCCGGAGGCATCGAGGCTCTGGTGCACGCCCTGCTGGCGACGCTCGGTGCGGACGGCACGCTCGTCGTACCCACGCACACACCCCACAACACGGACCCGGCCGGCTGGCAGCATCCGCCCGTACCCGAGCCGTGGTGGCCGGTGATCCGCGAGCAGACCCCCGGCTTCGACCCGTCCCGTACGCCCAGCCGCTGGATGGGCGCCGTTCCCGAGGTGGTGCGTACCTGGCCGGGCGCCCGGCGCAGCACTCACCCGCAGTTCTCCTTCGCCGCCCTCGGCGCGGACGCCGCCGAGATCGTGGCCGGACACCGCCTGGACGACGGCCTGGGCGAGCACTCACCGCTCGGCGCGGTGTACCGGCGCGACGGCAAAGTCCTCCTGCTCGGCTGCGGATACGACTCCAACACCTCGCTGCACCTGGCCGAGTGGCGGCAACCCTCGTCCCCACGCGCCGCCACCGGCTCCTCGGTCCGCCAACCGGACGGTACGAGCCACTGGACGACCTGGGTGGACATCGTCACCGACGAGAGCGACTTCGTCCGCCTGGGCGACGACTTCGAGGCCACCGGTGCGGCAACGATCGGTCGGGTCGGCAACGCCACGGCCCGGCTGATGTCCCAACGGGCGCTGGTCGACTTCGCCACCACCTGGATGGCCGCCCACCGCCACACCGAGGGCGCAGCCAGCCCCGACCGGAACTGACACCGGCCGAGCGTCCTGACATCGACGATTGCTCGCCCCGCGCTCGTCAGAGCCCCACGTGATGCTCAGGAGCATTCCGACGCCGGGCCCGATGTTCACGGACCCAGTAGGTGACCATGAAGGCCAACGCGCCGAGTAGGAGCACGGCGCCGACCCACTGGCTCGGAGTACGCCACGTGCTGGGGGTGACCTCGGTCAGGTTTCCCAGCCCCAGCAGCGCGTAGAAGCCGATGCATGCTGCCCCTGCGGCCCACAGTCGGGGGTGATGCATCGTTCGTCCGAACAGCCGCACCGTGGACCTGTGTCGACTGTGGACGGCCAGCCAGGCGGCGCACCCGACGAGAGCGACAGCGGCGGTAGCGAGCAGGAGGTCCGCGGCTGTTGCGTCCGCCTCGTGGATCGTCACGGGCATCACGGTAGCGGTAGCGCACACCTGCTGACGTCAGGCATGTGAACAGCCCGGCCGTGTCGCCGCGCCACGATGCGGGCGGCTCTGAGTGACCAGCTCACGAACCCAAAGAGGAGCGGCCCAGGTTCGGCGATCACGCCGCTGACCTGGGCCGGTGGTGCTGGAGTGGGCGGACCGGGTGCAGACGCCGGTCACGCAAGATCGCCGTAGAAGTCCTCGTCATCGTCGTCCGGCGGCAACGGCGTCCGCCACCACAGGTCGACGAGGAACGTCTGGGCGTCGCCGTATCCGCTCCGATGGACCCGGACGCCGTACACCCCGGACCCTTGCGGGAGAGTGACCTCCGCCGCCGCTCCGGCGGTAATCTGCTCGACGAGCAGCTCTCCGGTCGGGCAGTGCAGCTCAAACTGTCGACACCCGTCCCACGAGCCACGATCAGGCTCGGGCTCGCCGCTCCAGATCCTCAGCTCAAGACTCACCACCAGCGGATCCGCCGGGGCCCGCACGACGATCTGGTACGTGGACGCACCGGCCACCTGACCCTCCGAATCCCGGTACGACTCCCCGTCGTCACCGGCATCGCACCACGCGTCCCGGAGGAGAAAATGCCCGTAGAGGATGCAGACCACGATGCGACTTTCGGCGAGAGGCTCCATGCCGTCGAAGACTGGTACCACCGTCCGACACTCCTGTGTGAACGGATCTCCGCAAACCTCGACGCCCCCGCGAGCCCGGTGGCGTCGGACTGGAATGAGTGGCGACGTGCAAGGAGTAGCGGATCTTGATTTCGAGTAACGCCAAACGGATGCCCGAGCGGACGAGTGAGCTGGGCCGCCGGATGAGTTCTCATCCGAGGCATGCCTCCGCCGTCCGTGTGGTCGGCAACCTGGCCCTGGTCGTTGGGCTGCTGGTCTCTGTCATCACGTTGTCGAGCGATTCCGGGTCGACTGAGCCGCACATCCTGGCGGGCTTTCTGGTCGCCACCGGGATCGGCCTGCGCGTCGAGGCTGCCCTCAGAGGCTTTCGGGCGTGACTATCCGAACCGAGGTTCCCCTACATCGGCCGATGTCGGAGGGCGGGCCGCGCTGACACACCGCCGTGAGTGAAACGGCCCAGGTTCGGCGAGAACGCCGTCGACCTGGGCCGGTGGTGCTGGAGCGGGCGACGAGAATCGAACTCGCACCGTCAGTTTGGAAGATCGTTTCCGGCTGTCGTGATCTGCCCGGATCGCCTGGTCGGCGTGGGTGTGGTGTTGCCCGGTCATGACCGCCGTTGACCCCTTGGGACACGGGTTACTGGCACGTGGCTGGCACGGCCGGGCGGTGGCGCGTGGCTGTCCGGCGGTGTGCGGCTTACCGCCCCCGGCCTTCGGGCCGGGGGCGGCTTGCCGTGCCGCTGGCTCTCCGCGTGCCTGGACCCCGGTACCCGGTGGCAAGCCGCGAAGCGGCGCGGCAGCCGAGCGCCCTGCCCGCGAAGTCGGCCAGCCTGGTCGCGCTCGTAAGGCCTCTGCTCGATTAGGTTGGTAGAACCACGAGGCTGACGGAGAGGCGCATGAACCTGCGACACACGGTCTGGGAAGGCAGCAGCCGCACCGCAGCGGGCCGTCAACTGGGTGCCTGGCTTCACCGACTTTCCTAGTCAAGATCGTTTACGCTCCCCGCGAGGCGCTGCGACGCTCCGAGGACGGCCGGAGGCCGTCGGCAGGGCGGATCGCAGACGCCAGGTGATCTGTTGTACCTTGCTCCTGCGGATGGGGTGGGTTTGTCAATCTGTAGCGAAAGCTACAGAGTTTCGAATCCTCTACCCGTTAACAGGCAACGGAAAGGCCTCTGGTCTGCGGAAACGCTGGTCGGGGGCCTTCGTTGTCGTCAGCTGTTCTTGACCTTGGTTTACCCTGCCTGTCCAGGCGACCGGGCACGTAGCGGGCACGTTTTGGGGGAAGCTATGACGAAGACCGCCGTGGGTGGGGACTTTCCCGGCTGGGATCCGCAGCGGCATCAAAAGCTTATGGCTGAAATCGCGCGGATGGCGGCCCCGTCGAGCCAGGTCATGGCTGACGTCGCGCGGATGATGGCCCCGTCGAGGCAGGTCATGGCTGAGTTCGCGCGGATGGCGGCTCCGTCGAGGCAGGTCATGGCTGACGTCGCGCGGATGATGGCCCCGTCGAGGCAGGTCATGGCTGAGTTCGCGCGGGCGGCGGCTCCGTCGAGGCAGGTCATGGCTGACGTCGCGCGGATGGCGGCTCCGTCGAGCCAGGTCATGGCTGACATCGCGCGGGCTGCGGCCCCATCTGGCGAGGTACTCGCCCGGTTAACCCAGATGTCTGCCCACCTTGCAGCCACGATGCCCCAACTTGACTTCGATCCCGACCGCCGCTTGGCGGAGATCGCTAAGTACCTAGCGACGGTCGATGTGGTGGGGATCCTTAAGGAAGAGGGAGAGGAACTACTAGAGGACCCCGAGAACTGGTTCAGCGACACCGAAGCAGCTGCTGAGGACGGAGACCAGGAGGCCAACAGGGCCCTCCTGCTCGTCCGCTACCTGTACGCATGCTTTTTACTGCTAGCCAGGCGGCTCGACCCCTCCGCAAGATCGATCGAGCGCTTCGGTCCTCTCATCGCAATGGCGGTCCTGATGGCAGTCATCACGGGGACGCTCAACGCCAATAACCCCAAGCTGCTGGAGAAGGTAAACGATCTCCTGAGTTCACCGATCGGCATCGTCGGCCTCTACGTCGCGCTACGGCCGGTGGCCGGGACCAAGACGAATAAGAGGAAGCCGAGCAAGCCATGTCGGAGCGCCAGCAGGCCCAGCAGCCGAGTACTGCGGAGGCGCTACTAACTGATCGCCTCGTCGAGCAGTCGTAGACCGTCGAGCCTCCTCGGACGAACGACCTCGGCGCCGTCCGAGGAGGCTGGTAGCCCTAATGGTGCCCGGCAAGGTGATCCGGCTGATCTCCGAGGACGGCCGGGGTTCGAGGCGGAGCCCCGGGTACTTCTGATCGTGCGGTGACCAAGCGGGCCGGCCCGGCCGATGCCGACCGGAGGTCGCCAGCAGGCCGGGACCGGGCCGGCGCGGCCCGCTTGCGGGCCGCCTTGATCCTAATGAGAACGTTTCGGCAGTAGTGGAGTTGAAGCGGAAATCAGACGGGCGATCGTCTGACCTGCTAAGGCCTACTCGACACCCTGGCCACGTCCTGTCTGGGCCTCACGTCGCTGGTCGTTGATTGCCGACGTTTCACGCTGTCTTGTGCCCCTTGTGGGCCCCAAGCCCGACGAGCGGCACGGTGTCGTCGCCTGTCGGCCGTTGTTGTTGGCTTTGCTTGCCGCCGGGCTGCTTCGCCTCGCCTGATGGGGCCAGGACCCGAACTGCGGAGCCCGCTCTCTCGTCGATGTCACACCCATCTGCCAGCATTGATGCGTCCTACGACTTGGAGGGACGACATGGCTTCCACGAAGCGGCATCGCCAACGCGAGCGGAGAGCCCTCGGGCGCACGAAGCAAGCTAGTCGGCCGACCGAGGGCACCGCGCCGCCGAAGCGGGCGAACCGGCCGTGCGAACGGTGCGGCGGAGGCTGCCGGACGGCGAAACCCGTCTACGGGTGGGTGTGCGCCAATTGCGCCTACGAGCTTGACCGATACCTCATGGTTCGTATGGGTATGACTGGAGGCGCAGCGATTGACCTTTATGAGAGCGCCAAGCAACGCGGGGAACTTCCTCCGCCCGGCCCTCGTGGTTCAGGTGTCAATGTCCGCAAGCCCTAGTCATACAAGCGACAAGTCATATCGCAGACAGGGTCCGGCTGGATACCCTACACATTCGTCCAACGTTCCCTGACGCGAGGATCTCGATGAGTCGGCACGCCTTCGCCGCCTATGGCCTGCACGTATCGCCGCGCTATCGCCCAAATGAGCGACTGCCGCTCGACGACATCGGCGGCACAAAGGCCAGTCTCTTGTCACTCGTTCACGGCCTTCTGCTGGATCTCAAGAAAGCTCCACTTCGGGAAGAAAAAGCCGAGGACTATCTATTTATTGATGAAGTCGATCCCCTGGGGGCCCGGATACACTTCAACGCCGAATACGGTAAGTTCGGCCTTGAAGGGGGAATCCGCCACACTCGAAGCCACGAAACTACTCACACGTACGGGACCGACGAATCGGCCACCGTTCCTATTCGGAATATGGTTCTTTGTCTACAGAGGTCGAAGACTGCCGTGTTCTTGACAGAGCGCTACGGCAATCGCGGAGTAGGCAGCATTTTCCTTCGCCAACTACAGGCTGCATTCAGGGAAAAATTCTCCGACCTTATCCTTCACTCGGAGAGTTTTATCGACAACGAGCAGTGGCGCGCCTTCCGCGAAAGAGCCAAACTTACTAGCGTAAAAGTCGTCCGCTATAAAATCTCACACGACCCTGCCGATGGGATTGATCCCGAAGTTATTGGGAAGATCGTCTACGAGGCGAAGCCTCGCTGGGGAGTCGAGGGTCTCGGGAACAAGATGAAGAACGGCTTGCTGGGCGGCGAGCTTAACGCGCACCAGCTTCTTGGACTGTCCGACCCGCAAGATGGCGACGAGACGCGCCTTACGCTGAGCGACGGCGACCAGGAACGTCAGGTAGTCCTAGGCAGGGAAGACTTGCCTGCGCTCGTTTACGCAGTTGATCACGATGGCAAGGAACGCGCAAAGGATTCTGTAGTCTATAACGAGATGCATAGCATTATCCCGGTCCTGACGAAGCAGCTTGGACTTGAACTTCCGGGAGACTGGGACTCCACTGAATGGCAAAAGGCCCAGCTTACAGTGAAGATGGGAGCCGTCCGTGAGCGCTAAGTGGTCGGTGACACCGATCATCAAGAAACAGCTGAGCACGCTCGTCGACCAGAATGATCCGAAGCAGCGGCCAAGATTAGGTGACTATCTCGGCCTATTTGGAGTTCCACTAACACTTGCCACTGCCGCGTTCTTCACGGAATTTCGCCTCCGGGGTGTAGAGGGACTACTGGCAGGCGTTGCGATCTTCACGGCACTCCTATTCGGACTACTGGTTCACGTCTTCACACTTGGACTCCGGATCACCGATGATCCCCGAATTTCGAAGAGCGGAAAGACGGCGCAATTAGTGGACCAGCTTCAAGGTAACGTCGCTTACGCCGTCCTGGTGGGGCTCTTTACCACCACAGTGCTTATCGTGGGAGTAAGCACGACCCTGAAGGACCATGCTCTGGGTGTACCAATCAGCACAGTAACCGTGTTCAGCATCTGCCACCTTCTCTTGATTATGCTAATGGCCCTTAAGCGCACTCAAGCCGCATACGAACAGTTTCGCCTTTAACTATTTTGAATGCTTTGCAATGCTGCCGCCCCGTCAATCTCGTCTGACGCTGAACGGGCAGATACGCGCCTGGCGGGCCAGCGATGAGGCCGGGGTGGGGATGCGGCGCGAGCAACACGGGCAGTCCCCGCATCCTCCGCGCCGCACCCCAGCCGGCAGTGACTCCCGCTACGGCGCGGCGGTGCAACGGCCGCCGCGCCCGGCCGGCTGCCGGCCCATGAATCTCAACCGCTCCAGCCGCTACCGTCTGCGGCGGCCCGGGTTCCCCGCTCTCCGCGCCAGCCGCCGGGCGTTCTGTGGCCGGAGCGGAGCGACAGCGGAGTGCAGGCCGCACCCCAGGTAGCGGCGCGTGCGGCCCGTCAAGGGCCGCCTTGACCTTGTGTCGAAGTTTTGAACGCCGCCGCTTAATGGCAGGCTCGCCGGAGCCGCTCGACCGCAGCGAAAATTTGCTGTTCGGGACCTGGTCGACTCGGTCGCCACTCAAAGAGTAGGGAGCGAATGGCATTGAGGAGTCCTGTGAGGTCATCCGTTGTCGCGGGCTCGGGCAGTGCGTCAAGCGCGGCGACTGCCCTCACGGTCGCCTGATGGCGATGGGCGTTCATGGGGGTGTCCTGCCAGCCGGGCGAGTTCCGCCACTCTTCCACGCGTTCGAGCACCTCGACAGCGGCGGCTCGGATGCGAGCTGCTTGCTCGCGTGGTGTGAGGCTCGGGATGTGGGTTCGGTCGGCGGGTTCCTGCGGCGGCGTGTCGGCGTCGCGCATGGCGGCGATCGTACCGGCGGCTTGATCGGGGCCGGTTCGCGCGTGATGGAGCAGTGCTGACGGCCGGTCAGCTAGGGGCGGCGTTCCACTCCGGAGCGAGGATTGAGTAGAGCTGGGAGTCGCGCCAGGCGCCGTTGGTGAAGACGTGATGGCGGAGTCGGCCTTCGTACTGCATGCCGAGTCGTTTGACGACGGTGATGGAGGCGGCGTTGTCGGGGCCGATGGCGGCGGTGATGCGGTGAAGCCGCAGCTCCTGGAAGCCGTAGTCGATGATGGTGCGGGCGGCGTCGGTGGCGTAGCCGTGGCCCCAGTGGTCGGCGTTGATGGCGTAGCCGAGTTTGGCGGCCTGGTGGCCGGTGAGTCCGAGGCGCGCGAAGCCGATCATGCGGTCTTCCGTGTTTGCAACGGCTAAGTAGTACTCGGTGCGGGGGTTGAGCTGCGCCCGGGTCACGGCGCCTTCGATCATCGCGACGGCGGCAGTGTGGTCGCGGCTATCGAAGGAGAGCCAGTGGGTGACGCGGTCGTCGCCGATGATCGCCAACGCGTCGGCCGCGTCATCGGGTCGCAGTTCGCGAAGGGTGATGACGCGGCCGGGGATGGTGATCGGGTACATGCGCTGATGGTGCCTTATCGAGGCAGGGCATTGGCGGGGGTGTGAGTGAAGTGTTCGATGCCGTCGATGAGGTCGCGGGCATCGTCGGCGTGGCCGGCGCGGGTGATGGCCTGGTGGACGCGTCGGACGGAGTGCACGATGCCGTTGATGCGCTGGTCGGCGGGGAGATCAAGCACGGGATTGAGGGCGTCTTCGGCGGCGTCGAGTTCGCCGCTGACTACGCGGGCGATGGCGAGGTTGGTGTGTGAGCCGGCCTGGTCGCCGAAGGCCCATGCGGGGTCGTAGCGGTCGGAGTATGCCTGGACGGCTTGCAGGGCGTAGCGCTCGGTGGTGGCGGCTTCGTCGGGGAGCCAGGCGAGAGCGTCGCTGGCGTAGTAGAGGGTGCGGGGCTGGTTGAAGGTGCAGATGCCGCCCATCTCGTCCATCTCGTCGGGGCGTACCCGGGACCAGGCGTCTTCGGCCTCGTGGATGGCGGCTTTGGCGTGTTCGGCGTTGCCGAGGGCGGCGTAGGCGCGGGCGGCGCTGGCGGGTAGCCAGACGGCGGAGGTGCCGCCGGCTTGGGTGGCGTACTCGCGTCCGGCTTCGGCGTAGCGCACGGCTTCGGCGTACCGGCCGGCCCAGTAGGCGACCAGTGATTGAAGGCCACGGAGCCAGGCTTGCAGGCCGGGGTGGGCGGCCTGGTCGGCGCAGAGGACGGCGGTACGGGCTTGCAGCATCGCGGAGTGCGGGTCGGCCATGTCGTGGGAGACCTTGGCGAGTAGACCGCTGGTGATGCCGGCGAGGAAGTGCAGGTCCCGCGACTGGGCCGGCTGTTGGCGCCGTTCGAGCAGGGTGAACAGGGTGTCCTGGGTCTCGACCAGGTCCGGCAGGATCTGGCTGACCGGGCGTTGCGGGTAGGCCAGGGCGAGGCGCTGCACGTCTTCGGTGAGCTGGGTGATGGCTGCCGGTGAGGTGGATTCGGCGGCGAGCATGGCGTATTGGCGTGCGCGTTGTGCGGCCATGGTGAGGAGGTTCCTTTCCGGGCCGGCGCCGAAAGGCTCGACAATGAGCTGTCGGCCCGGCGCAGGGGTCAACTGGTGAGGTGCCCAGGGACGCTGCAACTCATCGATGGTCTTGCCGAACATGGCCTGCAACGCGCGCCGGGTGGCGGGAGTCGATGAGGCCAGATCCCGTTCACCGCGTGCAAGACGCCCGAGGTGCCGAGCGCTGATCGCCGCGCGAGGGTCCATGCGGCTGAACTCGTCGGCAAGCTCCTCATACGTGCGGTCGCTCTGCTGGATCAGATGCTCCAGCACGGTGCGAGGTACGCGGCGGTCTCGGGCCATCGTCGATGCCTTCCTGATGGGCTATCTCCACGCTCGCCTGTCGGAGGTCCTGAACTCAACGCAGGTCCTCATGGTGTCCGCTCGATGTCCACCAGAGGTGCTGATTCGGTCCTCGATCGGTCTCCGTCACCGGGTGTTCTATCTCCACCATGGACGTCTCACCCACCGCAATTGTGCATGTACAGGCCGCGCAGGTGCACGGGCCGACAGGGCACCGGGTCGCTCGTGCCGGTACCGAGTCCGCTGCGGTCGCGGCGGGGAGCGGCGTTCGGGTCCTCCGGTGCGTGGACGGGGGCCGCTCGCGCCGGGGACCGTGCCATGCCTCGTCGTTGCTCGTGGCCTGTTCGGGCTGTGAGGGGCGGGGCTGGAAGATGGCCAGTCCTCGGCGGTCTCTTCGTGCGCCGAGTGATCCGAGCCGGCTTCAACGACGGGGCTGCCCGGACTGCGCAGGTACTGGTAGGCAGACGCGATCGGCGGCGATTGTCGTAGCGGCTGCGTCCTGAGCAGGGCACCGGAGCAGGTGCAGGCAGGCGGCGGTGTCGGTCGTGGCCAGAGCCCGCCTGCTTCGGTGCCCATCCACAGTGTGCGTGAGGGCGGGCGTTGATGGACCCAAAGCCGGGCGACGTGCTGCACGTCGGTGTTGATGCGTCGGTGCAGTTCGGCGGCAGCCGGTCGCTGATCTTCCGGGTTATCAAGGTCCATGACTGGACGACGTACGACGGCTGGGTGTGGCTGCTCGGCTACGCGCTTGACCGGGCCGGCAACGCCATGGACCGGCGAGAGATCTTCGTGCAGCGCGCCGGTTTGAAGCTGATCTCCCCGGATGCCGCTCCCGTCAACCGACGCACACCACCCACCCGGCCAGGCCGTGCCGGCCGGAGCGGGGCGAGTCGAAAGGCACCTACGGCGGTCTCAACTCCAAGGAGGTTGCGGTGACCATGCATTCGGTTGGCGTCTTCCGGGCTGCTTCGCGTTTGGCCCGGCTCTGTCCGGAACAGGTGAAGCAGATTCGGTTCCGTCGTACCAGGTTCGGACGCCGGGGCCTGGCAGAGGAGCAGGTGTACGGCTTCCTGCGGGCCGTCGTCGACGAGCTGACCGCCCGCGATGGCGTGGAAGCGGGCCTACGTGCGGAGAACGCACGCTTGAAGAGTGCGCTGCGGGACTGGCAGAGCGGCTTCGCGCCGAAGCCGGGTTCGATGACCAACGCCGGACGTTGGACAGAATCTGAGCAGCGCAGATAGCCTGTTGACAAGCTGAGTTGTCGTCTGGGGTGAGCCGGTGCCGATCGAAGTTGCGCCGCCGAAGTACGTCGTGATCGTCAACGCGATGCAGCAACGCATTGAGGACGGCACGTACCCGCCCGGCTCGATGCTGCCCAGTGAGACCGATCTGGTGCGGGAGTTCCGCGCGTCGAGGCCGGTCGTCGTCAGGGCGCTGGACCTGCTGCGTCAGGACGGCTGGATCGAAAGTCGACAAGGCAAGGGGCGCTTCTCCCTCGGCCGGCCCGGCGGGGCCGACCAGCGGCAGCGCGAACGCCGCTTCGCAGTCCTGGAGGACGACGAACGAGCCGGCTCCACTTTGCTCGCTGCCGGCGAGGTGCCCGCCCCCTCCAGGGCGGCGGTAGCGCTCGGGATCGAGCCCGGAACGCCAGTCGTCGCGCGACGCCGGGTGATCACCGTTGACGGGCTCGGGCCGGTGGAACTCGGCACCGCCTTCCTTCCTGCCGACCTGGCCGACGGCACAGGCGTCGGCGGCAGCGACGTGCTCCCGGAAGGGCTGCTCCGGCATGTCGCGTCGCGTAAACGGGTGCGCTTCGACCACGTCAGCGAACGGATCTCAGCGCGCCTCCCTGACGCCGAGGAAGCCAAGCTCTTGCAGGTCAGCGAAAGCGATCCGGTCCTGACGGTGCTGCTGTCCGTCTGCGACCGCTCCGGCAAGCCGCTGTTGGCCGTGGATCTGCTGCTGCCGGCCCGTCGGCACGATCTCGAAGACGTCTATCCGCTCGACTGACACCGCTCGATACATCACTTGACAAGTCGAGTTGACCGCACCTACTTTTGACGCAACTTAACAAGTCAACTGGTTGAGTTGGCTTCATGGCTCTGGAGGTCGTGCGTTGGTTCCGATGACGTTGAAGGTGCCGGTCCCGTCCGAGTACGTCTTCCCCGCTGGGGCGCTGTGCCTGGGTGTGTCGCCGCAGATCGACTTTGAGCGTCGTGGTGAGGCGGATAACCAGGCGCGGGACAAGGAGTCCGGGGAGCGGGTGTGGGTGGTGCGGGTGATGGACCTGGACCCGGAAGCCGGGAAGTTCGGCCGCTCGACTGAGGTGAAGGTGAAGGTGGTGGCCGCGCAGCAGCCGGTACCGCCACCGTCCACCGTGCCGGGTTATCCGCCGGCGGTGGAGTTCGAGGGCCTGACGTTGACGCCGTATGTGGATTCGCAGCGGTGCAAGCCGGGCCGCGCCTCGGGTGACTGTCGGTCGCGGATGGCGTATTCGCTGCGGGCGACGGCGTTGCGGCCGGCGTCGTCGGCGCCGAGTTCGGCGGCGGCCTGACCATTCCTGTTTTGCGCGCGGGGCGGGTCGTTTCCCCGCCAAGAGTCCCGGCCCGTCCCGCGCTCTCCCATCCCTCGTCAGATGAAGGAGGGCGTGATGCCCACCGTAGTTCACCCTGCCCTGATCGCGGCCGTGCCCCTGCTGGTCGGGGCCCTACTCCTGATGGTCCGTACTCGCGTGGCCGACCTGCGGCATGCGCTGCGGGAGGTGGAAGCCGTCGTCCGGTCGGTGCTGCGGCTGCCGCCGGCTTCCGGCGTGGTCTACGCGATTCGTTGCCCGCGTTGCCGCCGGTGGGTAAAGCCGCGCCGGTTCGACCTGCGGCGCATGTCCTGCCGTCCCTGCATCACCACCCTCGGCCGTGGCCGGGGCCGTCGCGGGGGTGGCGTATGCCTCTGATCAACATCATTCCAGGGGACAAGATCCCCGTTGCGCCGATGAATGTGCGTCTTCCGGCGTGGCGGGTGCCGGGCTGGCTGCTGGTGTTCTGGTGGCTGGCCCGGGGCCTGTTCCGCCTGACCGTCCTGGCTGTTCGTTACTGGTGGCTCACCACTCCGGCCGCGCTCGCGCTGTGGGTGCGGGCGGAGTTCGGTGGTCTGGTTCTGGCGGGCGTCGTCACCACCGTGGCGGCCGGCTGCTTGGGGTGGTGGCGGTGGCATCCCGTGTCGTGGCTGCGGTTCGGCTGGTACCCGCTCGTTGCTCGGATCCGTGCGCTCGTGGTGTATCGGCCCCGGTGGGCGTCGGTCATGGCTACCTGCGGCCTGGCGACCGTGTTCGGCGGTGACCGCTACGTGCCCCGGCTACTCAAGGTGCGCTGTGACCGGTGGGGCGACGAACTGACCGTGCGCATGCTTCCCGGCCAGATCCCTGACGACTGGGGTCAGGCGGCGGAGCGTCTCGCCTATGCCTTTCGGCAGCACACCGGGCAAGCCCGTTCCACCGGCCGTCCCGACCGGGTGGTGGTCCGGTTCATGCGCCGCGACCCGCTTGCCGGTGTCGTGGCGCCGCTGCCGGTGGCGGACACGCCGGACTTGGGCGGGCTGCCGCTCGGTGTGCGGGAGGACGGTGAGCCGTATCGGCTGCGGCTGGCCGGGTCGCATGTGCTGATCGCGGGGGCGACTGGTGCGGGCAAGGGCTCGGTGTTGTGGTCGCTCATCCGCTCCCTGGCCGGCGGTGTCCGGTCGGGCCTGGTGGAGGTGTGGGCGTTCGACCCGAAAGGCGGCATGGAACTGGCGGCGGGGGTGCCGCTGTTCGCCCGGTTCGCCTACGACGACCCCGACGGCATGGCCGGCGTCCTCGACGAAGCCGTGAAACGCATGCGGCTACGCGCCTCCCGGCTGCGCGGTGTCACTCGCCAGCATGTGCCGACGGTGGAGGAACCGTTGCTGGTTCTGGTCATCGATGAGCTGGCGGCGTTGACCGCGTACATCACGGATCGGAAGGTCCGGGACCGGATCAAGGAATCCCTCGGTCTGCTCCTCAGTCAGGGCCGGGCGGTCGGGGTGCACGTCGTCGCGGCGTTGCAGGACCCGCGCAAGGACGTGCTGCCGTTCCGGGACCTGTTCCCGACCCGCATCGGCCTGCGGCTGACCGAGCCGGAGCAGGTGGACATGGTCCTCGGCGACGCCGCCCGCGACCGAGGCGCCCTCTGCGACCGCATCCCCGAAACACAGCCGGGTGTGGGGTTCGTGGTCCTCGACGGTGTGCGTGAACCCGTTCGGGTGCGGTTCGCCTACCTCACCGACGACGACATCCGCTCCCTCGGCTGCACCTACCGCCACCTCGACCACACCCCCGACAGCACCGACGAGCGGAAGGCGGCGGCGTGAAGACCGACTCGCAACGGGTGGAGGGCGTGGTCCTGGTCCTCATCGTCCTCGTCGTCGGCGGACTCGCCGGAGCAGCGTCGTTCACCCATGTGCATGACTGGACGATGGCGAACTCTCCCGCCGGTACGGGGGACTGGTTCGGCTGGGCCAACGCCGCCATCTCCGAACTGCTGCCCCTGGCGGCGCTGCTGACCATCCGGCAACGTCGCCGCACCGGCGGGCCGATCGGGTACCCGATGTTTCTGCTCGTCTGCGCCGTCTCGCTGTCGCTGGCCGCGCAACTCGCGGTGGCCAAGCCTGGCCTGTCCGGCTGGCTGCTGTCCGCCGTCCCGGCGCTGGCGTTCCTCGGCCTGTCCAAACTCGTCTTCTCCACCGCACCCGTCCCGGCACCTGTCGCCAAGCCGAGCGACGACCGACGCGCTGACGTGCCGACCGGAAGCGACTCGATGCCGGTGCCCTCCTACGACGACCGGACGGCCGGGAACGACGCGCTACGGGTCCGGGTCAACGACGACCAGGCGGCGACCGTCGTCCGAGATGTCGATGGCGAGCAGTCTCGCCCGGCGGTCCTGCGGCCGGTGCCGTCGATCGACCGGCGTCCCGGGCTGGTGCCCGTCCCTGCCGCAGCATTCACCCCACGCAACGGCACCCCCGCCGTGTCGGAGGGCGACCGGTGAGCCAACTCGAACTCATCCCCACCACAACCCCGGCCACCAACGCGGAGGCCGTTGAGCGGCCTCGGCCGGGGTCGCGGGCAGACCGACTGCGCAAGCCGCTCGCGAAGGAAGCGCTCAAGCAGCTCGCCGAACAGAACGGCGTCTGCGTCCGCCCCCTCGCCCTGCGCCGAACCGACATCGCCACCGGCGTGACCGAGGTCGTGGAGGTGCCCTGCGGCGCCACCCTCGCCGTCAAGTGCACGCCGTGTGCGGAGCGGGGTAGGCGGCTGCGTATCCAGCAGATTAGGGAAGGCTGGCACCTCGCCGACGAACCCGCCGTACGCCCCGACGAGCCAGGGGAAGACGTCCTCGCGCTGGTGCGGGTGCGGGCGCATCTGGAGTTCGAGCGGGAAGCGGTGCAGTACCAGCCGATGACCCCAGACGAACGGGTCGCGCACCTGGCCGAGATTGACGCCGCTATCGCGGAACTGGATGAGGCGCTTGGTGAGACGAGCCTGCGCGGGCACCTCACCCCGAAAGATCGCGACGAACGACCTCGGCGGAAGCGGTCAACCCGGCGGCGGCAGGACTCACCGGACCTGCCCCGGCTGCCCGTCGACCCGCGCACGGTCGGCCGGGCCTACTCCGGCAGAACCGGCAAGACCCACCGGCCCTCCATGCTAATTACGCTCACCCTCGGCTCCCACGGGCCGGTGCACACCCACCTCCGACGCGGCCCCTACATCGCCCCATGCGAGTGCGGCCAACGACACGGACCGCATGATGACGTCCTCGGCACGCCCGTCGACCCGACCACCTACGACTACCGCCGGGCCGCCCTCGACGCGATCCACTTCGCCCGGGTCCTCGACCGGTGGTGGCAGAACGTCCGCCGGGCCGCCGGCTGGAACGTCCAATACGCCGGAGCCGTCGAGCTGCAACGCCGACTCGCCCCACACGCACACTTCGCCATCCGAGGCACCCTCCCGCGTCGCCTGCTCAAGCAGATCGCCGCCGCCACCTACCACCAGGTGTGGTGGCCACCCTTCAACGAACCCATCTACCGCGTGGACAAGCCGCCGTTCTGGGACGTCGACCAACAGGCATACGTCGACCCGAAGACCCGCGAGCCGCTGCCCACCTGGGGTGAGGCGCTTGACGCCCTGGAGGAACCCGACGCTCGGCCCGCCTACGTGGCCCGCCTCGGCCGTATCGACGCCCGGGGTATCGAGCAGGGCACGAAGGATGCGGAGCGGTCCATCCGGTACGTGACCAAGTACGTCACGAAGGATCTGACCGACCAGGCCAAGCCGCGCACCGACGTGCAGAAGGCGCACTTCGACCGGCTGCACGCGGAACTGTCCGTGCTGCCCTGCTCGCCGACGTGTGCCAACTGGCTGCTGTACGGAGTTCAACCGGACGGCGTCAAGGCGGGCTTGACCCCCGGGCGGTGCACCGGGAAGGTCCACCAACGCTCCACCCTCGGCTTCACCGGCCGCCGCGTCCTCGTCTCCCGACAGTGGTCCGGCAAGACCCTCGCCGACCACCGCGCCGACAACCGGGCCTGGGTCCGGGCCATCCTGGCCGGCGGCACGGCCGACACCGAAGAACACGACCAGGCGGCCGACGAGGCAGACGGGCCGAACCGCTACCGGTTCGAACTCGCCCGGCCCGAAGACCCGGACGTGCCGCCCCTGGAGCACCGCCTCCTGCGCGCCATCTCGGCTCGCATCCGATGGCGGGCGGACCTCGACATCGCCCGGCAACGAACAGCCGGAGCCGTTTCGGCAACCGATCGACCTGCCGCGCTCGCGGCCTGAACCAGGGGAGGGACAACCGCATGGATGACGAGCTGTTGACCGCCGATGAGGTCGCCGCTCGCTTGAAGGCAACGCCGCGATTCGTGCGCCGGCTGGTGGCTGAGCGGCGGATCGCGTTCGTGAAGGTCGGGCGGCTGGTGCGTTTCGAGGCGTCCGCCGTGGCCGCGTACATCGAGACACACCGGGTGGTGCCGATCTCCCGGGCGCAGTTGCGTGACTACCTGGGGGAGGTGGCCTGATGACGGGCAGCAAGGGCCGGCGGCGTTTCGGCAACGTGCGGCGGCTGCCGTCCGGGCGGTTCCAGGCGCGGTATGTCGGGCCGGACGGGTTGGAGCGGAAGGCGCCGCACACCTTCGAGACGGAGCGGCAGGCGGGCAAGTGGTTGACCGTCGTGGAGTCGGAGATCATCAAGGGGGAGTGGTCGGCTCCGGAGGCGGGCGAGATCAAGCTTGAGCCGTACGGCCGGAAGTGGATCGCCGAACGGAAGCTCCAGCCGCGTAGCCGCGAGAACTACGAAGACCTGTTCCGGCTGCACATCTGTCCGCACCTCGGCGGGCTCGCTCTGGGTGCGATCAAGCCGCAGACCATCCGCACCTGGCGGCGCACGCTGCTCGACGGCGGCACCAGCGAGCCGCAGGCGGTCAAGGCGTACTCGCTGCTGCGGGCGATCCTCAACACCGCCGTCAAAGAGGACGAGCTGATCCGGCAGAACCCGTGCCGCATCCCGGGCTATGACCGCTATCACACGCCGGAACGGCCGGTGGCGACCGTGGTCCAGGTGCTCGCGCTCGCCGAACGGATGCCGGCCCGGTTCTCCGCGTTGGTGATCGTCGCCGCGTACTCCGGTCTGCGCTGGGGTGAGCTGGCGGCGCTGCGGCGCGGGGACGTGGACCTGACGGCGGGCACGGTGCGGGTGCCGCGCAAGCTGGCGGCGTTGCGTAACCGGATGGAGTTCGGGCCGCCGAAGTCGGAGGCGGGCAATCGGGTGGTGACGCTGCCGGCGGCGGCACGGCTCGTGCTGGCCGATCACCTGGATGAGTTCGTGGGGGAGGGGCCGGAAGCGCTGGTCTTCACCGGGGACAAGGGGGCGGTGCTGCGTTCCGGCAACTTCCGGCGGGCAGCCGGCTGGGCGGCGGCGCTGCGGGCGGCTGGCATGCCAGAGGGATTCCACTTCCACGACCTGCGGCACACGGGCAACAACCTGGCGGCGGCGACCGGGGCCAGCACGCGGGACCTGATGCATCGGATGGGTCATGCCAGCATGCGCGCGGCGCTGATCTACCAGCACGCCAACAGCGAGCGTGACCGGGAGATCGCCGACGCCATGGACCGTCGCATCACCAAGCAGGCCAAGCGCGCAGCGGGCAAGCCCAAGCCCAAGCCCAAGCCCAAGGACAAGCAGAAGCCGGCCAAGGGCAGGAAGGCCACGCGGAAGGCACGCGAAGCGACCTCGGGCGGCACGGGCGGTGCTACTGGCACGCCAATGGCACGCAAGATCAAAGAAGGCTAGAACGAGAACGGCCCAGGTTGGGCGATCACGCCGCTGACCTGGGCCGGTGGTGCTGGAGCGGGCGACGAGAATCGAACTCGCACCGTCAGTTTGGAAGACTGAAGCTCTGCCATTGAGCTACGCCCGCGTACGCCCCGACGGATCAGGGCGCGCCGACAGCGTACCCAATGCGCGTCTGCCCCGCGCGGCCGTATCCGGCGCGGCGTCCGCGCGGCCGTCAGGCGCGGCGGTGCGGATGGCCGGCGATGGGCGATCCCGGCCTTTATTTCCTGTTTACCCCGTTCGGCGCGTTGGGTGACGCCCCGGCATCCCTTTGTCGGACCGACGGCATAGACTGCACGTCGCCACGGGGTGTGGCGCAGCTTGGTAGCGCACTCGCTTTGGGAGCGAGGGGCCGTGGGTTCAAATCCCGCCACCCCGACTGCCGCTCGCGGCCGGGTCGTCCCGGGCGCCGGTCACCGTTCCGGGTCCTGCCGTTCGTGCGGTTCCCGGGCGCTGCCGGCCCGCCGTGCCGGCTCGCCTACACTCTATGGGCTGTAAGAGCGCCCCAGAGACAACCGAGATCCGTCAAGGAGTACGCCTGTGAAGAGCACCGTCGAGACTCTGAGCCCGACGCGCGTGCGGCTCGCCATCGAGGTGCCGTTCGTCGAGCTCGAGCCGAGCCTCAAGAAGGCGTACCGGGAGATCGGTCAGCAGATCCAGATTCCCGGCTTCCGCCGGGGCAAGGTCCCGTCCGCGATCATCGACCAGCGGGTGGGCCGGGGCACCGTGCTCAACGAGGCGGTGCAGGAGGCGATCCCGCAGAACATCCTGAGCGCGGTTCGCGAGCACGACCTGAAGACCCTGGGTCGTCCCGAGGTGGAGATCACCGAGTTCAACGACGGTGACTCGCTCAACTTCACCGCCGAGGTCGACGTCCGGCCGGAGATCACCCTGCCCGACCTGGCCAGCATCGAGGTCACCGTCGACGAGCTCAAGATCGACGACAGCGAGATCGATGAGCAGGTGAAGAGCCTGCGCGAGCGCTTCGCCACCCTCAAGACCGTGGAGCGGCCGGCCGCCGAGGGCGACTACGTGCAGATCGACCTGCGGGCGACCGTCGACGGCGAGGAGGTGCCGGGCGGCTCGGCCAGCAACATCTCCCACGAGGTGGGCAGCAAGCAGCTCCTGCCGGGCCTGGACGAGGCCGTGGTCGGCCTCTCCGCCGGCGAGGACACCACCTTCACCACCCAGCTCGTCGGTGGTGACTTCGCCGGTCGGGACGCCGACGTGGCGGTGACCGTGCGGACGGTCAAGGAGAAGGAGCTGCCCGAGCTGGACGACGACTTCGCCCAGCTCGCCAGCGAGTTCGACACCATCGGTGAGCTGCGTGACGACCTGCGTGAGCGGGTCACCCGGGGCAAGCGGGTCGAGCAGATCTACGCCGCCCGGGACAAGGCCCTGGAGCAGCTCGTCGAGGTCGCCGACGTGCCGGCACCGGAGGGTGTCATCCGCGACGAGGTGGAGAGCCGCAAGCAGGCGATGGTCGACCAGCTTGAGCGCATCGGCGCGTCGCTGGAGGACTACCTCTCCGCCGAGGAGAAGACCGAGGAGCAGATCGACACCGAGCTGACCGAGGCCGCCACCCAGGGCGTCAAGGTCCAGCTGCTGCTCGACACCCTCGCCGACGCCGAGGACACCCAGGTCTCCGACGACGAGTTCGGTCACGAGATCGTGCACCGCGCCCAGCGCGCCGGCATGGCCCCCCAGCAGTACTACGACCAGCTGGTCCGCTCCGGCACCGCCGGTGCGGTCTACGGCGACGTGCGGCGGGGCAAGGCGCTCGCCTCGGTCATGGAGCGCGTCAAGATCAAGGACTCGGCCGGCAACGAGGTGAGCCTCGACGCTCTCCGTGAGGCGAGCGAGCAGGAGCACGCGCACGAGCACTGATCGCGGGGGTGGGCCACCGTCCGCCGGTAGCGGTGGGTGGTGGCCCGATTCCTTTACCGGGTACGCCTTGCGGGGGTCCTGCGCTGAGAGCGAACAGTGCCCGGACCGGGACTCTGCCGCCCGGTGCAGCGGTTAGTGTCGGACACGACGGTACGGAGAGCGAAGGGCTGCCATGACCGACATGCACATCCCAGCGAAGCCGCTCCGGGCGATCGACGCCCGTGGCGGTGACACCATTGGCAACCTCGACGACTCGGTCTACAACCGGTTGCTCAAGGAGCGGATCGTCTTCCTGGGCAGCGAGGTGACCGACCAGGTCGCCAACCGCATCTGCGCGCAGCTGCTGCTGCTCGCCGCGGAGGACCCGGACCGCGACATCAACCTCTGGATCAACTCGCCCGGTGGCTCGGTCTACTCGGGTATGGCCATCTACGACACCATGCAGTTCATCGACAACGACGTGTCGACCGTGGCGATGGGCATGGCGGCGTCCATGGGCCAGCTGCTGCTCTGCGCGGGCACCAAGGGCAAGCGCTACGCCCTCCCGCACGCCCGGATCATGATGCACCAGCCCTCCGGCGGCATGGGTGGCACCGCGGCCGACATCGCGATCCAGGCCGAGCAGATGCTCTACACCAAGCGGATGTTCCAGGAGCGGGTCGCCTCCCACACCGGCCAGTCCCCGGCGCAGATCGAGGCGGACTCGGACCGCGACCGTTGGTTCACCGCCCAGGAGGCCGTGGACTACGGCTTCATCGACAAGGTGATCACCGGGGCCGCCCAGGTTCCCGAGGGCGCCGGGACCCTGAGCTGATCGAGGAGCAGACGATGACCGACCTGAGCCTGCCGCCACAGTTCGCGGCCGTGCACAACCGCTACGTCCTGCCGTCGTTCGTGGAGCGCACGTCGTACGGGGTCAAGGAGTCCAACCCGTACAACAAGCTCTTCGAGGACCGGATCATCTTCCTCGGCGTCCAGGTGGACGACGCGTCGGCCAACGACGTGATGGCCCAGCTGCTCACCCTGGAGGGGACCGACCCCGACCGGGACATCATCATGTACATCAACTCGCCCGGTGGTTCGTTCACCGCCATGACGGCGATCTACGACACCATGCAGTACGTCCGGCCGGACATCCAGACCGTGTGCCTGGGTCAGGCCGCGTCCGCCGCCGCCGTGCTGCTGGCGGCGGGCACCCCGGGCAAGCGGATGGCGCTGCCGAACTCGCGGATCATCATCCACCAGCCGGCCACCGAGGGCGGCTACGGGCAGGGCTCGGACATCGAGATCCAGGCCCGGGAGATCCTGCGGATGCGGACCCAGCTGGAGGAGATGCTCTCCCGGCACTGCAACCGCGCGGTCGACCTGGTGCGCAAGGACATCGACCGTGACAAGATCATGACGGCCGAGGAGTCCCGCGAGTACGGGCTGGTCGACACGATCCTCACCAGCCGCAAGAAGGGACTGCTGGCCGCCAACTCGGCCGGCTGACCGGTACCACGTCAGAGGTCGGCGGGGTCTGTCGCCCGCCGGCCTCTGACACACCCGTTTTGGGGGTCGGAGAAAGCTCCGACAGCGGGTAACGTCGGGTCCGTACGACTTGGCCGGGTGACCGGCGGGGTAAGAAGACGGGCGGAGCGTAAGCATCCGCAGGTCGTGGCCGGGGCTCCGGCCGATGAGTGCAGGGAGAACGTAGGTGGCACGGATCGGTGACGGTGGCGACCTACTCAAGTGCTCCTTCTGCGGTAAATCGCAGAAGCAGGTCAAGAAGCTCATCGCGGGCCCTGGGGTCTACATCTGCGACGAGTGCATCGATCTCTGTAACGAGATCATCGAAGAGGAGCTGGCCGAGTCCGGCGAGGTGAAGTGGGAAGAGCTTCCCAAGCCGATGGAGATCTGCCAGTTCCTCGACAACTACGTCGTGGGGCAGGAGCAGGCCAAGAAGGCGCTCGCCGTGGCGGTCTACAACCACTACAAGCGCATCCAGGCCGAGGCAGCCGGCGCACCGGGCTCCGGTAACGACGGCGTCGAGCTGGCCAAGTCGAACATCCTGCTGCTCGGCCCGACCGGGTGCGGCAAGACGCACCTGGCCCAGACGCTGGCGCGGATGCTCAACGTCCCGTTCGCCATCGCCGACGCCACCGCCCTCACCGAGGCCGGCTACGTCGGCGAGGACGTGGAGAACATCCTCCTCAAGCTGATCCAGGCCGCCGACTACGACATCAAGCGCGCCGAGACCGGGATCATCTACATCGACGAGGTCGACAAGATCGCCCGGAAGTCGGAGAACCCGTCGATCACCCGGGACGTCTCCGGCGAGGGTGTGCAGCAGGCGCTGCTCAAGATGCTCGAAGGCACGGTCGCCAACGTCCCCCCGCAGGGCGGCCGGAAGCACCCGCACCAGGAGTTCATCCAGATCGACACCACGAACGTGCTGTTCATCTGCGGTGGTGCCTTCGCCGGGCTGGACCAGATCATCGAGGCGCGTACCGGTCACGGCGGCACCGGCTTCGGTGCCCGTCTCCGGGCCGTCTCCGAGCGGTCCACCGACGACATCTTCAGCCAGGTCATGCCGGAGGACATGCTCAAGTTCGGGCTGATCCCCGAGTTCATCGGCCGGCTCCCGGTGATCACCAGCGTGCGCAGCCTGGACCGCAGCGCGCTGGTCCGCATCCTCACCGAGCCCCGTAACGCGCTGGTCCGGCAATACCAGCGCCTCTTCGAGCTGGACGGCGTCGAGCTGGAGTTCGAGCACCCGGCGCTGGAGGCGATCGCCGACCAGGCGATGTTGCGTGGCACCGGCGCCCGTGGCCTGCGGGCGATCATGGAGGAGGTGCTGCTCTCCGTGATGTACGAGGTGCCCAGCAACCCCGACGCCGCCCGGGTGCTCATCAGCCGTGAGGCGGTGCTGGAGAACGTGAACCCGACCATCGTGCCGCGTGAGTTCACCGGCCGGCGGGCGCGGCGCGAGCGCGAGGAGAAGTCGGCCTGAGTCGGCCGGTGCCAGGTTCTCGCGCTGCCGTCGACGGCAGTTCGGTCGTACGCTGGCAGACATGCGCGTCGCTGTCTGCCAGCTGAACTCTCGGGACGACCGGAAGGCGAACCTGGTCGCCGCGGAGGCCCTGATCGACCGCGCGGCCGATGCCGGCGCCGACCTGGTGCTCCTCCCCGAATACGTCGACTATCTCGGCCCGTCGGTGGGGATGCCCGCAGCGGAGCCGGTCGACGGCGAGGTCGGTCGGTTCTTCGCCGACGTCGCCCGCCGACGCGGCGTCTGGTTGATCGCCGGCTCCTTCCACGAGTCCGGCCCGGATCCCGACCACACCTGGAACACCACGCTGGTCTTCGACCGCTCCGGCACGCTCGCCGCCAGCTATCGCAAGATCCACCTGTACGACGTGGAGATCCCCGGTCGGGTCTCGTACCGGGAGTCGGCCACCGTGGCCCCCGGTGACCGACCGGTGGTGGTGGACGTCGAGGGCGTACGCGTCGGCCTGTCGATCTGTTACGACCTGAGGTTCCCCGAGCTGTACCGGCAGCTCGCCTCCGAAGGGGGTGCACACCTGCTGGTGGTGCCGGCGGCGTTCATGATGCACACCGGTCGCGACCACTGGGAGGTGTTGTTGCGCGCTCGCGCGATCGAGAACCAGTGCTTCGTCGCGGCGGCCGGCCAGACCGGCGACCACGAACCAGCCCGCACCTGTTACGGCCGCAGCATGGTGGTCGACCCCTGGGGTTCGGTGCTGTCCCAGGTGCCTGACGGCCCCGGTTTCGCGGTGGCCGATCTCGACCTGGACCGGTTGGCGCGCATCCGCGCCGAGCTGCCGAGTCTGGCCAACCGACGGATGTGACCGTCGCTATCCCTGGAGCAGGACGCCCACCAGCGCGAAGCCGGCGATAGCGGCCGCGGTCACCAGCAGCGCGGTGCTCATCCGCGATGGGCCGCGCCGAACCAGTCGCCCGATCGAGGCCACCACCGCGAACAGCACGAACGCGCCGATGATCAGCTGCCAGAACGGCAGGAGGAGCCCGAGCAGCGCGTCCTCGGCGAGGACCGGACTGGCGGGCCGGGACACGTCATCCATGCCAGACACTCTGGCACGTCGAGACCGGTCACGGTCGTCGCCGACAGGACAGGTTCCACCGCAGGTGGTCGAGGCGCCGACGGGGGAGACCCGGGAGGGCTGGCACTCGCCTCCGCCGCCTCCGCCCGACCCGGCTGGGCCACGAGTGCGGCCATCGATGAATCCTAATTTGCCTTCTCCGGGGCGTCCGCGTAACTTTCTCTCTGCACGAGGGAGGCCGGGGCAAACCGGCCGAGAACGGGCGCCAGGACCGGATCGACACCGTCGAACCGGGACTGAGACCGGGTGGTGCGAAAGGCTCCATGAGACGGAGTTGCGATCGCGAAGCCGACCGGGTAGAGTTTCGAAGCCGGCAGGGAGCCGGGCGGGTCGCCAGGAATGGTGATCGGCCGGTCTTGCCGCTTCCCGCGACAGAAACGACCGCCCGATGGGCGTGCGTCAGCGCGGACCCGAGCAAGCTACGAAGTAAAAGCCTGAATCTTCAGGTTGCGCTACGAGAGCGGCTCAGATAGTTTGGAGCGGTTGCCCCAGACGCGGTCAGGCAAAAGCAGGATCGCAGTTTGGTGTGTGGTTGTTCTTTGAGAACTCAACAGGGTGCTTGATAAGCCAGTGCCAAATTGTTTTATGATGCCCCGTGCCAACTTTCGGGTTGGTGG
>NZ_JBEOWP010000029.1:0-33621 GCF_040296095.1 Micromonospora sp. NPDC002389
TTCTTGGTTTATCCGCCCCCCCCCGCCCCCGGGGGGGGCCCCCCCCCCCCCGGGGGGGGGGGGGGGGGGCCCCCCCCCCCCCCCCCCCCGACACCGGTCAGTTCAAAGAGCCGATGTCGATCGAGAAGCTGTTCTTGTCGTTCTTCTTGCCCGGGGTGTTCCCGCCGACCGGCCTGGTCGGCAGCACCGGCAGTGCGCCCAGCAGTCCGCTCTCGATCGGGGGATCGCTCGGCGTGCCCGGGTCCACCGGATCGAGGCCGGGGAGACCGGGGGCCCACCGCCGGTGTTCCCGCCGCTGCCCGGGTCGCCAGAGTTGTCGGGGTGAGAGGTCCAGTCGGGCCAACCAGGCCAGCCCCCGCCGACCGGCAGTCCGCCCGGGTCACTCGGGCCGCCGGTGCCCCCGGAGCGGCAGCATGGCCACGACCTGTGAGCGGGTGGGCGCCGTCCCGTAGGTTGATAGCGCTCGGACAGGATCGACGGCGAGGGGCGGACCACACATCATGACGGCGGTATCGGGCCGGCGGCCTGCTGCTGCGGGTCCGGCAGTGACCACGCCCGCGGCAGAGGACGACCTGCGTACGTTGTTCGGCCAGTCCATCGCCGTGTTCGCCTCGCTGGCCGGGCCGACGCACGTGCTGGAGGCCGCGAACCCGGCGTTCTTCACCACGATCGGCCAGGAACGCGCACGCACCGGGGTCCCGCTGGCGGACCTGATGCCCGAACTCGCCGGTCAGGGCTTCATCGACCTGCTGGACCGGGTCTACCGCGCGGGGGAGTCCTACACCGGACGTGACGTCCGGGTCGTGCTGGGCACCGGCCCACACGCCCGGGAGACCTTCTTCGACTTCACCTACGAACCACGCCGTGACGCCGACGGCACGGTGACCGGGATCCGGGTGATCGGTGTGGAGACCACCCAGGTCAAGCACGCCCAGTGGTTGATGGCCGAACACCGCGCACTGCTGGAGCAGATCGCCCGTCAGGCACCGCTGACCGAGGTGCTCGACGGGATGGCCCGCTGCATCGAGAACCTCGCTCCGCAGGAGGTGTTCGTCTCGGTCCTGCTGGCCGACCCCGACGGCCGGCACCTGCGCCACGGTGCCGCGCCCAGCCTGCCGGACTTCTACAACGAGGCCATCGACGGCATCGCCACCGGCGACGGCGTCGGTTCCTGCGGCACCGCAGCCCATCGGCGGCAGCCGGTCGTCGTCACCGACATCGCCACCGACCCGTTCTGGAGCGAGTTCCGCCCCCTGGCCGACCGGGCCGGACTGGCCGCCTGCTGGTCCACGCCGATCCTGGCCCGCGACGGTGGACTGCTGGGCACCTTCGCCATGTACCACCGCACCCCACGCGTGCCGCAGGACACCGACCTCGCCATCGCCCGGCTGTTCGCCGGCACCGCGGCGCTGGCCATCGAACGCCACCACATCGAGCGGGCGCAGAAGGCCGCCGAGGAGCGCGCCACGGCTGCGCACGACGAACTGGCCAAGGCGATCCGCGCCGAGCGCGAACTCCGCGCCGAGGCCGAGCAACGCGCTGCCGCCGCCGCGGAACTCAACGCCCGGATGCGGTCGGCCGCCGCCGCGCAGGTCGCGGTGCCGCATCCCGAACGCTGCCAACTCGGCGGTACGGCCGGATGCGTCGCACCGGCCGAGATCAAGATCGCCGACTCCTGGGGCGACGCTGCGTGGGGCTGCCCCGCTCACGTCGAGGAAGCCATCATCAACGTCCGTTCGGTGTTCATCGCCAACGAGGAACTCGGCGGGCTCGCCGCCTATCTGCGCCGCTGAACCGGCCGGGCCGGCCGGGAGCGACGCGGGTGGCGACGACGGCGCGCGGCCTGCCGTGTTGGATGGGGTGATGGCAACCATCGCGCGCCTGGCCGCAGGCTCCCGGATCGGGCTCGGACTGGCGGCCGTCGGCCGTCCGGGCTACATCAATCTCGGACGCGCCGCGGACCTGCCGGCCGAGCGGACCGTCGAGGCGCTGCGCGCGCGTGCGGCCGAACTCCTCGACCAGGCGTACGCCGCCGGGGTCCGCTGGCGCGCCTGGTCGACGACTACGACATCGTCGCCGCCGACCTGACCGCGTCGACGCCGGTGACCAGCGAGCGAGACCTCGTGGTGTCGATCCTCGGCTACGTCGCCAGGGGCGGAGGCGGCGAACACTTCGTCGCCTCCGCCCCGGTGCTGGAGACCTTCGCCCGCCGGTTTCCGCACCGGGTGGCCCTGGGCGGCACCTCCGTGCGGGCCGGGATCCTGATGAGCCGACTGGGCATACCGTCGACGCTGCACCTGGTCACCGTCAACGACACCGTCCGCCGGCTCCTGCCGCACGACAGCGACCACTTCACCACCGCCACCGAGGACACCTTCTATCCGCACCTCATCGTCCAGTACGACCAGGGCCTGCGGATCCGCACCGACCGGCTCGACATCACCGCGCCGCACCCGAACCGGCTGATCTACGTCAACGACCCGGCCAACAGCACCATGCTGCTCAGCGACGACCTCGGCCACCGGCTGAGCGGCGCGGAGGTGTTCCTGATCTCCGGGTTCAACGCCATGCGCTCCTCGGCACAACTCGACGACCGGCTCACCGAACTGCGCGCCCACCTGCGCCACCTGCCGCCCGGGGCGGTGACCTACTTCGAGGACGCGGCCTACCACGAGCCCGCGTTCAGCGGCCAGGTCCGGGACGCGCTGCTCGACGTCATCGACGTGTACGGCCTCAACGAGGACGAGATGCAGTCGTACCTCGGCCACCCCGTCGACCTGCTCTCCCCGGACGAGGTCGCGGACGCGCTCACCGCGCTGCACCGGCTCATCCCGGCACCGACGCTGGTCCTGCACACGAAGTACTGGGCCGCCGCGTTCGGTCCCGCCGCGACCCGCTACGCCGACGCCCTCGACACCGGCACCGTCATGGCCGCCGCCCGCTACTGCCACGGCGACGACGTCACCGACACCGACGTCGCCCGCCTGCGCGCCCGGCCCCGCCGGCCCGAGTCGTTGGCCTTCGCCGCCGCGGTGCGCACCCGCCTGGGCGACACCGTGCACTGCGTACCCGGCTTCGCACTCGACGTCCCGAACCCCACCACGGTCGGCCTGGGCGACACGTTCGTCGGCGGCTTCCTCGCCGCGCTCGCCGCGACGGGCGCGACCGCCCCGCCACCCCCACCACGAACGGACTGACCGCCGATGACCGTCGAGGTCCTATCCGCCAACCAGCCGGAGACCTTCTATCGGGGCGCCGGCCGGATCGCCGACTTCCGCACCGTGCCCGCGTCGCCCGACCGCCCCGAGGACTGGGTGGGCTCGGTGACCACCCGGTTCGGCCTGGGCCCGTCCGGGCTGTCCACGCTCGCCGACGGGCGCGTGCTGGCGGAGGCGATCGCCGCCGACCCGCGCTGGTGGCTCGGACCGGGACGCACCGACACGGGCGTACTCGTCAAACTGCTCGACGCCGGCCAACGCCTGCCGCTGCACGTCCATCCGGACCGCCGGTTCGCCACCGCCCACCTGGCCTCGCCGTACGGCAAGACCGAAGCCTGGGTGATCGTCTCGGCCCGCCCCGGCGCGTACGTCCACCTCGGCTTCTCCCGCGACGTGCCCGCCGACGAACTGGCCGGCTGGGTGACCGGGCAGCGGACCGCCGAGATGCTCGACGCCACCAACAGGATCCCGGTGGCGGCCGGCGACGCGATCCTCTGCCCGGCCGGCCTGCCGCACGCCATCGGCGACGGCATCCTGCTCGTCGAGGTCCAGGAGCCGACCGACTTCTCCGTGCTGCTCGAGTACGAGAGCTTCGGCCTCGCCGACGGCCACCTGGGGATCGGCTACGACCTCGCCCTGCAGTGCGTCGACCGCAGCAGGTGGACACCGGACCGACTCGACCGGCTGCGCGGCGGGCACCGGCTGCTGCCCGAGGCCGCCGACGAGTTCTTCACCGCCGGACGGCTGCACGGCGGCGACCGACTGGAGCCGGGCTTCAGTGTCCTGGTCGTGGTCGCCGGGGACGGCAGGCTGACCGGCGAGCACGACGACCTGATGCTGCGACGGGGCGATACCCTGCTGGTCCCGTACGCCGCCGGCCCGCTGCGCGTCGACGGTCCCGTCGAGGTGATCCGGCTGGCGGCACCATCACTCCGACGGGCTGCCTGATCGACGATCACCGCCGGCCGAGGAGAACCGAATCGCCGCGCGCCGATGTGATGGCCGTCACAGGAAACCGGGACCCCATCGCGGTCCGCCCGTCGTCTTACCCGGTGTGAGTACCGGCATGGACGCAGCGGACGAGGGCGAACTCGTGCGGCGCGTCGCCCGTGGTGATCGGCGGGCCTTCGACGAGCTGTATCGGCGTACCTCGCCGTGGCTGGAGGTGCGCCTGCGTCGCCGGTGCGCGGACCCCGACATCGTCGCCGAGGTCCTCCAGGACACGTACCTGACCGTCTGGCGGGCCTCGGGCACCTTCGCCGGAGTCCGGACCGGAAACGGCGGCGCGGCGCGGGGTACCGCTGTGGGCTGGTTGTGGACCATCGCCGCCCACCGACTGGTCGACGCGTTCCGTCGCCGGGCCCGCACGGCGCAACTGCCGCAGGTGCCACTGACGCCGACCACGGCACCCGCCGCCGAGGACGAGGTGATGGCGGCCCGGATCGGACAGGAACTCGAACAGGCGCTGCTCGCCCTGCCGCCCGAGGTCCGTGCCGCCCTGCGTGCCACCGTCCTGGACGGGCTCTCGCCCCGAGAGGCGTCCGTGCTGCTGGGCGTACCCGAGAACACCGTCAAGTCCCGTGTCCGCCGAGCCCGGATCGCGCTACGGGAGGCCCTGTCATGACTCCCCACCCGACCCTCACCCAGATCGAGCGGTACGCCACCGCCGACCCCCGCCTCGACGAACCCAGCGTCTGGGCCGTCGAGGTGCACCTGGAGGACTGCGCCGACTGTCGGGCCCGGTTGGCCGGCAGCACCACCGTCGACACGCGTACCGTCCTCGCCCAGGTCGCCGCCACCCTGGACCGGGAGATCGCCGCGTCGCCGGCCCCGGCCGCCCGCAGCCGGTCCTGGACGGTGCTGCGCCGCCGCTGGCTGGCCGGCACGCTCGTCCCCTGGCTGGCCATGACCGCCGCGGTACTCGCCTGCGCCGTCGTGCTCAGCGAGTTGTGGACCGAGTTGCCGTCGCTGGTGCTGCTGCTCGCGCCGCTGGCCCCGTTGCCCGGCGTCGCGGTCGCCTGGCACCGCCGGGCCGATCCCGCCTGGGAACTGATCGCCACCACCCCCGGCGCCGGCTTGACGACCCTGCTGCGACGCACCGCGACGGTGCTGGTGGTCGTCATCCCACCCCTCGCCCTCGCCGGCTACGGCACCGGCGTGCCACCGGCGCTGACGCTGTTGCCCTGCCTGACGTTCACCGCCGCCACGCTGGCGCTGGGCAGTCTCGTCGGCGTCCGTCGGGCCGCGATCGGACTGGTCGCGGTCTGGACGCTCGCGGTGATCACACCCAGCATCGCCGCCGCCCGTACGCCACTGGTGCTGACCGAGGAGAGCACCGGCATCTGGGCACTGACCACGGTCGCCCTGACCCTCACCGCGCTGCTGCGGGCCGACGGGCTCCGACGACTCGCCCAGCAGTAACACCTCTCCGCCCACGGACGCGCGACGCCGCGTCCCGCTCCACCGACCCCGAACGAAGGAGGATGCCGATGCGTGCCCTGAGCGCGGCCGAAACGGCCGTCACCACTGATCCCTGGGCTGTCCACGCCGAGGGACTGAGGGTCCGCGCCGGACGGCGCCTGGCCGTCGACGGCCTCGACCTGGCCCTGAACATCGGGGTCCACGGACTGCTCGGCCCCAACGGCGCCGGGAAGACCACGCTGATGCGGTCCCTGGCCACCGTCCTCGCGCCGGCCGCCGGGCGTCTGACGCTGCTCGGACACCCGGTCGACGGCCGCGCCGACCTGCGGGCGGTCCGCCGTGGCCTGGGCTACCTGCCGCAGCACTTCGGCTTCTATCCGCGCTTCACCGTGCGGGAGTTCGTCGGATACATGGCCTGGCTCAAGGAGATGCCCAAGGCGACGATCCCGGCGGCGGTCCAGCGGGCCGTCGACCGGGTCGGCCTGACCGACCGGGCCGACGCCCGGCTGAAGACCCTCTCCGGCGGCATGCTGCGCCGCGCCGGCATCGCCCAGGCCATCGTCAACGACCCGCAGCTCCTGCTGCTCGACGAACCCACCGTCGGCCTCGACCCGGAACAACGACTCGACTTCCGCGAACTGCTGCGCGACCTCGGCACCGACAGCTGCGTCCTGGTCTCCACGCACATGGTCGAGGACGTGGCGGCGGCCTGCACCGACGTGGTCATGGTCAACGAGGGGCGCCTGGTCTGGCAGGGCACCGCCGAGGCGCTCAGCGCCCAGGGCGACCAGAGCCACCCGGGCGACAGCCCGACCGAGCGGGGCTACTCCGCCGTCCTGCGCCGGCACCGGGCGGAGGCCGCCCGATGAGCATCCTGGGAGTCGAACTACGCCGCTCCGCCGCGCTCGGTGCCGCGCTGATCACCGTGCTCGCCGGAATCGGCGCACTGTATGTCGCCCCGGCCCGCTGGTCCGGCGGCTGGATGTCGCTGGCTCTCATCACCCGCGAGTACCTGCTGCTGATGTGGCCGTTGGCGCTGGCCGCAGGCGCCTGGCAGGGCCGTCGGGAACACCGGTCGAACGTCGGTGAACTCTTCGGCACCACCGCCCGGCCCCGTGTCCAGCGGATGGTGCCGGTTCTCGGCGCGATGGCCCTCGCCCTCGGCACCGCCTACCTGCTGGTGACCGCGGCGGGTGCCGCCCGGATCGGCACCAGCGCCGGCTATCTGCCCCTGCTCGGCTTCGCCGTCGTCACCGGCGTCGGCGTGCTGTCCCTGATCGCCGCGGCCTGGCTCGGTCTGGGGATCGGGCGTCTGCTACCCGTTCCCGCGACCGCGCCCGCGTTGGGCGTGGCCGGCGTCCTGATCGTCTCGATCAGCATGTTCATCCGCCCGGACTGGCTGGCTGCGGCGGTGTCCCCGATCTACGGCACGAGCCAGTTCCACGCGTACCAGACGATCGACAACCGGGTCAGCGGTGCGCTGGCGATCTGGCTTGCCCTGCTCGCCGTCGCCGGCCTGGTGCTGTTCGTCGCCGGTGGCTGGCGGACCCGTACGGCGGCGCTGGTCCCGGTGCTGCTCGGGCTCGCCGCGGCAGTGGCGGTCGTGCCCCGGGACCCGGCCGTGCTCGACGCGCCGGTGGACCCGATCGCCCGGGAACTGGTGTGCACCGACGATGCCCCGACGGTGTGCGTGAGCCGGGTCAACACCAAGGTCCTCGACGACCTGACCCCGTTGGCCCGCGAAGGTCTGGCGGCGTTGGCGAAACTCCCGGACGCCCCGACCGCCGTGCACGAGGACACCTCCACGTACGGGCGCGGCGGGGCCACGCCGTCCCGCGACGACGTCGTCGAGGTACCGGTCCGGATCGACAGGTACGGGGGACTCGCACACCCGGGTGTCGTGGCCGTCGAGGTCGTCCGAGGGCTGGGCGTCCCCATCGACATCGAATGCCGGCAACACCACGAGGCGGTCGAACGGGCGGCGGCGTACTGGCTGCTGGGCCGCGAGCCGCAGTCCGACGTCGGACTCATCCCCGGAATGATCCAGGAGGACCCCGAACTCAACCCCGAGGCGCTCGCCCTCTGGCACGGTCTGCGCGAGGTCTCCGCCGAGGAGGCGCTGGCCCGGGTGACGGCGGTCCGTGACGCCAAACGGGCCTGCGAGGACACGAGCGAACTGCTGTCCCGGAGCACTCGGTGACCTGGACGCTGCTGTACCTGCGCTCCCGGCGCGTACCCCTGGCCCTGGCCGTGGCCCTCGGCGGCGCGGCGGTGATCTGGACGCTGTGGCTGACCATCGCCGACGAACGCGACGTCGCCCCGACGACGGTCGTCCTGACGGTCCTGCTGATGGTCGCGGTGCTCTCGGCCACCCTGGCCGCACCCGACGAGAACCTGGACCGGACCGCCTCGTTGCGATGGCCGCCGCGGCGCGCGGCGCACCTGCTGGCCGGCCTGCTGGTGGTCCTGCTGGCCCTGGTCGCCACGCGGTACACCGGGGCCCGCTTCGGGCCGGCCACGCTGGTGTTCCGCGACGCCGCGGGCCTGCTCGGACTGACGGCGCTGTGTGCGACGGTGGTGGGCGCCGGTCGATCGTGGTTCCTGCCGCTGGGCTGGACCAGCGTCGCGGTCATGTATCCCCAGGCGGGCACCGGGGGAGCGGTCCTGACCTGGCAGGGCCAGCCGACCGACAGCACTGCGGCAACGGTGACGGCGGCGGTGTTGGCCCTCGGCGGGCTGATCGCCTACTCGCTGGCCGGCCCGGCCCGCAGGGAAGCCACCGAGTCGATCCCCTGAGGCCTCACCGGTTCGGCGAGTGATGGATACCCTTCGAGGACATCGAACTCGTGCTGCTCGTCATGGAGGTTCACCTCGGTTCGGTCGAGAGCGAGAACAACGTCAACGACGCGGCTCTCATCGAGACCAACAGCCAGGCCAAGGTGCGGGTCAGGTACCTGCGGCGACCGCCGCGCTGGGCGTCTCGCTTTAGACCTCGTGACCGGTCGCCGGCGTGGCGGACGTGAGCCTCCGCCACGTCGGCGCACGCGAAGGATGGGAGATGAGAGTGGCAATCCGGATCGCCGTCATCGTCGGTGCTCTCGGCAACCTGTTGGCGGTCCTGGTGCTGCCGTGGGCCCGCTACGGCAGCATCGACATACCGCTGCACCGATTCCCGGGCTGGTTCGTCCATCTCGCCGCCGTCATCGTCCTGTACGGCGCGGCGCTGTGGGCACTGCTGCGGCCCCCCGCACGCCGACCCCTCGCGGTCAGCGGGGCGGCCGGACTTGTCGCGGCCGGCTCTGCCGTCGTCATCGCCAGCGGGTACGACGACGCGAGCAGCTTCTTCGACGGGACGGTTCCGGCGGTCATGCCCGCGCTCGGGTCGGGCGGTCCGGTCGCCGTCCTGGCCGTACTCGTCAGCCTCACCGCGCTCGCCGTCCTGGCGGCACGGACGAGGGGCACGCCGACTCGAACCATCGGCCGGCCCGGCGTCCCGACACCGTCGCACTAGCCCGACGACACCAACCCGCCGACGTACTCGGTCGCCATCGCCCCGATCCCGCACAGCCGTTCACCCCTGGGCGAGGCGCTCGCGGGCGGACACCGACCCGGAAACCCTTGCACCTCACGTGACGTCATGCCGCATCGTCGACGAGGTGACCGAGCACCTGACCGTCGGACGTGTGGCGAGGATGGCCGGCGTGAGCGTCCGGACGCTGCACCACTACGACGAGATCGGCCTGCTGCGACCGGTCGCCCGGACCAGCGCCGGCCACCGGGCCTACTCCGCGGGCGACGTGGAACGGCTGCGGGAGGTGCTCGCCTACCGGCGGCTGGGCTTCGGTCTGCGGGAGATCGCCGCTCTGGTCGACGACCCGACCAGCGACGCGGTCGCCCATCTGCATCGGCTGCGTGGCCTGCTGCTGGCACAACGGGACCGGGCCACCGCCACGATCGCCGCCATCGACAGGGAACTGGAGGCGCGGGCGATGGGCATCAGCATGACGCCGGAGCAGCATCTGCGGGTCAGCGGCGCGCAGTTGTACGAGTCCATCGGGTCCGCGTACCCGGCGACGCGACGCACCGAGCCGCGCATTGCCGCGCGGGTCTGGGAAGCGCTCGGTGACGCCCGCACGGTGCTGAACGTCGGGGCGGGCACCGGCTCGTACGAACCCGTCGATCGTGCGGTCACCGCGGTGGAACCCTCGGCGACAATGAGGACGCAGCGTGCCGTGGACGCGGCGCCGTGTGTGGCCGCCAGCGCCGAGAACCTGCCCTTCGCGGACGGGGCGTTCGACGCGGCGCTGGCCTTCAGCACCGTCCACCACTGGCACGACCCGATCGCCGGGCTGCGCGAGATGCGGCGGGTGGCCCGTCGCGTCGTGGTGTTCACGCACGACGCCAGCGACACCGGCTGGCGTCAGCGGTTCTGGCTCAGCCGGGACTACCTGCCCGAGGTCGCCGGCCTGGTGGTCGGCCGCCCCTCGGTGGACGAGCTGGCCCGCGCGATCGGGGCCCGCATCGAGCCGGTGCTCGTCCCGTGGGACTGCGCCGACGGCTTCTTCGAGGCGTACTGGCGTCGACCCGAGGCGTACCTGGAGGAGCAGGTCCGTCGGGCGGTGTCGGTGTGGACCCGGGTCGGTCCGGCGGCCGAGCAGCGGGCCGTACGCGCCCTCCGGCAGGACCTGTCCTCGGGCCGGTGGGCCGAACGCAACCGCGAACTCACCGACCTCGACGCGGCCGAGCTGGGCCTGCGACTTCTCGTGGCCTGAGGCTCACCACCCGCAGTGGGGATCGGCTCAGGTCGCGGTGAAGACGACCGCGCGTCCGGCGGCGGCGCGCTCATAGAGGGCTCTGATCTCGGTGAAGCCGTCCCAGGTGTACGCGAAGTCCGCGTCGTCCTGGGCACCGAGGTAACTCGGATCGTCGACGGCATCGAAGCGTCGACGCAGCCACGCCGGTTGCACCTCGCGCAGGGCGTCGGCGACCTCCCGCACCTCGGCGGCGCTGACGTAGACGACGTAGTACTGGTCGTGTAGGTGCCGCCCGCCGAGCACCGTGTGGGACAACGGGTACGTGCCGGCGTCCGGGTCGAGGGTGCCGTCGGTCAGGCAGCGGTGGACGGCGTCCCACGCCTTGTCGGTGTCCGCCGTCAACTCGCCGTCTGTCCACGACTCCTCGATGCTCTCGAGGATCTCACCCACGCCGCCGCTGTCGCCTTGATCGGCGGCCACGAGCAGTGCGCGTTCCGTGTCCGCCGCGACGGCGAAATGCACTCCCAGCATGCCGGGATCGTACGGGGCACCGCAACCGTCCCCGATCGGAACGGCGGGTGGGCACCCGGCTGATGCCGGATGCCCACCCGTTCCCCCGTCGGACAGTCACCGACCCGAGGCGAGGGGCGATCCGGATGTCAACGGCGCAGCAACGCGTCCGAGACCTTGAGGTGTGAGATCACCTCTTCGATCTCCGGCGGCCCCTCGACGTAGTCACCGGCCTTGAGGCGCTGTGACTGCACCTGGTATTGCGCCTGTAGGTCGGCCAGACGCTGGGTTGCCTGGATGGCCACGCAGTCGCCGACCGGATCGCCCGGCATTCCGGGCACCGTCACGGCCGGGCAGTCCACACCGAACTGCGCCGGGGCGTGGCCTCGCGGTGAGAACCAGTCGTTGTACGCGCACGCACCACCCATCGTCTCCGGCCGGCACGCGTCGTACGCCTTCAGCGCGCCCGCCATCGCCTCGGCGAGGTGATCGGAATCGCCGGTACCCGGCAGGGTGAACGCGCCCGGGAGGTGCTGTCCGCCGAAGAGCAGGCCGTTCAGCGTCTCATTGGTGCGCAGCGCCTTGGCCCAACCGACCTGGCTGTACGCCTGCAGGAGCAGCAGGGTGTCGTTGAGCTTCGCGTACGCCCGAGCGAGCGGGGTCGCCGGAGAGTTCAGGTCGGTGAGCACCCGCTGGTAGTAGTACTTCTGCCGACCGTGCAGGGCTGCGGTGGCCCGCAGCCAGGCGTCGTCCTCGCTGGCGGCGACGTTCGAGATCTGGGCGTGCCGTTCCACGCCCGTCCGCAGGCCGCTTGCCCAGAGGTTGGACACCGCCTCGTCGGGGGCGATGCTCCGGCGGAACCCGGTCTTGGAGTTGTACCACTCGACCTTGCCGGCGGAGCCGACGTGGACCAGTCTGCGTGCCTCCCGCCACTGGCCACCCGGCCACTGGACGTGCAGCCGGATGGTGACCCGTACGTCGGCGGTGGTGCCGGTCTCGTAACCGGCCTCGTAGAACTCCGGGTTCTCGTAGACAGCGTCGAAACAGGTCTTGAACGCCGGCTGTGCCGCCTGTGGCAACAGGGTGTACGCGGTGTGGTACGAGTGCGGCAGGTTCGCCGTCACCCCGTTGCTCGGCACCGGCAGGGGCCTGGCATTGGTGGCGCAGGTGCGCATCGTGTCGACCGCCGCCACCCGACCCGGGGGTGTCTGGTTGGCGTGGCCGAACGGGTCGTAGCTCCCGTTCATCCCGACCTCTTTGCGGATGTCGCCGAGCGCACCGGTGAGCGCCGTAAGGTCCGTCCCGTACGACTGGGTCAGTTTGGTGAAGAGGAGATTGGTGCCACCGGCTTCGGTGGGATCGCTGAAGCTGCGGGCGACCGCCAGGATGTCCTGACCGGTGTTCTGCAGGTCAATTGCCCGTTGCGGTGTACCGGTGCGGGCGAACGCGGCGTTCTGCTCGGTCATGGCGATGTAGGCACGGGAGGCGGCCGACCACACCCCGGCGTTCGGGACCCCGTAGTTGGTCGGCACGGCGGGCATCGGGAACTGCGGGTCGTACCCGCGGGCCAGCCGGGCGAGCAGCAGCATCGAGCCGTTCGGCGTGTGGGTCCGCACCCCGTCCACGCCGAGGGAGCCGACATCCCTGGTGGTGACGGAGAGCCCGCTGGCGGCCGACTTCTCCTTGCCGTAGTGGAAGAACGTGGAGACCGCCGGCCAGTAGAAATCGAAGTTGTCCAGCGGACGGCCGGACTTCGCCTCGTACCCGAGATAGGTCTCGGCCTGCAACTTGAAGTCGTGCATCGCGTTCTCCTCGAACGCGGCGTGGGTGCTGACCGCCAACGCGCTGACCTTCGAGTCGAGGCCCAGCAGGATGGACTGGATCGAGTCGAGGCGGGCGCGGACGTCGCGGATGTCGCCCCGGAGCCGGTCGAACTGGACCAGCATCTCGTCGAAGATGACGACCAACGCCTGCTCGATGGCGTCGAACCGGGTCTCCATCCGGGTGCCCAGCTCCCGCATCTCCTGACGCATGGCGGCGATCTGGTCGAGGATCATCTGTTCCGGGCTGGGACCGCTGCCGAAGAAGACCGACGTGAGCGACATCGCGGCGCCGAGCAGGTTGCCGGCGAGAGCGGCGGTCCCGATCGAGCTGAGCGCCTCGAAGACGTCCAGGCCGGCGACCTTCGGGATGTACTCGTTGATGGCGGTCGCGATCGTCAGCGCCGCGCCGCCGACGGTGGAGATCTCCTTGGCCGCCTTCTTGTCCGCGAACCCGATCAGGGTGGCGACGAAGTTCAGCGCGGCACCGGCACCGTCGATGGCGACCTGCCGGTCCTCGGCCTCGGACAGGGCCCGGGTGTAGTCCTGCGGGGTCGGCTTGGGCCCCGGACCGTGTGGATACTTCGTCGACATCCGCACCAGCTCCTCGCGGAGCGCCTCGGTGTCGGCGTTGATCCGCGCGAAGCCCTGCCGCGCCATGTCGAGCAGCTCCGTGGTGGACGCCCGCTGCTGGGTCATCATCTGGTTGAGCGCCTCGGCGTTGATGAAGGAGGCGAGCAGCGGATCGGCGAGCATCTCGCCCCACGTGGCGTTCAGCCGAATACCGACCCGGGCGCCGATGAACCCGTCCCACGCCTCGGCGAAGGCCGGGTCCTGCTGCCCGAGTCGGGTGATCTCACCCCACTCCCGGTCCTGCACGGTGTAGAACCGTTCCAGGTAAAGGTAGTTCTGGTAGGCGCCGGTCACCTGATGCCGGTAGAGCTGTTCGGAGGCGAGCTGGTCACCCCAGGTGCTCTCCAACAGCACCCGCAGGGCGGGGGTGACGAAGCTTACACCCGGGAGGCCGGAGATCGCCTCGATTCCCTTGATCACATAGCTGTAGGCGGTCGACTCTGTGCTCGGCATGCCGGCGTACTCGTTGCTGACCGCGGTGTTGAACCGGATGATCATGTCTCGGAGTTGGGCGGCGGTCGCCTGTGGGTGGCTCGCCCGCCAGTCCCGCAGGGCGGCCGAGACGATCATGTCCTGAATGCCCTGCTGGCCGCGGTCGTGAATCCGCATGTGCAGGGAGAAGAGCCGGTCGCGGGCCTGTTGCGGGTCCCAGTCGCCGGTGTCGTCGGCGCGGACGACAACGGCGCTGCCGAGGAGCAGCGAGAGGACGGTGACGAAGACGACGGCGACCCGTCGCCGCAGGGCGGTGCCTTTTCTCATGCTGACGCGCGACGGCGGGATCTTGCCGCCGGCCCGCGTGGTGGGTGACACGTTCACTTCCCCAATCTGCTGTGGACAGCGTCGACCGCACACGGTCGGTGCGGCCGGACGCGAACGCCCCACCGTGACGTCCGGCACTGCGAGACTGATGGGAAGTCACTGGGAAGCGGTCGGCACGAGCCCTTCGTCGATGAGCAGGCAGGTCAGGCCGGACCAGGTCAGACCGGTGCCGCGAGCCCGAGCGGCCCGGTAGTCGGCGGGGTCCATGGCGGCGGCCACGGCGGCAGTGTTGCCAGGTGCGTCATGCGGATCCATCTGCTCCGGGTGGTAGCCGATGCTCGCGCCGAGGGTCTCAACGGCGCCGAGCAGTACCGCCCCCGTACCGGCCCGGCCGGTGCGGCCGAGCGCGCCCGCCACCGAGTGCACCAGGGCCAGCCAGCTCGACCGGTCGAGCCGAGGGTCGGTCTCCCGGAGCATGTCGGTCAGGATGTGCAGCGCTCGGTCCGGCTCACCGAGGTCCACACTGACCTTGCCCTGCATCCACGCCGAGGAGAGCGCCGCCCACTGATGACCACAGGAGCGGGCCAGTGTGTTCGCCCGCGCCAACTCGTCGCGCGCCCGGGGGAGGTCACCGCAGGCGCGGCTGAGCTGACTGCGGACGGTCAGCGCCTCGGCCTGCGCCCACGGTTCGCCGACCAGGTCCGCCAGCCGCACCGCCTGATCGGCCAGGGGAAGGGCACCGGGGATGTCGCCGCCGATGGCGGTCACCGATGCCAGGTAGATCACGGCGGTCGTGTGCGGGTGCCGGGCACCGACCTGGGCGCAGAGTCGAGCGGACTCACCCAACGCGGCCACGCTACCGTGGTGGTCACCGCTGAGGTAGGCACAGCCACCGATCGCCATCAACAACCGGGCTCGAGCCAGCGTCCACTCCGCTGAGCCGGTCGCGGCGTCGGTCGCACGCGCGTCCAGCGCGGTGAGGGTACGACCGCCCCAGCGTAGCCCTTCCGCGATCTGGCCGGTCCGGTACCAGAACCAGGCGAGCGCGCCGCAGATCCGCGCCGCGAGCAACACGTCATCGGTGGCCAGTGCGGACGTCAGCGCGGCCCTGATGTTGTCGCGTTCCGCGCTGAGCCGCATCAGCCATCCGGTACCGTCGGCGGTCGGCAGCCGCTGTTCTCCGATCTCGACCAACCCGAGCAGCCACCGTCGGTGTCGCGCTGACGCCCGGTCCCGTTCTGCCTCGGTGAGCGCCGCGTTCGCGTACTCGCGAACCAGCTCCAACATCCGATAGCGGCGCGGGGTGGTGTCGGGGTCGGCGGCAACCAGCGATTTACGGACCAGCGCCAGCAGGACCGGCACCGGGTCGGGCACCTCGGCGTCGCCCCCGACCTGCCGGACGGCGTCCAGGTCGAAAGCCCCGTCGAAGACGGTGAGCTGTCGAAACAATGTCTGTTCAGGCGCGGTGAGTAGTCGGTAACTCCAGTCGATCGCGTTTCGGACGGTGGCGTGCCGGTGGTCCTGGTCGGGCGACCCGTCACCGAGCAGAGCGAGCCGGTCGTCCAGTTGAAAAGCGATCTCCCGCAGGGACAGCGCCCGGCACTGGGCGGCTGCCAACTCGATCGCCAGCGGCAGACCGTCGAGGTCGCGGCAGACCTGTGCGGCCAAGACCCGGTCCGGCTCTCTGTCCGGATGCGTCAAGGTGGCCGCGGCGATTCGGTCCGACAGCAACTCGACGGCGTCGTCCAAACCGAGCGGCGCCAGCTCCATGACCGCCTCACCGGGTACGCCGAGCGGTTGCCGGCCGGTGACGACCAAGCGTAACCCCAGACACCTTCCGAGCAGGCTACGGGCTAGGTCGGCGACCGCCGCGACGAGATGCTCGGCATTGTCGACCACCAGCAGCGCCTTCCGGTCGGCGAGCCGCTGAGCGAGGTGTTCGGCGGTGCTCACGCCCGGCAGCGCGAAGACGTCCGACACCGCACGGACGACCTCGGTCGGATCGTGCAGACTGGCCAGCTCGACGAGCCACGGACCGTCCGGGTCGTTCCGTTCCCGGCAGTGCTCCAACACCAGCCGGGTCTTGCCGACCCCGCCCGGCCCGACGACCGTGACCAGACGATGACCGGTGACCGCCAGTCCGAGGGTCGCCAGCTCGCCGCGTCGACCGATGAAGGACGACAGCCCGGCCGGTACGTTGCGGCGGGGTGGTGCCACGTTCGGCAACCTTCGGTACGGCGTCGGACGCGGATCGAGGGACGCGTCGTTGCGCAGTACCTCAGCCTCCAACCGGCGCAATCCCGGCCCGGGATCGACGCCGAGCTCGGACACGATGCGCTCACGGGCACGACGTAGGGCGGCGAGCGCGTCTCCCTGCCGTCCGGCCCGGTACAACGCCAGCACCAGCAACTCCCAGCCGCGCTCACGCAGCGGCTGGTCGAGTACGAGCGCCTCCAGGTCGCCGACGACACTGCCTTGGTTGCCGCCGGCAAGCGCCGCCGCCAGGCGCTGTTCGCGGGCCGTTGCGTGCAGTGCGTCGAGCCGCGCCACCTCGGTTACGGCGAACTCGGAGTCGACGAAGTCGGCGTAGGCCGGACCTCGCCACAATGCCAACGCCTCGTCGAGTACCGCCGTCGCGGCGTCGTGGTCGCCGGCCGAGGTGTGCCGGTCGCCGCGCATCACCAGGGCGGTGAACCGTTCCGCGTCGACGAGACCGGCCGGCACCCGCAGCGCGTACCCTGGGCCTTCCCTGACCACCACCTGCGCCGGAGTGCGGGCCGCCCGGCCTGGTTCCAGGGCCCGCCGCAGACTCGCCACGTAGCCGAACAGGGTTGCCTGCGTCGGGGTGACGGCGTCGTCCCAGACCTGGTCCATCAACCGGTCAGTGGGAACGATCCGACCGCGCGCCGCGACCAGACAGGCGAGGACCTTGCGTTGGCGGAATCCGCCGAGGTCGACGGGGACCCCGTTCAGCTTCGCCTGCAGGGGGCCCAGCACCTTGAACTCAAGACTTGGCGGCACTTCCCGACAACCTCCACCGGTCGACCATGGCAAGCCAAGATCATCGTCGATGGTCGACCGTATCACGGGTCTTTCGAGCGTCGGCTCGAACGCGTGCGACGTGTCGATGTACTAAAGCGTAACTTGTGGGTTACGCTTCTGTCGTGGACGAGGTGGCTGCCGCGATCGCCGATCCGGTGCGCCGGGAGATCCTGCTGATGCTGCGCGACGAGTCGCTCTCGGCCGGGCAGATCGCCGACCGGTTCGTGATCAGCAGGCCGGCCGTCAGCCGTCACCTGCGCGTGCTGCGGGAGGCCGGCCTGGTGCGCGACACGGCCGACGGGCGTCGGCGGGTCTACCGCCTGACCACCGCGCCACTCGACGAGCTGGTCGGGTGGCTGGGGCGGCTGATGCGCCCGTCCCGATGGCAGCAGCACCTCGACGCGTTGGAGACCGAGGTCTACCGCACCCGCCGTGAACGGCGCACCACCACCGAGCGGGGCACCGCCACCGAGCGGCACCCATCGACGAAGGAGACGGCGTGAAACCCACACCGACCGGCCGACTGTTCGGCGACGACCTCGTGCTGACCCGCACGTTCCGCGCACCCGTCGCCGACGTCTGGGCGAGCCTCACCGAGTCGTCGCGAACGGCGCGTTGGTTCGGCCCGTGGCAGGGCGACGCGGCGCCGGGGCGGACGATCAAGGTCCAGATGGCGTACGAGGAGGACGAGCCCTGGATGGACGTGACCATCGAGGTATGCGAACCGCCGAGCCGGCTCACGGTCTCCGCGGTGGACGAGTACGGAAGTTGGCACCTGGACATGACGCTCGTCGAGAGCGCGGGCGTGACCGAGCTGCGGTTCACCCACCACCTGACCGGCACGGAGGACGCCGGCGAGGTCGGGCCGGGGTGGGAGTACTACCTCGACGCCCTGGTCGCCGCGCACGCCGGTCAGCCGAGGCCGAACTTCGACGACTACTACCCGGTGATGAAGGAGTACTTCGAGGCGCAGCGGTAGGCATACCCGGGGCGGGGGTGCCTTGCTCTGCCAGGACACGTTTTCCCGAGATGTCGCGACATCGCCGGATACGCCGACCCGTGGCGACGGCGGAAGAGGTCGACAATCCTCTATGGGTTGGCGATCGCGTCCGCCTGGGGGAGGGGTGCGGGGATGAGTGGACCGGCTGGGCAGGCGCAGGCAGCTCTGGCCCGGTTCGTCGACGACCTCAAACGCCTGCGGCAACACTGCGGGTCCCCGTCGCTGAACACCCTGGTGGCGGTGTCGACGGCGCTGGGATCACCGCTGGCCCGCTCCACGCTCAGCGACAAGCTCAACGCGAAGTCGTTGCCCGAGTGGCCGTTCGTCGTCTCCTACGTCACCGCCTGCCTGGCCCACGCCGAGCAGTCCGGCGTCCCGGCGCCGACCGAGATGGCCGAGCTGAGCCGCTGGGACGCGGCGCACTGGCGACTGTTACGTGCCGTCGACGCCGGTCGCGCGGAGGACCGGCTCCGGGCCGCCGCCCACGCGCAGCTCGCCCGGCGCGCCGAGGACACCGCCTCTCGCGTGACTCCGCCGGTGACACCCCGGCAGCTTCCGGCGGCCGTGCCCGTGTTCGTGGGCCGGCGCACGGTGCTCGCCGGGCTGGCGGCGCTGTTGGCACGCCGACCCGGCGAGCCGGGCACCGTGCCGGTCGCGCTGATCAGTGGTACGGCCGGCGTCGGCAAGACCGCGCTGGCACTGCACTGGGCACACCGGGTCGCCGACCGCTTCCCCGACGGACAGCTCTACGTCGACCTGCGCGGGTTCGACCCGGACGGGCCGGTACCGGAACCGGCGGAGGTGCTGCGGGAGTTCCTGGAGGCGTTCGGGGTGTCCGCGCCGGGCGTCCCGGCGGGACTGTCCGGCCGCTCGGGGCTGTTCCGCAGCCTGCTGGCCGACCGGCAGGTGCTCGTGCTGCTCGACAACGCCCGTGACGCCGCGCAGGTGCGTCCGCTGCTGCCCAACTCGCCCGGGTGCCTGGTGCTGGTGACCAGCCGCAACCACCTGCCGGGACTGGTCGGCATCGAGGCCGCCCAACCGTTCGTCCTCGCACCGCTGTCGCCGCCGGAGGCGTACGAGTTGCTCGCGGCCCGGCTCGGTCCGGACCGGATGGCAAGCGAGCCGCACGCGGCGGCGCGGATCGTGGCCGCGGCGACCGGACTGCCGCTCGCGTTGGCCATCGTGGCGGGACGGGCCGCCACCCGGGCCGGACTCAGCCTCGGCCGCCTCGCCGACGAGCTGGCCGAGCCGGGGCGCCTCGACGGGTTCACCGGCGGCGACCGGACCCTCGACATCCGCGCGGTCTTCTCCTGGTCGTACCGAAGTCTGGACGCGACCGCGGCGTGGGCGTTCCGCCTGCTGGGGCTGCACCCCGGGCCGGAGGCCACCGTCGCGGCACTGGCCAGTCTCACCGGCGTGCCCGCCGGGCAGGCGGGACGGACGCTGACGGCGCTGGCCGACGCGAACCTGGTCTCCGAGCCACGGCCCGACCGGTACGCCCTGCACGACCTGTTGCGCGCCTACGCGGCCGAGCAGGCGGCCACACACGACCCCGATCCGGTACGCCGGGAGGCCCTCGGCCGTCTCCTCGACCACTACCTGCACACCGCGTACGCCGCCGCCCTGCTCCTGTACGACCACCGCGACCCGATCGACCTCGTCCCGGCGCGCGTCGGGGCGGTGGTCGATCCGCCAGCCGACCGTGCCGAGGCATGGCACTGGCTCGTCCGGGAACATCGGGTGCTGCTCGCGCTCGTCGCTCTCGCCGCACAGGCCCGCTTCGACACGCACGCCTGGCAGCTCGCCTGGACCCTGAACACCTATCTCGACCGCATCGGCGCCTGGCCGGAGCAGTTGGTCGTGCAGGAGGTGGCGTTGGCCGCCGCAGCACGGGTGGACGACCGGGACGGCGAGGCCCGCGCCCACCGGAACCGGGCCGTGGCCTGCCTGCGGCGGGAGGACCACGAGCAGGCCCGCTCCCATCTGGACGCCTCGTTGGCGCTCTACGCCGGCCTCGGTGACGCCGTCGGCAGCGCCCGGGTGCATCTGAACCTCGGCATCCTTGCCGAACGGCAGGGGCGGCTGCGGGATGCCCTCGACCAGGCCCGGCACGCGCTGGAGCTGTTCACCCAGGCGGGGAACGTCGGCGGCCGGGCCAACGCGCTGAACAACATCGGCTGGTACCACAGCCAGCTCGGCGAGTACCCGCAGGCGTTGGCGCACTGTCAGCAGGCGTTGGCGCTGCAACAGCAGGTCGGCAACCGGTACTGGCAGGCGCACACCTGGGACAGCCTCGGCTACGTGCACTACCGGCTGGACCGGCAGCCGCAGGCGATCCGGTGCTATCACCAGGCCCTGGCACTGTGGCGGGAGGCGGCGGAACGCTATTTCGAGGCGACCACGTTGACCCACCTGGGCGACAGCCACCGCGCGGCCGGCGAGCCGGAGTCCGCCCGTACCGTCTGGTGTCGGGCGCTGGAGATCCTGGAGCAGCTCGACCACGCGGACGCCGCGCAGGTCCGGGCGCGGTTGACCGCCGCGCCGGCCCGGTCGGCCTGACCGGGCCGGGGCGGACTCTGGAGCGGCCGCCCCGGCCGGAGTGGGCAGGAGTCACCGCCACTGCGCGAGGTTGGCCACGGCCTGCTGGGTGAGCCGGGTGGCGACGCTGTAGACCACGCCGGGTCCTACCCCGTCCGGGCCGCTGGTCAGGATTCCGACGGCGGTACGGGTGAGCGGGCAGGGGCAGGGAGGCTTCGGCCACGGGAACTCCAGGCGCGGTCCCAACGGGCACCAGTCGTCCGGATCGGGGGTGTAGGCGACGGGGCTGCCGTCCTGCCCGCCGCTGAAGTTGTGTGACGTGTAGAGCTGCGTCGACGTCTCGTAGCGGATGCGGTCGACGCTGGTCCACTGCCCGGACCGGTCCGCCGGATACCCGTGCGTCGTGGTGCACGAGCCGTACAGGGGCTGGGTGGTGTACCCGAGGTCGTACCAGCCGGTGATGTTGCCGATGCCGCAGTTGAGCTGCACTGCCCCGTAGTTGTAGGCCGGGTCGCGGCTGCCAGGGTGGGTGAACGAGCCGGTCCAGGTCACCGGCGCGTAGAGCTGGGTCGCCGCGCAGGAGCCGAAGGGTGCGGTCGTCCCGTTGTGCCCCGGGTACGCGACGATGTTCGTCCGCCAGTTACCCCGGGAACCTCCGGTGTGCACACAGTGCCCGGCGGTCGCCACCGTGCGGGGGCTGATCATGAAGCCGCTGCAACGGCCGCCGGGGAACGTCAGCAGCACGGTGGCGCTGGCGGGATACGTCGTGGTCGACGTGACCGGAACCCGGTTGTCCGGTCCGGAGCTCGTCGCGGCCGCCGCCGGTGCCGCCGCGAGGGCGGTGGACGCGAGCGCCACGGCGGCCAGGGCGACGAGCGCCCCACTTCTTCTCGGCATCGGTTCTCCTTCGTCGGGGGTGGTCGCCCGGGTGGGTACGCCCACGGTGGCCCGACCGTCTGCTGTCCGGCCGGTTCCCGGACACCGGTGCCGGTCGGACGGCGGTGACCCGGCTGCGCGGCGGCGGCCGGTGCGGCAGAGTCGACCGGATCGTGCGCCACCGGCCCGACCGGTCACAGCGGCGGCGTCGCCGGCACGGGTGTGCGACGTCGCCGGTGCGCGATGTCGAACAGGGCGATCGCCAGCAGCACCAGGTTGGCGCAGACCACCGCGAGCAGTGGGGTGAGCGCCAGCGCGACCGGGGCGAGCGCGCCGAGGAGCGCGACGCCGGCCAGCAGTGGCCAGGCGACCCGACCGAAGACCTCGTACTCGAAGCGGGTCCGACCGATGAGGAAGATCGCCGGTCCGCCGACGACGACGGCGAGCAGCTCCGGCTCGACCGTGCCGGTCGGCTCGGCGATGATCAGCTTCGCGCTGGCGGCGGCCGTCACCACCCCGGCGATCATCAGCAGGTGGGTGTACGGGGCGGACCGCGCGAACCGGCCCGGCTGCCGGGCCTTCTCGATGGCCTGGGTCAACTGCGCGGCGGCGCGGTGTACGTAGATCCGGAACAGCAGCGTCGCGCTGGCGAACGCCACCACGATCGCCGCAGTCCGCTCGGCGGTGACCGGGTGTGCGCTGTACGTCAGGCCGGCGACCAGGATGATGTCGCCCAGGGCGATGATGAAGAACTGGTGGTACCGCTCGGCCATGTGTTCGGCGATGGGGTTGAACTGGGCCGCGCCGATCCGTCGCCGACCGGGGAACGGGTAGCCGAACGCGAAGGCCAGGTAGTCGACGGCCGCCGCGCCGACCCACCACCACAGGCGCGTCGTGCTGTCGGCGAAGGCACCGGCGATCCACGCGACGGCCGAGACTCCGAACCACGCCCAGATCCGTACCGCCCGTCGGCGCGGAACCGGCTCGTGCAGCGTCAGGAAGAAGAGGAATCCTCGACCGAGGTGACTGGCCACGTAGGCCCCGGCGAAGATGGCCGCCCGGTCGGCGAACGCGGACGGCAGCGCGGCGGCCATCATCAACGCGCCGAACATGACGCCGACCGTCACCACCTGGATGACCCAGCTGTCCGGGTTGTAGAGGTCGGTGACCAGAGTGGTCAGCACCCACACCCACCAGACGGCGAGCAGGACGACCACGGCCTCGGCGACGCCGCGCCAGGTCAGCTCGGTCACCAGACTCTCGGACAGCAGCGCGAGCGCGACGACGAAGACGAGGTCGAAGAAGAGTTCCAGGAAGGTGGCCCGGCGTGGGGTGGCGGCGCTGCGGAGCAGGCTGTTGGCAGAGGTCATCGCGGCACCCGGCCGTCGGCCGGCGCCATCACCACGGAGTGCCCTCGCATGACCATATGGGCTATATCGTAGGAATGTCCTGGCTGCCAGGTGCGTGGTCCGGGGAGTCTGCGCCGCCTCTTCAGGGGATCCGGACCGTCTCAGGTTGACCTTGCCCAAAGGGCCGGGCCCATGATGAGTCGGTCCACAAGCGCCAGGCCCGAGGAGAACGATGAACGACGACCTCACCGCCGGTGAGTTCCAGGTGATGACCGGCCTGTCGGCCAAGGCGTTGCGCCTGTACGCGGAGCGCGGCATCCTGACCCCGGCGTCGGTCGACCCGCGCTCCGGGTACCGGCAGTACGCGCGCTCGCAGGTGCGACACGGGATCATGGCGGATCTCCTGCGGCGTGCCCAGGTGCCCCTGTCCGAGCTGGGCGAGGCCGCCGACTTCCCGTTCGCACAGTGGCGCGACAAGGTCATGATGCGGCGCAGCTTCGAGGACTTCTTCCTGGCCGTCGCCGAGCACATCGCCGAGTGCGACCCGGCGGACCTGACCGCCCACCGCCAGGCCGCACCGAGCCTGGAGTGGGTGGGAGTGATCCTGGATCTCGACATCCCCGACGACGTGGAGGGCACGATCGGGCGGATGTCCGAGATGGCCGCCGTCACGCCCGAGATCGACCAGGCGTTCGGGGCGGCCCTCGCCGACCTGGCGGTGCCACCGGCCGACCTCTGCTGGTCCGCCGCCCCGCAGTCGGCCGGGGCCGGTGCGGGGGCCGCCGGGATGCTGCTGGCCCGCCCCGGGCCCGTCGGCCTCGACGAGGCGTCCCGCGACCTGATCGAGGAGCGGGTGCGTGCCCGGACCGGCGAGTCGGTCCGCGTGGTCACCGGGACGCTGCCGCCACGGCTGGAGATCACGTTCACCGCCACCGCAGCCGGCGACCTGTCGCCGGTCGAGGAGGCGGCGGCCGGTTACCGGCACCTGCTCGCCTTCGGGGAGTACACCACCCGGCACGGCCTGACCGCGTTGTCCCCGATGCCACGGGAGGTCAGTCACGGCCCGTCGCTGTTCTCCGACGACCCCGCGCACCGCCCGGTGAGCGTCTTCGACGCCCGCGCCTGACGCCCGTCACCCGGTCGGGTCCGACCACGGGTCAGCGTAGACATCCACCTTCTGCTATATATGGGAACGCTTCCACAGGCGGTCGACGGATTCTGGTCCCGCCTGGGCACCCGTGACGCACCGGAGGTCGGACGCCGGGTGCCCGGCGGCGGACCGCCGCCGTGGCGACCATCGGAGGACAGGCATGCGCACACTTCTCGCCGCGTTGACCGCCGCGCTGACGCTCGCCGTCACGGCCGGCAGCGTCCCGTCCGACGCCGCGAACGCCTCGCACCGCGGCTCCTGCACCCGGCACATGCTGTTCTGCGAGGACTTCGAACGCCTGCCGCGCGGCGGTGCCAGCAGCCTGAACTGGGGCATCGACACCCGCAACGGCACGCTCACCGTGGAACGCACCCACCGGGGCAACCAGGTGCTGCACGTCCACACCGTCGACAACGGACGCGCCTTCCTGCGTGTCGACGACTTCGCCGCACCGGGCAACCGCTTCTACGGCCGGATGCGGCTGCGCGTGGACGCCTTCCCCACCGCCCCCGACTGGGCGCACTTCACCCTCGTCGAGGCCACCGGTAGCGGCAGCGCCGAGGTCGTCCGGCCGGTCGGCGGCCAGTACGCCCCCACCGTCCCCGGCATCTTCTGGGGGATCGGCGCCGACGGCGGACCGACCGGCGACTGGACCAACTGGCGCGAGTCGGCCCCGGTGGTCGAGGACACCTGGCAGTGCTTCGAGTGGAAGCTCGACCCGACCGACAACCGCGTCACGGTCTGGATCGACGGAGTGGCCAACCCGGAGCTGACCGCCTCCACCACCGAGCACGGCGGCAACGACGTGCCGTTCGTCCTGCCGAACGTCAACACCGTGAAGATCGGCTGGCAGCTCTATCAGGGCGGCACCACCCCGGGCGCGTTCGACCTCTGGATCGACGACATCGCCCTGGCCAGCCGACGCCTCGGCTGCTGACCCACTGGCGTTCTGTGCAGGTCCGGTGGGAGTCCGGGTACCCTCGGGCGGGTGCGGATCATCGCGTTCCTGGCTGTCCTCCTCGTCGTGCTGGCCGCCGTTGCGCTCATCGGAGCGGTGCTGACGGCCGGTAACCGACGTCGCCGTCACGCTGCGCAGGTGTCGGCGCGGTGGACGGTGCGCCACTACGCCATCCCCGGTCGAGGGCACACCGTGGTCGGTGTCAGCCTCACCGACGCCGACGGCCGGATCCACGGTGAGAACGTGGTCGCCCGCATCCCGGACGGCGCTCCCGACTGGCAACGCGACTTTGTCGCGGCGCGGCAGGAGGCCGAGGAACGCGCGTTCCACCTCAACAGCGACCGCCCGCCGATGCTCGGAAGCTGACGCCGCCGGGTCCTGCGGGTGCGGCACCGGCGGCTGGGCTAGCCTGCCTGCTCATGGAGGCCACCGACGACCGTCTCGAACTGGTCGTCGACCCGGCCCGGTCCACCGGGCGCACGCTCCTGGCCGGTGGCGTCGAGCAGTCGTACGTGGACCTCGCCGACCCCACCTACCTGCACTTCGAGTACGTGCGCCGGATGGCCGCCGTGGCCGACCTCGCCGCGCAGGCCGGTGACCCGCTCGACGTGCTGCACCTGGGCGGCGGCGCGCTGACCCTGCCGCGCTACGTCGGTGCGACCCGGCCCGGCTCGGCCCAGGTGGTCGTCGAGCGGGATCCGGCCGTGGTCGACCTGGTGACCCGGGACCTGCCGCTGCGGCAGCCCGGGATCGAGGTCCGGGTGGCCGACGCGCGGCAGGCGGTCAGCGAGGCGTCCGCCGACGCGTACGACCTGGTGTTCGCCGACATCTACCGGGCGGCCCGGATGCCGCCGCACGTGGCCACCGTGGCGTTCGCCGCCGAGGTCGCCCGGGTGCTGCGGCCGGACGGCGTCTACCTGGTCAACGTCACCGACCTGCCGCCGCTGCTCCTCGCCCGGGTCCAGGCGGCCACCCTGCGCGCGGTCTTCGCCGACGTCTGTGTCGTCGCCGACCGGCGGATGCTGCGCGGCCGGCGGTACGGCAACCTGGTGCTCGCGGCGACCACCCGTCCGGGGCGGTTGCCGGTGACACGCCTGCTGGCGCGGGTGCGGCGTGATCCGTTGCCCGGCGCTGTGCTGCACGGGCCGACGCTCGACGCCTTCGTCGCCGGGGCCCGCCCCCGCACCGACGACGCCGCGCACTGAGGCGGCGTATCGCGCCTCAGCAAGAACCGAGATCGGATCGAGGATCGTGCTCAGGCGTCGAAGCGGCCGGCCTTGATGCCCTGAACGAATCCGGTCCACTGGTCGGCGGTGAAGGACAGCACTGCCCCCTCGCGGTCCTTGCTGTCGTGGACCTGGGCGGTGTGGTCACCGGCCGCCACCAAGGGGACCCGGTCAACGCCCCTCGAATGTGAATCTTGGACAGTTCCCGTTAGCGTGTAACGGGAACTGTCCAAGATCTTGAGCTGGTCCGACAGCTAGGCAACGCGTGCCGAGGCATCGGGGTTGCTGAACGCCGGGAGAGCCGGGCAGATCGGCAGAGCGTCTGGTCATTCCTCGTCTGTCGGGCCGGGGCGGTTCTCGGCGATCCACGCCCGGACGGCCTTGCCCTCCCAGACGCGGCCCATCTTCAAGGTGACGAGCGGATCAGGGAACCCTTTGCGGCCCACGATGATCGTGGCGCGTTGCTTGCTGATCCCGCCGAGGAGATCGCGGATCTCATCCAACCCAAGCAGCTCCACGATCCTGACGCTATGACCCGGAGGAGTTGCACAAAGGCATAGTGGGCAGGTAAACCCTACTGGGGGTTGCCCTGAGTCAACCCCGTTGGTGCCATGGACGCATGTCCCGACATCTGACCTACGGCCAGTTCCTGCTGGCGGCTGCTCTCACGCGTGCGCGTCGGCATCGGCCGTCGTGGAACCACGTGTTGCGGCGGGTGACCTGTCGGTGTGGTCGGGACCTGCCGTGCCGGATGCGCTTGCGGGTGCCGATCAACCGGGGTCACTGGCCGGTCGCACCGTCTTCGTCCAGCCGGCCGGACTGCGGACCGCCCCGGCGTCCATGGTGGCCGCGCACCCCCGCCAGAGGAGGGCTCCCAAGAAGTCACGTCGCTGAGTAGGTTCGTCGATGTGGACCTGGAGGACATCGCCGCCCGGCTCGGCGTACCCGTCGACGACGTCGCGCGCGTCCACCGGCTCGCCGGTGACCGCCCGTCGGCACCGTTGCCCGTGAAGGCCGACGCGCCCGCGCTCCTGGACTGGCTCGCCGTACGCCCCGACGACGCCGCCGAGATCATGGCCGGGTGGCCCGACCCCGACTCGCCGTCGTGGACCCCGGAGCTGCGGTGGCTGCTCGACCGCTCGATCGCCCTGGTCCGCGCCGACCTCGGCGGGTACGACTGGCTGCCACCGGGCCCGGAACTGCCCCGCGATCGCGGACCGGCCTGGCGGCACCTGTACGTGTACGCGTACCTGGCCCTGCTCGACGTGGTGCGGGCCTTCCACCGTGACCACGGCGTCCCCGACGCGGTGTCCTGGACGACCCTGGCGGACCTGGGCCGCAACCTCGCGATCGACCGGCGGATGCACCGCGAGGGCTGGCCGGTCATGCAGAGCTGGTTGACCCTGCACGCCCGGGGCGGCCTCTACGAGTTGGGCCGGTTGCAGCACCACCGCGGCGAGGGCAGCATCGGCCTGCACATCCCCGAGGCGGGGCCGCTGACGCCGCAGGCCGTCACCGACTCGCTCGACGCTGCCCGCACCTTCTTCCCGCGCCACTTCCCCGACGAGGAGTACGCGACGTTCTCCTGCGGCTCGTGGCTGCTCGACCCGCAACTGCGGGAGTACCTGCCGGAGGACTCCCACATCGTCCGGTTCCAGCGCCGGTTCACTCTGGAGCCCTACGAGGAACCGGACGGGCTGGACGCCGACGTCGAGGTGCTGCGGTTCGTGTTCCGCAGCCTGAGCACGCCCCTGGACGAGCTGCCGCGCCGCACCGCGCTGCACCGCGCGATCGTCGACCACCTGCGCGCCGGTCGCCACTGGCACTGGCGTCGCGGCCACTTCCCGATCTAGGGCCGCCCGGGACCGCGACCGGGGCGCGTCTGGAGAACCTCGGTGTGGCCCGGGCGCTCTAGCCTGAGGGCATGTCAGGCTTACCAGCTTCGATAGAGGACACCGCAGAGGAGATCGGATTCGGCCAGGTGGAGCGGGCCTTCCGACCGACCTACTCGCTCAGCGTCTCCTCGACCTTGTCCTTCCTCCTGTTGGCAGTGCTCTTCGGCATCGCCACGACCGCGGTCACCGCCACGGTCGGGATCGTTGTCTTGGGCGGCCTGACCGTGGCGGCCGTGCTGCTCGCCGGATGGGGCGCGGTGGACACCCGGCGGCTGATCCGACGCCGGTTCTATCTGTGCGACGGCGGCCTGCTGACCGCCGAGAACCACACCCGACTCACCCGCGTGATCGCCTGGACCGACATCGCCGAGGTCTGGCGTTACCACCTCCGCATGTACAGCGAGAACGGCGCGACGACGATGCACCGCTGCCGGTTGCGGCTCACCGACGGCACCAGGGTCAACCTGGAGAAGCCGCCGCTGGTCGACGGTGAGGAGTTGGGCGAGCAGGTGGAGCGCCGGGCGGCCTCGGCCCGCCTCCCGCAGGTGCTCGCCGAACTGGCCTCGGCGGGTCGGGTCGAGTTCGGTCCGCTCACGGTGACCCCGGACGGGATCGCCTCGGCCGGCGGGTACGCGGCCTTCTCCGACATCGCCGTGGTGCGGCTACGTCGGGTCCGGCTCAAGATCTGGACCCGCGACGCCGCGAAGCCGGTCTCGGTCCTGGTCCGCCGGGTGCCGAACCTGTGGATGCTGGTACTGATCCTCCAACGCCACGGCGCGCCGACCGACATCGAGCTGTACCGGCCGGCCTGAGCACCGCAGATCCACCGCGCCGGGCACGGCGGGCGACGGTGGCGCTCGTACCGGTCAGCCGGTCGGCCGCTCCGGCGCACCGTGCCGCGCGGCCTCGGGCCCCGGCGCGGCCGCCCGCTGCCCGGGTGCGTCGGTACCCGTCGACCCGTCCGACCCGGCGGCGGCCGCGGTCACCGCGGGCGTGGCGGACTCGGTGGCCTCCCGCAACGCGGTACGCGCCACCACCTGCTGCAACGTCACGGTCCGCTCGGAGCGACCGCGCCCGATGAAGCTGACGAACCAGTGCAGCACGGCGGTGACCCGGTTCTTGAAGCCCACCAGGTACAGCAGGTGCACGGCGAGCCAGAGCAACCAGCCGGTCAGTCCGGCCAACCGCAGCCGACCGACGGTGGCCACCGCCGAGAAGCGCGAGATGGTCGCCATGCTGCCCTTGTCGCGGTAGCGGAACGGCTGTCCCGCCGGCTCGCCCCGGAGCCGCCGTAGGATCTGCCGGGCTGCGTGCCGCCCGCCCTGGATGGCCACCTGCGCCACGCCCGGCAGCCGGTCCAGAGCCATCAGGTCGCCGACGACGAACACCTCGGGGTGTCCGGGCAGGGTCAGGTCCGGCTCGACCTTGACCCGACCGGCCCGGTCGGTCTCGGCGCCGGCCCGGGCGGCCAGGTGCGCGCCCAGCGGCGAGCCCGACACCCCGGCCGCCCAGATCTTCGTCCTGCACTCGATGCGCCGCCGCCGGCCGTCCCGGTCGGCCACCTCGATGCCGTCGTCGTCCACGCCCACCACCATGGCGCCCAGCTCCACGTCGACACCGAGGCGGTGCAACTGCCGCAACGCCTTGCCGGAGAGCCGGTCCCCGAACGTGCCGAGGACCGAGTCACCGGCGTCCAGCAGGACGATCCTGGCCTTGCGCGGGTCGATGCGGCGGAACTCGCCCGGCAGGGTCCGGTGCGCCAGCTCGGCGATCTGCCCGGCCATCTCCACGCCGGTCGGTCCGGCGCCGACCACCACGAACGTCATCCACCGCGCGATCGCCGCCGGGTCGGTCTCCAACTCGGCCAGCTCGAACGCCCCGAAGATCCGTCCGCGAAGTTCGAGCGCGTCGTCGATGCTCTTCATGCCGGGCGCGTGTTCGGCGAACTCGTCGTGGCCGAAGTACGACTGTGTCGCCCCGGCGGCGACGATGAGGCTGTCGTACTCGACGCGGAACGTGGTCAGCGGCGCGTTCGCGGTGACCGTCCGGGTCTCCAGGTCGATGTCGGTGACCTCGCCCAGCAACACCTCGGCGTTGCGCTGGCGGCGCAGGATCTCGCGGGTGGCGGGCGCCACCTCGCCGGGGGAGAGGATGCCGGTGGCGACCTGATAGAGCAGCGGCTGGAACAGGTGATGGGTGGTCCGCGCGACCACGGTCACGTCCACCGGCGCGCGACGGAGCGCCTTGGCCGCGAACAGCCCGCCGAAGCCGGATCCGACGATCACCACCCGGTGCCGGTCACCGGTGCCCGTGCTCTCGGTGGTCCTGTCTCGGTTCATCTGCGCCCTCCGTCCCGGTGTGAGCCACGCCCTCGGGCGTCTGCACGTCATCCTCGAGCGCGCTCCCGGCCGGACGGAACCGGCGGCTCGATCAATCTGTTCTGATTTCCGGTACGTCGGCGGCGAAACCCGCACCGCGGCGGCTCCGGGTACGGCCGGACCTGGGCACCGTGTCCGGCACCCCGCGCCGTACGTTGCCTCTGTGACGGTGCTCACCGGCGTCGCCCGTCGCCCACGCGAGGGCCGACGCGAACAGACCGTGACACGGGCGTGCGGAGCGTCAGCAAACTTGATTGATTCCAAAAGAGTGGAGTAGGTTGGCCGGCATGACGTCCGACTTCGAGGCCCAGCTCCGCGCGGTCTCGTTGCGCGTGACCCGGCCCCGACTGGCGGTGCTCGCGGCGCTGCGGGACCACCCGCACGTCGACACCGACGCGGTGACCCGGCTGGTCCGGGCCGACCATCCCACCGTGTCCCACCAGGCCATCTACGACGTGCTGCGAGCGCTGACCGACGCCGGTCTGGTGCGGCGCATCCAGCCCGCCGGAGCCGTCGCCCGATACGAGTCCCGGGTGGGGGACAACCACCACCATGTCGTCTGCCGCTCCTGCGGCGCGATCGCCGACGTGGACTGCGCCGTCGGCGACGCCCCCTGTCTCACCGCCTCCGACGACCACGGGTACGTGGTCGACGAGGCGGAGGTCGTCTACTGGGGCACCTGCCCCGACTGCGACCGCACGCACCACCAGTGACACGCACCACCAGTGATCCGCCAGGTCGGAAGGAAGCACATTGAGTAACCCACAGCACGACGGTCCGACGAGCGCCCAGGGCGTGGACAAGAAGGCCGAGTCCGGTTGCCCCGTCGCGCACGACTCCGTGACCGCGCACGGCAGCGAGAGCGAGAACCCGGCGATCGACTCGCCCACCCCGAAGACCGGCGGTCGCCCGCGTACCAACCGGGACTGGTGGCCCAACCAGCTCGACCTCTCGGTGCTGCACGCCCACTCGTCCAAGGGCAACCCGCTCGGCGCCGACTTCAGCTACGCCGCGGAGTTCGCCAAGCTCGACGTCGAGGCGCTCAAGCGGGACATCACCGAGGTCCTCACCACCTCGCAGGACTGGTGGCCGGCCGACTTCGGCCACTACGGCGGTCTGATGATCCGGATGAGCTGGCACGCCGCCGGCACGTACCGCATCGAGGACGGTCGCGGCGGCGCCGGCGACGGCGGCCAGCGGTTCGCCCCGCTCAACAGCTGGCCGGACAACGCCAACCTGGACAAGGCCCGTCGCCTGCTGTGGCCGGTCAAGCAGAAGTACGGCCAGCAGATCTCCTGGTCCGACCTGCTCGTGCTCGCCGGCAACGTGGCCCTGGAGTCGATGGGCTTCAAGACCTTCGGGTTCGGCTTCGGACGCCCCGACGTGTGGGAGCCCGAGGAGATTTTCTGGGGCCCGGAGGACACCTGGCTCGGTGACGAGCGCTACGTCTCCGAGCAGGAGATGGCCAAGGGCGTCGGCGCGACCGAGATGGGCCTGATCTACGTCAACCCCGAGGGCCCCCGCGGCAACGCCGACCCCCTCGCGGCGGCGCACTTCATCCGGGAGACCTTCGCCCGGATGGCGATGAACGACGAGGAGACCGTTGCGCTCATCGCCGGTGGCCACACGTTCGGCAAGACCCACGGTGCCGGCATCGCCGACGACCACGTGGGCCCCGAGCCCGAGGGCGCCCCGCTGGAGACGCAGGGCCTGGGCTGGCTGAGTACGCACGGCAGCGGCAAGGGCGCCGACACGATCACCAGCGGCCTCGAGGTCACCTGGACCGACCGGCCGACCGAGTGGAGCAACCGCTTCTTCGAGATCCTCTTCGGCTACGAGTGGGAGCTGACCACCAGCCCGGGTGGCGCCAAGCAGTGGGTCGCCAAGGACGCCGAGGCGATCATCCCGGACGCCCACGACCCGTCGAAGAAGCACAAGCCGACCATGCTCACGACGGACCTGTCGCTGCGCGTGGACCCGGCGTACGAGCGGATCTCCCGCCGGTTCCTGGAGAACCCCGACGAGTTCGCGCTCGCCTTCGCCAAGGCGTGGTACAAGCTGCTGCACCGCGACATGGGCCCGGTCAGCCGCTTCCTCGGCCCGTGGGTCCCCGAGGCCCAGCTCTGGCAGGACCCGGTGCCGGCCGTCGACCACGAGCTGGTCGGTGACGCCGACATCGCCGCCCTCAAGAGCAAGGTCCTGGAGTCCGGGCTGAGCACCGCCCAGCTCGTCTCCACCGCCTGGGCCTCGGCCGCCAGCTTCCGCCACACCGACAAACGGGGCGGCGCCAACGGTGCCCGGATCCGCCTCGAGCCGCAGCGGAGCTGGGAGGTCAACCAGCCGGAGCAGCTCGCCGCGGTGCTCAAGACCCTGGAGGACATCCAGCGGGAGTTCAACTCCGCCGGTGGCGCGAAGATCTCCCTGGCGGACCTGATCGTGCTGGCCGGCTCCGCCGCTGTGGAGAAGGCGGCGCGTGACGCCGGGGTCGAGATCACCGTGCCGTTCCACCCGGGTCGCACCGACGCCAGCCAGGAGCAGACCGACGTCGAGTCGTTCCGGGTCATGGAGCCGCGTGCCGACGGGTTCCGCAACTACCTGCGCCCGGGTGAGAAGACCCAGCCGGAGGTCCTGCTCGTCGACCGGGCCCACATGCTCAACCTGACCGCGCCCGAGATGACCGCCCTGATCGGCGGCCTGCGCTCCCTCGGGGCCAACGTCGGCGACAGCCGCCACGGTGTCCTCACCGACCGGCCCGGCGTGCTCACCAACGACTTCTTCGCCAACCTGCTCTCCCCGGGCACCCGGTGGAAGGCGTCGGAGACCGACGAGCACGTGTACGAGATCCGCGACCTGGCGACCGACCAGGTGAAGTGGACCGCCACCGCGGTCGACCTCGTCTTCGGCTCCAACTCGCAGCTCCGGGCGCTCGCCGAGGTCTACGCCAGCGACGACGCCCGCGGCAAGTTCGTGGTCGACTTCGTCGCCGCCTGGACCAAGGTGATGGAACTCGACCGGTTCGACCTGGCCTGATCCGGGTCCCACTGAGAGGGCCCCGGTCGATCGTCGACGATCGACCGGAGGGGCCCCGGTCGAT
>NZ_JBEOWP010000030.1:0-25082 GCF_040296095.1 Micromonospora sp. NPDC002389
CAGCCACCAAGACCAACGACTGAACATCAACAACCAGCGAGGGGGTCAACATTCGGCCGGAACAGAGGGGTCAAAGTTCAACCGGCGTTGACACCGGGCCGGCCCCAGCCCTGCGCCTGCCCAGCGTCCGCACCTGCCCGGCCCAGCCCTGCGCCTGCCCAGCGTCCGCGCCTGCCCGGCCCTACTCCTGCCCGGCCCTGCGTCCGCACCTGCCAGCAGCCTTGCGCCTGTCCAGCTCTGTGACTGCACTCGTTCAGTTCATGGCTAGCGGATCGGGGTCGGTCGCCCCCGAGATAGGGCGGTGGGTAGATCTGTTGTCGCTGGAGCGACAACAGATCTACCCACCCTCCCCGGGATCACAAGCACACCACCGCGCCGGACCCCAAGATCTCGTGGTTGTCCACAGGGGTAGAGCGGGAGTGGCGGCGGCAGGCAAGGTTGGTGGCCGGGATGGGTAGGGCAGCGATGTCTGAAGCGGCTGGTCAGCCGTAGGTCCTCCGATCAGCCCCGGTCCTTCGACCAGCCCTCCGTCAGCGACGGGACGAGGTCCGCCAGCAGCAGGACGAGGTCAGTCAGCGACGGGACGAGGTCCGCCAGCAGCAGGACGAGGTCAGTCGGCGGCGGGTGCCTTCTTGGCCGCGGTGGCCTTCTTCGGCGCCGCCTTCCTCGGTGCGGCCTTCGAGGCTGCCGCCTTCGACGCCGTCTTCGAGGCGGTGGCCTTAGTGGCGGTGGACTTCGAGGCAGCGGACTTCGAGGCAGCAGCCTTGGTGGCACCGGCCTTTGCGGGTGCCTTCTTGGCGGGTGCCTTCTTGGCGGCGGCCTTCTTCTTCGGCGCCGGACCCTTCGCCCGCTTCTCGGCGAGCATCTCGGAGGCTTCCTCCAGGCTCAGCGCCTCCGGGGTCTGGCCGCGCCGCAGCGACGCGTTCGTCTCCCCGTCGGTGACGTACGGGCCGAACCGGCCGTCCTTGATGACCAGCGGCTTCTCGGTCAGCGGGTCGGCGCCCATCTCGCGCAGCGGCGGCGCGGCGGCGCGCCGTTGCCGGTTCTTCGGGGCGGCCAGCAGGGCCAGCGCCTCGTCCAGCGTGACGGTGAACATCTTGTCTTCCGAGTCCAGCGAACGGAACTCGTCGCCCTGCTTGACGTACGGGCCGTAGCGGCCGTTGTTGGCGACCACCTCGGCGCCGTCCGGCGCCACCCCGATCACCCGGGGCAGGCTGAGCAGCTTGAGCGCTTCGTCGAAGGTGAGCGAGTCCGGGGACTGCGAGCGCAGCAGCGAGGACTTGCGCTCGCCACTGGCCACGTACGGGCCGAAGCGGCCGGACTTGAGCAGGATCGGCTCGCCGGTCGCCGGGTCGTCGCCGAGCTTGCGCTCGCCCCCGCCGCCGAGGAACAGCTCGTGGACCTTCTCCGGGGTCAACTCGTCCGGCGCGAGGCCCTCGGGGATCGGCGCCCGGTCGCCCGGGGCCGCGCCCTCCTCGCCCTCGGCGACCGGTGCCTGCTCCTCGCCGGGGGTCCGACGCTGGAGGTACGGCCCGTACCGGCCGACGCGCACCACGACCTCACGTCCCTCGTCGTCGCTGAAGAGCGGGATCGAGTTGACGCTGCGTGCGTCGATGTCGCTGAGGTTCTCGGTGACCAGCTTCTTGAGCCCACCGGAGCGGGCGATGTCCTGGTCACCGGCACCGTTGGTGGTGCCGAAGTAGAACGCGGTGAGGAAGTCGACGGCCGCGTGGTCACCGCCGGCGATCTCGTCCAGCTCGTTCTCCATGCTGGCCGTGAAGTCGTAGTCGATCAGGCGCGGGTAGTGCCGCTCCATCAGCCCGATCACCGCGAACGCGAGGAACGACGGGATCATCGCCTGCCCGCGCTTCACCACGTACCCACGGTCCTGGATGGTCTGCATGATCGACGCGTACGTGGAGGGGCGGCCGATGCCCAGCTCCTCCAGCGCCTTGACCAGCGACGCCTCGGTGTAGCGGGCGGGCGGCTGGGTGTGGTGGCCCTGCGCCGCCAACTGGTCGGCGGTCAGCGGCTGGTCCTTGACCAGGTTGGGCAGCCGGCGCTCGGCGTCCTCGGCCTCGGCGTTCTCGTCGTCGCTGGACTCGACGTACGCGCGCAGGAAGCCCGGGTCGGTGATCGTCTTGCCGGTGGCGCCGAAGTCGGCCTCCTCGCCACCGGTGGTGGTGGCCCGGATCCGGACCGAGACGCTGGAGCCGACCGCGTCGGTCATCTGCGAGGCGATGGTGCGCCGCCAGATCAGCTCGTAGAGCTTGAACTCCTCGGCCGACAGCTCCTTGGCCACCTCGCCCGGGGTGCGGAAGTTGTCCCCGGCCGGGCGGATCGCCTCGTGCGCCTCCTGCGCGTTCTTCACCTTGCCGGTGTAGCGGCGCGGCTCCGGCGGCACGCTGCGCTCGCCGTACAGCTCGACGATCTGTCGGCGGGCCGCCGCGATGGCGGTGTCCGACAGGCTCACCGAGTCGGTACGCATGTAGGTGATGTAGCCGTTCTCGTAGAGCCGCTGCGCGGTCCGCATCGTCTGCTGCGACGAGAACCGCAGCTTGCGGGCCGCCTCCTGCTGGAGCGTGGAGGTGATGAAGGGTGCGTACGGGCGGCGACGGTACGGCTTCTCCTCGACCCGGGTGACGGTGAACGGCCGCCCGTCGAGGCGGGCCGCGAGCCCCCGCGCGCCGCTCTCGTCGAGGTGCACCACGCCGGCACCGGGCTTGACCCGGCCGGTGGTGGGCTCGAAGTCCTTGCCGGTGGCGATCCGGTCGCCGTTGAGCGCGACCAGGGTGGCGTTGAAGGTGCGCGGCCCCTCACCGGCGTTCGTCACGGCGAGCGTGGCCAGGATGTCCCAGTACTCGGCGGTGCGGAAGGCCATCCGCTGCCGCTCCCGCTCGACCACGATCCGGGTCGCCACGGACTGCACCCGGCCCGCCGAGAGCCTCGGCATGACCTTCTTCCACAGCACCGGGGAGACCTCGTAGCCGTAGAGGCGGTCGAGGATACGCCGGGCCTCCTGGGCGTCGACCAGGTCGCGGTCGATCTCCCGGGGGTTGGCCACCGCCGCCTGGATCGCCGGCTTGGTGATCTCGTGGAAGACCATCCGCCGGACCGGCACCTTCGGCTTGAGCGTCTCGACCAGGTGCCAGGCGATCGCCTCGCCCTCGCGGTCCTCGTCCGTCGCCAGGAAGATCTCGTCGACCTCCTTGGCCAGCTTGGTCAGCTTGCTGATCTGCTGCTTGCGGTCGGCGGAGACGACGTAGAGGGCGTGGAAGCCGTTGTCGACGTCGACACCGAGCCGGGCCCAGGACTCGCCCTTGTACCGGGCGGGCACGTCGGCGGCGTTACGCGGCAGGTCGCGGACATGCCCGAAGCTGGCCTCCACGACGTACCCCGGGCCGAGGTAGCCCGAGATCGTCTTGGCCTTCGCCGGGGACTCGACGATGACCAGACGGGTGGTTCCAGCTTTGCTCGGCACGTCTGCTTCGACCTCTTTCCTGCTCAGGGCCGCACCAGCGCCCGGTTCTGGGCGCACTCGACCCACCGATACCCAGCGGTCCGGATGTCCAACGTAACGCGCCGTCCGTGTTTCGGGTTTCGCGGGCGGCAATTCGCTCGGGACGATCTGTGGTCGCGCCGGACGGCGTCACCGTACACCCTGAGTAGGGCATCGAACGGGTCACTGTGATCAGGGCGGCCCCTCGGTGGAGGTGCAACCCGGCCGATTCTCCCTGTGTTCCCCGACGCCCGGCTGTCTTCGATCGGACAGCCGGCGACGGATCAGTCGCGGGTCGGCCAGGTGCCGGGCGGTGCCGCGTCCGGACGTTCGCCGACCAGCTCCGCGAGCCGCGCCGCCCGGCGTCGACCGGCGATCCGGTACGCCGGTCCGCCCGCCGTCGGCGCGAGCAGTTCGCCGGTCAGCCCGACCGCGTGCAGCGCCGCGCCGACCGCCGCCCACCGATCCGGATCGGTGCCGCCGAGCTGAAGGACGAAGTCGGGCGTTTCGGCCACCCCGGCCGCGGCCAGCCAGAGCCGCAGCCGACGGCCGTCGAGCTGGAAACCGGGGGGCGGGTGCTGGGTCGGGCCACGCAGCCAGGCCGCCGCCAGCGGCACGATGGTCCGGGTGTACGCCGTCCGCACCGCGTACCGCCGGTCCCCGGCCGGCTCCCAGGTCGCCCGTACGCCCCGACGGCCCAGCTCGGTGACGAGCACGTGCACCCGCCAGGCGGCGTCCACCTCCACCGACAGGCGGGCGGTCCCGCCCATCCGGTGCACCTCGCCCGGCCCGGCGAGCAGCCCGGCCAGGTCGGCGACGCCGGGCTCCCCGGTCTCCGCTCCGAAGAAGACCAGTTGTCGCTCGTCGGTGGTGCCCCGCTCGGGCACCGCAGGGCGTTCGGCCGGCTCGCCGCGTCGGCGTGTCGCGGGACCAGCCGGGTCGGGCACCGGGAAGGTCACCGGCAGCGGTGTGGCCGCCGGTGTCTCTCCGGAACCGCTCAACGGCATTCAGGTACCTCGTCGAAGGCGCGCTTCAACTCCTCCGAGTTGAGCCGGCTGGTGTCCAGCGCGCTGGCGTCGTACTCCTGCTGGAGGGTCTCCACCGCGGACCGGACGCCGTCGTAGAAGGCGCCGGCCTCCCCGATGCCGAGCCCGTCGATGGTGGTGCGGGCCCGGCCGTAGGCGTCCCGCATCGAGGCGAGCGCGGCCCGGAAACCGACGGAGACCTCCTCGCCCTGCTCGACCTTGGGCACACCGGCCTGCTCCACCTTGAGCCGCGCGGTCTCGCTGGCCTCCTCGGCACCGGCGAAGAGGCGGACCAGGTTCTCCTTGGCCTGCGCGGGGGTGGTCTGGGCGGTCATCTGCTCGTTGGTGCTGCTGGTCAACTTGCTGATCTCGGCCCGCCACGGGCTCAGCGCGGTGCACACCGACGCCGCCCACGCCCGAGGACTCGGACCGCTGGAGCCGCAGGCGGCGGCCAGCAGGACCAGCGTAGCCAGGACCACCGTGAGCTTTCCGGCGGTCGCCGCCCGGCAGGTACGCATGCGTTGCAGGGTACGGCTTCTCCTCGCAGTCGGCACCGGTCAGGTGTACGGGCCGTACAGGCGAGCGGTCCCCGGTCGGCGACGAACCGACCGGGGACCGCGGGTGCCGACGGGCGTCAGGCCTTGATCTCCTCCGGACGCGGGTCCGGGGTGCCGGCGCCACCGCTGTCGTCGCCCTCGTCCATCGCCACGCTCTGGCGCTTGCTGTACAGCACCGCCCCGACGATGATCAGCGTCGCCACCAGCGCGACTCCGACCCGCAGGCCGACGTTGCGGTCGTCGCCGACGCTCCACGCCACCACGGCCGGCGCGATCAGCAGCGAGACCAGGTTCATCACCTTGAGCAGCGGGTTGATGGCCGGACCGGCGGTGTCCTTGAACGGGTCACCGACGGTGTCGCCGATGACGGTCGCCGCGTGCGCCTCGGAGCCCTTGCCGCCGTACGCGCCGTCCTCGACCATCTTCTTGCTGTTGTCCCAGGCACCGCCGGAGTTGGCCAGGAAGACCGCCATCAGCGTGCCCGCCCCGATCGCACCGGCCAGGTACGACGCCAACGCGCCGGGCCCGAGGCCGAAACCGACCGCGATCGGTGCCAGGATCGCCAGCAGACCGGGGGTCAGCAGCTCGCGCTGCGCGTCCCGGGTGCAGATGTCGACGACCTTGCCGTACTCCGGTCGCTGGGTGCGGTCCATGATGCCGGGCAGCTCGCGGAACTGCCGACGAACCTCCATCACCACGGCACCGGCCGAGCGGGAAACCGCGTTGATGGCCAGGCCGGAGAAGAGGAACACCACCGCCGCACCGATGATCAGGCCGACCAGGTTCTGCGGGTTGGCCACGTTCAGCGCGTTGAGGATCATGTCGTCGACGTCGCCCACTCCGGCGTCGCCGTACGCGCTGCGCAGCGAATCGGTGTAGGAGCCGAAGAGCGCGGTCGCGGCCAGCACCGCAGTGGCGATCGCGATGCCCTTGGTGATCGCCTTGGTGGTGTTGCCGACGGCGTCCAGCTCGGTCAGCGTCCGGGCACCGTGCTCGTCGATGTCACCGGACATCTCGGCCACGCCCTGGGCGTTGTCGGAGATCGGACCGAAGGTGTCCATCGCGACGATCACGCCGACGGTGGTGAGCAGACCGGTACCGGCCAGCGCCACGGCGAACAGCGAGAGGGTGATCGAGCCGCCGCCCAGCAGGAAGGCGCCGAACACACCGGCGGCGATGAGCAGCGCCGAGTAGACCGCCGACTCCAGGCCGACGCTGATGCCGGCGAGGATGACGGTGGCCGCGCCGGTCTGCGAGCTCTTGCCGATGTCCTGCACCGGCCGACGGGTGGTCTCGGTGAAGTAGCCGGTGAGCGCCTGGATCGCGGCGGCCAGCACGATGCCGATGACGACCGCGCCGATCACCACGCCGCGCGGGCCGAACGGCGGGTCGCCGCCGTCCACGCCGAGGCTCTCCCGCCAGTTGTCGCCGAGCTGCGCGGCCCAGGTGGGCTGGAGGTAGAAGACCGTGGCGATCGCGACCAGCACCGCCGAGATCAGCGCGGAGAGGTAGAAGGCCCGGTTGATCGCGGTCAGCGCGTTCCGGTCGGAGGCGCGCAGCCGGGTGATGAAGACGCCGATGATGGCGACCAGCACACCGATCGTGGAGATGATCAGTGGGAGCACCAGGCCGTCAGTGCCGAACGCGGCGCGGCCCAGGATGAGCGCGGCGACCAGGGTGACCGCGTACGACTCGAACAGGTCGGCGGCCATGCCGGCGCAGTCACCGACGTTGTCGCCCACGTTGTCGGCGATGGTGGCGGCGTTGCGCGGGTCGTCCTCGGGGATGCCCTGCTCGACCTTGCCGACCAGGTCCGCGCCGACGTCGGCCGCCTTGGTGAAGATGCCGCCGCCGACCCGCATGAACATGGCCAGCAGGGCGGCGCCGAAGCCGAAGCCCTCCAGCACGGTCGGCGCGTCGCCCCGGAAGATCAGCACGACCAGCGCGGCACCGAAGAGGCCGAGGCCGACGGTGAGGAAGCCGACCACGCCACCGGTCCGGAAGGCGATCTTCATGGCCGCTTCCCGGCCGCCTTCACGTTCCCGGGCGGCGGCGGCCACCCGCAGGTTGGCCCGGGTGGCCAGCCACATGCCCGCGCCACCGATGAAGGCGCTGAACAGCGCGCCGACCACGAAGAAGAGGGAGCGCCCGATCTTCACCGCGGTCTCGCTGCCGTCGGTGTTGTGCACCGGCAGCAGGAACAGCAGGACCACGGCGATCACCACGAAGATCGCCAGCGTCCGGAACTGCCGGATCAGGTAGGCCGAGGCGCCCTCCTGCACGGCCCCGGAGATCTCCTGCATGTTGGTGGTGCCCTTGCCGGCGGCCAGCACGGCCTTCGTCAACGCGGCGGCGAAGGCGAGCGCGACCAACGCGATCACCGCGGCGATGACGACGTACGTGACATTGGCTCCGGTTAGGGAGATCCCGCCGCCCTCGGCGGCCAAGGTGTCGGACATCTGTGTCCTCCTGTGCCGAACAACGCACCGGCCGGTGGAGACGCACCGGCCGGTGCCTGTATGCGAATTCGCAAGTGCGCGCCACCCACCCGGCGGAAACCGGCGACGGACGCCCATCTGCGCTGGCTGCCCGGTGGATCACTTGCTGACAACCCGGGTACTGTAGCCCTCCGCAGTGTTCGAGGTCACACCGAGGTGGCACCATCGGCCGATGATCTTCGTCGCTGTGTTATGAAACGAAATCTGATATAGGAACGGGTCCATGCGAACGGGCTCGCATTCCCAGTCCAGGGAATACGAGCCCGATGATTCGACGACACCGCGCCACGAATGCCGCATTCCGCGGCGCTGATCTGATGCGCGGGCGCCGGCGGTGCCGACCGGTCAGCGACCGACCGGCCAGACCATCCGCACCTCGGTGCCGACGCCCTCGTCGACCGGCCGCACCTGAAGATCCTCGACGAACCCGGCGAGCAGGGCGAATCCGACACCGGTGGTGAGGTCGTCCTCGTCCAGGGACTCGTTGGCCAACTGGTCGGCGTCGAGCGCGGCGAGACCGATGCTCGCCTCGATCGGTGCCCGGTCCACCACCCGCACCGCGTACGACCCGGAGTCGGACATCTCGACCAGCACCGGATCGGGCACGCCGTACTGGCGGTGCAGGGCGACCGCGCGGGTGCACGCCTCGCCGATGGCCAGGCGTACCTCGTCGAGCAGATCCTCGCGGACACCGGCCCGTCGGGCCACCGCCACGCCGACCAGGCGGGCGGTGCGGACGTGCACCGGCGCCGGGGAGAAGGAGAGCCGGACCGTCGCCATCACGCGCCGGTACCGGTCGCCGCTTCGACCGTGGGATGCAGCGGGAAGACCTGGTCCAGCGCGGTGATCCGGAAGATCTTGAGCAGCGGCTCCTTGTCGCAGACCAGCGAGAAGGTGCCGTCGGCGGTCCGCAGGCGCTTGAGCGCACCGACCAGCACACCCAGGCCGGTGGAGTCGAGGAAGTCCACCCGGCCGAGATCGACCACCACGTGCCGGGCCCCGGAGTCGATCAGCTCCAGAAGCCGCTCACGCAGCCGGGGGGCGGTGTAGACATCCACCTCACCGCCGACCTCGAGCACCGTGTGCTCCCCCACGGTGCGGGTCGCCAGCGACAGCTCCATCGGTCCTCCCTCGCACAGCCGTAAGCTCTCTGGCATCTAACCATTACCCCCGAAGGCGCCTGACGACTCACGGACCCGGTTCCGACCTGCAGACGCGACGATTTCCCATTTCCGAACACCAGTGCGAGAGTGCAGAACGTGACCCCGGCAGCTCCCGTCTCCGCCGGCAGCGGCCCGGAACGACCGCCGCCGGGCGAGCTGCTGCGCCGACTGCGCCAGCGACACGCCACCGACCCGATCACCCACGTCGAGCGGGTGCCACCCCGCGCCGGGATCGCCGTGCCGTGGCCGACCTGGGCACCCGAGGACCTGCGTGCCGCGTACGCCCGGCGCGGGGTGACGGCACCCTGGCGGCACCAGGCCGAGGCGGCCGGCCTCGCGTACGACCGGCAGCACGTCGTGGTGGCCACCGGCACCGCGTCCGGCAAGTCGCTGGCGTACCAGTTGCCCGCCCTGTCCACCCTGCTTGCCGACCCGCGCGCCACGGTGCTCTACCTGGCCCCGACCAAGGCGCTCGCCGCCGACCAGTTACGCGCCGTCGCCACGCTGGAGATCGAGGGCGTACGACCGTCCTGCTACGACGGTGACACCCCGCGCGCCGAACGCGAGTGGATCCGTCGCCACTCCCGGTTCGTGCTGACCAACCCGGACATGCTGCACCACGGCATCCTGCCCGGCCACGCCCAGTGGTCGGGGTTCCTGCGCCGCCTGGCGTACGTGGTGGTCGACGAGTGCCACGTCTACCGGGGCGTGTTCGGCTCGCACGTGGCCCACGTGCTGCGGCGGCTGCGGCGGCAGTGCGCCCGCTACCGCCCCGCCACGGGCGACCCCGGCCCGACGTTCGTGCTCGCCTCGGCCACCTCCGGCGACCCCGCCGACGCGGCCGGGCGGCTGACCGGCCTTCCGGTGACGGCGGTCACCGAGGACACCTCACCGAGGGCCGGGGTGACCTTCGCGCTCTGGGAGCCACCCCTGCTCCCGCCCGACCCGGCCGCGATCCCCTCCCCCCGCCCGGCACCCGCCGGCTCGGCACCCTCCGGCTCGGCACCCTCCGGCTCGGCTCCCGACGGTTCGTCTTCCGGCAGCTCGCCTTCTGGCGGGCGGCCTTCCGGCGGCCCCGCGCACGAGGCGGCCGATCTCACCCAGGTGCGGCGGTCGGCGTTGCGGGAGACCGCCGACCTGCTCGCCGACACCGTCGCCTCCGGCGTACGCACCCTGGCCTTCGTCCGGTCCCGCCGAGGTGCCGAGGTGGTCGCCACCAGCACCCGACGCAGCCTCGACGAGGCGGTCCCCGGGCTGGGCGACCGGGTCGCCGCGTACCGGGGCGGCTACCTGCGCGAGGAACGCCGGGAACTGGAACGCGCACTGCTGCACGGGGACCTGCTCGGGCTCGCCTCGACCAACGCACTGGAGCTGGGCGTCGACCTGATCGGCCTGGACGCGGTGCTGATCTGCGGGTACCCGGGCACCCGGGCCTCGCTGTGGCAGCAGGCGGGCCGGGCCGGGCGATCCGGCCAGGAGGCGCTCGCCGTGCTGATCGCCCGGGACGACCCGCTCGACACCTACCTGGTGCACCATCCGGAGGCGGTGTTCGGGGCACCGGTGGAGGCCACCGTGCTCGACCCGGCGAACGCGTACGTGCTCGGGCCGCAGTTGGCCTGCGCGGCGGCCGAGGCCCCGCTGACCGACGCCGACCTGGCGCTGTTCGGTGACGGCGCGAAGGACACGGTCGCGGCGCTGGTCGAGGCGGGCGCGCTGCGGCAGCGGCCGACCGGCTGGTACTGGCGGCACCGGGAGCGACCCGAGGTGGACCTGCGCGGCGACGGCGGCGCACCGGTCTGCGTGGTGGAGGCGGCGACCGGCCGGCTACTCGGCACCGTCGACGGTGGTTCGGCGCACTTCCTGCTGCACTCCGGCGCGGTCTATCTGCACCAGGGCGTGTCGTACGTGGTCGACTCGCTCGATCTGGACGACGGATGCGCGCTGGTGCACCCCGAGGAGCCGGACTGGTCCACCCACGCGCGGGACGTCACCTCGCTGTCGGTGGTGTCGGTGCGCTCGTACGTCGACGCCGGACCGGTCGGGCTGTTCCTCGGCGAGGTGGACGTCACCAGCCAGGTGGTGTCGTACCAGCGGCGGCGGATCGCCACCGGCGAGGTGATCGACACCCGCCCGCTGGACCTGCCGGCGCGGGAGCTGCGTACCGTCGCGGTCTGGTTCACCCTCTCCCCCGAGTCGCTGGCCACGGCCGGCGTGGACCCGGCCGACGTGCCGGGCGGGCTGCACGCCGCCGAGCACGCCGCGATCGGGCTGCTGCCGCTGGTGGCCACCTGCGACCGGTGGGACATCGGCGGGTTGTCCACGGCGGTCCACCCGGACACCGAGGCCCCGACGGTCTTCGTCTACGACGGCCACCCCGGCGGCGCGGGCTTCGCCGAGCGGGCGTACGGCATGGCGTCGTCCTGGCTGCGCGCCACCCGGGACGCGATCGCCGAATGCGGCTGCGAGCACGGCTGCCCCTCCTGCGTCCAGTCACCGAAATGCGGCAACGGCAACAACCCGCTGTCGAAGCCGGACGCGATCAGGGTGTTGGACGTGGTGCTGGCGAACCTGCCGGAATAAGAGCGACCGGCAATAGGGCGGTGGAGGCGAGGCGGGTCCTGGCCGAGGATGGCAAGGCGGAGGAGGAGGCCATGCCGGTGTTGCATGGCCGACGACGACAACGCCGCCAGCCGACGTGCCAGGGCTCGCCGCAGCCCCGCCAGTCCTATTGCCGGTCGCTCTCAGCGGGCAGGCATGAGATCCGGTCGCTCCGGGCATTGATGGATGGGAGCGCTTCCATCGAGCGCCATGACCATCATTCCGTCGTCGCCGCCGCACATGGAGGAGGAGCCGTGGCCGACACCATCGCCGAGACCGTCGAGCTGCTCTACACCATCGACCAGGAGAAGCTCGACATCGACCAGCAGATCGCCCTCGGTACGGCGCTCGCCACCCTGGCCCAGGCCGAGCGGCTGGACCAGATCAACGAGCGGCTCCGTACCATCCACCAACTCCTCACCACCTGGTCCCACCGGGCGGCTGTCGACGGTGTCCGCTGACCTGACACTCAGCGCCGGGTCGCTTGCCGAGCTGTGCGACACTCCGGCGCATCACGATCGAGGAGATTCTCATGCAGCTCGATAGCTTGCAGGCACAGCACCAGTTCCACATCCGCCAGCGGTTACGTTTCATGGTCAACCAGTACGAGGTGCACAGCGTCGCGCCGGACGGCTCCGAGGGCGGTCTGCTGGCGTTCGCACAGCAGAAGCGGCTTGCCTTCAAGGAGCAGGTGACCATCTACGCCGACGACTCCAAGCAGCAGCCGCTGCTCGGGTTCAAGGCCCGTCAGCGCATCGACCTCGGCGCCACGTACGACGTCACCGACCACGCCGGCACCCCGATCGGGCTGTTCCGCAAGGACTTCGCGCAGTCGCTGCTCCGCTCGACGTGGCACGTCGAGCAGGCCGGCCTGCCGAACATCGTCGGTCAGGAGCGCAGCATGCCGGTGGCGGTGCTGCGCCGGTTCGCCGAGTCGCTGTCCTGGCTGCCGTACCACTTCGACTTCGTCGCCAACGGTCAGCCGGTCTTCTCGGTGGTGAAGAAGTGGGGCCTGCGTGACCGCTACGTCGTCGAGATCCAGCACCCGCAGATCGACCGCCGCCTGGTGATCGCCATGGCGATCGCACTCGACGCCCTCCAGGGCCGCTGACCAAGGCGTCGCTCGGCGTCGTCGTCGGGTGGCATCGTCGTCGGGTGGCTGGCTCGTCGGGTGCGGGCCAGCCACCTGGCCAGCTCGCACCCGACGTGTTCCCCGTCCGCGCGGGGAACCGCTCACCCGCGCATCGGGCCTGCTCGCGAGGTGGCCGTGGCGACCCGGGAGATCCCGGGCAGCGGACGCACCGACACCTCGGCGGTGACCACCACGTCAATCCCGTCGACATGGCATCGGACCAGCCTGGCACCGTTGGCGGTGACGAGTTCGGCGGCTTCGGCACACGCCTGCGACTCGTCGTGCAGCGCTCGGCCCGCTCCGGCGAGCGCACCGAAGTCGGCCGCGACCCGCGCCTGGTGACGCGCCACCCGCACCGCGCCGATCCCCGCGCCGAAGATCCCACTGATCACGAAGACCAGCCCGACCGCCAGCAGGCAGACCGTCGCCCCACCTCGGTCACGCCCGCCGACTCGCCGCCGAGACCGAGACGCTGCCCTGGTAGGGCGGTTCGGGGGCGGGGCGAAGGTCACGGCCTCGGCTCCGGGATTCCGGGCTCGACAGCCGCCACCGCCGTGGCGACGACGACGATCGCGGGCAGGTCGGTGCCGAGGGCACGGACCGGGGCGCGCACGGTCACCCGGACCACCTCGTCGTCCACCACGACGGCCACCTCGGCACCAGGAGGTGCGTGCCGGTGGGCGGCGCTGTCACCCGGCTCGCCCCGAGAGGCGGCGAGCGCCGCCTCCCGGGCCGCGTCCAGGCAGGCCGCCCTGGCGCTGACCGCGTTGACCGCGGTCAACCCGACGAGCAGGAGCAGCAGCAGCGCCGGCAGACCGGCCGCCATCTCGGCGGTGAAGGAACCCCGGTCACGACCGGTCGGCCGGCGCCCGGTCACTTCAGGGCCCGGTCGATGACGGCGGTCAACGCGGACTGCACGCTGTCGGAGGTCAGGACCTTGAGCAGGACGCCTCCGAAGGCCACCGCGGCGAGCGTGCCGACGGCGTACTCGGCGGTGTTCATCCCGGCGTCCCCGCGAAGGCGGGCGAGGATTCTGCGCACGTGTTCGTCCCTTCTCGATGTGTTCACAGCACGTCGCCGAGCACGGCGACGATCACCGGCACCAGACCGGCGAGAATGAAGGCGGGGAGGAAGCAGAGGCCGAGGGGCAGCACGATCAGCACGCCCGTACGGCGCGCCGCCGACTCGATCGCGATGGCCCGGTCGGCGCGCAGGTCGTCGGCGAGCCGGGTGAGGGCGCCGGCCAGCGCGGCCCCGCTACTGGCCGAGCGGATCGCGGCGGCGCCGATCCGCTGTGCGCCCGGCACCGTCGCCAGGTGTGCCCAGGCTTCCTGCGGCCCACCGCCCAGTTGCAGCGTGCGTCCGACCCGGCCGAGTTGGTCGGCGAGCGGACCGCCCAGCGCGTCCGCCACCGCGAGCACCGAGCGTTCGACCGGAGCGCCCGCCCGGAGCGCGGCGGCGAGCAGGTCGGCGGCGAGCGGGAGATCGGCGACGGCCCGCAGCCGCCGGTTCCGGTCCGCCGGTGGCTCGATCCGCCGGAGCAGCCGGTCGAGCAGGAGCGCGGTGGGCAGCGCCGCCACCAGGCCGGGCCATCCCCCGACCAGTACGGCCACGGCCACGCCCGCCAGTCCGGCGGCGAGTCGTACCCGGTCCACCCGACGGCCCGCCCCGGCACCGGGAACCGGTGGCGCGGCTCTCTGTTGCCCACCGGACCTCGACGAGCTCGCGGTGCTCGCTGGTCCGGGCGGGCCGTCGGCACCGCTGTGACGGCGGGTGGCAGTCGACGGGCTCGCATCGGCCAACCGGCGCAACCGCCGCCGAGGTCGGTGCCGGCCGACCAGGACCACGGCGATCAGGACGACGCCGACCAGCACCGCCGCAGCCATCGTGCTGTCGACAAGGTCGAGCGGACCGCCGGCCAGGTCGAGCGGGCGACCAGTCGGGGCGAGTGTGCCGTCGGTCAGGGCGGCAGCGATCGGTCGGAGCATCAGCCGGCTCCGGCGGGTGTGGCACCGAGACGGTCCGCCCAGAGCAGTCCGATCGCCTGGAGCACGACGGCCGCGACCGCACAGGCACCACCTATCGGGGTGTGCAACAGCACCTGGAGCGGGTCGACCCCGATGCCGTAGCCGAGAGCTATGCCACCCACCGGAAGGGCGGCCAACAGCCAGGCGGTAGCGCGGGCTCCGGCGGCCTGAGCCGCCGCCGCACCCAGTCCCCGATCCGTCGACCGGGCGTCGGCTTCGATCCGCTCCACCAGCTCGGCCAGCGGCGCACCCGTCCGGTCGGCCAGCCGCACCGCCGCCTCTGCCAACCGTCTCGGCCGATCGTCGAGTACGTCGATTCCCCTCGTCGCTCGGCTGCCGGCACCGCTGTCGGCGGCGCGCGTGCCGTCGTCGCGGCTCGTCACCCGCGCCGCGACGGCACCGACCTGATCCGGGCCGCTGGAACGCAGCGCCGCCACAGCCGCCGGAACCGGTAGTCCGGCCCGGAGGTCGGCGGCGAGGGCACAGAGTTGGTCCAGCCGCTCCCGCTGCGCCTGTGCCGCCCTGGCCGTCGCGCGACGGCGCAGCAGGGCCCGTACGCCCACGGCCCCGTACCCGGCCAGCGCGACCGCCGCCACCGGACCGCCGAGCAGTCCACCCACCGTCGCGCCGAGCAGCATGGTCAGCAGCAGGACTCTCGTGTGTGGCCTCCCGGCCAGCCGCGCGTTCGGGAGGTGGCGCGCCCGATGCTCCTGCCGCTCGTCGCTCGTGTTCGCCCGGTGCGGGGCAGGCGTCGCGTCCGCCGTCGGCGCGGATTCGTCCTCCGGGTTCGTCGGCGCGTCGGGCGGACGCTGCTTCGCTCCGGCCCTCGCCACGAGCGGCGTCACGCCTGGTCGCGTGACCGACGGTGGTGTGGTGGTGATGCCGCCGCGAATCGGTCGACGCCCGTCACCGCGCCCCGGCGGGTGCGAGCCCGCCGTCGAGTTCGGCGAGGTAGGACGCGTCATCGCAGGTCGCAGATCGGCCAGCGGCGGGACCACACAGGACTGGGCCGGCTCGCCCACCGACCGCAGCGTGGCCACCCATTCGATCAGCGGATCATCGGCCCGGTCCTCGCGCGACCGGCCCGGGAACACCCGGGTACGGACCGGCCGGATCACGACCACACCGAGCCCGAGCAGCATCCCGGCCGCCCACAGGTATCCGCCGCTCATGCCGGGCCTGCCGATCCGGGCCACGGTTCGGACAGGATCGGCGGCACCGCGACGTCCCGATTTTTGATCATGGTGCCGAGTGCCCGGCCGGCGAACCCGAGCCCGCGACCCCGGATCCAGGCGGGTACCGCGGTGACCAGCCGTTCCGGTCCCTCCGGCAGGAGCAGGCAGACCGACTCCAGCAGCCGCCCCTGCGGCGTACGGCGGATCTGGAACACCACCTGCAGGGCCGCTGCCACCTGGGCGTGCAACGCCGGACGGGGCAGCCCGCCGAGCAGTCCCAGCGCCTCCAACCGGGCCGGCACGTCCGACGGAGTGTTGGCGTGCAGCGTTCCCGCGCCGCCGTCGTGACCCGTGTTGAGTGCGGCGAGCAGATCCACCACCTCGCCGCCCCGGCACTCGCCGACGACCAGCCGATCGGGCCGCATCCGTAGCGCCTGCCGCACGAGCTCGCTCAGACCGACCGCGCCGGAGCCCTCCACGTTGGCGGTACGGGCCTGCAGCCCCACCACGTGCGGGTGCACCGGCCGAAGCTCTGCGGCGTCCTCGACAAGCACGATCCGTTCGGTGGTCGGCACCAGCGAGAGCAGCGTGTTCAACAGGGTCGTCTTGCCGGACCCGGTGCCCCCGATCACCAGGTACGCGAGGCGGGCCGCCACCACGGCGGCGAGCACCGGCGCGACCGGCCGGGCCACCGCACCCTGCTCGACCAACTCGTCCAGGGTGAACGGCCGCTGCCGGAACGTACGCAACGACAGGTACGGCCCGTCGGTCGCCACCGGTGGCAGCACGGCGTGCATCCGGGTGCCGTCGGACAGTCGGGCGTCGACGCACGGCGAACCGTCGTCGAGGCGACGACCGGCTCCGGCAGCGAGCCGCTGCGCGAGCCGGCGTACGTCGTCCACGGTGCCCACCGGCACCGGGACCTGGTGCAGCCCCTGACCTCGGTCGACCCACACCCGTACCCCGTTGACCAGCACGTCCGTCACCTCCGGATCGACCAACAGCGGGGCGAGCGGACCAGCGCCCACCAGGTCGTCGCGTACCTGGTCGGCCATCCGCAGCAGGGCGGTGTCCCCGAGTACGGCGGCGTCGGGCTCGGCGCGTACGGCGGAGACGATCGCGGCCGGGGTGACCGGCGTGGTGGCGGCGGCGATCCGCTGCCGTACCCGGGCGGCGAGGCTCTCCCCGCTCACGCCGCACCCGCCGTGGCGCTCCGGCCGGTGAGGTCGGTGACGATCCGCTGGCAGAGGTCGGCCAGCGGACCGCGCCCGGTGGCTGCCGGCGCCTCACCCCGCTCCAGGCCCCGGCACAGGCCCGGCTCCGGTCGCAGGCTGCCGGCGAGCGGCAACCCGAGCGCCTTGGCCAACTCGGTCGCCCGCAACCGGCCGGGGGCCGGGCCACGCACGACGACCGACAGGTCGTGGCAGTGCGGACCGGCCATTGCCACCACCCGTGCCGCCGCAGCAGTCGCCCGCAACTCCGCAGGCACGACCACGAAGACCCGGTCGGCGGCCTGGAGCGCGGTGACCGCCGCGTCGTCGAGATACCGGGGCAGGTCGACCACCACGAAGTCCCGGCCGCGTCGGGCCGCGTCCAGCGTGGCCGCCATCGCCTCGGCCGGCACCGCGACCAGGTCACCACGATCCCAGGAGAGGACCACCAGATCACCCCGACTGGGCAACGCCCGCACCAGGGCGGGGGCGTCCACCCGGCCGTCCGCCCCGGTCAGCGCCGGCCAACGGAGGCCCTCCAACTGCTCCCAGCCCAGCACCAGGTCGAGGCCGCCGCCGAGCGGATCGGCGTCGAGCAGCAGGGTCCGCAGCCGGGTACGGGCAGCGGTGACCGCGAGCCCGCCGGCCAGGATGCTGGCCCCGGCCCCACCTCGGCCGCCCAGGACGGCGACCACCCGGCCACCTGGCGCGTCCCCGACACCGCTCTCGGCGAACCGGTCGACCAGCCACGGCTCGGCGGCCGGCAACACCGCGACGTGCTCGGCGCCGAGCAGGTCCGCGACCTGCCAGCTCGACTCGACGTCCCCGCCCCGGCCCACCAGGACCAGCCGCGAGCGTCGCGGCAGCCGGGCCCGCAGGCAGGGCTGCGCCTGGTCGCTGCCGACGATCACCAGCGGGGCGGACCGCCAGCGGGTCCGGGCCGCCGCCGGGTCGGCGGCGACCTCCACCTCGACACCTCCGGCGGCAGCGAGCCGCAGCAGGTCGTCGAGTAGGTCACCGTCCCCGGTCACGACCAGCGGCGGAGGCGGGTGCGGCGGGACGGAGGTACGGGCGGGCATCGTGGCCTCCAGCGGTCGGCAGGGGTTGGCTGTGCCGAACCCTGCCGCCCGAAGCGGTCTCGACGCCGCCCCGTGGGGCCAACCTGTGGACAACCAGGTCGCCTGTGGACAACGCCCATAGTCAGAGTCGATCTGCTATGTGGACGATCGCGCATCGCGTTCAAATCGCCTTCGATCGGCCATAGCGGGACGTCATGGAAAGCACGCATAATCGACGGTCTGCGCCGTCGGCGGAACGGCATCCCTCGCTGGATCGAGGTCATGAAGCAGTCGCCAGATCACGAGCAACCCCGCGTCGAGCCGAGACTCCGGGTCGGCCCCTGGCTGTTCGACCCGCGCTCCCAGGCCGCGCCACCCATCCGACCGGAGTTGCCCGCGCACCCGACACGGCTCGCGTTGCCGGCCGCACCGGTCACCCGCGACGACGGTCCATGGACACCGCTGACCGTCGCGTCCGAACCCGTCGTCGTCCCCGCCGAGCCGGCACGCCACGGCACCGGCCGGACGAGCCACCGGCTCCTGCTGGCCGGGGTCGCCACCGCCGTACTGGGACTGATGCTCACCCTGCTCTGGCCCGCGCCGGAAGCCCCGACGACCGCCGCGCCGGAGCGGCCCTCCGGCTGGGTCGCACCGCAGCCGCCAGTCCCGGCCGGCACCTCGCAGCGCCCCTCCGCCGCCGGCACGACCGCGCCGTCGGCCTCATCCTCCGTCGGCGGGGTCTCCTCCACCCGACCCCTGCCGCCCACCACGGCGTCCGCACCGACCCGGTCGCCGTCGACGTCGGCCCCACGGACCGATCCACCCCGCACCCCGGGTACGCCGACCAGCCGACCGACGTCCGCACCGAGCCGCCCGCCGAGCCCCCCACCGACCACCCGGCCACCCGAGCCGCAACCTCACCGACTCGCCCCGCTGCCCGGCGGACACGAACGGTGGCTGCGCTCGGTCGGCGGCGGCCCCGAGACCGCCATCGAGTTCGTCAACCACACCTCCCGCGCGGTGACCGTGCACTGGCTGGACTACCAGGGACACCGCAGGCAGTACCGAGTCCTGCAACCGAACACGTCGTACCGGCAGCACACGTACGTCGGGCACCCCTGGGTCGTCACCGACCGACGCGGCCGGGCCCTGGCCTGTTTCGAGCCGGCTCGTACGCCCGGCCGCGCGGTGATCGGCTAGCCGTGGAGGTCCTCCCGCCACCGGCCGGTGGCCCGACGGACCTCCGCGATCAGGGCCTCCGCCCTGGACACCGTGTCGGCGATTTCCTGCCTAGACCGGCCCGGCGAGGCCAGCAACGCGTGAACGCGATCGGCGAAATCCGGAGGCGCCGCAGGCAGCGCTGCGGTCGATGCGACCATGCCCTTCTCGTTGATCAACCATTGGCGGGCGTGGCCGTGCAGTGCCTGACACGCGACACCAACGGCGCGGAACAGGCATCCAGCCGCGTAGGTCGGATCGTTGCCAGCCGCCCCGTACCCGGCCAAGCCGGTGGTGAAGTCGGCCTCCCACAGTCCGCCCACAAGAGCGTCACCGAGAGCGGTCGGGTACTGGCGGGCCTGCGCCCGTAGGTCTGTCACTTCACCGGTGGGATCGGCTAACACCTGGCCCAACGCCACCTCACCGGCATAGGCGTGTGAGTAGAAGCCCAAGGGGTGGCCCGGCTGAACACCGACCTCATATCGGCCGACCTGGCAGTCTTCCCAGATCCGTTTCACGCGGTCGAGGTCACGATAGATCCAATCCACACGCCATCCCTCGACCGTCAGCCAGCCACCACCGTCGACCCACGGCCCCCAACCGCCGGGCTCCGTCACCTCGACCGGCCTGTCTGCCAACTCCGCCGCCAAGGCACCCAACGCGTCGATGTCAAGGCCGTCTCGGTAGTACAGACCCAGGTCAATGTCCGAGTCAGGACGGTGAGTGCCACGTGCTCGACTGCCACCTAGTGCCACCGCCACCACCCCGTCTACCTCTCGCAGCCGACGGGACAGCGCAGAGAGCGCCTCAAGGTCCATGACCTGGATTGGATCACGTCACTGTCAGCAGCCGCTGCTCACTCGTACGCCCGAGGACTACACGGAACGGGAAAGGGACGACCCCCGTCGGGGGGATGCGGACGCAAGCTGTCGACTGCTGCCAGCTAGTGGTGGCCCGCGTCGACAAGCAGGCGTGGGGCATCGTCGGGCGAGGTTCGTGTCCGGCCCACATCATGGCTTGCGCTGCTTTCCTGCTGCCCCGCTGCCTGAGACCTCGCTCTGTGCACCCGTCCGACGGCGTCAGGGCTGAGTCGCCTCGCAGGAACCGTCCGATTGACCGTCGGCAGTCCGCTGCCCCTCTCGCCGCACCGGCTGCGCGTCACGGGACCTCCTACGCGTGTCGCTGAGGCTAGCCGCAGCCCAGAGCGTCGACTTCAACGCGGACTTGCCCGTGGAGGCTCACTCAAATAGCTTTGTACATAGCTACCGCAACTATGTACAAGGAGCTGCCATGGCGAAGGGTGCACATCGCCCGGCCCAACGCGTCGTGTTACCCAACGGCATGTGGGTGCTGCTCTACGAGGACGGCTCGCTCAAGATCGCAGGCTATGATCGACGGCTTGAGGTAACAGAAGTGCTCAACCGCAGCAGCACGAGTCACATCTTCGTCCGGGTTACGGAGACGAAGCCAAAACCCGCTGCGGTAGCCAGCCGACCGAGCGACTTAGTGACAGTCGAACGCGGCGTGGTTAACACCCTTAGAGGACTTGCTAAGTAGCGTGTCATCGATGCCATCGACACACGCTGCGGACCCAGCAAGCGCCCAAGCCCCGCAACCTAATGAAGTCGATAGCTCACTCTACGTGTCATCTGCTGGTCGCCTCAACCACCAAGAGTCCGGCAGGTACCGTCAGCCGCTACAACCCCCGTGCTCCTAAGAGAGGTCAGCGTGACAGAACCGGGTAGGTACGAACTCAACACGGGAGATGTTCTTTCAACCTACGAGCAGTGGCCAACGCCCTCCACCATCGTTAGCGATGGCGCATACGGGGTTGGTGGATTTCCGGGCGACCCTCGCACGCCCGCCCCCTTGGCCGACTGGTATCGACCGCATATTGAGGCGTGGAGCCGCAAGGCGTCGATGGCCACGACGCTGTGGTTTTGGAATACTGAGGTGGGCTGGGCGCACGTTCACCCCGTTCTAATCGAAAGTGGCTGGAAGTACGAGTTTGTCAATGTCTGGAACAAGGGCATTGGGCATGTTGCCGGCAATGTGAACGGAAAAACCATTCGACGATTCCCCGTGGTCACCGAGGTCTGCGTCTTCTACACCCGAGAGCCGAGGTTCCCACTAACCCCCGGCGGCGACGACCTGGTCCACGCCAAGGAGTGGCTCGTGGCCGAGTGGAAGCGAAGCGGCCTTCCGCGACGGAGGGCAAATGAGGCGTGCGGCGTAAAGGATGCAGCCACTCGCAAATACTTCGACCAAGGCTGGTTGTGGTACTGGCCTCCCGCCGAGATTATGGAGAAGCTAGTCGCCTACGCGAACGAGTACGGTCGCCCCGAAGGGCGTCCATACTATTCCTTGAACGGTGTAGATCCGGTGACCGCTAAGGAGTGGAGCCAGCTGCGTTCTGTCTGGAACCACGAGCATGGCGTTACCAACGTTTGGGATCTGCCGGCGTTGCGGGGAGCCGAGCGGTTCAAGGGTTCAATGAAGCGCGCAGCTCCCCGGGTCTACAAGCCGACAAAACTCGCTAGCTCCCACCTAAATCAGAAGCCGCTCGCCTTCATGAAGAGAATCATCAACGCCTGCACCAGCCCCGAAGACGTGATTTGGGAGCCTTTCGGTGGCCTCTGCTCGGCGACTGTGGCTGCTGTCGAACTTGGGCGGCACGGGTATGCCGCAGAGATCGACCCGCACTTCGCCGAGCTAGCCGCCGAGCGTCTCGAAGCGACCGCCCGTCTCACCAATGGCGAGGACGCCCTCTTTCCGCCTATCGAGATTTGATCAGAGTTCGCTGTAAATAGCCTTCATGACCATTTCGCACTGCTCACGCACACTTGCCTTTTCGGAGCTCAGACCCTTCAATAGCTGCACCCATTGCTTCATTGTTCTATCCCGCATTCGACGGTTAAGCACTTCGGCTTTGAATCGCTCAATATGAGGATTGTCCACGCGGTCGATCTTGGCGAAATTGGTATCTAGGCGATACGGGTAGTTGGCCATTAGTTGCTGCGCCAATAGCTGCGCCTCTGGGGACGAGGGTAGAAGCCTGCGCCCATCCTTTTCCGCGACGAGTGCAAGCGCCTCTATCTCCTGGGCGTCCGTCACGTCTTGGAGCCGATACCCATTGACGTTGGTTTGCTGCAGGTTACGCGTACGCAGAGTGGTATCACCAGGCTCAACAGTGAGGTAGGACGGAGGATTCCAGTAGTGGACATCTCGACTGGAGGCCACCTCTGCACCACTAACGGTCAGAACGTCGATGATCTGCGGAACGCCGTAGACAACATGACTCATGCACCATGCGACGATAACTACCCGAACATTTCGAGGGGCCAGTAGATTTAGCGACTCTCTGAAACGACCGGTTAATTCAGTAGACAGCGCATACCAGGCCTTAACCTCGTACCCAGCTTCGGCACTGTCCCCCAGGTTATCGACTAGCAAGGCATCGGGAAATCCGGGATCCTGCCGCACCCAATGCATTCCATGATCCACCTCGCGGTCAAGGATGTGGATGATCTTGCGCTCTAGCAGGTTGCCGATCATGGGGGAGAGCTTCGAGATTACCAGCGCTAAAAATGGGGCGTCTTCTGCGTCAAGCGAATTGATCGTGATGGTGTTAATTTCTTCGCCAGCCAGAGAGCGGAGAACCTCGTCTGCGCGGGCAATCTCCTTGGCTACGGCCACCGGGTCTACCATGGCGGCCAGAATAATGGATCATGCCGCCTTCACAAGCCCCGAAGGCATCCAACATCCTCCCCGTACCATCCCGTCTGCCGTCGACCCGCCCTCCTGGGGGGCGGGCCGCCGCCCGGCCCGCCCCGTCAAGCGGACCTTGACGGCTCGTACGGACGCTGGCGGGTCGGGCGGTGGTCTGCTCGGCTCGCCCGGGTCGACGGTGGGCGGGATGGCTCCCTACCGCAACCACCCATGGACCGTGACCCGCCGTCGGAGTCCCGGCCATCCTGGAGCCGGAGCGCCCCCGCCGGAGGCGCAGTAGCCGCAACCCCGCGACCGCCGCCAGCTCGCCGACGCGGCCGGCGAGCCCTCCCCTACGCCGCGCGGGCTCGTAGCCGCGCGGCCCGGCCGGCTGCCAGCCCACCCACTTCACCCGTTAAAGCGCCTGTAGTTCTGCGGCGGCCCTCCGGGCTTCCCGCTCTCCGCGCCAGCCGCCGGGCATCAGGCGTGACGGCCGCAGAGCGACAGCGGCAGCGGCCCAGGCGGCGGCGCGTGCGGCCCGTTCAGGGCCGCCTTGAAGACGTACAGAAAGTTTGAACCACTTCGCCGGCAGCCGGCCGGCCTCGTCTCATCGCCTACCAGGCACGGGATGGTGCGGGCCGTGTGCGCTCCGTACCCTGGCGGCATGGCCGACCTCGTCGATACCGCTCGGGAAGTTGCGCGGCACCTGTTGGAGACTCCGTTGCCTCGTCGGTGGAGTCACGTCCAGGCGGTGGCCGCCAAGGCGGACCGGGTCAGCGATACCGTACCGGTTGAGGATCGTGCGGTGCTCGTGGCGTCGGCGTGGCTGCATGACGTGGGCTACAGCCCTGGCCTGGTCGACACCGGCTTTCACTCGCTCGACGGGGGCCGCTGGCTGCGGCGCGAGCGGTTCAACGAGCGGATTGCCGCCCTGGTGGCTCACCACTCGTGTGCCTGGCTGGAAGCCGAAGAGCGTGGGCTTGGTGAGGTTCTGGCCGCCGAGTTCCCTCGGGAAGAGACTCCGGTGACTGACGCTCTCTGCTTCTCGGACATGACGACCGGGCCGGACGGGCAGGACTTCGAGGTGTTGGAGCGCCTGGCGGAGATCCGGTCGCGGTACGGGCCGGAGCACCTGGTGACCCGGTTCATCGGTCGGGCGGAACCGGAGATGGTCGCGGCTGTGCAGCGGACTCAGCGCCGGCTCGCCGGCAGCGTCCCTCAGCCTATGTAGGGCTCGGCGCGGTCCTCGTAGCCGTGGGTGATGCGGAGAAGGGTCGACGGGTGGATGTCGAGCGCGTCCAGCTCGTCGCGGGCCACCCACCGGACGTCGCTTGACTCGTCGCTGGGGGTCGGATTCCCGTCGACGGGTACGGCTCCGAAGCAGAGCGAGAACTGCTGCCGCACCTCTCCGTCTGAGTACGCGATGACGTAGCCTGGGTCGGAGTAGACGCCAACCAGGCCGGTCACGTCGACGCTGATGCCGGTCTCTTCGCGGGTCTCTCGGGTCGCTGTCTCGGCGACCGATTCGCCGATTTCCTGGCCGCCGCCGGGCAGTGACCACAGGCCGTTGTTGGTGCGCTGGATGAGCAGCACCCGGCCGTGCTCGTCGCGGACGAAGACGGAGACGGCCACGACGATGCTGTTGGCTTTGGGCGCGCTCGGGTCGTGGTAGTGCTCGGTTCTCGCCATGGCTCTAGGCTGTCACCTCACCGAGTGGCAGCGGCTTCGAGGCGGACAAGACGCGGTCGAAGCTGTCGGCGTAGGTGCCGAACAGGTCACCACCGTTGAGCCGGCGCAGATGCATCACCGGCGCATGTGGGGCCGGGAACCCGAGTACGTGCATGTTCACCAGCATTTCGTCGTCGAACCGATAGATCGAGTTGTACAGCGTCGTGTCGTGATAGAGCACCTTTACCCCCGGCGCATCGTCAAGCCGCTTGTAGTACTGCTGCACCTGACGAATTTTCGCGGCCATCACGCCGGGCGCACCCTCCTCGACGCTTCTCCGCTCGATCGCGGCGCTGGTCGGGTCACCGAGCAGGATCGTCACCGCGACACCGTCAACGCCCTTTTGACGCAGGATGTCGACAAGCCTCGGGTCTGGGTGTGTGTGATTTCGGCTCTGTCTCACATTCGGTGGTGACCGAAGGTGATCGATGTCGTTGAGGTCATGTGTGCAAGATCGATGATCTGACGAAGATGGTGTTCTCGGG
>NZ_JBEOWP010000031.1:0-19296 GCF_040296095.1 Micromonospora sp. NPDC002389
CTACATCAGCCTCACCCGAGCATCATGATCAGCAACTCATGACACATCTATCGGGACTTCCCCTTGACACATGTACCGGGACAGGACAGTTAGCACGAAACGGAAACTGTCCAAGATCTTGAGCGATCGACAGCGAGGCACCGCCTGCCCGAGACACCAGGCGCTGCTTGCCAGGAGGCCGAGCGCCGGAGGTCCGAGCGCCGGAAGCCCGAGCCGCCGAGGTCCGAGCCGCCGGAAGCCCGAGCCAACGGGGGTCCGACCCTCACCAGCCGCCGGGTCCGAGCCCCCGAGGTCCGAGCTGCGGGGATCCGACCCTCACCAGCCGCCGACGACCGACTCCGAGAGGGCACCCAACCCCTTCCAGCCGCCTTTGCTCTGCTTCAACCAGCGCACTGCTGCCGAGCGAAAACCGTTGCGGTGGTTGAAGCAGGGCGAAGGCGACCGAGAGATGACCCCGGCAAGCCGGGCAACGCCGATCGCGAACTGGCGCGCGCGGAGATCAGCGGGACCCGACGAACTGGCGCGGGAACGCCGGAACGCCCGAACGCCGAAGGCCCGACGAACTGGCGCGGGAGCAGCGAGTCTCGACCAACTGACGAGCTGACGAGCCGGGCCCGCAGGAGGACGCCGCCGGGCGGCGGCGATGCGGATTCCGTTGCACTACGTCGGATAAGCTCGCTAAATCCGTTGCTTTGAGGCGCAAGTTCAACCGATTGCACTTGCCTCGCGGCGGTGGGCTGTGGGATAACCGTGAGCAGAGCGGCCGGTGAAACCCTGACCGGCCCGAGACCCGATGGGGCTGACATGGCGAACGCCACCGACCACCTCTGGATGCATTTCACCCGGATGGCGAGCTACTCCGCCGGTGAGGTACCGACCATCGTGCGCGGCGAGGGCGCGTACGTCTGGGACTCGGAGGGTCGCCGCTACCTGGACGGCCTGGCCGGGCTCTTCGTGGTCAACGCGGGCCACGGTCGCACCGAGCTGGCCGAGGCCGCCGCCAAGCAGGCCGGGGAGCTGGCGTACTTCCCGCTCTGGTCGTACGCCCACCCGACCGCTGTGGAGCTGGCCGAGCGGATCTCGGAGTTGGCGCCGGGCGACCTGAACCGGGTCTTCTTCACCACGGGTGGCTCGGAGGCGGTCGAGGCGGCCTGGAAGCTGTCCCGGGCGTACTTCAAGCGGGTCGGCAAGCCCACCAAGCACAAGGTGGTCAGCCGGTACATCGCCTATCACGGCACCTCCATGGGCGCTCTGTCGATCACCGGGCTGCCGGGCATCAAGACGGACTTCGAGCCGCTGGTGCCGGGCGGGATCAAGGTGCCGAACACCAACTTCTACCGGGCTCCGGAGCACGGCGACGATCCGGTGGCGTTCGGTCGCTGGGCCGCCGACGAGATCGGGCGGGCCATCGAGCGGGAGGGGCCGGACACCGTCGCGGCGGTCTTCCTGGAGCCGGTGCAGAACTCGGGCGGCTGTTTCCCGCCGCCGCCCGGGTACTTCGAGCGGGTCCGCGAGATCTGCGACGCGTACGACGTGTTGCTGGTCAGCGACGAGGTGATCTGCTCGTGGGGCCGGCTCGGCGAGTACTTCGGCGCGACCCGCTACGGCTACCAGCCGGACATCATCACCACCGCCAAGGGCATCACCTCGGGGTACGCCCCACTCGGCGCGATGATCGCCAGCGACCGGCTGATGGAGCCGTTCCTCACCGAGACCGGCATGTTCGCCCACGGGGTGACCTTCGGCGGACACCCGGTCTCCTGCGCGGTGGCCCTGGCCAACCTGGAGGTCTTCGCCCGGGAGGACCTCGTCGGGCACGTACGCGCCAACGAGGCGGCCTTCCGGTCGACCCTGGAGAAGCTGCACGACCTGCCGATCGTCGGCGACGTCCGGGGCGACGGCTACTTCTACGGCATCGAGTTGGTCAAGGACAAGAACACCCGGGAGACCTTCGACGAGGCCGAGTCCGAGCGACTGCTGCGCGGCTTCCTGTCCAGCGCGTTGTTCTCCGCCGGGCTCTACTGCCGGGCCGACGACCGGGGCGACCCGGTGGTGCAGCTCGCCCCGCCGCTGATCGCCGGGCAGCAGCAGTTCGACGAGATCGAGCAGATCCTGCGGGGCGTACTCACCGAGGCCTGGACCAAACTCTAGGAGGCGGTGGTGGCCTACCGGGACCTGTCGTACTGGCTGTCCACCGTGGACGAGCCGTTGACCCCGCGTCCGCCGTTGGCCGGTGACACCGTCGCCGACGTGGTCATCGTGGGCGCGGGGTACACCGGGCTGTGGACGGCGTACTACCTCGCCGAGGCCGAGCCGGCCCTGCGGATCGTGGTCCTGGAACGCCAGGTGGCCGGCTTCGGCGCCTCCGGGCGTAACGGCGGCTGGTGCTCCGCGTTGCTGCCGACCTCGCTCACCGGGCTGGCCCGGCGGCACGGCCGGGACGCCGCGATCGCCATGCAGCACGCCATGCACGACACGGTCCGCGAGGTCGGCCGGGTGGTCGCCGCCGAGGGCATCGACTGCCATTGGTCGTACGGTGGCACGGTGGTGTTGGCCCGCAGCGCACCGCAGGTGCAGCGGGCCAAGGCTGCGGTGGCGGAGGCGCGGGAGTTCGGCTTCGGTCCGGAGGACCTGGACCTGCTCGGCCCGGCCGAGGCCGTGGCCCGGTGCGGTGCCAGCGGGGTACGCGCCGCCACCTACACGCCGCACTGCGCGGCCGTGCACCCGGCGCGACTGGTCCGCGGCCTGGCCCGCGCCGTGGAGCGCAGGGGCGTGACGATCCACGAACGCACCCCGGTCACCGAGATCCGGCCCCGCGCGGCGGTCACCCCGGCCGGCACCGTACGCGCCCCGGTGGTGATCCGGGCGATCGAGGGTTACACGCCGGGGCTGACCGGGCACCGGCGGGCCCTCGCTCCGGTCTACTCACTGATGATCGCCACCGAGCCGCTGCCCGACGAGACGTGGGCCGAGATCGGGCTGGCCGAGCGGGAGACGTTCTCCGACCACCGGCACGTCATCATCTACGGCCAACGCACCGCCGACGGCCGGCTCGCCTTCGGCGGGCGGGGTGCCCCGTACCACTTCGGCTCGCGGGTCCGCGCCGACTACGACCGGGAGCCACGGGTCTTCGCCGCACTCCGGCGTACGCTCGGCGACCTCTTCCCGGCGCTCGGCCCGGAGGTGCCGGTCACGCACACCTGGGGCGGCCCGCTCGGGGTGGCCCGGGACTGGTCGGCCTCGGTCGGCTACCACCGTGCCGACGGGCTGGGCTGGGCCGGCGGGTACGTCGGCGACGGGGTGGGCACCAGCAACCTGGCCGGTCGCACGCTGGCCGACCTGATCCGGAACGAACCGACCGAGCTGACCCGCCTGCCCTGGGTCAACCACCGCTCGCCCCGCTGGGAGCCGGAGCCCCTACGTTGGCTCGCGGTCAACGCCGGCCTCCGCCTGATGCTCTCCGCCGACGAACGCGAGTCCCGTACCGGCCGTGCATCCCGCCGCGCCGCCACCTTCTCCCGCCTCCTAGGCCACTGACTCCCTCCCCCGCCCCGCCCCGCCCGGCCGCGTTGATCAAGAAGTTTGGTCGGCCCAGGCGCCAGGAATCGACGCAAACTTCTTGATCAACGCGGCCGGGCGCGGGCGCGCGGCGAGCGCGTGGGGGTGGGGTGGGGTGGGGTGGGGGGTTAGTGCGTGGGGGGGATTACGCGGAGGTGGCCTCGGCGGGACGAGGTGGTGGGGGGTGAGGCCTGCTGGGCCTGGTCGTCCTGTGGCGGACGGGGGGCCGGGCGGGCTGCTTCGCGGACCGCCTCGGCGAGCGCGACCAGGTCGTCGGTGGTGGGCGGCGGGGGCTCGAACTCGCCCTCGTGCCGGACCACCTCCCAGCCACGCGGGGCGGTCAGGCTGCGGGCGTGCGGCTCACACAGGTCGTACGTGTGCGGTTCGGCGAAGGCGGCGAGCGGACCCACCACGGCCGTCGACTCGTTGTAGACATAGGTCAGCGTGGCGACCGCTTGCCGGGGGCAGCCGTTACGGGAGCAGCGCCGTGGTGACCTCACGGGCGCAGGGTATCCCCATTACCGGGTCCGGCGCACCGGTTCGCGTTACGACACGCCCGTCTTGGTGATCACATTTCGGCTCGGGGCACGGCGCGCCAGGTACCGGCGCTGCTGCGGGCAGGGGCGCGATGGCGGCTACCCTTTGGCTCATGACGAGTCCGGAGAACCGCCGCCCCGGCCCCGGCCGGCGGGCGCACCGCGACCGGCACGGGCGCGGTCTGCGCGGGCGGCTGGTGCCGGCCACCGTGCCGTTGGCGCGTACGAAGGCGGAGATCTTCGACGATCTGGTGCTGGACACCGTCGAGACGCTGGAGCGTCGCTTCGCCAAGGAACTCGCCGGGGTGGAGTTCGCTGTCGAGGACGTCCCGCCGGACCTCAACGTCTATGACACCGACGTGCTGGAGGACGGCGAGGTGCCGTTGGCCCGGCTGCTGCCGGGTCGGCCGGGACGCCAGGAGGTACCACCCCGCATCGTGTTGTACCGGCGTCCGCTGGAGTTCCGGGCCATGGACCGCGAGGATCTCGCCGACCTGGTGCACGACGTGATCATCGAGCAGGTGGCGAACCTGCTCGGCGTCGACCCGGACGAGTTGGCCTGACCCGATCGCCGTGACCCCCCACGGCGCGTCGTCATCCCCGGGGCGGGACGTCCCCCGACCGTCCCTTCCCGACGACTCAGGCTGCTCGCCGCTTGAGCTTGCGCCGCTCACGCTCGGAGAGCCCACCCCAGATCCCGAACCGCTCGTCGTGGCCGAGAGCGTATTCGAGGCATTCGGTCTTGACCTCGCACCGCGAGCAGATGCGCTTCGCTTCGCGGGTCGAGCCGCCCTTCTCGGGAAAGAACGCCTCCGGGTCGGTCTGCGAGCAGAGCGCTCGCTCCTGCCACTCCGGCGCGTTTCCGAGCAGGTCGGCCGCCTCGAGCTGGCCGTCCATCAATTGCCTCCTTGTCGCGCACCGGCGCCATCGCCGCTGCAACCCCCCACGCGAAAGGCGTGCTTGTCCGTCCGGTCCCGTTTGCTGCGGTTCGTGCGAACAACCCCATTCAAATTACACGCGTGTAATGCGTGCGGCGTCAAGCCAAACTTGATAATGGAGTCGCCCTCCCGACACGCACCCGGTCTCGCCCTGCCCTATCGATTCAGACCCCGGCCGAGTAACGCCCTCTCCGGCGAGTTGCCCGAGTTTTCTCCCGTGGCGCGCGACCCGAGACAGGGGTGATCTCGCCCCGCGCCGGCCTTCGGAAGGCCACCCGTCAAGATCGTTTGATCTTGACCCGCAAGGTTAGCCCGACTTCGCCGAGACCGCCCATCGACCGGGCAGACGACGACCGCGCCCCGTCCACATCGTGGACGGGGCGCGGTCGCGCGGAAGCCTGAGTCGTCAGTCAGAGGACCCGGAAGGGCTGGTGGGCCAGGTGAATTCGGTGACCACTCCACCGGCCACCCGGACCGCCCCGGCCGGCGTATCGTCGTCCCACCAGACGGTATAGGTACCTGCCGGTAGGTCCGGGTAGACCGCACTGTGGAAGATGCCGTCCAGGACCTGCCGCTCGCGTACGGCGGAGTGGGTCCGCGGCTCGCCGTCGTGGTCCGGCCGGCTGACCTCGATCTCCCGGCCGAGCAGGTGGCGTCCGGTGTGCACGATCAGGGCGCCGGTGTCCCCGCCCAGGTCAAGCACAACAGTGCCGGTCCCCGTCGGACCGTATGTGTGCACATGCCCACTCATGCCGACACTCCGCTTCGCTCCGCGCCGGCACGAGACCCGACTGCACCGATGACTCGCTCGCTGCGCTCACTCATGCCGACACTCCGCTCCGCTCCGCGCCGGCACGAGACCCGACTGCACCGATGATTCGCTCGCTGCGCTCACTCATGCCGACACTCCGCTCCGCTCCGGCACGAGACCCGACTGCACCGATGACTCGCTCGCTCATGACGACACTCCCGGGTTGTTGAAGCCGTCGTACGGCGTACCGAGGAAGGGGAAGTTGCGCAGGAAGGGCGCGGTCACGTCGGCGGCGCTCAACCCCGGGGCCACCGCGGCGGCCGCCTCGTCCGGCTGGAACTTCCGGTCCACCAGCGGCACCGTCAGGCCCGCGATGGCGCGCAGGGCGATCGTCACCACGTCGTCGGTGACCCGCCGACCGTTGGGGAAGCCGGCCAGGTCACCGGCGAGTACGCCGTTGCGGTTCGGGCGGCGGGCCGGCGGGATCGCGGTGTTCAGCCGGAGCATGTCGGCCTGTACCTCGCCGGTGGCGTTGGTGAAGCCGTCGATCAGCCCCTCCGGGACACCGGTGAGCAGGATGGCGACCAGGTCCGCCCGCGCCTTCTCGGACTTGTTCAGCTTGTCCAGGTTCGGGAAGACGTCCGGGTAGAGCACCGGCAGCAGGGCCGCCAACTCGGGTCGCTCGACGAACTGGGCGAACCGCTTGTCCTCCGACGGCGGCAGGGTGTTCCACAGGTCCTTCTGTGCCATCGGCACGATGACCTCGTTGAACAGTGGGTTACCCAGCCTGGACACCTGGGTGAACGGCCCGGTGCTCGTGTCGGCCGCCACCTTGTCGCCGAGCACCCGCACCTGGCGGCGCGACGCCGAGGTCCAGACCCCGATCACCGAGGCGGGCTCCTGCCAGTGGTACCGGTTCGCCTTGCGGCGCACCCGATCCAGCGGCACCTGGATGGCCAGGCTGTGCACGTTGAGCCGGTCGGTGGCGTTCACCGGCTGGCCGGGCTCCTGGAAGATCTTCTTCCCGGCCACGTGCAACTGCTGGAACGGGCGCAGCGTGCCGAGGTCGAAGATCGCCCCGAGGTCGACGAAGAACCCGTCGGCGCGCTGTCCGGCGAAGACCTTCTCCCCGGTGGAGAGCGAGAAGGTGGCCTGGCGGACCAGATCGCCGTACTTCGGGGTGGAGAGCGGGCCGACGTTGCACGGCGGGCAGGGGAGCTTGCGCGCCAGCCGCTGTTCCCGCCCACCGGCGATCCGGGTCAGGCTGTAGAACTGCCGCCGGTTCCAGTTCTCGCTGTCCAGCGAATCGATCGGCCCGGTGTTGTAGAGAAAACTGTTCGCGTTCGTGATTTCGGTGGTGAATTCGAAACGGTAGGTGACGTCCGGCTGACCGTCACCGTTGTTGTCGATGTGGATCTCGTAGCGCACGTCGTCGCCGAACTCGAAGAAGTTCGGCCCCCCGGAGGGCAGTTGCAACGGCACGTAGTTGGCGATCAGCGTCACCGTGTCCGGACGGTCCGGCGTGACGAAGGCGTACAGGTCCGACGAATCGGCGACCGGATCCTTGGCGATCTCCGGCGCCTCGCGGTGTGAAGACATGACGAACCCACCTCACTGGGCGAAAGTGTGCATTGGATGGACGGCCGGGCGCCGAGAGCCCGCGCCGGACCGGAGTACGCGACCGCCCGTACGGCGGCGGCGGGTGACCGCTGCGCGCCGGTGACGGGCGCGGCGGTCGGGGACGCCCGGCGTGGCGGGCGGAGGTCGGGTGGGCAGGATCAGCGGCGTGTGGCGGCCTTGCGCAGCCGGTCCGCCAGACCGCGGTCGCGCACCTCGATGCGGGACTGGCCGACGAAGACGTCCATGGTGCCGGAGCGGGCGTCACGCAGGTGCACCACGATCGTCTCGTCCGCGCCGGCCGCAGTCCCCTTGTCGTCGTCTCCGGCGGCCGAGAGCCCCGGCACCGCCAGGGCGGCCGCGCCGAGCGTGGCGCTGGCCGCGGCCGTCAACGTCTGCCGGCGGGTCAGTCGCGGCCACTGCCGCGTCCGCCTTCTCTCAGTGATCATGGCCAACCTTTCCGGCGGCGCGCACGCGCCCGCAAGGACGGACGGGGGTCGCCGCACGGACCGCGCAGGCCCCCGAATCTCAGGTGCCGGCGGCGGTCCTCGCCGATCCCGCCGCCGGCATCGACAGGTACGGCCGGGGACGCGCGAAGGTTCGACGCTAGGCGCTGACGTGACCGTACGCAGTCGTACGCCTACGCACTGGCCGCCCGGCCGCCGTCGCGATCGCCCGCAACTGCTCCTCGGTCCGCGCCGAACCGTTGCCGGAGCCGGCCATCCGCGAGATGGTCTCCTCCATCAACGTGCCGCCCAGGTCGTTGCAGCCGCTGCGGAGCATCTCCACCGTGCCCTCGTCACCCAGCTTCACCCAGGAGCACTGGATGTTGTCGATCCGCCCGTGCAGCAGCACCCGGGCCATCGCGTGCACCACCCGGTTCTCCCGCCAGGTCGGCCCCGGCCGGGCGATACCGGCCAGATAGATCGGGGCGTTGGTGTGCACGAAGGGCAGCGCCACGAACTCGGTGAACCCGCCGGTGCGGTCCTGCACACCGGCCAGCACCCGGAAGTGCGCCAACCACTGCCCGGGATGGTCCACGTGGCCGTACATCATCGTGGAGCTGGACCGGATGCCCAGCTCATGGGCGGTGCTGACCACCTCGACCCAGGCGGCGGTGGGCAGTTTGCCCTTGGTGAGCACCCAGCGCACCTCGTCGTCGAGGATCTCCGCCGCCGTTCCCGGGATGGTGTCCAGCCCGGCCTCGCGCAACCCGGTCAGCCACTCCTTCACCGGCACCCCGGCCTTCGCGGCGGCGGTGGCGATCTCCATCGGGGAGAAGGCGTGCACGTGCATCCGGGGCACCCGCGCCTTGATCGCCCGGACCAGGTCGGCATAGATGGTGACCGGCAGCTTCGGATCGATGCCGCCCTGGATGCAGACCTCCCCGGCACCGGCGTCCCACGCCTGGAGCGCCCGGTCGGCGACCTGCTCCACCGACAGCCGGTACGCGTCGGCGTCCCGCTCCCGCTGCGCGAAGGCACAGAACCGGCAGCCCACGTAGCAGACGTTGCTGAAGTTGATGTTGCGGTTGACGACGTACGTGACGTCGTCGCCGACCGCGTCCCGGCGCAGGTCGTCGGCGCGGCGGCAGAGTTCGTCCAGGGCCGGGCCGTCCGCGCCGAACAGCGCCATCGCGGCGTCGGCGTGCCGGGGTTCGAGCAGCGCCGCCGGGTTGTCGGCGACCAGCCGCAGCCCGGCCCGCAGGTCGGCGTCACCGGCACCGGCGGCGACCGACCGACCGGACGGGCCGGCCTCCGACGGCGGTACGGCGACCTTGGCCGCCACCTCCGACCAGTCCCCGTAGACGTGGTCGAAGTCGCCCCGCCGGTCCTCGGTCCGTCCCGTGCGGTCGATGTCGACGTGCAGGTCGGTCCGACCGCCGAAGGTCTCGTCCGGCTCCTGCCAGGGGCGGCCGACCGGCCGGGCCGACTCCACGGCGAGCCCGGTCGAAGGCTCGGCCAACGCGGTGACGTGCGGCAGCAGGCGCGGATCCAGCCACGGCTCACCGGCCCGGACGTACTCCGGGTAGACGGTCAGCCGCTCGCGCAGCTCGAATCCGGCTGCAGCGGTGCGCTCCGCCAACTCGTCGAGCTGCGGCCACGGGCGTTCCGGGTTGACGTGGTCCGGGGTCACCGGGGAGACACCGCCCCAGTCGTCGATGCCGGCCCGCAGCAGCAGGTCGTACTCACCGGCGATGAGGTTCGGCGGCGCCTGGATGCGGGCCTTCGGGCCGAGCAACAGCCGGGCCACCGCGACGGTGGCCGCCAGGTCGTGCAGTTCCGCGTCCGGCATCCCGCGCATCGCGGTGTCCGGCTTGGCGCGGAAGTTCTGCACGATCACCTCCTGGAGGTGGCCGTACTCCCGGTGCGCCCGGCGGATGGCGAAGATCGCGTCCACCCGTTCGGCGGGCGTCTCGCCGATGCCGATCAGGATGCCGGTGGTGAACGGAACGCCGACCCGGCCGGCGTCGTCGAGCACCCGCAACCGCACCGCCGGTTCCTTGTCGGGCGAGCCGTAGTGCGGGCCGCCCGGCTCCGACCAGAGGCGCGTCGCGGTGGTCTCCAGCATCATCCCCATGCTGGGCGCGACCGGCTTGAGCCGTTGCAGCTCCGACCAGGAGAGCACGCCCGGGTTCAGGTGCGGCAGCAGGCCGGTCTCCTCCAGCACCGCGACCGCGCAGGCCCGCAGATAGTCCAGGGTGGACTCGTAGCCCCGCTCGTCCAACCACTGCCGGGCCGCCGGCCAGCGCTCCTCCGGCCGGTCGCCGAGAGTGAACAGCGCCTCCTTGCAGCCCTGGGCCGCACCGGCGCGGGCGATGGCGAGCACCTCATCGCGGTCGAGGAACGCCGCCGGCAGCCGGTGCGGCACCGTGGCGAAGGTGCAGTAGTGGCAACGGTCCCGGCAGAGCCGGGTCAGCGGCACGAAGACCTTCTTCGAGTACGTGACCACGCCCGGCCGCCCGGCGTCCCGCAGGCCGGCGTCGCGGATCGCCCCGGCGACGTCGAGCAGTTCGGTGAGGGCGGTGCCGCGGGCGCTCAGCAGTGCGGACGCCTCGTCGACGTCGAGCGCCCGGCCGGCGGCGGCCCGGCGCAGGGCCCGCCGGACGGCCGCCTCCGCAGGCCCAGGCTCGCTGCGATCAACCATCCGCCCAGCCTAGGCGCTGTCGCCGGCCGCACACCCCCCACGTGGGCAACCGCACCCGGCCGCCCGGCTGGTCGAACGCCTCTCAGGCGGGCTTGTCGCCCGGGTCGATCCGCTGGGTGCGGTCGCCCTCGCCCGGCGGCGGCACCGCCTGGCCCGGCTCGGTGCCCTGACGCGGGATGGTCTGGGTCGGGTCGGCCGACGGGGGCTGCCCGAACGGTGGCGCCGCCGGAGAGGTCGGTGCCGGCGGCTGCGGCGGCACGACCGGCTGGCCGTGCGGCGGCCAGGTGTGCGGGGCGGACGGCGGCCCGCCGGGTGCCTGGCCCGCCACCGGCCAGCCCGGCTGGTCCCCGCCCGGCTGACCGCCGGGGTATCCGCTCGGCTGCTCGCCCGGGTAACCGCTCGGCTGGCCGGGGTAACCGGCGGGCTGACCCGCGCCCGGGTAACCGCTCGGCTGGCCGGGGTAACCGCCGGGCTGGTCGCCACCGGCCCAACCGCCACCCGGGCCGGGCTGCTGCTGCCACCCACCCGGGTAGCCGCCGGGCTGTCCCGGGTTGCCCTGCGGGGCCCAGCCCTGCTGCGGGGTGCCGTACAGGCCGGGCTCCTGCTTGGGCTTGGGCACGTGGTAGAGCCGCCGCCAGACGGTCCAGACCACGTACGCCGCCGCGCCGAACAACGCCACCCAGGCCGCCCGGGTGATGACACCGGTCAGGGCGTCGAAGATCTGCGCCTCGGCCAGCCGGCCGACCGTCCAGATCAGCAGCGTCAGGCCGCCGAGTACGACGCTGACCGCGTACTCGATCAGGGCCACCTGCGTGATCAGCTTCGCCTTGCCGACCACCGGGGCCAGGTGGGTGGCGAGCAGCACCGCCAGCAGTGGCAGGACGATCGCCTCCAGCCCGACGAAGCCGTAGAACGCGCTGCCCGCCCGGCCGGTCACCGTGCTGTAGGCGCCCTGCGGGGTGATCAACCGGATCAGCGTGACGAAGAGGAAGACGGCGTTCGCGCCCAGGAGCACGATCGCGACGAGTTCCCGAAGCGGCCCGGTCGCCTGACGGGCCGGGGTCGGTTCGGTGGGCGGATGCTCCACGGGGCTGGTCACGAACTCTCCCTGGGGGCGAAAGCGGACAGGTGCCGACGTGAGCCTAGTCTCCCCGGGCGACTGGCCGTCGGAGGCGTCACGTAGGCGAGGATGGGCTGATGCGTGTCGTGGTTCTGACCGGCGGAATCGGGGGTGCCCGGTTCCTGCTCGGGGTGCGTGCGTACGCCCGTGAGGTGGGCGCCGAGGTGACCGCCGTGGTCAACGTCGGCGACGATCTGCGCCTGCACGGGCTCCGGGTCTGCCCGGACCTGGACAGCGTCATGTACACCCTCGGCGGCGGGGCCGACCCCGAGCGCGGTTGGGGTCGTACCGGTGAGAGCTGGACGGTCAAGACCGAGCTGGCCGCGTACGGCGCCGAGCCGAGCTGGTTCGGGCTGGGCGACAAGGACCTGGCCACCCATCTGGTACGCACCACCATGCTCGACGCCGGTTATCCGCTGCACCAGGTGACCGACGCGTTGGCGACCCGCTGGCAGCCCGGCGTGCGCCTGCTGCCGGCGACCGACGACCGCCTGGAGACGCACGTGGTGGTGACCCCGCCCGACGAGGCCGGCGACGGCGCCGACGGGCAGCGGGCGATCCACTTCCAGGAGTGGTGGATCCGGTACCGCGCCCAGGTGCCGACGCACCGGTTCGTCTTCGTCGGCGCGGAGGCCGCGAAGCCGGCACCCGGCGTGACGGAGGCGATCGCCGGTGCCGACGTGGTGCTGGTGGCACCGAGCAACCCGGTGGTCAGCATCGCGCCGATCCTCGCCGTACCGGGCGTGCGGGCGGCGTTGACCGGCGGTCCGGCACCGGTGGTCGGGGTGTCGCCGATCATCGGTGGCGCGCCGGTACGCGGCATGGCGGACCGGTGCCTCTCCGTGGTCGGCGTACCGTGCACCGCCGCCGGGGTCGGCGGGCTGTACGGCAGCCGGGCCACCGGTGGCCTGCTCGACGGATGGCTGGTCGCCGAGGAGGATGCGGGCACCCAGGTGCCGGACGTGACCGTACGCGCGGTGCCGCTGCGGATGACCGACGAGGCGGCGACGGCGGCGATGGTCCGCGCCGCGGTGGAGTTGACGTGAGACTGGAGATCCTGCCGGTGCCGGGCATCGGCCACGTGACCGAGGGTGACGACCTGGCGGCGCTGATCGGCGGCGCGGCACCCTGGCTGCGCGACGGCGACGTGCTGGTGGTGACCAGCAAGATCGTCTCGAAGGCGGAGGGGCGGCTGGTGGACGTACCGGCCGACGGCCCGGAGCGGCAGGCCGCCCGGGACGAGGTGCTGGCCTCGGAGACGGTCCGGGTGGTGGCGTCGCGCGGCCCGACCCGGATCGTGCAGACCCGGCACGGCTTCGTGATGGCGGCCGCCGGCATCGACGCCTCGAACGTCGACAAGACCCGGCTGGTGCTGCTCCCGGAGGACCCGGACGCCTCGGCCCGGGCACTCCGCGCCGGCCTGCGGGCCCGCAACGGCGTGAACGTCGCCGTGATCATCAGCGACACCATGGGTCGGCCGTGGCGCAACGGGCTCACCGACGTGGCCCTCGGCGTGGCCGGGATGGACGCGATCCGGGACCACCGGGGCGAGGTCGACCCGTACGGCAACGAGCTGGTGCTGACCCAGATGGCCGTGGTCGACGAGCTGGCCGGCGCGGGCGAACTGATCAAGGGCAAGTGCGACCAGATGCCGGTCGCGGTGGTCCGGGGCTATCTGACCGCCGGGCAGGACGACGACGGCGACGGTGCGCGGGTCCTGGTGCGGGACGCGTCGATGGACCTGTTCTCGCTCGGCACCGCCGAGGCCCGGGCGGCCGGGCTGACCGAGGCCGCACACCTGCCGGACCGCCCCGGCGAGGTACGCCCCGACCCGGCGGTGGTCGCCGCGGCGATCGCCTCGGTCATCGACGTCGTGGCGCCCGGCACGGTGTTCACCCAGGTCGTCGACGACGACGTACGCGCCGGACTGGTCACCACCGTGCCCGGCTGGCCGGACCGCGCCACCGGCCTGGTCCTGTGCTCCCCGCCCACCCCGGTCGGCACGGTCCAACTGGTCCGTTTCGGCACCGACGTGCAGCGCCTGCGGACCGCCCTCGCGGCCCACCACGTCCCCTCCCAACTCCTCCCCCCGCCGCCGGCCACCACCGCCGCCGCTTCCCTGGCCCTCTGACGGCCCACCGCCGGTCCTGCGGGCAGGGGACGGCTGCCCCCGCCGGTCGAGGGCCCGACGCCGGGCCCGTCGGTCAGGGGTTGAGCAGGGCGCGCCCCAGCGGGGTGGGGGTGTGCAGGACGGTGTTGCGGTCACGGTGGCTCACCAACAAGCCGGCGTTGCGCAGCACGGTGGTGTGCTGGCTGGCCGCCGCCGCCGAGATCCGCAACCGGCGGGCCAGCTCGCCGGTGCTGCACCCACCGTCGGTGGCCGCGAGCACCGCGGCCCGGGTTCGGCCGAGCAGCGCGGCCAACGCCTTGTGCCCGGTGCCGGTTCCGTCGGCCTCGTCGGCGATCAGCCCGCCCAGCCGGTCCACCGGATAGACCAGCACCGGCGGCAACTCCGGGTCGACCAGCGCCACCGGTGTCTTGGCGCAGAAGTACGACGGCACCAGCAGCAGCCCCCGCCCCAGCAGGTGCAGTTCGCGGCTGTTCGGATAGTCGGGGATGTGCAGCACACCGGACTCCCAGCGCACACCCGGCCGCAGGGAGGTCAGCAGACCCTCGATGCCGCCGTCCAGCATGGCCCGCGCCCGCCGGCTCCGGTCGGCGTCCACCGCCGCCTGCACCCGCTCCCAGTAGGGACCGAGGGCCAGGTCGCGGTACCGGCTCATGGCGTCGGTCAGGTCGTCCAGCGCCCGCGGCTCACCCCGGGCCAGGGCATCGGCCCCGGTGGGCAGGCTCCGACCGCTGGCCAGCCGGCTCAGGTCGCGGTGCAGCAGCGTCGCAGGGGTACGCCGCAGCGCCTCCATCCCGGCCTCGAACCCGCCGACACTCTCGTACGGGGTGAGGAAGTCCGGAAAGTAGCCACGCGGCGGGTTCAACGCCAGCAGCAACCGCAGCCCGTCGGCGTCATCCTGCCGGCGCAGGCCGCGCATGACCTCACGTCGCCACCCGGCGAGCAGTGGGTCCCGGCTGCGTCCGGGCAGCAGGTGCAGGCTCAGCACCACTTCCCAGATCGGGTCCGCAGCCGGAGCGACTCTGGTCCGGAGGATGTCCTCGCCGGAGAAATGGATCTTCAGCATGGAACGACTCCCCGTCACCCGACTGAGGGACGCCCGGCGACGCTTGGCACTTTACCTGGGACACATCGCCTTGGTCTGTTAAGCGTGGGCTAAAAGACCTCGACTCCCGGCACCCGGGTCCGCCATGCTCTGCGTGCCGCAGGGACAGCACGCACCGCGTGACGCCCCACTGCGGAGTCCGGGGGCCGGGTAAGGCGCGGCCGGGCGGCACCACACGAGGGTCTGCGGCTCAACGCTTCCGCAGGGGTGCCACCCGGTCGTCCGCCGTCCCGCCCCGCAACTCCCCTCCCACCCGCCCGTACGCTGTGCGGGACGGAAGGAGGGGCCGTGTCGACGCCTCATGCAACCGACGAGCACCCGCAGGCCCCGGCGGACGGCTGGCCCGCACTGCACACCGACGCGTCAGCGCTCCTCACCGGATGGACGCCGACCAGCCCGGACGCCGCGACCGCCCGGGACCGCACCCTCGACCTGCTGACCGCCGGACCGGTCGCGATGAGCCGCGAACACCGGGCCGGACACGTCACCGCCAGCGCCCTGCTCTTCGACGCGACCGGCTCCCGGGTACTGCTCTGCCTGCACCGCAAGTTCCACCGCTGGGTGCAGCTCGGCGGGCACTGCGAGTCGGGTGACCGGACGCTGGCCGGGGCCGCGCTCCGCGAGGCGACCGAGGAGTCGGGCATCACCGGCCTGCGGGTGGACCCGGTGCCGATCGACGTGGACGTGCACGAGGTCGGCTGCCAGGGCGGGTCCCTGCACCACGACGTACGCTTCGCCGTCTTCGCCCCGCCCGGCGCGGTGGAGACGGTCAGCGCGGAGTCCGAGGCGCTCGGCTGGTTCCCGCCGGACCAGCTACCGCAACCGCTGGCCGGCGGGACCGCCCGGCTCATCCCGCCCGGGCTGGCCGCGTTCAGACGAGCTTGTCCTCACCTCGTGCCTTGAGCTCGTCCACGATCGCCTTGACGTCCTGGGCGCGTCCGCGCGGGCAGACCAGCAGCGCGTCCGGCGTGTCGACCACGATCAGGTCATGCACGCCGACACCGGCCACCATGCGCCCGGACTGCGGCACCACCACACAGCCGCTGCTGTCGCGCAACAGCACCTCGGACTTGACGTCGCCGCCGAGCACCACGTTGCCGTCGTCGTCGGTCGGCAACACCTCGCCGAGGGTGTGGAAGTCACCCACGTCGTTCCAGCGAAAGTCGCCCGGCACCGTGGCGACTCGGCCGGCGCTCGCCGCGCCCTCCATCACCGCGTAGTCGACCGAGATCTTCGGCAGCGTCGGCCAGACCGCACCGAGCACGTCGTCCTGCTCGGGCGTGCCCCACACCGCCGCGATCGCGGTCACCCCGGTGTGCAGGGCGGGCTGCTGGCGGGCCAGTTCGGCGAGGAACGCCGACACCCGCCAGACGAACATGCCGGCGTTCCACAGGTACCGGCCGGATCGGACGTACGCCTCGGCCACCTCGGCGTTCGGCTTCTCCTTGAACTCGACGACCGGACGCATCGGACCGTCGCCCACCGGGTCACCGGTCTGGAGGTACCCGTAGCCGGTCTCCGCCCGGGTCGGGGTGATGCCAACGGTCATCAGCAGACCCTGATCCGCCCCACGGACCGCCGCCCGGACCGTCTCCACCCACCGTTCCGGCTGACCGATGAGGTGGTCCGCCGCGAACGATCCCATCACCGCGTCCGGGTCCCGGACCGCGATCACCGCCGCGGCGAGCGCGATGGCAGCGCAGGAGTCGCGCGGCGACGGCTCGATGAGGATGTTCTCCTCGGGGACACCGGTCAACTGGCGGGCCACCGCCGCCGCGTGCGCGGCCCCGGTGACCACCATGGTCCGCTCCGGAGTGGTCAGCGGCGCCGCCCGCTCCACCGTCGCCTGGAGCAACGAGGCCGGGGTGCCGGTGAACGGGTGGAGGAACTTGGGGTGGCCGGAGCGGGACAGCGGCCACAGCCTTGTGCCGCTGCCACCCGCCGGAATGACGACATAGATCACCAGGACATCATGCCCGAACCGCCCGCCCCGGGTGCCGGGTTGCCACCGTCAGGCCCGCACCCGTGACCAGGCGGCGATGTGCACCTCGGCGCTCGACTCCCAGGTGAACTCCTTGGCCCGGTCGAAACCGGCCTTGGCCAGCGACAACCGGCGCGGCTCGTCGTCGAGCAGCGCGGCCAGGTCGGTGGCGATCTGGTCCGGGTCCTCACTGGTGTACGCCACCGCGTCGCCGCCCACCTCGGGCAGCGACAGGCGGGGCGTGGTGAGCACCGGCGCGGCGCACGCCATCGCCTCCAGCACCGGCAGACCGAAACCCTCCCCGTAGGACGGATAGGCGGCCACCAGGGCACCACCGAGGAAGCCGGGAAGGTCGGCGTAGCGCAGATAACCGGGGCGCAACAGCCGCAGGTGCGACGGCACCTCGGTGGCGGCCCGGTCGATGTCGTCGTCGTGCCCCTGACCACCGGCGATCACCAGCGCGGGCGGGTCCTCCCGGTCGGCGACTGCCCGCGCCCAACCACGGATCAGGTTCGGCACGTTCTTGCGCGGTTCCTTCGCGCCGTGGAAGGCCACGTAGCTGCTGCCGCCCAGGCCCAGCCGGGCGCGTACCCGGGCCTTCTCCTCGTCGCCGGGGGCGTGGAAGGCGTCGTGGTCGACACCGTGGTAGGCCACGTCGATCCGGGTCGGGTCCGCGTCCAGCAGCCGGATCAGCTCGTCCCGGGTGGCCTTGCTCGGCACGATCACCCGGTTGGCACGGCGCAGCGAGGTCTTGATCGCGCTGCGGAAGAACGTCCGGCGGGACTTGTCATAGTGCTCCGGCTCGGTGAAGAAGGTGGCGTCGTGCAGGGTCACCGTGACCGGGCAGCCGGCCCGCAACGGACAGGTGTAGAAGGGCGAGTGCAGCACCTCGGCACCGACCTGCTGCGCCAGCAGGGGCAGGCCGGTCTGCTCCCAGGCGAGCCGGGCGGGACGGTGCGCGACGGCGGCGGGAGCGGGGACGATCTCGGCTCCGGGCAGCATCCGGCGATAGCGGTCCAGGTCGGTGCGGAGACTGACCACGACCAGTTCCACCGCCGACCCGCACACCTTGCCGAGGGCGCCGAGCAGGCCGTCGACGTATCTACCGACGCCCCCGCGGTCGGCGGGGACACTCGTGGCGTCGATGAGCACGCGGGGCGGGCGACCGGCGGTCACGGGGCGACTCCTTGTGGTGGCGGGACTGTGGGGAACAACACTTCGGACAAGCCTACGCCGGTGCCGAGTACGGACGCTGACTCCGACCCGACGGTTCGCCGACTTGTGACTGTCATCGAGTACGGGCGGCGGCGGCGTATCGTTCGCGCCGATGGCCGACAACATTGCCCGCGTCCTGCCCGACGCAATCGCGACCGACCCGACCCGCCCGCTGCTCACCTGGTACGACGACGCGACCGGCGAGCGCACCGAACTCTCCGGCGCCACGCTGACGAACTGGGTGGCCAAGACCGCCAACCTGCTCGTCGACGACCTGTCGCTCGGCCCCGGTGACACCGCAGCGGTGCTGCTGCCACCACACTGGCAGACCGCCGCCGTGCTGCTCGGCTGCTGGTCGGCCGGCCTGACCGTGGCGGACCGCCCGGGTGCCGTGGACGTCCTGTTCACCACCGCAGACCGGGCCGCCGAGGCGGAAGCCTGGTCGGCCGCCGACCGGTACGCGCTCGCCCTGCACCCGTTCGCGCTGCCGCTGCGGGAGGTGCCGTCCGGCTTCGCCGACTTCGTCACCGAGGTACGCGCACACGGCGACCACTTCGGCGCGTACCCGCCCGGCGGGCCGGACCACGTCACGCTGCGTGAGCGGGCGACCGCCCGCGCGACCGAGCTGGGTATCTCCCCGGGCGAGCGGGTCCTGATCGACGTGGACGCCCTGCCCGACCCGGTCGACTGGCTGCTAGCCCCGCTCACCGCGCGCGCGTCGACCGTCCTCTGCGCCCACCCCGACCACGCCCGCCTACCCACCCGAGCCACCACCGAGAAGGCCACCCGCACCCTCCCCTGAGGCCCTTCCCCGACTTCCTTCCCCGCCACCCCGCCGTCGCGCCGCACGCCGCACCGCACTGTGTGCTGCCCGCTCGATCCAGGATCGAGTGGCATCCCGGTGGCTGCGAGACCACTCGATCCTGGATCGAGCGTGATCACGAACTGGACAGAGGAGCCCGCCCCCGGTCAGCGACGACGGAGAGGCGGGACGGAGACATCCCTCCGTCGATCATGGAGTTGTGGCTGGCGTTTCGCCCGATATACACCTTTCACCCTCACCACAAGTCCATGATCGACGGGGCAGGCCGCGCACGGCGGGCACGGAAGCTCGTTGATCAAGGGGTTTGCGTCAAAATCCCGCTCGAACCCGACGAAAACCTCTTGATCAACGGGGCGAGAGCGGGGGGTGGGGGGTGG
>NZ_JBEOWP010000032.1:0-16034 GCF_040296095.1 Micromonospora sp. NPDC002389
CGCCACCACGACACCTGCTGGTGATACATCACCCGACGCACGTACGCCTCCGGATCACCATCGGCAACCCGCCGCCAATGCCGATACGTCCGCGCAAACGCCACCTGCAACAAATCCTCGGCAAGTTGGTGGTCCCCGGTCAGCAGATACGCCGTCCGCGACAACCCCGGCGAACGATGCACCACGAACTCATGGAACGACTGGACCATGCCCACCCCCTCACCGCTCTAGAACGTCAGAGGGCACACCGATGGTTGGGGTCGATGGTGACGGGCCGGTCAGCGGCCGGTGGATCCGTCGATCCGTTCGCGGAGGATGTCGGCGTGGCCGGCGTGCCGGCCGGTCTCCTCGATCATGTGCACCAGCACCCACCGCATCGACGGCGCCGGTCCGCGTCGAGGCGGTCGCGGGGCGGGATGGGACAGGTCCGGGCAGGCGTCGATGACCTGGTTGGCCCGCTCGACGGTGGCCCGGTACTCGGCGAGTACGCCCTCGACGGTGTCGTCGGCGGACGGCCGCATGGTCGCCCGCCAGTTGTCGACGGTCTCGCCGAGGAAGTAGAAGCGTTCGACGTGGGTGAGATGCGTGATCAACCCGAGGAGGTTGGTCCCCGAGGGCACCCCGGCCGTACGCACCTGCGGTTCGTCAACGCCGGCGACCTTGTCCGCTATCGAGGTACGCAGGTAGTCGAGGAAGCCTCGCAGGGTGGCCTTCTCGTCGGCGCCGGTCCAGGCCGGTCCGGTGTCCCGGGCCCGGGTTCGTCGTGGGCGGTCGGTCGGCACGTCGGTCACTCCGTTCCGGTGGCACGTCGGATGAGCAGGACGTGGTCGATGACGGTCGCGACCTGACCGGCCGGTCCGGTCGCGCGACGACGGGGCGCATCGGCGCGCAGCACCGTCCACTGCGCAGGATCCAGTTCGAGGTCGGCGGCGACCTCGTGAGGGGTCAGGTGGTGGACGTCGTGGTCCTGGTTCCAGGACCAGGGAGCGGTGGAGCCGTGGTCGACGATCAGCAGGTGTCCGCCGGGGCGCAGGGCCCATGCGGCGGTACGCAGGATCCGGCTGCGCAGCATCGCGAACGGCGTGTGGAAGTACTGGGCGGAGACGAGGTCGAACCGACCGGCCGGAAAGCCGGTGGCCAGGTCGTGCCGTTCGGTGACGACCCGGTCGCCGAGGCCGAGCTCGCGGGCGCGGGCCCGGACCCGGTCGACGGCGGTGGCGGAGATGTCCACGGCGGTGACGTGCCACCCGTGGCGAGCCAGCCAGAGGGTGTCGCCGCCGGCACCGCAGCCCAGGTCGAGGGCGTCGCCGGGGCGCAGTGGCGTGGCGGTCTCGGCGAGCAGCGGGTTGGCCCGTCCGCCCCAGGTACGTCGGGAGCGGTAGTGCCGCTCCCAGAACCGAACGGCGTCGTCCGGCCCGTTCCGGTCCGATGGTTCGTGAGCGGTGCGTGCTCCGGTGGCGTCCATTGGTGCCCTTTCGTCAGGTCGGCGCGTCGGCGTCCGGCAGGCCGTTCGCCCGGTGCGGTGCCGCCAGCATCACCAGCACCGTTGCCCGGTTGCAATTTCTCTTGCGGATCCGCAATCATCGGGGCATGGACGACTCTGCCGGGGACGTGTTGGCCGGTGTCGGGCCGCGACTGCGGGCGATGCGCCGGGCGCGTCAGACCACGCTGGCGGCGCTCGCGAGCGAGACCGGCCTGACCGCGAGCACCCTGTCCCGCCTGGAGAACGGCAAGCTGCGCCCGACACTGGAGCAACTGCTGCCGCTGGCGCGGGCGTACGGCGTACCGCTGGATGATCTGGTCGCGGCGCCGCCCACCGGCGATCCGCGCATCCACCTCCGGCCGATCCGGCGCGCCGGGTTGGTGCTGGTGCCGCTGACCCGGCGGGCCGGCGGCGTCCAGGCGTACAAGGTGATCCATCCGCCGGCGGGGCGGGCGCCGACGACGAAACCGCAGACCCACGAGGGATACGAGTGGTTCTACGTGCTCAACGGCACCGTCCGGTTCGTGCTCGGTGAGCGGGAGTTCCGGCTCGGCGTCGGCGAGGCGGCCGAGTTCGACACCCGGATCCCGCACTGGATCGGCAGCGCCGACGAGCGGCCCGCGGAGCTGCTCACGCTGTTCGGTCCGCAGGGAGAGCACGCCCACGTGACACCGGCGCACCGGACGTAGCCAGCTCGGCGCGGCACGTCGTGCGACGGTGCCGACGGTGGCTGGCCCGCCTGTCCGGTCAACCCGGCGTGGGGACGGGTGAGCCGATGCGGTGCAGCGTGCCGTCCGGGTCGACGTAGGCGAACTCGCGCAGCCCGTACGGGGTGTCGTGGGGCTCGCCCAGCCGGCCGTCGACACCCGAGGCGACCCAGGCGGCATGCAGCGCGTCGGCGTCGGAGACGTACAGGTAGAGCGCCGACGCCGTGCGGGTCGGGTCGTGGTCGGCCCACTCGGTCAGGTGCCACGAGACCGAGTCCCGCTCGACGAATCCGTACCGCTCGGGCCCGGTGTGAGCGCGCACGGTGAAGCCGAGCCGCCGGTAGCGGTCCAGCGCGGCGTCCAGGTCACGCACCGGCACCACCGGGGCGATCCGGTCGAAAGTGATCTCTGTGGGCATGCGGGCACCTCGTCCGGGAGCGCAGACGTGCGGCGACGACGTCCCGGAGACCGTACCGCCGGGTTACGACAGGTCGGCGGTACGCCGCGTCCCATGGCCGACACAAGCGGTTCGGTGAGCCCCTCGGCGCTGCCATACTCCCTGGTGGTCGGGCCGTTCCCCGGGCAGCGCCACGGCGCTGTCCCTTGTGGAGGGGAACGGCGGTCCCCCTGCGGCGTGGCGGAGAACTACAGTGACGTAGTTTTGGCGCTCAAGATCCCTGGGGAGGGCGAGCCGAGATGATGGGTCCGTCGCACGCGCTGTCAGGCGCGGCGGTATGGCTGAGCGGGTCCTGGGCGCTCCAGCACTTCTACGACTACGAGCAGTCGCCGCTGGCGTTGGCCGTCGGTACCGCCGTCTGCGCCGGTGCCGCGCTGCTGCCGGACATCGACCTGTCCGGCAAGGTGACCCGCAACCGGGGCGGCGCGACCGTGGCCCGCACCTTCGGTGTCTTCTCGCTGTTCGTCGCCGAGGTGGTGGAGAAGATCTCGCTGGGCGTCTACTACGCCACCAAACTCAGCCGGGACCCGAAGCGCAACAACGGCCACCGGACGCTGACCCACACCATCCCGTTCACCGTGCTGGTCGGCTGGGGCACCACCACGCTCTGCGTCCAGTACGGCAAGTGGGCGGTCATCGGCATCCTGTTCTTCATGATCGGTCTGGCGCTGCGCGGCCTGTTCGACAAGTGGGCCGCGCGCGCCGGCTGGGTCATCGTCACGCTGGTCTCGGCCGGCGCCGCCGTGTTCACCGCCGTCAACCTGCCCGGTGACCGCGGCTATCCGATGATCGGGCTGGCGGTCGGGGTGGGCTCGTTCGTGCACATCCTCGGCGACATGATCACCCGAGCCGGCGTACCGATCCTGTGGCCGATTCCGATCAAACGGCGGATGTGGACACCGATCAGCCTGCCCGACAAGATCGCGATGCGGGCCGGCGGACGGACCGAGACCGTCTTCGTACGCACCGGGCTCATGGTCGTCTCGGCACTGGCCGCGCTGGGCCTGGTCGCCCCGTCCGTGCTGGAGAAGTTCCACCTCGACATCTGACCGCCTGTGCGGGACGGGAACCACGCTTACTTCTCCGCCTAAGGGACGTCACCGCCAGCACCCGCCGATCATGAAGTTGTGGCTGACGAGTCGCCCCAACACGTGGCATTTATGAGCACCACAACTCCATGATCGACGGGGAGGTGGGGGCTGCGGCGAGGGCTCGGGGCCTGGACGTCGTTTCGTCATTGGCTATTGACGTGGCTGTAACACGTGACCTACCTTCTGTCGAACCGCTTAGTCGAAGCGTTTCGACGAGCCCGTATGGGGAGGTGCCGTGGCCACCATGCAGGACGTGGCGCGCCTCGCCCGGGTCTCGGTCAGCACCGTGTCGTACGTGCTCACCGGCACCCGCCCGATCTCCCAGGCCACCCGGGACAAGGTCCTCGCGGCGATGGCCGCGCTCGACTACCAGCCCAACGCGATGGCCCGCGGACTGGCCAGCCGACGCAGCCGCATCCTCGGCCTGCTGCTGCCGATGGACGAGCGCGGTCTGGGCGCCACCGAGACCGCCTTCGTCACCGGCGCGGCGGCCGCCGCCGGTGCAGCCGGCTACCACCTGGTGCTCTCCCCCATCGGCGTCGGCGACCTCGACGAGCTGCGTCGGCTGGCCAGCCAGCGGATGCTCGACGGTGCGCTGCTGATGGAGGTGCAGCTGCACGACCCCCGGGTGGACGTGCTGCGGGAGGTCGGCGTACCGCTGGTGCTCATCGGCCGCACCGCGGACACCACCGGACTGTCCTACGTGGACATCGACTTCGAGCAGACCGTCCAGGACGCCGTCGCTCACCTGGTCGACCTCGGGCACCGCCGGATCGTCTACGTCAACCACTCCGCCGACACTCTCGCCGAGGGCTACGGTCCGGCGCTGCGGACCCAGGACGCGTTCACCGCCGCGATGACCGGACACGGCCTGGAACCACTGATGATCCCCGCCGAGGACAGCGCCGCCGGGGGCCGGGCCGCACTGGAGACCGCGCTGCGACAGGCACCCGACCTGACCGCGATCCTGGCGATGAACGAGAACGCCGTGTTCGGCCTGCTCGGCGAGCTGGCCACCCGGGGTCGCTCGGTCCCCGACGACGTCTCGGTCGTCTCGATGGTCACCTCACCTCAGGTCGCCGAGCTGGCGACGCCCGCGCTGACCGCAATGAGCTCGCCCGGCTCCGCGGTGGGCCGGATCGCCATCGAGACGCTGCTGCGCCACGTCGACGGCGGCCGAGGCGAGATCCACCAGCAACTGTTGCCGTGCGCGCTGGAGGTCCGGGGTTCCAGCGCTCCGCCGCGCACGGCCGACACGAGTGACACGGGGGCCGGCGGCGACCAGCCGGCTCCGGGCAACGAAGCAGCCCGCCGTCGCGCTGCCACGCGACGACGGGCTTGAGGAGTACCGGCTCGATACTCAACAGGGAGACTAGCAATGCGACGATTCCGCAGCGTAGCCGTGGCGGCCACGGTGGCCGCGCTCACGGCGACGAGCCTGGCCGCCTGCGGCGGTGACGGGGACGACAGCGGGGCGAACGTCCTCAAGCTCTGGCACTACGAGAGCGCCAACAGCGCGATGGGCATCGCCTGGGACCGGGCGATCGAGATCTTCAAAGACGAACACCCCGGGGTCGAGGTGCGCTTCGAGCGCAAGGCGTTCGAGCAGATCCAGCAGAACGCCGGCATGATCATCAACTCGGCCGAGGGCCCCGACATCATGGAGTACAACAAGGGCAACGCCACTGCCGGGCTGCTCTCCTCGCAGGGCCTGCTCACCGACCTGACCGCCGAGGCCACCGAGCGCGGCTGGGACAAGGCGCTGAGCCCCAGCCTGCAGACCACCGCCCGGTACGACAAGGGCGTGATGGGCTCGGGCAACTGGTACGGCGTGCCCAATTACGGCGAGTACGTGATGGTCTACTACAACAAGGAACTCTTCACCGAACACGGCGTCACCGTGCCGACGACGCTGGCCGAGATGACCGCCGCGATGGACACCTTCGTCGCCAAGGGCGTCACGCCGCTGGGCATGTCCGGCGCCGAGTACCCGGCAGGTCAGCTCTTCTACCAGCTCGCGCTCTCCCGCGCGGACCGCAACTTCGTCAACAACTACCAGCTCTACGCCAACCCGGTGGACTTCAAGGCCGACCCGCTCAGGTACGGCGCGGAGACCTTCGCCGAGTGGGTCCGCAAGGGCTACATCGCCAAGGACTCCGCCAGCCTCAAGGCCGAGGACATGGGCACCTCGTTCATCTCCGGCAAGGTCCCGATGATCGTCTCCGGGAGCTGGTGGTACGGCCGCTTCAAGAGCGAGATCTCCTACGACTGGGACAGCTTCCTCTTCCCCGGCAACACGATGCACGCCGGCTCCTCCGGCAACCTCTGGGTGGTCCCGGAGACCAGCAAGGCCAAGAACCTGGCGTACGACTTCATCGACATCACCATGCGGCCCGAGATCCAGGCGCTGATCGGCAACAACGGCGGCGTGCCGGTGGCCGGTGACCCGGCCGCGATCAGCGACGAGAAGGACCGCAAGCTGATCGAGAACTTCAACACCATCAGCGGCCAGGACGGCCTGGCCTTCTATCCGGACTGGCCGGTCCCCGGCTACTACGACGTGCTGGTCTCCGGCTTCCAGGGCCTGATCAACCAGTCCAGGTCGCCCGAGCAGGTCCTCGACGCGATCGCCAAGCCCTACCAGGACGGCGTCGCGGAGATCACGCGCGACTGAGCGGCGGCCGGGGCGGGCGTACCCGTCGGCGTCACCCGGTGACGCCCGCCCCACCGTGGAAGGACCTCCCATGGCAGTGCCCGACACCGTCGCCGCCCGCCCGGGGGCGACCACGTCACCCCCGACGGGCAAGACCCCGCGCCGCCCCCGACGCCCCGATGCCGGCTACTGGCTCTACCTGCTGCCCGGCGCCGTGCTGTTCCTGCTCGTCATCGGCGGCCCGCTAATCTACACCGGCTACCTCTCCCTGACCAAGTGGTCCGGCGTCGGCGACCCCAGCTTCATCGGCCTGGACAACTACCGCACCCTGCTCACCGACGACGTCTTCTGGACCTCGTTCAAGAACACCATCGCGATGATCGTCGCGATGGTGGTGCTGCCCACCCTGATCGGCCTGGTCCTCGCCGCCGTCCTGTTCGACACCATCGGACGCCGGTTCCGCCCGCGTACCGCCGCCGCCCTGCGGGCCGCCTTCTATCTGCCGCAGGTGCTGCCGGTCGTGGTGGCCGGGATCGTCTGGGGCTGGATCCTGCGACCCGACGGCGCGCTCAACGGGCTGCTCGACGCCATCGGGCTCGGCACGCTGAGCCACGACTGGCTCGGCGACCCGGACACCGCCCTGCCGATGGTGATGGCGGTGATGATCTGGGTGCAGCTCGGCTACCCGGTGGTCGTCTTCATGGCGGCGTTGGAACGGGTCAACCCCGAGCTGTACGAGGCGGCGGAGATCGACGGCGCCGGCTGGTGGCGACGGTTCCGCGCGATCACCCTCCCGCAGATCCGGCCGGAGACCTTCGTGGTCGGCCTCACCTGCACCATCGCCGCGATGAAGGTGTTCGGCCCGATCTACGCGCTGACCCGGGGCGGGCCCGAGAACGCCACCAACGTGCCCTCCTACTTCGCCTACTTCACCTTCTTCAAGCGGCTCAACGTCGGCTACGGCTCGGCGATCTCGATGGTGCTGACACTGATCATCGTCGTGGTGGCGGTGCTGTTCATCCGGGCGCAAAACCGCGCCGAACGCCGGGACGGAGGGCTGTAGATGGCCGTCACGCTCACCCCACCCCGCGCAGGCGGCCGTACCCGCCGGGTGCCCGACCGGCACCACCGGGGCGTCACCCGCTGGATCGTGCTGGCCCTGGTCAGCGTCGCCGCGCTGGTCATGCTGGTGCCGTTCGCGTTCATGCTGCTCAACGCGTTCAAGTCGCCCGGCGACTACTCGACCAACGGGCCGCTGAGCTGGCCGACCGAGTTCTACACCACCGGACTGCGCACCTACTGGGAGCAGGTCGACTTCCCGGTCAAGCTGTGGAACTCGATCCTCATCTCCGGATCGGTCGCGGTCCTCGCCGTGGTCGTCTCCCTGCTCAGCGCGTACGCGCTCGGCATCGGCCGGGTCCGCGGCCGGCTCTGGATCATCGGGCTGTTCCTGCTGGCCAACATGCTGCCGCAGGAGGCCCTGATCTATCCGCTCTACCACTTCGCCAAGGAGGCCGGGCTCTACAACACCCGCCTGGCGGTGATCATCATCTTCACCGTCATCCAGGCCGCCTTCGGCACCTACCTGCTCGCCTCCGTGCTCAGCACCTTCCCGCGCCCACTGCTGGAGGCCGCCGCGCTCGACGGGGCCGGCAAGTGGCGGATCCTGTGGCGGGTGGTGCTGCCCAACGTCCGGCCCACCATCTCGGTGCTGCTGGTCTTCTTCTTCATCTGGACCTGGAACGAGTTCCTCATCCCCTTGGTGATGCTGATCGACAACCAGACCCAGACCATCCCGGTCGCGCTCGCCTCGTTGCAGGGTGACCGGCTGATGGACGCTCCCACCACCAACGCCGGCGCGCTGCTCAGCCTTCTCCCGGCGATCCTGTTCTTCCTCGTCTTCCAGCGCACCCTCGCGCGCGGCATCACGGCAGGAGCCGACAAGTGAAGTTCACCGACGGATACTGGCAACTGCGTCCCGGGGTGAGCGTGCTGCGCCCCGGCACGGTCGAGTCGGTGGAGCCGGACGAGCGGTCCTTCACCGTCTTCGCCCCGATCGGCAGGATCACCGGACGCGGCGACACCCTGAACCGCCCGGTGGTCACCGTACGCTTCTTCTCCCCCGCCCCCGGCGTGGTCGGGGTGACCGTCGGGCATCACTCCGGCGGGCTGCCCAAACAGCCCCGCTTCGCCCTCGCCGGCAGCGCCACGCATCCGGTGCAGGTGGAGGTCACCGGGCTCAGCGCGCGGCTGACCACCGGCGAGATGACCGTGCGGGTGGCGCTGACCGGCCCGTGGCGGGTCGACTTCCTGCGCGGCGACAAGCTGGTCACCTCGTCCACCGAACGCAGCATCGGCGTGGTCACCGACGCGGAGGGCCGCAAGTACGTGCACGACCGGCTCTCGCTCGGCGTCGGCGAGACGATCTACGGCCTGGGCGAGCGCTTCGGCGCGTACGTCAAGAACGGTCAGACCGTCGACATCTGGAACGCCGACGGCGGCACCGCCAGCGAGCAGGCGTACAAGAACGTGCCCTTCTATCTCAGCAGCGCCGGATACGGCGTGTTCGTGGACCACCCCGAGCACGTGTCGTTCGAGGTGGGCTCCGAGGTGGTGTCGCAGACCCAGTTCAGCGTGCCGGGGCAGTCGCTGACCTACCACGTGATCGACGGCCCCACCCCGAAGGACGTGCTGCGCCGCTACACCGCGCTGACCGGCCGCCCGGCCCGGGTGCCGGCCTGGTCGTACGGGCTGTGGCTGTCCACCTCGTTCACCACCTCGTACGACGAGAAGACGGTCACCGAGTTCATCGACGGGATGGCCGAGCGGGACCTGCCGCTGTCGGTGTTCCACTTCGACTGCTTCTGGATGCGGCAGTTCCACTGGGTCGACTTCATCTGGGACCCGGCGACCTTCCCCGACCCGGAGGGGATGCTGCGCCGGCTGCACGAACGCGGCCTCAAGGTGTGCGTCTGGATCAACCCGTACATAGCCCAGCGGTCGTACCTGTTCGAGGAGGGCCGGCAGGCCGGCTACCTGGTCCGCAACCCGGACGGGTCGGTCTGGCAGTGGGACAAGTGGCAGGCCGGGATGGCGCTGGTCGACTTCACCAACCCGGACGCGGCCCGCTGGTACGCCGACAAGCTCAAGGTGCTGCTGGACATGGGCGTCGACTGCTTCAAGACCGACTTCGGCGAGCGCATTCCGACCGACGTGGTCTGGCACGACGGCGCCGACCCGCAGCGGATGCACAACTACTACTCCCACCTCTACAACAAGACCGTCTTCGAGCTGTTGACCGCCGAACGCGGCGAGGGCGAGGCGGTCGTCTTCGCCCGCTCCGCCACCGCCGGCGGCCAGCAGTTCCCGGTGCACTGGGGTGGCGACTGCGAGTCCACCTTCGTGGCGATGGCCGAGTCGCTGCGCGGCGGCCTGTCGCTGGCCGCCTCGGGGTTCGGCTACTGGAGCCACGACATCGGCGGCTTCGAGGGCACGCCCGACCCGGCGGTGTTCAAGCGGTGGATCGCCTTCGGGCTGCTCTCCTCGCACTCGCGGCTGCACGGCTCCGGCTCGTACCGGGTGCCGTGGGCGTACGACGCCGAGGCGGTCGACGTGCTGCGCCGGTTCACCCGACTCAAGATGTCCCTGATGCCGTACCTGGCGGCGGCGGCCGACGAGGCGCACCGCGAGGGCGTACCGGTGATGCGGCCGATGATCCTGGAGTTCCCGGACGACCCGACCACCGCATACCTGGACCGGCAGTACATGCTCGGCCCGGACCTGCTGGTCGCCCCGGTGATGAGCGCCGACGGGCAGGTCACCTACTACGTACCGGCCGGCACCTGGACCCACCTGACCAGCGGCGCACAGGTCACCGGCCCGGGCTGGGTCACCGAGAAGCACGGCTTCGACAGCGTCCCGGTGCTGGCCCGGCCCGGATCGGTCATCCCGTTCGGGACGGTCACCGACCGGCCCGACTACCGCTGGGCGGACGACGTCACCCTGCGCCTGTACGCTCCGGCACCGGGCCAGCGGGTGCGGGTGCGGGTGCCGGCGCCCGACGGCGGGTCCGGTACGGAGTTCGAGGTGTACCACCGCGACGGGACGGCCACCGCCGAGGTGGTGGCGGGCGACTCGTCGGGGTACCGCTGCGAGGTCACGGAGGTGACGAAGTGAGTGATGTCGTGTTCCCCGAGGGCTTTGTCTGGGGGTCGGCCACGGCCGCGTACCAGATCGAGGGCGCGGCCCGGATCGACGGCCGTGGACCGTCGATCTGGGACACCTACAGCCACACCCCGGGACGCACCCTGAACGGGGACACCGGCGACGTCGCCGCCGACCACTACCACCGGTGGGAATCCGACCTGGACCACATCGCCGCGCTCGGGCTGGACGCGTACCGCTTCTCCATCGCCTGGCCCCGGGTGCAGCCCGGCGGCTCCGGTCCGGTCAACCAGGCCGGCGTGGACTTCTACTCCCGGCTGGTGGACGGTCTGCTGGAGCGCGGTGTCCAGCCGGTCGCCACGCTCTACCACTGGGACCTGCCGCAGGAGTTGGAGGACGCCGGCGGCTGGCCGGAGCGGGACACCGCACTGCGCTTCGCCGACTACGCCACGGCGATCGTCGGGGCGCTCGGCGACCGGGTGCACACCTGGACCACGTTCAACGAGCCGTGGTGCTCGGCGTACCTCGGGTACGCCTCCGGCGTGCACGCGCCGGGACGCACCGAGCCGGAGGCGGCGCTGCGTGCCGTACACCACCTGAACCTGGCGCACGGCCTGGCCGGACGGGTGATCCGCGACCTGGCCCCGGCGGCGCGCCTGTCGGTCACCCTGAACCTGCACGTGATCCGCCCGGCCTCGGACTCGGCGGCCGACGTCGACGCGGTACGCCGGATCGACGCGCTGGCCAACCGGGCCTTCCTCGGCCCGATGCTCGACGGCGCGTACCCGGCCGACCTGCTCGCCGACACGGCGGCGGTCACCGACTGGTCGTTCGTGCACGACGGCGACGAGCGCACCGCGGCCGTCCCGCTCGACGTGCTCGGCGTCAACTACTACTCGACCACCCTGGTCCGCGCCTGGGACGGGGTCTCGGCCCGGTCGAGCGCGGACGGCCACGGCCGGTCGGCGCACTCCGCCTGGGTCGGCGCCGACCGGGTCGACTTCCTGCCCCAGCCGGGCCCGTACACGGCGATGGGCTGGAACATCGAGCCGGCCGGCCTGACCGAGTTGCTGCTGCGGCTGCACCGCGAGTATCCCGACCTGCCGCTGATGATCACCGAGAACGGCGCCGCCTTCGACGACGTGGTCTCGCCCGACGGCGCGGTGCACGACGACCGCCGCGTCGACTACCTGCGCCGGCACATCGCCGCCACCCACGACGCGATGGCGGCGGGCGCCGACGTGCGGGGCTACTTCGTCTGGTCGCTGCTGGACAACTTCGAGTGGGCGTACGGCTACGACCGCCGGTTCGGGATCATCCGCGTCGACTACGACACCCAGGAGCGCCTCTGGAAGGACAGCGCCCACTGGTACCAGCGGCTGGCGGCCGGCAACGTCCTGCCCGACTGAGCCCGCTGGGTCAGACGCCGACGCGCTGCTCGGGCACGGTCAGGCCGTACAGCGCCATCAGCTCGGGGGTGTCCACCCGGCTGCCGTCGGCCACCGAGTCGCAGGCGATGTCGACGATCTGGTCCTTGTGCGCCAGCAGGTAGGGCCGGGCACCGACGTCGGCACTGGCCAGGGTGGCGATGCCCGGCCAGTGCCGGCGGCCGAACAGCATCGGGTAGCCGCGCAACCCGTTGTAGGTGGCGCAGACGAGCACGTCAGGGAAGGGCAGCGCGGTGACCCGGCGGATCGCCTCGGCGGTCAGCCCGGGCATGTCGACCGGGACCACCACCGCCGCCTCCACCCGGTCGTCGTCGATGCCGGCCAGACCGGCGCGGATGGACGAGCCGACACCGGTGCCCCACGCCCGGTTGACCACCACCGTGGCATGGTCCAGGTGCGCGGTGTCGCGGACCTGGTCGGCGGCGGCCCCGAGGACGACGACGATCTGCCCGCAGCCCGCCTCCGTCAGCGTGTCGATCATCTGGTCGACCAGAGGTTTGTCGCCCTGGTGCAGCAGGGCTTCGGGGCCGCCGATGCGGCGGCCACCTCCCGCCGCGATGATCATTCCTGCGATCCGCTTCAGAACCGCGCTCCCTCCAGTGTGGGACCGGGTGAGCACCGTGGCGCTGTCCGTCCCGTCCGACGCACATCGTTTGCAACGACCACGGACGGAGGAGAGTGGCGGGGCAAATCGGATAAATTAGGTAACACGCTCATCCTTCGGTGCGCGTCGGACGTATGCCGCACCCGCCGGCCCGATCCCCCCTGACGGATCGGCTCAGCCAGGCACCGGCAACGCGCCACCGGCCCGGATGGGACCGTACGCGTCCCGCAACCGGCCGCCCGTACGCCGGTTGGCCACCGCCACCACCTCGGCGAGCATGGACAGCGCGGTCTGGGCCAGCGAGTCCCCGCCGAGATCCAGGCCCGCCGGACCGGCGAGCCGGTCGAGACCGGCGAGACCACCCAACCGGGCCAACCGTCGCGCATGCGCCTCCCGGCTCCCCAGCACCCCGACGTGACCGGCCCGGCCGGACAACGCGGCACGGATCGCACGGTCGTCGATGCGCGGGTCGTGGGTCAGCACCAGCACGGCGTCGCGAGGCCCGACCGGGGCAGCGGACAGCCACCGGTCGGGCCAGTCGCAGACCACGTCGTCGGCCGCCGGCACCCGCTCTCGATGGGCGTACGCGGGTCGCGGGTCGACCACCGTCACCCGGTAGCCCATCGGCACGGCCAGTGCGGCCACCGCGGCGGCCAGGTCCGTCGCACCGACCAGCACCAGGAGCGGGCCGGGACGCCACTGCTCGACGAAGTACTCCTCGTCGGCGGGCAGCCCGTCCCGGCTCGCCGCGACCGACCAGTCGAACGGCTCCCGCAACGCGACGGCCACCGCCAGCGGACGGCGCGCGGCCAACGCGGCACCGATGGTCGCGTACACCGCACCGGAGGGCACCGGCGCGATCAGCACCCCCAACTCGGCGACGCAGGCGGGCGCGGCCTCCCAGGGCATCAACTCCGCGCCGGGGATGACCGCCGTCAGGCGGGGGCGGGCACCGTCGAGCACCGCGCGGGCCTCTGCCAGCAGGGCCCCCTCCACGCAGCCACCGGAGACCGAGCCGGCCCAACCGCCGTCGGCGGCGACCGCCATGGTGGCGCCCAGCGGCCGGGAGCCGGGGCCGGTCCGCCGTACCAGCCGGGCCAGCACGACCCGCTGCCCGGCCGCGTGGCGCCGCTCGACGAACGGCCACACCTCCGCCAACATCCGCCGACACCTCCCAGACGTCGTTGCGTACCTTTTTATCGCTTTCAACGACTTTGGACGTTACGGATCCGTTTAATAGCGTTAACTCGCCGGCCCACGATCCTCCGGGGAACGACCGCATGGACACCGAGATCACCCTCCGCGTGGACGGCGCCGACCACCGGCTCACCGTCGACACCCGCACCACCCTGCTCGACGCGCTGCGCGAACGACTGGGCAACACCAGCCCCAAGAAGGGCTGCGACCACGGCCAGTGCGGCGCCTGCACCGTGCTGCTCGACGGCCGACGCGCCAACAGCTGCCTCGCGCTGGCGGTGGCCCACGACGGCGCCGAGGTGATCACTGCCGCCGGACTCGCCCGCGACGGTCGACTGCACCCCGTGCAGCAGAGCTTCATCGACCACGACGCCTTCCAGTGCGGCTACTGCACCCCGGGACAGATCGTCTCGGCGGTCGCCATGCTCGCCGAGGCCGCATCCGGGTGGCCCAGCGCGGTCACCGTCCGCGACCCGGACCGCACCGACCCGGCCGCGCACGGGGCGGTCGACCTCACCGCCGACCCCGACGAGATCCGGGAACGGATGAGCGGCAACCTCTGCCGCTGCGCCGCGTACGCGAACATGATCCCGGCGATCCAGGAGGTGGCCCGGTCATGAGGCCCTTCCGGTACGCGCGCGCCACCGACCTGGCCGGCGCGGTCGCCCTGCTGGCCCGCTCACCACAGGCGGCCTTCCTCGGCGGCGGCACCAACCTGGTGGACCTGATGAAGCTCGACGTGGCCCGCCCCGATCTCCTGGTCGACCTGCGGGACGTCACCTCCCGGAGCGTCACGGAGCTGCCCGACGGCGGCGTCCGCATCGGTGCCGGCGTCTCCAACAGCGACCTGGCCGCCGACCCGGTGATCCGGCGTCGCTACCCGGTCGTCGCGCAGGCGCTGCTCAACGGCGCCTCCACCCAGTTGCGCAACCTCGCCACAGTGGGCGGGAACCTGTTGCAACGCACCCGCTGTCCCTACTTCCAGGACGTCACCACGGCGTGCAACAAGCGCGCCCCGGGCACCGGCTGCTCCGCTGTCGAGGGACACCACCGCGACCTGGCGATCCTGGGCGTCTCCCCGGAGTGCATCGCCACCCACCCGTCGGACCTGGCCGTGGCGCTGGCCGCGATGGACGCCCTGGTGCAGACCACCGGGCCGGACGGCAGCCGCACCATCCCGCTGACCGAGCTACACCGACTGCCCGGATCGACGCCCCAGACGGACACGGTGCTGGCCCACGGGGAACTGATCACCGCCGTCGACCTGCCTCCGCTGCCCTTCGCCGCCCGCTCCTACTACCGCAAGATCCGCGACCGGGCCTCGTACGCGTTCGCCCTGGTCTCCGTCGCCGCCGCGCTCGACCTGGCCGACGGACGCATCCGCGACGTCCGGATCGCGCTGGGCGGCGTCGCGCACCGGCCGTGGCGGGCCACCCGCGCCGAGGACCTGCTGCGCGGCGGACCGCCCACGGAGGACAGACTGCGCCGGGCCGCGGAGGCCGAGCTCGCCGACGCGCGACCGCTGCCGGAGAACGCCTTCAAGGTGCCGCTGGCCCGCAACGCCGTCGTGCGTACGCTGCTGGACCTGGCCGCGACGGACCGGTAGGCCACGGGCCGATCCCGCGCACCGTCGCCGAGGCTTAGAACGACGTCGACCTTTAGTCAAGGGGGTCGGCCGACTGCCGCACTCCCTCGTGGTGTCCGCAGCCGCGTTCCCGAACACATGGGCTCGCCGCCAACGGTTGCCGCATGGCAGGCTGCCATGAAGGGGTGATTCCACGGAACGCCCGATCCACTGACCCCGTCTCGCTCTGGGAAGGACAAGCGTGTCACGCCGCCTCTTTACGTCCGAATCGGTCACGGAAGGCCACCCGGACAAGATCGCTGACCAGATCAGTGACGGCATTCTCGATGCCCTGCTCACTCAGGATCCACACAGTCGTGTGGCGGTGGAGACCCTGATCACGACTGGTCAGGTGCACGTGGCGGGTGAGGTGACGACGAAGGCGTACGCCGACATTCCGTCGATCGTCCGCGAGACGATTCTGGGGATCGGCTACGACTCGTCGAAGAAGGGTTTCGACGGGGCGTCGTGTGGGGTGAGTGTGTCGATTGGGGCGCAGTCGCCGGATATCGCGCAGGGTGTGGATAACGCCTTCGAGTTGCGGACGGGTTCGTCGGAGTCGGCGTTGGATGCGCAGGGTGCCGGTGATCAGGGGATGATGTTCGG
>NZ_JBEOWP010000033.1:0-11157 GCF_040296095.1 Micromonospora sp. NPDC002389
CCTGGATACAACACCGGTATCCAGGCCCGACTCCGCCTTGCCGGACCGCCGCCTGGACCTCGCCGCGACACCGCCAACGTTCCTGGACACCGCACCGGTCCCGCGCGCCGGGTCCGTCGGCGAGACCGGATAGCCTCGACAGCGTGGCTACCGCGTTGGTGATCGAGAACGACCCGACCGACGATGCGCGACGGCTCGGCGAGTGGCTGACCGAGGCCGGTCTGGAGCTGTCGGTGACCCGCCCGCACGCGGGCGACCCGCTCCCCGCCGACCTCGACGGGTACGCCGCGCTGGTGGTGCTCGGCGGCGACCAGCAGGCCTACCCGTACCCGGACGGCAAGCCCGGCGCGCCCTGGCTGCCGGCGGTGGAGGGGCTGCTCCGCAAGGCCGTCCGGCACCGCGTCCCGACACTCGGGGTCTGCCTCGGTGCGCAACTGCTCGCCACCGCGCACGCCGGCACCGTCGAGCGCAGCACGTCCGGGCCGGAGGTGGGCCCCGCCGTGGTCGGCCGGCGTGATGCCGCCGAGAACGACCCGCTGTTCCGGTACGTCCCGCTGATCCCCGACGTGCTCCAGTGGCACACCGACGAGATCACCGAACTGCCGGCCGGCGCGACGCTGCTGGCCGCCTCCACCCGCTTTCCGCACCAGGCGTTCCGCCTCGGCGACCGGGCCTGGGGCCTGCAGTTCCACATCGAGTGCGACGCCGACATGATCGCCGAGTGGGCGACCGACTCGGCGGTGCTGGCCGAGCTCGACTACGACCCGGAGCTGGTCGTCGCCGCCTGCGCCGCGGTGCTGGCCGACATCGAGGACGTCTGGCAGCCCTTCGCCGCCCGGTTCGCCGCCCTGGCCCTGGGCGAACTGGACGACAGCGGGTCGCGCCGCAGCCTGCCGCTGCTCGGGCACTGATGGGCCGCCCGAGCAACGCCACCGGCCGGCTCGCCCGGTACGGCTTCGGCATCACCGACGACGACCTCGGCGCCCGCGCCGCCGACCTGCTCGGCCCGGACGGGCTCGACCTGTGGCGCCCGCAGACCCAGGAACCCACCGGCGACCAGGCCCGGGAGCTGCTCACCGCGCTGTCCCGGGCCGCCGACCCGGACCTGGCGCTGCGCCAACTGCACCGGATGGTGGAGGCCGAGCGCCGTGCCGTGGCCGGCACGAGCGGCGGCACCGGCGCGGCGGTACGCCAGCGTGGCGCCGGACCGGGACGAGCCACCGCCACCGCCTCCGGCGACGGTGACCCGGCGGCCGCCGCCGCGCCGACCGGTGGCATCGGCGTCGGGTCGCAGCTGCTGGGCGCGCTGCACGACGACCCGGGGCTGCGCCGTCGACTGATCGCCGTGCTGGGCGCCTCCTCGGCGCTGGGCGACCACCTCGTCGCCAACCCGGACCAGTGGACGGTGCTGCGCACCGAGGCGGACGGGCTCGCCCCGACCGCCGACGGGCGGCTGGACCTGACCGGCGAGGGCAACCCGGTGGCGGTGCTGCGCCGGGCGTACCGGCTGGCGTTGCTGCGGGTCGCGGCGGCCGACCTGACCGGCGGACGCGGCCTGGAACAGACCATGGCGGCGCTCTCCACGCTGGCCGACGCCACCCTCTCCGCCGCCTACGCGACCGCCGTGGCCGAGCTGCCCGAGGGCACCCGCAGGCCCCGCCTGGGTGTGGTGGCGATGGGCAAGTGCGGCGGCGGCGAGCTGAACTACGTCTCGGACGTCGACGTGATCTTCGTGGCCGCCGAGGACGACGACCTGACGGCGGCCACCACCGTCGCCACCCGGCTGATCCACATCTGCGGGCTGGTCGCCTGGCCGGTCGATGCCGCGCTGCGTCCCGAGGGCAACCGGGGGCCGCTGGTGCGTACGCTCGCCAGCCACCTGGCGTACTACCGGCGCTGGGCCCGCACCTGGGAGTTCCAGGCGCTGCTCAAGGCCCGCCCGGCCGCCGGTGACCTGGCGCTCGGCCGGAAGTGGATCGACGAGCTGGCGCCGCTGCTCTGGCACGCCGCCGAGCGGCCCGAGGCGGTCGAGGACGTCCGGTCCATGCGTCGCAAGATCATCGACAACATCCCGGCCAAGGAGCAGGAACGCGAGATCAAGCGCGGCCCCGGCGGCCTGCGCGACATCGAGTTCGCGGTGCAGTTGCTGCAACTCGTGCACGGCCGGGGCGACGAGACACTGCGCGCACCCGGCACCATCCCCGCCCTGCGGGCGCTGGTCACCGGCGGCTACGTCGGCCGGGCCGACGGGGAGGCGCTGCTGCGCGGCTACCGCTTCCTGCGCGGCGTCGAGCACCGCCTGCAACTCCAGGGCCTGCGGCGCACCCACACCGTGCCGACCGAGCCGGGCGCGCTGCGTTGGCTGGCCACCGCGCTCGGCTACACCGCCACGCCGGGACGTAGCGCCGTCGAGGAGTTCCGCGCCGAGTGGGTCACCCACGCCACCGAGGTACGCCGACTGCACGCCAAACTGCTCTACCGGCCGCTGCTGGAGTCGGTGGCCCGGGTACCCGCCGACGGTCTGCGGCTGACCCCGGAGGCGGCCCGTAACCGGCTGGAGATCCTCGGATTCGCCGACCCGGCCGGGGCGCTGCGTCACCTCCAGGCCCTCACCGGCGGGGTGAGCCGCACCGCCGCCATCCAGCGCACCCTGCTGCCGGTGCTGCTCAGTGAGTTCGCCGACGCCCCGGAACCCGACCGGGGCCTGCTCAACTACCGCCAGGTCTCCGACTCCCTCGGCAGCACCCCCTGGTATCTGCGCCTGCTGCGCGACTCCGGCCCGGTGGCCCGCCGGCTGGCCCGGGTGCTCTCCTCCTCCCGGTACGTCGCCGACCTGCTGAGCCGGGAACCCGAGTCGCTGCGCCTGCTGGCCGAGGAGAGCGAGCTGACCCCCCGGCCCCGCGAGGTGCTCGGCGACGGGTTCGCCGCCGCGGCGGCCCGACACACCGACCCGGTCGAGGCGATCCGGGCGGTCCGCGCGCTGCGCCGCCGGGAACTGCTCCGGCTCGCCTGTGCCGACGTGCTCAGCCGCGCCGGCTCGCTGACCCCCACCCGCCCCGACACGGACCGCTCGACGCTCGGCGACATCATCACCGTCGGCACCGCACTGGCCGCCGTCACCGACGCCACCCTGGCCGCCGCGCTGCGGACCGCCCGCGCCGCCCAGCCCACCATGCCCGACTTGAAGTTCGCGGTGATCGGCATGGGCCGCCTCGGCGGGTACGAGTCGAACTACCTCTCCGACGCCGACGTCCTCTTCGTCTACGAGGCCCCCGAGGGCGTCGCCGAGAGCGCGGCGAGCGCCGCTGCCCACGCCATCGCCGAGGAACTGCGCCGCCTGCTCGGCATGCCGGCACCCGACCCGGCCCTCGGCGTCGACGCCGACCTGCGCCCCGAGGGCCGACAGGGGCCCCTGGTCCGCAGCCTCGCCGCCTACCAGCAGTACTACGCCCGCTGGTCCCGGGTCTGGGAGGCCCAGGCGCTGCTGCGGGCCCGCTGCGTCTGCGGCGACGCCGACCTGGGCACCCGGTTCGAGCAACTCGTCGATCCGGTCCGTTACCCGGCCGACGGCCTCACCCGGGAACAGATCATCGAGATCCGCCGGATCAAGGCCCGGGTGGAGACCGAACGACTGCCCCGGGGCGCCGACCCGGCCACCCACACCAAACTGGGCCGAGGCGGCCTCGCCGACGTCGAGTGGGCGGTGCAGCTGCTCCAGTTGCGGCACGCCGGTGCCCACCCGTCGCTGCGCGGCACCCGTACCCTCGACGCCCTCGCCGCCGCCCGCGACGCCGGCCTGATCGACCCGGCGGACGCCGAGGCGATGACGGCCGGCTGGACCCTGGCCGCCCAGGTCCGCAACGCCCTCATGCTGGTCCGGGGCCGGGCCGGCGACCAACTGCCCCGGCACGGCGTGGAACTGGCCGGCGTGGTCCGGCTGCTCGGTCGCGACGACCCGGGCGAGTTCCTCGACGAGTACCTGCGCACCGGCCGCCGCTCCCGCACCGCCATGGAACGCGTCCTGGAGACGTAAGGAAGGGCACCTTATTAACACCCGACGACCGCAGTGCCCGATCAACTACCGAGGGTGTACGTGCCGGCGCGCGGCACCGTGACCGTCGTCCAGTCCCCGTCGGCGGTGACGGTGGCGCCGCCGGACGCGGTCAGCCACCGGCTGTGCCGCACCCGGACCGGCACCGTGCCCGCGTCCGAGGTGCGAAAGGTGACCGCGGCGCCGCCTGCGCGGACCAGTGCGGCCGGGGCACCGACCAGGGGAGTCGGGTCGGTCACCGCGTACAGCCGCCAGTTGGGGTCGGACCAGACCTCGGTCAGGTACGTCAGGCCGGCGGTCACCAACTCGGCCTCGGCGCGACCGACCCAGGACAGTGGCGCGTCGGGAACCGCGACGTACTGCACGGCGTACTCGTCGAGCCAGGCCCGGTAGCTGTCGGCGGTCAGCGGTACGCCGGTGCCGGCGGCCCCGGGCACGGTGGTGAAGAAGATCGGGTTGCGGTCGATGTCCGCCTGCCGCAGCCAGCCCCGGGCCAGCGGCACGTCACCCATCCGGGCGGCCTCCCAGTAGTTGCGGGTGGGCGGCACCTCCACCCGCCCGGTCAGCCCGCGCCGGTCGAGTTCGGCGCGCAGTGGCGCGTAGTAGCTCGGCTGGCTGGTCGGGTCACCGATGCTGCGCAGGTCGGCGGAGACGACCGGTGGCTGCCACCAGCACACCGCCGCCAGCAGCACGGCGAGCGCCGCCACCGCCGCCACGCCCCGCCGCTTCGGCCGCGTCGATGCTGCGGGAGGTCCGACGAGGTCGGGCTGGGTCGATGGGCCGGCCTGGACCGATCGGCCGGCCTGGATCGGAGGGCCGGCCTGGATCGGAGGGCCGGGCTCGATCGGGGCGTCGGATCGCGGTGCGATGCGGAGGTGGCGCGCCGAGCGGGCCAGCCAGGCGGGGGGACGGGCGGCGGCGGCCAGGATCGGCAGGGCGAACATGGTCGCCAGGCGGGTGGCGTTCAGCCCGACCGGAGTGTGCACCAGCGCCGCCGCGACCACCCCGCCCGCTGCCAGCAACGCCCCCGACCGCACCGGGCGGTAGCCGACCAGCACGGCCACCAGCAGGGCGGTCACCGTCGCCCGGATGGTGTCGGTCCGGCTGATGTTCATCCAGCCGCCGTCACCGAACAGCAACGCGGTCGCACCCAGCGGTACCGCCGCCGCGACCGCGACGGTCAACCCGTCGGCGTACCGGCCGGACAGCAGCACGGCGACCCCGGCGAGGCCGACGAAGAGCCCGGCCACCGGACTGGCCGCCGACGCCAGCAGCGCCGCCGCCCCGGCCACCACGAGCGGTCGCCACGAGCTGCCGATGCTGGCGCCCAGGCCCCGACTTCCGGCACGGGCCGCGCCGTCGGGCACGGACGAGCCGGCAGGCGATCCGCGGCGCCAGGTGAGGGCGAGCAGGGCGGCGAGGCCGAAGGCCACCCCGAGGCCGTACGTCACCCGGCCGGAGACCAGGTTCCCGGCGATGGTGACCACCCCGACCAGGCTGCCGAGCAGCGGCCGGGGTACCCCGGTGCGGACCAGCAGTGCGGCGAAGAGGGCCGCCGCGGCGATCACCGCGATCACGCCGGTGAGGCGTACCCCGAGCAGGGCCATCACCGGCTGGGTCAGCAGGCTGTAGCCGAACTGCTGGACCCCCGCGTACCAGCGCAGGTCGACCGGGGTCGCGCCGTGTGCGGCGAAGAAGTCGGCCCGGGCCACCTGCGCCGCCAGGTCCGAACCCATCGCCGGAAGGATGAGGTACGCCACACCGAGCGCCCCGGCGCACGCGGCGGCCAGCGCCACCACCCGACTGCCCCGCATGCCCACCTCCGTACCGCGCTCACGGTACTGGCAGCATGTCGGACGTGCCCCATCACCTCGTGCGCTGGACCGGACTGGCCGGATCGATCATGCTCTCCGTGGCAGCGTTCCTCGGCGGTGCCCTGCCCGACGGCGATCTGCGGCCCACTCCGCTGCGCATCTGGCAGGGGCCGTACGGACCGCTGATCATCGCGTTGTGGCTGTTCGGTACGGCCGCGATGGCGTTCGCGTGGTGGACGTTGCGGGACCGGGTGCCGTCGGCGCGCTGGGCGCTGGTCACCGCCGGGCTCTGGCTCGTGCCGTTCCTGTTCACGCCGCCGCTGGGCAGCCGGGACGCCTACGCGTACGCCTGTCAGGGGGCGAGTTTCGCCAACGGCATCAGCCCGTACGAGTACGGCGTCTCCACGTTGCCGTGTCCGTGGCTGGACACCATGTCGTTCATCTGGCGGGACACCCCGGCACCGTACGGGCCGCTGTTCGTGGTGCTCTCCGGCGCGATCGTCGCCGCGACCGGCTCGCTGATCGCCAGCATCGCGCTGTTCCGGGTACTCGCGGTCGCCGGTGTGCTGCTGACGGCGGTGAGCCTGCCGGTGCTGGCCCGCCACTGCGGGGTACCGGTCGGCCGGGCACTCTGGCTGGCGCTGGCCGGCCCGCTGGTGGGCGTACACCTGATCTCCGGGGTGCACAACGACGCGTTGATGGTCGGGTTCATGGTGGCCGGCCTGGCCATCGTGGTCAGTCGACCGGCCCGGCCGTGGCCGCTGCTGGCCGGTGGGATCGTGCTCGGCATGGCCGCCGGGATCAAGGTGACCGCCCTGGTGGTGGTCCCGTTCGCGGCGCTGCTCGCGATCGGTGGCGGGTTCTCCCTGCGCGGGCTGCTGCGCCATGGCACCCCGGTGGTCGGCGGCGCGGTGGCGACGCTGGTCGGGGTGACCCTGGGCGCCGGACTGAACCTCGGCTGGATCACCGGCCTGTCGCACGGCAACGAGGTGATCGCCTGGACCTCGCCGCCGACCGCCGTCGGGCAGACCGTCGGGTACGTGCTGCTGCCGTTCGGCCTGCACGTCGACGCGCTGCCGGTGACCCGGGGGATCGGCATGGTGGTGCTGGCGGCGCTGCTGGTGTGGCTGTGGTTCCGGGCACGTCACCGCGAGCCGCTCTGGCACGCCGCGCTGGCGTTGACCGCCACGGTCGCGTTGGCGCCGCTGTTCCACCCCTGGTACTGGTTCTGGCCGCTGGCGCTGCTCGCCGCCACCGCCCACCGCACCTGGTGGTTCAGCGCGGTGACGGTGTTCGCCGCGTTCCAGGTGCTGGCCGACGGCACCGGCCTGCCCCGGTACACCAAGACGGTGGGTGCGCCGCTGATGACGCTGTTCGTGATCTGGGTGGCGGTCCGCTTGGTACGGTCGGCTCGGGCGGCCCGCCGCCCGGTTCCCGTCGACTGAGGAGAGGCACGCCGGTGACCGAGACCGGCGTCCGACCCGCCTCCACCCGGGACCGCCGCGTCCGATATGTCGGCCTGCTGGGAGCGGTCGCCCTCACCGTCTCCGCGTACGTCGGCGGCGCCCTGCCCGACGCCACCGCCCGGCTCTGGCACCCCGTTCCGACCGTGCTGCTCTGGCTGCTCGGCACCACTGCCATGGTGGGCGCCTGGTGGACGCTGCGCGGTGGCGCCCCGTCGACCGGGTGGGCGGTGCGCACCGCCGCCCTGTGGACCGTGCCGCTGCTGTTCAGCGCGCCGCTGGGCAGCCGGGACCTCTACTCGTACGCCTGCCAGGGCTGGGTCTACGCCGACGGCGGTGACCCGTACGCCACCGGTGTGGCCGAGGCGGGCTGTCCATGGCTGGACGCGGTCGCCCCGGTGTGGCGGGACACGGCGGCACCGTACGGCCCGTTCTTCGTCCTCCTCGCCGCGCTCGCCGTGGTCCTCGGCGGCAGCCTGGCCGGCACGCTGGCGCTGTTGCGGGTGCTGGCGGTGTCCGGCCTGCTGCTGGCGGCAGCCTGCCTGCCCGGCCTGGCGCGGGCGGCGGGGGTGCCGCCCGCGCGGGCGACCTGGCTGGTGCTCGCCTGCCCGCTGGTCGGCGTGCACCTGGTCTCCGGCGCCCACAACGACGCGGTGATGCTCGGCCTGCTCCTGCTCGGCCTCCTGCTGCTCGTCCGCCGCCCGACGTCGGCCGCTGGCGTGTCGCCGGGCGTCGCGGGGTCGTCGGGCATCGCTGGGACGTCGGGTATTGCTGCTCTGCCCGGCGGTGCTGGGCCGTCGACCGGCGGGGGGACGTCCGGCGCGGATCGGCCGTCGACCGCCAGGGTGCCGCCGGGCGTCGCTGGGGCGTCGGGCGGCGGGCTGCCGGTGGGCGTCGCGGGGTGGCCCGGCGGCGGGCTACCGGTGGGGGTCGCGGGGTGGCCTGCGGTCGGAGCATTGGTGGCCGCTGGGGTGCTGCTCGGCCTGGCGGTCTCGGTGAAGGCGACCGCCGTGGTGGTGCTGCCGTTCGCGGCGCTGGCGGCGGTCCGTGGCCGGTACACGCTGGCGGCGCTGCTGCGCGACGGCGGCACGCTCGCCGCCGGTGTGGTGGGCGCGCTGCTGGTGTCCTCGCTGGTGTCCGGTCTCGGGCTGGGCTGGATCGGTGGACTGGGCAGCAGCGGCGACACGGTGCAGTGGACGTCACCGCCGACCGCCGTCGGCATGGTCGTCGACTACCTCGGTGGAGCGGTCGGGCTGCCAGCCGTCGGTGTGCCGGTGGCCCGGATCGTGGCGCTGGCGCTGCTGGCGGTCCTGCTGGTGCTGCTCTGGTGGCGTACCTGGTCGACGCTGCGCGGCTCCGGTTTCACCATCGCCATGTCCGCCCGGGACTCCGGCCGGCTTGGCATCACCGCCGCAGCGCCACGCCCGCCTGGTGCCGCTGCGCCCGGCGCCGGCCTGCCGGACGTCGGCCCGCCCGGGGTGGGGCTGCCTGGGGTGGGGCTGCCTGGGGTGGGGCTGCCTGGGATGGGGCTGCCTGGGATGGGGCTGCCTGGGATGGGGCTGCCTGGGGTAGGGCTGCCCAGCGCGGAGGTGGCCGGCGGAGAGGCGGCCGGTGTGGACGCGGCCGGGGCGGAGCTGGCCGGTGCGGGGGAGGCCCGCTTCCGGGTGGTGCTGTTCGGGGCCGGGCTGGCGCTGGTCCTCACCGTCGTGCTCGCCCCGGTGTTCCATCCCTGGTACGCGACGTGGCCGCTGGCGCTGCTGGCGGTGGCGGCGATCCGGACCACCTGGTTCGTGGTGCCCGTCGCGGCGGCGTCCTTCCTCGCTCTGCCGGATGGCACGAACCTGGCCCGGCTGGTGAAGGCGCCCGGCGCGGTGGCGATGACCCTGCTGGTGGTCGTGCTGGCGGTCCGGTTCCTGCCCCGGCTGCGCCGGGTCCGCGAACTGCGCTGAGTCTCGTCAACCCGTGGGGAGGTGGGTAGATCTGTTGTCGCTCCAGCGACAACAGATCTACCCACCCACGCCAGTCCCCGGCCGATCACCCCTGCCACCGTCCTCCCGCCGGTCCGGCACGACCCGCCGCCCCCGCACAGCGTCCGCTGTCGCTGCTCGGCGCGGCGTCCGCTGTCGCCGCCCCCGCACGGCGTCTGCCGTCGCCGCCCGGCACGACCCGCCGCCCCCACACAGCGTCCGCTGTCGCCGTCCCGGCGCGGCGTCCGCCGTCGCCGCCCGGCACGACGCGCGCCAGTGCGTGCAGGTGGACGGAAGACCCGGGCCGTCGTGATCAACTAGGGCGGGAGCAGGCGTGCGGCGGGTACCTGGGTGCGTGTGCGGCGTCAGGTGTCGGCGAGGTCGTGCACGCGGCGGGTGCGGGCGAGGTGGTGCGCCGGTCAGCGGTGTGGGCCGCAGGTCGGGCAGGACGCCGCAGGCGCGGGGGTGCGACGGCGGCGCAGGGCGACCGTGATCGGCAGCAGGGCCGGCCCGAGCAGGCCGACGGCCAGGGCGGCGGCGATCATGGTCGGGTACGTCGGGCGTGGCGCACCGCCGAGACCGGCCACCATGCCGGCCAGGATGTGCACGCTGAGCAGACCGATCGGGGTGAGCAGAGCCACCACGGCCCACTGGCCCCGCCGGTCCTGCCGCATGGTCAGTCCGACGGCGAGTAGCACGGCGACCGCCAGCAGCACCCCGCCGGTGGCCGGCAGGAGTTGCTCGGCCGTCCAGCCGTACCAGCCCCAGTAGGACTGCCCGATCAGGACGGCAGCCGTGGCGGCACCGCCGAGTGCCGCCGTGATCGGCAGCGCCCGGGTCGGCAGCGACGGTTGACTGTCCAGCGCGAGTGCCAGCACCCCGAGGGCGATCTGCGGCACCAGCACGTACAACGGTGGACGGGGCACGTCGAGGACCAGGCTCACCACCGGCAGCGCCGTGGTCGCCAGCACCGCCACGGTGATCCCGAGCCGGGCGGGTCGGCCCGGTGCGACGAGCACGAGCAGCACGGCGACCAGCCAGGCGGACCACGCGACGATGCCGATCGAGACGAACGGCCCGAAGCTCGGCAGGCCCCACGCGGCGGGTGGCGGCTGCACCTCGGCGAGTGCCCAGAAGGCGGCGAGGAAGGCGGCGGTGGCCAGGGCGAGCAGGGCGGCGAGACGTACGCCGGGGACCACGTCGCCGGCCCCGGCGGCCCGGAGGCGCTGACGGAGGCCACCCCGCACGAGGTCGGCGGCGTCCGCGACCGACGGCCAGCGCCGTCCCGGATCGGCGAGGTCGAGGTACGTGCCGACGATCTCCTCGCCCCGCTCGCGGCGGTAGTCCGCCGGGTAGGCCCGCAGCAGGTGCCGGTAGCGGCGTTCCAACCCGGTCATGCCAGGCCCTCGGCGGTACGCGGGGCCAGCGGTCGCACCGGGCGGGCGCGCAGCCGCGCGGTGGCCGCCTCGACGTTGCGCCGCAGCCGTTCGGTCTCGGCGGCGAGCGTGCTGCCTCCGGTGGGGGAGAGCCGGTAGTAGCGCCGCAGTCGACCGTCGACGGTCTCCTCGCGGTCGAGTTCCACCAGGCCGGCGTCGGTCAGTCGGTCGAGTGCGCCGTAGAGGGTGCCGGGGCGCAGCGAGAGCCGTCCGTCGGAGAGGGCGGCCACCTCACCGATGATCGCGTACCCGTGCATCGGCTCGCGGGCCAGCGCGGTGAGGATGAGGAAGGTCGGTTCGCGCAACGGTGTGTCCACGCCAGCAATATATCGGACGCGAAGGTATGCCGTTGCCCGTAACACGGTCGGGGGGGGGGGGCGGGGGGGGGGGGCGGCCGCCGGACCCAGGAGCGGAGCAAGACGAGAA
>NZ_JBEOWP010000034.1:0-10962 GCF_040296095.1 Micromonospora sp. NPDC002389
GTGGTTGAGCATCCGGGCCTCTTCCTGGGCCAGGACGACAACCCGTCGCGCTCGGTCGGTGAACCGCTCGAACATGCCCTCGTGCTCCTCACGTGCCGTGCGCACTCGATCTTGGTGGTCAAGACTCTCGGCGGGGCCGGATACGCGAGCGCCCGGGACGGGCGTCCGCGCCTCTTTACTCTATCGCCGCGGACCGACTCGGCTGACCTCGTGTGTCTCCGCCGGTGGCCCGGTACGCGTCGTTTTGCACAACCATCCACGCTCAACCGGTGTTCCGGGCATGGTGTCTGTACGCGCAGAGCGAAATTCGAGCACGAGCCGTGGGCCGCCGAGAGCACCACACGGAGCCCTTTCAGCACCGGACGGTCACCCCGCACCCGCCGTCCACAGGCTGTGGACAACGCATCCACCGGCTGTGGACAACGTTCGGCCCGACCGCATCGTCCCACCAGACGACCGCGCCGGCCCGGAGACGCGCTCCGAACCGGCGTGGCGGACGACCCTGGTCTCAGTGACCGGCCTTGGAGTGGTACTCGTCGACGATCTCCTGGGGGATCCGGCCCCGGTCCGAGATCTCCTTGCCGGCCTTGCGGGCCCAGGCCCGGATGGCCTTGTTCTGCTCGCGGTCCGCCGTCGCGCTGCCCCGGCCCCGGGCGGCACGCCCTCCGACGACCACGCCACCGCGTCCCACCTTCGACCCACCGGAGATGTACGGAGCGAATGCCTCACGCAATTTCTCGGCGTTCGAAGTCGACAGGTCGATCTCGTACTGAACGCCGTCGAGCGCGAACTTGACAGTCTCGTCCGCGTCCCCGCCGTCCAGGTCATCGACCAGCCTCTGAATGATCTGCTTGGCCACGTCCCACATTCCTTTCGAGCAGGGTTCGGTGCACCTGCCAGTTACCAGAGCACAATAGCCCGTCAGATGCTTGTTGCGTCAATAGGATCCGGTATCGCGGCGGAAAGTTCCCTGTCGACTACTCGGGGCGAACCAAGGGGAACAAGATGGTTTCCCGAATTCCCAGGCCGGTCAGCGCCATCAGGAGCCGGTCGATTCCCATTCCCATGCCACCCGCCGGCGGCATTCCGTACTCCATCGCCCGGAGAAAGTCCTCGTCGAGCCGCATCGCCTCGTCGTCGCCACGGGCACCCAGTTGCGCCTGCGCGACCAGCCGCTCCCGCTGCACCACCGGGTCGACCAACTCCGAGTACGCGGTGGCCAGCTCGACCCCGCGCACGTACAGGTCCCACTTCTCGGCCAGCCCGGGCTCCTCGCGGTGTCCCCGGGTCAGCGGACTGGTCTCCTCCGGGTAGTCCCGCACGAAGGTCGGCGCCACCAGACCGGGCACGACCAACTCCTCGAACAGTTCCTCGACCAACTTGCCCGACCCCCACTTGGGGTCCACGGTGAGGCCCACCTTGTCCGCGTACTCGACCAGGCGGGTGTGCTCGGTGCGTACCGTGACCTCCTCACCGAGCGCCTCGGAAAGCACGCCGAACAGGCTCACCGAACGCCACTCACCACCGAGGTCGAACTTCTGGCCGTCGGCGTGGGTGACCACCGTCGACCCGGCGACCGCCACCGCCGCCTGTTGCACGAGATTGCGGGTCAGTTCGGCCATCGTGTTGTAGTCGCCGTACGCCTGGTACACCTCCAGCATCGCGAACTCGGGCGAGTGCGAAGAGTCGATGCCCTCATTACGGAAGTTGCGGTTGATCTCGAAGACTCGCTCGACACCGCCGACCACGGCGCGCTTGAGAAACAGTTCCGGCGCGATTCGTAGATAGAGATCGGTGTCGAGTGCATTGCTGTGGGTCACGAAAGGACGGGCCGTCGCGCCGCCGTGCAGCAACTGCAACATCGGGGTCTCCACCTCGAGGAAACCCGTGTCGTGCAGGCAATCGCGGAGACTGCGGACCGTCGTCGCCCGGGTGCGTACCATCTGGCGGGCCTGGGGGCGCACGATCAGGTCGACGTAGCGCTGCCGGACCCGGGCCTCCTCGCTGAGCGGCTTGTGCGCCACCGGCAGCGGGCGCAGCGCCTTGGCGGTGGTCACCCACTCCTGCGCCAGCACCGACAACTCGCCCCGGCGGCTGCTGATCACCTCACCGGTGACTCCGACGAGGTCACCGAGGTCGACCAGCCGCTTCCAGTCCTCCAGCCGCTCGGGGCCGACCCGGTCCAGCGAGAGCATCGCCTGGAGTTCGGTGCCGTCGCCGTCGCGCAGCGTGGCGAAACAGAGCTTGCCGGTGTTCCGTACGAAGATCACCCGTCCGGTGACCGACACCTGGTAGCCGGTGGCGGTGTCCGTCGGCAGGTCGGCGTAGCGCTCCCGCACCTCGGCCAGCGTGCTGGTCCGGTGGAAGCTGACCGGGTACGGCTCGACGCCGTCGGCGAGCATCCGGTCCCGCTTCTCCCGGCGGACCTTCATCTGCTCGGGAAGGTCGTCGGCGGGGTCGACTGGCACGGGGCTCTGCTGGGTCACGGCACGCTTCCTCAGTGGGAGATTTCGGGCGAGGTCAGGCCCGAGCGTACTCAAGCGCTCCGGCGGCCGTCGCCGGATAGCCTGCCGGTCATGACGCACCCCACCAGGGCCCGCTCGTTCGGTCCGGCGGCGGCCGACTACGACCGGTACCGACCCCGCTATCCGCAGGCCGCGCTGCGCTGGGCGCTGGACGGACCGGCCCGGCCCGCCCGGGTGGTCGACCTGGCGGCCGGCACCGGCATCCTCACCCGTGGCCTGCTGGCCCTCGGGCACGAGGTGACGACCGTCGAGCCCGACCCCGGCATGCGTGCCCACCTGGTCGCCACCACCCCGGGAGTACGCGCCGAGGCCGGCGCCGCAGAGGCGATGCCGCTCCCCGACGGGTACGCCGCACCGTCCTAGCCGGCCAGGCATACCACTGGTTCGACCGGAAGCAGCCGCCCCACCTCGACGAACGGACGCACCGCTCCCCACCCCAGCCGACCACCTCACCGGAACGGATGACGCCGGCCCCGCGAGGGTTTCCGGGCCGCCCGACCGGCGCAGGGATCAAGCCTGACCGCCCGGAGCCGATCGGGCGGCCCGGAAACCCCCACCGCAACAAACACAAAAACAGTCAGACATTCCGCTCATACACCATGCGCAACCCGATCAACGTAATCATCGGCTCGTGGTGCGTGATCGTCCGGCACTCGTTGAGCACCAGCGACGCCAGCCCACCGGTGGCGATGACCGCCTTCAGCTCGCCCATCTCGGCGGCCATCCGCTCGACGATCCGGTCCACCTGTCCGGCGAAGCCGAAGTACAGCCCGGCCTGGAGGCACTCGACCGTGTTCTTGCCGATCACCGAACGCGGCCTGGTCGCCTCGACCTTGCGCAGTTGGGCGGCGCGGGCGGCGAGCGCGTCGAAGGAGATCTCGATGCCGGGCGCGAACGCGCCTCCGAGGAACTCTCCCCGACCGCTGATCACGTCGAAGTTGGTGGTGGTGCCGAAGTCGACCACGATCGACGGTCCGCCGTAGAGGGTGTAGGCCGCGAGCGTGTTGACCACCCGGTCGGAGCCGACCTCCTTGGGGTTGTCGATGGCGAGCTGCACACCGGTGCGGACGCCCGGCTCCACGATGACGCTCGGCAGGTCCGCGTAGTAGCGGGTCAGCATGGTCCGCAGCGAACGCAGGGCGGCCGGGACGGTCGAGCAGGCGGCCACCCCGGTGATCTCGACGGCGTCCCCGGCAAGCAGCCCCCGGAACATCAGGCCCAGCTCGTCGGCGGTGGATCGGGCGTCGGTCTTGATCCGCCAGTTGTGCACCAGCTTGTCACCGTCGAAGGTCGCCAGGACGGTGTTGGTGTTCCCGATGTCGATGCAGAGCAGCACGCACGAAGCCTACGGGTTCAGTCCGTGCGCAGGTCCAGGGCGATGTCCAGGATCGGCGAGGAGTGGGTGAGCGCGCCGACGGAGAGGAAGTCGACGCCGGTGGCACCCACCTCGGCGGCGTCGGCGAGGGTGAGCCCGCCGGTCGCCTCCAACTCGGCCCGGTCGCCCACGGCCGCCACCACCGCGCGCAGTGTCGCCGGAGGCATGTTGTCCAGCAGCAGGAAGGCCGCGCCGGCCTCCACCGCCTCCACCGCCTCGTCGAGGGTGTCCACCTCCACCTGCACCGGTACGTCCGGGAACGCCTCCCGGACCCGGCGGTAGGCGGCGGCGACTCCACCGGCGGCGAACTTGTGGTTGTCCTTGACCATGGCGACGTCGTGCAGGCCCATCCGCTTGTTCGTGCCGCCGCCGGCGCGGACCGCGTACTTCTCCAGGGTGCGCAGGCCGGGCGTGGTCTTGCGGGTGTCCAGGACCATCGCCTTGCTGCCGGCCAGGGCGTCCGCCCAGGCCCGGGTGTGGGTGGCGACGCCGGACATCCGGCAGAGCAGGTTCAGCGCGGTGCGCTCGGCCGTGAGCAGGACCCGGGTCGGGCCGGTGACCGTGGCGAGCACGTCGCCCCGGGCCACCCGCTCGCCGTCGCGGGCCACCAACGACACCTCGACCGTACGTCCCGTCCCGGTCACCTCGCCGGCCAGCTTGAACACGGCGGCGGCGACGGCCAGCCCGGCGACCACCCCGTCGGCCCGGGCGACCAGGTCGGCGGTGTCGGTCTGGGTGGCCGGGATGGTGGCGACGCTGGTGACGTCGAGCAGGTCCGGGCCGAGGTCCTCGACCAGGGCCGTCTCGACGATCCGGCGGACCTGCGCCGGGTCGAGACCGTTCTCGTGCAGCAGCCGTGCCGTGTCCGCCATCAGCTCTCCTCCCACCGGGTCGTCAACCGGCCCTGCGCGCCCACCGCGCCGACCAGGTGTCCCTGCCATCGCTCGTCGGTCGTCCCGTAGTCCTCCCGCCAGTGGCAGCCACGGGTCTCCTGCCGCGCGTACGCGGCGGCGACCAGCGCGGCGGCCACCGTGAGCAGGTTCGTCGCCTCCCAGTCGGCGGTACGCGGGGTGCCCCGGCCGGTGCCCAGCTCGACCAGTTCGGCGGCGGTCGCGGCGAGCGTGCCGGCAGAGCGGAGCACACCGGCGCCCCGGGTCATCGCCGCTTGCAGCGTCGGGGTCGTCGCCGCCGGCACCACCCAGCCGGTGCCGCCGCGCCACGCTCCGGTCTCCGCCGGGCGAGCCTGTTCGGGCAGGCCGGACGCGATGTCGTCGGCGATCCGCCGGGAGAAGACCAACCCCTCCAGCAGCGAGTTGCTGGCCAGCCGGTTGGCGCCGTGCACTCCGGTGCAGGCGACCTCGCCGCAGGCGTACAGGCCGGGGATGGAGGTCCGGCCGCGCAGGTCGGTGCGTACCCCACCGGAGGCGTAGTGGGCGGCCGGCGCGACCGGGATCAGGTCGACCCCCGGGTCGACGCCGATGGCCAGGCACGAGGCGACGATGGTGGGGAAGCGTCGGGCCAGGAAGTCCCCACCGAGGTGCCGGGCGTCGAGGTGGACGTGGTCCTCGCCGGTGGCCAGCAGGACCCGGTGGATGCCCTTGGCCACCACGTCCCGGGGGGCCAGCTCGGCGAGTTCGTGCTGGCCGAGCATGAACCGCTTGCCGTCGGCGTCCACCAGGTACGCGCCCTCGCCGCGCAGCGCCTCGGAGACCAGCGGTTGCTGGGCGTGCCCGGCACCGGGTACCCGGGCGGCCGGCGGCACGATCAGCGCGGTCGGGTGGAACTGCACGAACTCCACGTCGGTGACGGCCGCGCCGGCCCGCATGGCCAACGCCACGCCGTCGCCGGTGGAGACGGCGGGATTGGTGGTCGCCGCGAAGATCTGCCCCATCCCGCCGGTGGCGAGCACCACGGCGCGGCCCAGGATGGCGCCGACGCCGTCCTCGCTGCCCTCGCCGAGCACGTGCAGGGTGATGCCGCATGCCGGACCGAGCCCGTCCGGGCCGTCGCCGGGAGCGCGGAGCAGGTCCAGCACCAACGCGTGCTCGACCAGCCGGATCCACGGGTCGCGGCGTACCGACTCGTGCAGGGCGCGCTGGACCTCGGCGCCGGTCGCGTCGCCGCCGGCGTGCACGATCCGGTCGGCGCGGTGCCCGCCCTCGCGGGTGAGCATCAGCGAGCCGTCCGGGTGGCGGTCGAACTCGGCACCGATCCGCATCAGCTCGCGCAGTCGGGTCGGCCCCTCCTCGACCAGTACCCGCACGGCCGCCGGGTCGCAGAGGCCGACCCCGGCGATCTCGGTGTCCGAGGCGTGCATGGCCGGGGTGTCCGCCGGGTCGAGGACCGCCGCGATGCCGCCCTGGGCCCAGCGGGTCGAACCCTCGTCGATGTTGACCTTGGTGACCACCGTGACGTGCAGACCGGCCTGGCGCAGGTGCAGCGCGGCGGTCAGTCCGGCCACCCCGGAGCCGACCACGATCACGTCGGTGGTCTCCACCCAGCCGGGCGCCGGAGCGGCCAGCAGGCTCGGCAACGTGGGCAGGCCGATGGTCGGTAGCTCCATGCCCCCAGTCAACCCGAGCGCCTCTCGGCTCGGACGGCGGGGGCCGAACGAGTGGTTCCGGCTACTTCGTCCGGACCGGCAGGCCGGCCGGGCCGACGCCCTTGAGCGACCCGGTCACCTTGCGGTCGCCGAGCCACAGGTAGCAGCGCACACCCCGGTCCCCGGCCCGCCACCGACCGGCCCCGGGTGGCCGGACCACCAGGTCGCTGCGGAAGACCAGGTACGCGTCGTCCGGTACGCCCGCGTAGCGCGCGAGCACCGAACGGCAGCCCTCGTAGAACGGCGCCCACTGGGCGCTGCGCGTCGGGTACGCCCGCTCGGGCGACTGCCACACCCCGACGAACTCGGCGTCGTGGCGCGTGGCGCAGTCCACCGCGACCAGGGTCTGTACGACCCTGTTCCGGTCGACACGCGTCTGCTGGCAGCCCAGCCGCACCGGCGACGGCGTCCGGAGCGCGTCCCGCAGCGAGCCGGTACGCAGCACCACCGTGGCCGCCGCCTCGGTCGTGGTGACCTCCATCAGGTCGCAGCGGTACCAGCGCGAACCTGCGGCCCAGCCCGGCTCGGACGGCACCGCCACGGCCAGTCGCAGCCGGCCGGCCCGCCAGTTGTCGCCGACGAAGCCACTGGCCCGTTTGTCACACTCGGCGAAGGCGGTACGCAGCTCGGCGGAGCCCACGGCGGGCGGCGCGGCACGCTCGGCCGGCAGGGCACCGACGTGCACCGTCTCCACCCGGTGCGGCTGCGCGCAGTCCACCGGCGCGTACGCGGCCAGCGAGACCGTGGGGGTGAACTCGGGCTCGTGGCAGACCTCGGCGGCCGGGGTGAACGGACCCGGCGGCGGCAGGGCACCCCAGTCGTCGGTCAGGTCACCGTCGAGCCCACCGGACCCGCTGCAGCCCACCAACAGGGCCGCCACGGCGAAGGCCGCGACCAGGCTTCTCGTCGCACGCTGCATGACGCCGCCTCCCCCAGCCAGCGACCGTCTCCCGACGGCGCCCCCAGGGTAACCAAAAATGACCTTCCGGTGACAGACCGGATTCCCCGGCTTGGGTGTAAGGAAGGGACCCTTCCTATACACGAGGCGTTAGTAGGGGACCCTTCCTTACACCGTGAGCGGGTTGGGGACGGGGGCGCCGGCGGTGCCGGGGGCGGCGGTCGCCGGGTCGGCGTCCAGCTCGACGATCCGGTTCTCGGCGTCCACGTGCACCACCCGGGGGTGGTACGCCCGTGCCTCGGCGTCGTCCATCTGCCCGTACGAGATCAGGATCACCAGGTCGCCCGGGTGCACCAGGTGGGCGGCGGCGCCGTTGATGCCGATCACGCCGCTGCCCCGCCGCCCCGGGATCACGTACGTCTCCAGCCGGGCGCCGTTGGTGATGTCCACGATCGCCACCTGCTCGCCGGGCAGCAGGTCGGCGGCGTCGAGCAGGTCCTCGTCGACGGTCACCGAACCGACGTAGTGCAGGTCCGCCTGGGTGACGGTGGCCCGGTGGATCTTCGACTTGAGCATGGTGCGGTACATCGGGAACGCCTTTCGCGAGCTGCGGGGTCAGGAGGTCGGGGCGAGCCGGACCGGAGCGTTGTCGATCAGCCGGGTCTCGCCCACCCAGGCCGCGACGAGCAGCCGGGCCGGACCCGCGACCGGGCCGGGCGCCAGGTCGGGATCGGTGAGCACCAGGTAGTCCAGCCGGACACCGGCGGCCTCGGCACCGAAGGCCGCGTGCGCGGCGGTCAGCACCGCACCGGCGTCCCCGCCCGCCTCGGCGGCGTCGGCACCGGCGCGCAGCGCCCGCGACAGGCTCAGCGCCGCCGTCCGCTCCGGGGCGGAGAGGTACCGGTTGCGGCTGGACAGCGCCAACCCGTCCGGCTCCCGGACCGTCGGCACGCCGACCACCTCGACCGGCACGTCCAGGTCCCGGCACATCCGCCGGACCAGGGTCACCTGCTGGTAGTCCTTCTCGCCGAAGAAGGTCAGATCCGGCCGGGTGAGCTGGAGCAGCTTCATCACCACGGTGAGCACCCCGTGGAAGAACCCGGGCCGGCTGAGCCCCTCCAGGTCCTCGCCGAGCGGCCCCGGATCGACCCGGACCGCCGGCTGGCCGCCGGGGTACATGTCCGTCACCGAGGGCGCGAAGACCAGGTCCGCCCCGGCCCGCCGACACACCTCAAGATCATTCTCCAGCGTACGCGGATAGCGATCGAAGTCCTCGTTCGGCCCGAACTGCAACGGGTTCACGAAGACCGTCACGATCACATGGTCGGCGCGGTCCCGGGCGGCCCGGATCAGCGTCTCGTGCCCGGCGTGCAGCGCCCCCATGGTCATCACCACCCCCACCGTCCCGGTGAGGGCGGACCGCGCCCGGGCCAGGTCGCCCCGGCTGTGCACCAGTTCCGTCATCTCGTCCACCCTCCCTGACCTCTGCCGGACCGCCCCGCCGCCCGACGTCACGCCGCCACTCCGGTCTGGTCCCGGCCGAGCACGCCGAGCAGCGACTCGGCGTCCACCGGGCGCAGCCGGCCGGCGGCCACCGCCCGGTCGGCGGTACGCCGGGCCAGCGCCAGGTACGCGCCGACCGACTCGGGCGCGGTGGCGGCGAGCACGGCCAGGTGACGCTCGACGGTGCCCGCGTCGCCCCGCGACACCGGGCCGGTCAGCGCGTCGTCGCCCAGCCGCAGCGCGTTCTCCAGGGCGGCCCGCAGCAGCGGGGCCAGCACCTTCTCGGGCCGACCCACCCCGGCGTCCCGCAGCCGGTCGGCCGCCTCGTTGACCAGGGTCACCAGGTGGTTCGCACCGTGCGCCAGCGCCGCGTGGTACAGCGGCCGGTCGGCCTCCCCGATCCACTCGGGCACCCCGCCCAGATCCGTCACCAGCCGGGCGGCCAGCGGCCGAAGCTCGGCCGGGGCGGTCACGCCGTACGAGATGCCGGGCAGCCGACCGAGGTCGTCCGGCGTACCGGTGAAGGTCATCGCCGGGTGCAGCGCCAGCGGACGGGCGCCGACCCGGACCGCCGGCGCCAGCACGGACAGGCCGTGCGCGCCGGAGGTGTGCGCGACCACCTGGCCCGGATGCAACGCGCCGTCGGCAGCCAACGCGGCGACCACCCCGGCGAGCGCGTCGTCAGGTACGGCGATCAGCAGCAGGTCGGCGGCGGACCGGGCGACCGCCTCGGCGGACCGGCAGGAGGCGGCCGGCAGCAGCAACGCCAGCCGGGCCTGGGAGGCCCCGGAACGCCCGGTGGCGGCGACCACATGGTGCCCGGCAGCGGCGAGCGCGGCACCCAGGGTGGCACCGACCCGACCGGCGCCGATGACGCCGACGGTGAGCACGGCACGGTTGGCGACCTGGGCCGACGGCCCGGTCGCGGGCCGCCGAAGGGCGGCCGGATGGTGGCGCAGCGGTGCGCTCATGTCACGATCCAGTCCTCGAGATGGGGTACCGGTCGGGGCAAGTATGCGTCGCTGACACGGATCTCAAACAAGGATGTGTGAAATCGTTCACCGGCGCCGAGGAGGTACCCCGATGTCGATGCCTTGGCGGGCCGCGATGCAGCAGGCGCTCTACGGACCTTCGGGCTTCTTCGTCTCCGGTGCCGGGCCGGCGGCGCACTTCCGCACCAGCGTGCACGCCTCCCCGGTCTTCGCCTCGGCGCTGCTCCGGTTGATCCACCACCTCGACGCGGTCCTCGGCTTTCCTGAGCGGTTCGACGTGGTGGACGTGGGGGCTGGTCGGGGTGAGCTGCTTTGTTCGTTGTCTTCTCGGGTTGCGGTGGGGGTTTCCGGGGAGCCCACCCGCTCCGGGCGGTCAGGCTTGATCCCTGCGCGGGTGGGCTCCCCGGAAACCCTGACCTCTGCGGCCGCCGTGCGTGCCGCAGGCTGCACCCCGGGGGTTGGGGGTACGGCTGGCCCTGGGGAGGGTGGGACCGTCATGCCGAGGTCCGAGGGGGCGGCGGGGCGCGGGGAGGGTGCGGCCGTCACGCTGAGGGGCGAGGGTGCGGCGGGGCGCGAGGAGGGTTCGGTCGTCTCGGCGGGGGGCGGGGGTGCGGGGGTTCCGCTGGTGGAGCGGGTGCGGTTCACTGCCGTCGAGGTGGCGCCGCGACCGGATGATCTGCCCGAACAGATCGCCTGGACGGATGAGATCCCCGACGGCATCACCGGGCTGCTGCTGGCCACCGAATGGCTGGACAACGTGCCGCTGGACCTGGCCGTCCACAGCGAGGACGGCTGGCACTACCTCCTCGTGGACCCGACGTCGGGCGCGGAGACGACAGGTGACCCGGTCAGCCGAGAAGACGCCGCCTGGCTCACCACCTGGTGGCCCCCACAGACCCAGCCCCACCCAACAGACCCACCGGACGGCTCGCCGGAGATCACCCTGGACCTCCCACCGGACGCGGACGCCGCCCCCCTGAGCCCACGCAGCCCGACCGGGTCGGGTTTCCGGGCAGCCCGACCGGCGCAGGGATCAAGCCTGACCGCCCGGAGCCGGTCGGGCTGCC
>NZ_JBEOWP010000035.1:0-7498 GCF_040296095.1 Micromonospora sp. NPDC002389
AACATCGCCAGAGCAACCCGCCGCGCCAACCGCCGCCCCCATGACCTCATCACCACCGTGACCAGCAGCTACTCAACTACGCAATGACCCTGGGGCAGTCAGTCCCTCCATTCGACGTCAGCTGACGATATCGGCGGACTCGGCCGTCGTGCCGTACTGCTGCTGCCAGCAAGGCACGTCGGCGTGGCCGAAGATGGTTTCCGTGGCTGCTTGCGCGAGGGTGGCTTGGGCTGCGGCAGGTACCCCGATCCGGTCCCAGTGGAAGATCAGATGTTCCACGATGACCGCGCGTAGTCCTCGGGTGAGCTTGCCTGTGTCGCGTAGGCCCCGAAGGGTGGTGCCGGTGTCCTCGAACGGGGTATGCCGGGGGCGTCCGGATCTGCCGAGGACAGTGCACTTGATCGCCCCGACTACTAAACGCAGGCAAACCCCGCAGTCTCGAAAATCGGTCTAGGCAACTATAATTCCGCGCAGAGCAGCCCTTCAGGAAGCAGTCGTTCGGTTCCTGGCTCGCCCAGCAATAGCCGGGTGAACTGAGCGATAGGCTAAGTATGCATTCGATTTCAGAGCTGGCCCACCCGAGAATCTGCTGCTGGCAATGTCGCTCTTAGAGCAAAAGGTGCTCCAAAGTTTCGAAAAACTGTCACGATCTCTATCCCATACGCCGAACAAGATACCTTCATCGATCCAGCGCCCCAGTAGCACTTCAAACATGGATTGATTGAAAGACCTTAAAGTTGCGGCAACGACTGAGATGATCTCGTGAATGGCCGATGGAGACCCGAAGGAGATCCAGCTGCCGGTCGGCACGCCGAGAGATCCTGCGTTTCTCGTCGACACATATCCGCCCGCGTGCATAGCGCAATGGCGCACATGGCAAACGCGTTCAAATTCTGCTAGAGCAATATTCAACGAGCGATTCCCTGAAAGTTCCATTCCGGCAATCTTCTTGGTCCATTCCTTGATCGTGTCTTTGCTAGAGAAGCTCTCTCGATCCAACAGCCCGCGTACCGCATCGGCCACAGATCCAGAAAAGACGTATTCCATACGCGTCTCAAGAACCCCAACACGATTAGCGCAAAGTTGACAAATTCCAACAATATTTGTCAAAATGGAACGGAAGTAGTCTTCTGCAACCGCCACAGCAGATGAGCAAAGAATTAAGCCATGCTGCGGTTGCCAGATGTTGGTTGCTTGCACGGTGAGTTGCGTGACAACGAGTAAAGAGGAAAAGGCGTTGTCAAGCGCTGACAAGCCAGCCGTATCAGGCCTATCGGCGCTGATAGCACCGCTGGCTAGCCTGGTCAGGGTTCCAGGACCCACGTTGGAGGCAGAAGCCATGCAAACCTGAGGCAAAGAATGCGGCATCAGAGGGTTACAAACTCATCGGCGCTGGCTTTGATGCGCGCTGACCACGCCTTGCCGACACTTGGAACTGACCTGAGTTGTGTACCCGCGTCGTCCAAGATAACGTCTTGGACCGTCCGAAGGTTCGTGACGGCTAATATTCGTTCTAATTTCAACGGAGGGAGTCCGAGTCTTTCGATACCGGAGGCAAGCAACTCCAGGTATACCGATTGTTCTGTGAGAGCTGTTCCGCACCGGAAGCAGAAGACTGCGTCTTCGCTAATTCTGGGGCTTTGGCACTTAGGGCAAGGCGAGAGATTCAAGCGACAACGCTCTCGCTGAGACTGAGAAAAAATCCCTTGTGATTGCCGCCGGACGAAGTCATCAGCGCTTTGTCGGCCAAGTGCAGTGTTGTAATCATCCGCCGATGGCGTTCTAGGAAGACCGAGCGCGTTTTCTGACATGAGCAGAGACGTATGTAGCTGTACCTTCTCATAGCGATCACTTCCCCGCGAAGAAGGGCCGATTCTGCGGACAACGCCTGCGTACTCCATCAGGGAGAACACTTGATTCAGATCGGTGTCCCACGGTTGCGCTACTGCGACACCGATATATTTCGCCTTATGATCGGCTCGATTACGATTTGTGACTCGAATCTCGGAGATCAACGTGGAGTGAATTTCCAGTCCCACGGCAACAAAGTTTTCATACCGGGGAAGCTTTCGGGCGACCTCCTCGAAAAGTGATCGAACTCGTTCGGCATTTACATTAATAGCAACTCGAACCTGCCGCAACGTTGGAGCGGTGATTTTGGTGTTCGCCCTCTCGTCGTCAGCGTCACCCAAAGAGTCAGAAAGAATGTTTAAAAAGTTTCTCGGTAGTCCAAAGGACGCATGAGCGGCCATATCAATTAGCTCTCGGCGCACGGCACTCTGGAGGGCCTGAGGAAAGCGCGCTTCGAAAATCTGCCGCATAGATCTCAGATAATCTGCTGAATCGGGCCTAATCCAAACCTCAATTTCTTCCGCTTCATGACCTACGTTGAAGAAGGGACTATATGAGGTGACTCCTGGATAAATGGCCGCCTTGCATGCGACGGTGCGGGACCTTAAAGCTCGAAAAACCTCGAAAAACTCTCGCTGCTGCTGTTGCATGAATGCATGCGCAGCATCATCCATAAGCAGAATGGCGCGGCTACAATTCAGCTGCGCGCACCAATCCTCTATCAGGTCTAGGAGCTCCGTAGGCGCAATGGATGGCGGCACGTTAACCGGGTTAGTGCCAACGGATGTTTGCAGCTCGTTAATAAACTTGTTGCCCGCGGTCGCCATTCGCTGGAGATCCCTAGGGCAGTCTTCTCTCAGTGAGTCAGCGAGGCCAACGATAATCTTGTAAATTAACCACTGCCTGAAATGCTCTAAGGCCCGCTCTGAGCGTAACATTAACGGCTCAAGCGCAAGGTGTTGCGAATAGTTGATGTAAGCTACGATAATCCCATCTCTAGCTTTCAACTTATAGTAAGCCCGCTTGAGATAGTTAGATTTTCCAGAACCGCGGGGGCCGTTCAACAACTTTGGCCCCGGACCCATGAGTCTCCGCAGGATTGACTCATCGCCGGGGAAAGCGGCGGTGAGCCGCTCCAGTTCCTCTTCCGTGAGGTCCTCGGCGCGAAGCGTGTACAGAGGTTCGAGGTCCGCGTTCTGAAGGTCGCCAGGCACGCGATAAGACTACCCTCACGTCGAACGGGCGTGGGGTTATGACTCGCTAACCACTAGTCTAGGTCCGACAATTGGTGCAATCAGGGAGAGCGGCCGGGAGGCGGCATGGTGGGGAGCCCTGGTGGTCGGGAGCGAGGCTCGACACCCGTCAGGTCAGTCCTCGCTTCGAGCCTGGCACCACGCTTGCTCGAACTCGTGCGGATCAATCTCCCAACGTGCCAGTTCCGGATCGTAGAGATCGTTCGGTGGGTTGAACGGCCAATCATCGGGTCCGGTTCGGATGGCAGTTCCGTCGCGGTACACCTCGACCTGGCGCAGTCGCCGGCCGTCTGGTCCGAGTTCCTCGAAGTAAACAGCCGGTTCGGTGTCGTCGGCCTCTTCCCAGGTGCGCCGCAGGTGTACGACGTCTCGTCCGGCGAGTGCACCGAATCCGCGAAGGCCGCGCTGGGCGTTCCGCTGTTCCCGCAGGCCGTCCAAACCGGGCGGCATTATGGCGGTATCAATATCAACCTCGGTCAGGTCGTCGTCGACGAACCGCGCCAGGATCTCAGGATCCTCGATGATCTCCACCTCAGCGAATGTCGTTACGATCTGAGGCGCTGACCGAGCGTGGATCCACCACCACAGCCCGCCCATGCCGTAGTCGTGCAGCACCAGAAACCGCTTCTTGGGTTCATCACTCATAACCGAGATCATGCCCGAGCCGCCGAGACCGATAACCTGCCGACCGTCGACGAAGCAGCGCCGTCAGCGCCCAGAACCGGCAAGCTCGATGCCCGGACCCACGCATCGCCCCCCCGCTGCCGACTCACTCAACTGCCGCCGACAGGGCGCTAGGGCTGTTGCTACGTGGAGCTGCCGACGGCTCGGCGGACCGCCTGCCGAAGGTCCGCTACGGCCTGTACGACATCTTTCATCATGTGTTCGTCGCTCTGACGAGATTCCCCACCCTCAACGTGTGATCGTGGTTTTCGCGATATGCCAGGCTGACGTCAGTGCGGCGTTAATGATCTCGGCCAGCCTCCCAGTCGTGCTGGCGTGGGACTGCACCGACGTCCAAGCGTCCATGTCCAGTCGAGGTGGTCCAGCAATCGCTGCGCTTGGAGCGTCCAAAAGGATTCTGACTCGCACAATCCTCTAGCGTCCCGCATGCAGTTTGGGCTGAGCCAGTGCCTTCTTGAGCCCCTCCTTCTCCATCCGGGCAATCTCGTCACCGGCAGGCTGCGTCGGCCAGTCTGGATCCTGGCACAGCGACGTCCGGGCGGAGCGGATCGCCGGCAGCCGGGAGTGCCGACAATCCGACAGCAGCGTCCGTCGGGCCCAGTCGTGCAGTACGAAGAAGAGCTGCGGTGCGGTCGCTGAGGCGGTCCTGACAACTCCCCTGCTGGTGACCATCAACCTGTTCCATCAGTTGCTGCCGGCCTATCAGAAGAAGGGTCTGATTTTGGTGCACCATACTACGAAGAAGCGACTCCGCGCCTCTCGCGAGGCTCCTGTAACGGGCTGGGTGCGGCGAAAAAACAATCCCCATTCAGGGCGAGAATCTGACAGAAGGTCGGACTTGGGGCAAATTGTAGTAGCGGGAGCGGCTATTGGCGCCTTACTAGTCAGTGCGGTAGGTGTTATATACACTGGCAGGTCTGTTCAAGTTGCGGCTGACTCGGTCGCGGCGGCTCGCGACGAGCTCCGATTGTTTGAGCAAGGGCAGGCAAATGAGCGCTATTCTCGCGGAGTGGAACACCTCGGCTCGGAGAGTCTGGATGTGCGGATTGGGGGAATCCTGGCACTGGAGCAATTTGCTAATGATGTGCCAACTAGGGCTGCATCTGTTCGGGAGATCCTGAATTCGTTTATTTCGGTTCATGCCCCTAGGCGAGACGTCCGGGCCGTCCCCGTAGTTCCTAAAGTTAGCGCTGGCGGTTTTAATCCCAGGCCCGTCGCTCACGATACTCAAACTGCGTTAGCTACATTAGGTAGAGTTGGTGGTCCGATTTCCTTGTCGTATCTGGACCTCGGGGGTGCGGCTTTTTCTGGCAATTATGCCGATTCCTGGTTTTGGGCCACCGACCTGTCGAGTTCTGCGGCCATCAGGGCCAACATGAAGGGCAGCGTATTCGCCTACTCGGACCTTTCGTTCGTATTTTTTGCTCTCACTGACCTGAGAGGCGGCAACTTTGAGTCTGCGAATCTCAGTGGCGCGCGCCTTGAGCGGACGGATCTACGAGACGCGAACTTTACAAATGCCATGCTTGCGGGGGCTACGTTGATCGGGAGCGACCTTCGAGGCGCGAAGATCACCGACGATCAGTTGGCGATGACCGTGACCGACGCGTCAACTAAGTTGCCGGGAGCGCCGAGTGATTGAGTGACAGTTGACCAATTTCTCTTGTCATCCGGATCTGCCGCAGAGCGCGCGCGTCGCCGGCCGGGAACCCAGACCTCTGCCGAGCGCGTGTTTCGCGTCGTGAAGCTGTTGCGGGTCGATCACGACATTGGCCTTTCCCCGCGGCCGGGCGCTGACCACGCTGGAAACCGCCGTGCGAACGGCGAACCATGCCTTGGCCGCGTTTGACCAGCAGGTCGACATCGCCACCCTGGACGGTACCGACTGGCGGCGGGTCACCCTCGCGGCCACCAACGCCGCCGTCGGCGAGGACCTGCTAGAGGCGGTCGCCACGCTGCGGGCTACCACCGCCCGTTTGGAAGCCGATCTGCGCGAGGACGTCAAAGCGACGCTGAAGACGTCCATGTTCACGCAACTACGCCGGGACATCCAAGAACGCCGCGAGCTGGCCCGGGACCTGGTACGGCAAATCCGTGCCACCCTCGCCGGTGTACGCACCGGCGTGGAACGCGTCGGCGTCGAAGTCGACTGGACCGTGCGCCACGATCCCGACGCCCAGCGGATGATCGAGCTGCTTATCGCCCCTCCGTCCGACGAAACCTTCAACCAGATGTATGAGGTGCTGCGGCAACGCATGGACGACGCCAGCGCCGAAGCCTGGGCCGACCGCGTCGCCCACACCTTCGACTACCGCTCCTGGCACGAGTGGAACATCAGCATCACCCACCGCAGCTTCAGCAGCGACGGCTCGGAGGTGTTCCGCCCGGTCACCGCCCGGTCCAATCCGCTGAAGTCGTTGAGCACCGGTGAGTCGCGGTTGGCGACGATGTTGCCCCTGCTGGCTGCGGCCTGGTCGATGTACTCCGGCGACAGCTACCAGGGCCCGCGCCTGCTGTCCATCGACGAGATCGACGCCGCGTTCGACGAGCCGAACCTGCGCCAAGTGTTCGCCCTGCTGCGAGGCTGGGACTTCGATGTGCTCGCGACCACCCCCACCATGACCCCGATGATCAAACGTGAGGTGCAACAGGTCGTGGTCCACCAACTGGTTACCGCCGGCCGCAACCGGGTCACCGTGCCGTGGCTGTGGCGCGGCCGGGGCGAACCGGAACCTCTGACCTTCGAATTCATGCCCGTCCCCGAAGCCCAGGGCCGCTAGCCATGCCAACCGATGTTGGGCTGTTGGCAGACGACCCAGACCTTGCTCCGCTGTGGCAGGCCGTACACGGCCGGCTATGCGCCGGCGAGGACCCCGCCGCCGTCACCACCGTCCGCGTGCGCGGCCTGTCCCGCACCGGCGTCGCCGCGCTGCGCTCGTGGCTGGACACCACCACCTATCGCCGTCATCGCTCCGCCGTGACCGTCGCCGGCGACGTCACCACCGTCCCGCTGCGGGAACTGCTACAGGTACTCAACATCGAAAGCCAGGCCCTGCCGCAGTTGGTCGAACGCGCCACCCGCCAGCCAATCGTCAACCGCAGCCTCGCCAACCGCGCCGCCAAAGCCCGCCGCGAGCTGTTGTGGCAGTACACCGAGCAGCGATTGCCCCACCTGCCGCGACTGGTGGCCAGAATCCGAACAGCAGGCGTCGGCGACGACGACACCGATCTACGTCGCACGGTCGACGCGCTGGCCGCCGCCCTTACCCGGATCCCGGCAACACCACCTATGCCGTTGGCCAAACTCGCCCACGACACCGCAGGTGACCCGCACTTCTTCGACCTCGGCACGACCGCTGGCGCCCGGCTGGTCGCCGCCGTAGCGGAACTCACCGACCGCGCCGAACCCACCCGGCCAGACCTCGTCCGGAATCTACTCGCCGACGTCGGCATTCTCGCCGACCGGCTGTCGGCCACCGTCTTGCTGCTCAACGTCGACGCTGTCGGCGACGGCCCGATTGACCGACGACTGCGCGAGTCGACCCTGCCCGTCGCCCTCACCCTGCTCGACCTGATCGCCGCCCCACCGGTCCTGGCGCCGGTGCCGCTAACCGTGAGCCCTTTTCATCGTGATGTGCCTGTTCACGGTGGGTGTGGTGGAGGCAGGTGTCGACATAGGACGAGGCTCCCGGTAAGACAGCAGTCGACCA
>NZ_JBEOWP010000036.1:0-6427 GCF_040296095.1 Micromonospora sp. NPDC002389
CGCCCCGGGCCGGCCGGGGGGGCCCGCCCCGCCCCCCCCGCCCCCCCGCCCCCCCCCCCCGCCCCCCACGGCGGTGAACGGCACGGGTACCGGTCCTCGTGACACCGGAGCTAATGGCCCTTGGTCACGTCGAGTCCCTTCGGAGTCAGGGCGAACACCACGACCACCGACACCAGCATGATCGCGGCACCGATGCCCCCGACCAGCATCAGTCCGTGGGTGAAGGCGTCCTGGGCCTGGGCGGCAGCCGCGGCCCCGGCCGGCCCCAGGCCGTCCAGCACGTGCAGGGCGCCGCCGAGCGACTCCTGGGCCACCCCCACCTGATCGGGGCTCAGGCCCGCAGCGGCGAGATCGGAGGCGGGGAGTTCGGCGCGGTACAGGGCCGCCGCCGTGCTGCCCAGCACGGCCACGCCCAGCACCGCGCCCAGTTCGTAGGAGGTCTCCTCGATGGCGGCGGCGCTGCCCGCGTGCTCGGCCGGGGTCCCCGACATGATGATCGCCGAGGCGATGGCCAGCGAGCCCATCCCGGCCCCGAGCAGGGCCAGGAATATCCCGACCGGGGTGTAGCCGAGCGGCTCGGGAGCCACGGCCAGGACCGCGAAACCCAGACCCGCAAGCGCCAGGCCACCCACCAGGACGGTGCGGGCGCCGATGCGCTGCGCCAGCGCCGGTGCCAGCGGCGAGACCACCGTCGCGGCGATGGCCAGCGGCAGCAACGCGACACCGGCCTGCAACGGCGACATGCCACGGACGAGTTGGAGCCACTGGGCCGAGAGCAGCAGCGCCGACCCCATGGCCAGCATGGTGAACAGCGCCGCCAGCGTGCCGGCGGTGAACGAGGGGACGCCGAACAGGCGTACCCGCAGCAGCGGCGAGTCGCTGCGCAGGCACCGCAGCACGAACCACACCAACAGGGCGAGCCCCGCCGTCAGCGCCGTCAGGGCCAGCAGGTCGGTCGGTCCCTCCTTGGCGATGCGCTTGATGCTCCACACCAGGGCGGTCATGCCCGCGATGGACAGCACGGTGGCCAGCGCGTCCCAGCGGCCCGGGTTCGGGTTGCGGGCCTCCGGCAACAGCAGCACCGCCGCGACGATCGCCGCGGCCATCCAGGGCACGTTCAGCAGGAACGCCGCCTGCCAGGCGAAGTGCTCCAGGAGCACGCCACCCACGATCGGCCCCACGGCCGCGCCCAGGGAGGCCACCGCCGCCCAGATGCCGAGCGCCTTGGCGCGTTCGGCCGGATCGGTGAACAGGCTCCGGATCATCGACAGGGTCGCCGGCATGATCATCGCGCCGCCCACGCCCAGCAGGGCGCGTACGGCGATCACCATCGGGGCCGAATCGGCCACCAGGATCAGCAGGGACGCGCCGCCGAAGATCGAGAATCCGGCCAGCAGCATCCTGCGGCGACCCCACCGGTCGCCCAGGGTGCTCATGCTGACCAGGAGCCCGGCCAGGACCAGCGAGTAGATGTCGACGATCCAGAGCTGCTGGGCGGCGGTCGGCGACAGCGCCGCGGCCATGTCGGGCAGGGCGACGTTGAGGATGGTCATGTCCATGACCACCACCAGCAGGCTGGTGGAGAGCACGGCCAGGGCGGCCCACCGGCGCCGGGCGGACAGGTGCCCGGCGGTGGCCCCGGGTGCGTCGGAGGTGTGTGTCGTACTCACTGGTCCTCCGGGAGGGATGTGCCCATCAGGGCGGTGATGGCCATGCGCAGGGACCGTTCGTCGACGGGCCGGTCGTGCAGCAGGGTGTAGAGGATGACGCCGTCCAGGTAGAGGGCGGTGGCCTGGGCGGCCTCGTGCGTGGCGTATGCCGAGAGGATCTCGGTCATCCCCTTGACCCAGCGCTGGGCGTACGGACGCAGTTCGGGCTGGTGCACGCCGGCGAAGTAGAGCAGGCTCTCGGCCTGTAGCCGCGCGTGGTCGCTCAGGTAGGTCGTGAACAGCGCGGCAAGACCCTCGGCGCTTCCCGCGCAGGCGTGCACGGCCGCCGCGACCTGCCGGATCTCCTCGTCGGCCTGGGCGACGACGACCTCCAACGCACTCGTGCGCAGGTCGTCCAGGGAGTCGAAGTAGTAGGTGGTGGCGCCCAGCGGCACCTGGGCCAGCTCGGCCACCCGGCGGTGGGTCAGGGCCTCCCAGCCGTTGGCGATCATCTCCTGCGCGGCGACGTCGAGCATCGCGCGCCGACGCCCCTCGGGATCCCGGCGGGAGGTCATGGGCGCTCCCCGCGTGCGGGCAGTCCGGTGGTCATGCTCAGCCTCTCGAACTAGTACGTCCGTACAAGTACAAACGTACTAGACGCGCCGACCTGGGGGTAAGGAAGGGTCCCCTGCTAACGCCTCGTGCATAGCAGGGGACCCTTCCTCACGCGCGGGTCCGGTGGAGCGGGAGGTCGCGCTATCGTCGATCGCCCGCCACCGGTCGCCCCTCCCCGCCGACCGGGTTCACCGACCAGCCCCTCGGAGACACACGTGTCGGCACACATCCTTCCGCCTGAGGACGTCCTTCGCGCCCGGGAGAAGCTCGTCCTCGACCACTTCGAGGACGAGGTCCGCCAGGACTGGGACGCCGTGTTCACCACCTTCCCGCACCCGCACTACGAACTGATCGCCTCGATGACCGTCCACGACGGAGGCTCCGCGGTACGTGGGTACTACCACGACACCCGGGTCGCCTTCCCGGACCAGCACCACGAGATCATCGCCATGCGACACAGCCACGACGCCGTGATCGTCGAGTTCTGGCTGATCGGCACGCACCTCGGCCCCCTCGGCAAGATCCCACCGACCGGCGGCCGACACCGTACCCGGATGACCGCGTACTTCATCTTCGACGAGCACGAGAACCTGGTTACCGAGCGCGTGTACTTCGACCAACTGTCCATCCTCAAACAGGTGATCAGCGGCCTGGACAAGAAGCGCCCGCGCGATCTGCTCACCCTGCTGCGCGTCGTACGCGGGATGCTCGCGATGGCCGGCGGTGAACCCGATCCGCGCCTGCTCGCGGCGACCACGGACGACCGACCGGCGAGCCGTCCCTGACCTCGGCGCCGGTCACACCGCGACCTCGGCGGGTAAGGGTCACCCCGACGCCTTCGCGGCCCAGTAGAGCTGCTTGTGCCCCCTGGCCTCCATCACCGCCACGAGATCCTCGGCGTCCGCGCGGGATTCCTTGCGCGCCACCTCGTACTTGTTTCCGTTGTCGTCCTGCCGCCACACGATCCACCGCTCCGGCCGCTCAGCGTCGGCCTCCGGCGGCAGGTCGGGGTCGGGATCGGAGCGACGGGGGCCTTCCGGACCGTCGTCGTCGAAGCGGAGCAGGGTCTCGACCCGGGTGATTCGGAAACGACGCTGCTCGACGCTGATCTCGTCGGTCCGGCCGGCTTCGAGCGCATCGGTGGCCTGCTGGTACGCGGTGGCCTGCGCGGCGGTGAGCATCTGGGTGCGCGGTTCGAGGTGCCGGAAGGCGTAGGCCAGTTCGTCGCGTGCCTCCTGTGGGGCCGCGACCGCTCGGCTGACCGGCTGCCACGCACCGTCGACGCGTTCGGCTGCGGCGTAACGGGTGGGTAGCAGGGCGGCGTGCGGGTGGGTGCGTACGGCGGCGATGCTGTCGGCGTACACGTCGGCCGGCACCTGGGCGCGGGGGTAGTGCGCGGTCAACAGGTCGACCTTCAGCATCGCCGCGCCGACCCCGGTGGGTGCGGCCGGATCGGCGACCACCTCCGGGTCGAGGAAGCTGTCGTGCTCACCGTATTCCGGCGGGTCCGGGTCGGTGGGACGCGGCGGTTCGGGCCCGTCGGGGCCGAACCGGGCGAAGGTGTCCACGCGGACGACCCGGTGTGCCTGCCCCGCCACCACGACCTCGTCGACCTTACGACGGTCGAGGATCCGCGCGGCAGCGGTCACCTCGGCGGCCAGCGCCGGTTCGATGCTCTCGAGCAGCCGTTCCCGCAACCGGTGCGCGAGGATCGTCCGCGCCTCCTGCGGGGTGTCGCTGAACAGGGCGACGACCTGCCACCGCCCGCCGCCGAGGTCCACCGCGTGCCCGAACATCGGAGCGCCGATCCGGACGATCGGGTACGCCTGCGCACGGGACACGGCGTCGTGATCGGTGACCGCGCCGACGGGGTCGGTGCGCCGCTCGACCCACACCACGGTGGACGGCCGGGCCTCGTCGTTGCTCATGGGCATCATTGTGTGGCGACACTGTGGCGGCTGTCATGCCGGCACGCGGCATCCGCGGCGAGACTCGGGCGGATCAGCCGCCGCAGCCGATCGCGCCGCAATTGCGGCGACGACCGTCAGCGACTCCGGTGGCGGACACCTTTTCGTCTTCGCTACGCCGGCACCGATGGGGAGATCGGTGACCGGACGTCGATGCGATTCATGCACCACCGGTAAGATTCGTGCACCACCGGTAAAAGGCCCGTTACGGTGCGCGTGCCCCGGCGGACAGAGGCTTCACGGCACCGGAACGAGCGTTTCGTCGAGCCGTGCCAGATGAGCCGTGCGGCCGGTCAGCGACCGGCTTTCGCGTGGTACTCGTCCACGATCTCCTGCGGAATCCGGCCCCGGTCGGAGATGTCCTTACCGGCCTTCTTGGCCCACTCCCGGATCGCCTTGTTCTGCTCCCGGTCGGTGCTGGCGGAACCCTGACCGCGGGCAGCCCGGCCGCCCACGACCACGCCGCCGCGACCCACCTTCGTGCCGTGGGCGACGTAGGAGGCGAACGCTTCCCGCAACTTCGCGGCATTGCTGCTGGACAGGTCGATCTCGTACTGCACGCCGTCGAGAGAGAACTTCACGGTCTCGTCGGCGTCGCCGCCGTCCAGGTCGTCGACCAGCTTATGAATGATCTGCTTAGCCACGTCTGAGCACATTCCCTTCCAGTGAGGACAGTTCCACGAACGTGGTAGTCACAATACTGCCTGCGATACTTGTCGCGTCAACGGGATCCGCATAACGGTCGAGGTATTGACCGATCCGATCGCCGAGGGGGATCGCCCGTCCCGGCCGTGCCGAAAATGTTCGGTGCGGTAAGTGGATGGCGACTATGTGTCGCGGCGAAGGGTGATCAGTCGCCCGCCGCCGTCGCGCGAATCGGGCTCCGGCCGGAGCCGGGTGGTGTTCGCCCGGCCCGGTCCCGGATCGTCGCGAGCGATTCCGGTCGGGCGGGTGCGGTCCACGCCGTCCGGGGCGCCCGATGCGGCCGACGGCGGGTGCTCGGGGGCCGGTGCGGTTCCGGGCCGCCGGGTCGCTGCCGCCGCGCGATCGGCAGGCATTCGACCCCGATCTCGCGCGGAGGGCGCCCGGGGAACTGTTCGCGGAGCGGTCGGTCGAGTCGGCGGGCGAATTCGTGAGAGCGCCATTCTCGACTGCGTTCGACGCCGGACGCACCGCTGCTCCGGTCCGGAAGAGGTCCGGACCGGAGCAGCGGCGTAAATGCCGACCTCGCGGATCAGACGATGTTGATGTCGCTGCACCACATGTAGGTCTGGTCCATGTGCGAGGCCTTCCAGATCACGAAGAGGACGTGTTGTCCGCTACGGCCGGAGGTCGAGACGTTGAACGAGATGTTCTGCGTCGGCGCGTACCGCCCGGTCGTCTGGATCAGGTCGATGTTTCCCCATCCGACCTGCTGGGTCGCCGGGTTGAATCCCTGCCGGGTCAGGTAGACCCGGAAGAAGTCGGCGCCGTGGCTGGCCTGGTCGTAGAACTGGAGCGTGAAGCTGCGGCTGACGGTGGTCGCCTTCCAGGCGCCCGGCTGGTTCAGGGCGTTGTTCCGGGAGAGGGCGTTGCTGCACAGCTGACCGTCGGGCGTGCGGGCCTGGAACTGCCCACCCAGGCCGTCCCGCAACTGGCTCATCCAGTTCCACATGGTGTCGGGGTTGGCCTGGAAGGCCCGGTAGCACATCGGGTCCTGCGTCTGCATGGCCGGATCCATGTGCCGGTGGCCCCAGTTCTGCCAACACTGGTAGGCCCGGGTCGCCGGGTTGATGACGGTGCCGTGGGCCTGGGCGGCGCCGGCCCAGGGCAGCATCGCGACGACCATGGTGAGCGCCAGGGCGAGTGCCTGGAGAGGTCGGCGGACGACCGACCGGGATCGAGGGGGGTGGTGTGAACGCACGGTGCATCCTCCGTTCCGAGCGCTCCGGGGACGGTGTGGGAGCGCTTCCAACGAGTGTTGCATCGAGGATACATCATATTAATGATCGTCTATTAAAAATGGTGCTCGTAATCCCACCATTCATCCGGCACTGCGAACTCGTCGATCTGTTGTCGCCGCACATCACACGTCGTACGGGGAATCGGACGCCCTCGCCGCCCGCGTCGGGCACGTCACCACCGATGGTGTCGGGGCGGCGCGCTGGCCGTCGAGCGGCGGCTGCCCGCCGTCTGGCTGACGCCGCTGCTGCACCG
>NZ_JBEOWP010000037.1:1846-5292 GCF_040296095.1 Micromonospora sp. NPDC002389
GATGGTTGCCAGGCATGGCCTGGTCTCACATACCGCCGGCGGTGGTCGGGTTTGGTGTGGGGCTGTGGGTTGTGGGTTGGTTGTTTGTTGAGAATTGCACAGTGGACGCGAGCATCTTTGTGGTCAAGTTGTCAAGGGCGAACGGTGGATGCCTTGGCACCAGGAGCCGATGAAGGACGTGGGAGGCCGCGATAGGCCTGGGGGAGCTGTCAACCGAGCTGTGATCCCAGGGTGTCCGAATGGGGTAACCCGGCACCAGTCATGTGGTGTCACCTGCACCTGAACTCATAGGGTGTGTGGAGGGAACGCGGGGAAGTGAAACATCTCAGTACCCGTAGGAAGAGAAAACAAACAGTGATTCCGTGAGTAGTGGCGAGCGAAAGCGGATGTAGGCTAAACCGGTTGCGTGTGATACCTGTCAGGGGTTGCGTGGTCGGGGTTGTGGGACTCTGTGTGGTGGGCTGACACTCACTGAAGAAGTTACAAAACCAGTTGTTAGTCGAATGGTCTGGAAAGGCCGACCGTAGACGGTGATAGTCCGGTAGGTGAAAGCAGCTGGTCTTCTATGGATGTTCCCGAGTAGCGGCGGACTCCTGAAATCTGCCGTGAATCTGCCAGGACCACCTGGTAAGCCTGAATACTTCCTGGTGACCGATAGCGGACGAGTACCGTGAGGGAATGGTGAAAAGTACCCCGGGAGGGGAGTGAAATAGTACCTGAAACCGTTCGCCTACAATCCGTCGGAGCCTTTAGGGGTGACGGCGTGCCTTTTGAAGAATGAGCCTGCGAGTTAGTGGCATGTGGCGAGGTTAACCCGTGTGGGGGAGCCGTAGCGAAAGCGAGTCTGAAGAGGGCGTTTGAGTCGCATGTTCTAGACCCGAAGCGGAGTGATCTAGCCATGGGCAGGCTGAAGCGCGGGTAAGACCGTGTGGAGGGCCGAACCCACCAACGTTGAAAAGTTGGGGGATGACCTGTGGTTAGGGGTGAAAGGCCAATCAAACTCCGTGATAGCTGGTTCTCCCCGAAATGCATTTAGGTGCAGCGTCGCGTGTTTCTTGCCGGAGGTAGAGCACTGGATGGTCTAGGGGGCCCACAAGCTTACCGAAATCAGCCAAACTCCGAATGCCGGTAAGTGAGAGCGCGGCAGTGAGACTGCGGGGGATAAGCTTCGTAGTCGAGAGGGAAACAGCCCAGATCACCAGCTAAGGCCCCTAAGCGTGTGCTAAGTGGAAAAGGATGTGGGGTCGCATAGACAACCAGGAGGTTGGCTTAGAAGCAGCCACCCTTTAAAGAGTGCGTAATAGCTCACTGGTCAAGTGGTTCCGCGCCGACAATGTAGCGGGGCTCAAGTACACCGCCGAAGCTGTGGCATTCACATGTGTGCTTCGCGCGAGTCTTCGGGCTTGTGTGCAGGTGTGTGGATGGGTAGGGGAGCGTCGTGCCGGGGGTGAAGCAGCCGAGTGATCGAGTTGTGGACGCGGCACGAGTGAGAATGCAGGCATGAGTAGCGAAAGAAGGGTGAGAAACCCTTCCGCCGGATGACCAAGGGTTCCAGGGCCAGGTTAATCCGCCCTGGGTGAGTCGGGACCTAAGGCGAGGCCGAGAGGCGTAGTCGATGGACAACGGGTTGATATTCCCGTACCCGCGAAAGAGCGTCCCTGACGAACCTCGTTGTGCTAACCACCCAAACCATCCAAGACCTTCGGGTTGAGGGTGGGGAGCGTGGGAACCTGGCGGGTAGTAGTCAAGCGATGGGGTGACGCAGGAAGGTAGCTGAGCCCGGCCGGTGGTTGTGCCGGGGTAAGCGTGTAGGCCGTGCCATAGGCAAATCCGTGGCGCATGTAGGCTGAGACGTGATGCCGAGCCGATTCAGGTGAAGTCAGTGATCCTATGCTGCCGAGAAAAGCCTCTAGCGAGTTCTGAGCGGCCCGTACCCCAAACCGACACAGGTGGTCAGGTAGAGAATACCGAGGCGATCGGGCGAACTGTGGTTAAGGAACTCGGCAAATTGCCCCCGTAACTTAGGGAGAAGGGGGGCCGGAGACGTGAAGCCCCGCGCGGGTGGAGCGTTGTATGGCCGCAGAGAGCAGGGGGAAGCGACTGTTTACTAAAAACACAGGTCCATGCGAAGAAGTAATTCGATGTATATGGACTGACGCCTGCCCGGTGCTGGAACGTTAAGGGGACCTGTTAGCTCTTCGGGGCGAAGCGGAGAACTTAAGCGCCAGTAAACGGCGGTGGTAACTATAACCATCCTAAGGTAGCGAAATTCCTTGTCGGGTAAGTTCCGACCTGCACGAATGGCGTAACGACTTCCCCACTGTCTCAACCACAGGCCCGGCGAAATTGCAGTACGAGTAAAGATGCTCGTTACGCGCGGCAGGACGGAAAGACCCCGGGACCTTTACTATAGCTTGACATTGGTATCTGAGTTAGCTTGTGTAGGATAGGTGGGAGCCGGTGAACCTTGTACGCCAGTATGAGGGGAGGCAATCTTGAAATACCACTCTGGTTGATTCGGGTATCTAACTTCGGACCGTTATCCGGTTCAGGGACAGTGTCTGGTGGGTAGTTTAACTGGGGCGGTTGCCTCCTAAAAGGTAACGGAGGCGCCCAAAGGTTCCCTCAGCCTGGTTGGCAATCAGGTGTTGAGTGCAAGTACACAAGGGAGCTTGACTGTGAGACTGACGGGTCGAGCAGGGACGAAAGTCGGGACTAGTGATCCGGCACTTGCGTGTGGAAGCGGTGTCGCTCAACGGATAAAAGGTACCCCGGGGATAACAGGCTGATCTTCCCCAAGAGTCCATATCGACGGGATGGTTTGGCACCTCGATGTCGGCTCGTCGCATCCTGGGGCTGTAGCAGGTCCCAAGGGTTGGGCTGTTCGCCCATTAAAGCGGTACGCGAGCTGGGTTTAGAACGTCGTGAGACAGTTCGGTCCCTATCCGCCGTGCGCGTAGGATACTTGAGAAGGGCTGTCCCTAGTACGAGAGGACCGGGACGGACGAACCTCTGGTGTGCCAGTTGTCCCGCCAGGGGCACGGCTGGTTAGCTACGTTCGGAAGGGATAACCGCTGAAAGCATCTAAGCGGGAAGCTCGCTTCAAGATGAGGTATCCCACCCACCTTTGGTGGGGTAAGGCCCCCAGCTAGACGACTGGGTTGATAGGCCGGAAATGTAAGCCCGGTAACGGGTTCAGTTGACCGGTACTAATAGGCCGAGGACTTGACTATCAAAGTTGCTACGCGTCCACTGTGTAACTCACAACAAACAAACACACCCCAACAACTAGTTTGTTGGTGCGGATTGGTGTTTGACATGTTGATAAGGTTACGGCGGTCATGGCGGAGGGGAAACGCCCGGCAACATTCCGAACCCGGAAGCTAAGCCCTCCAGCGCCGATGGTACTGCACCCGGGAGGGTGTGGGAGAGTAGGACACCGCCGG
>NZ_JBEOWP010000038.1:0-3513 GCF_040296095.1 Micromonospora sp. NPDC002389
CCGGTCGAGCGGATGATGCGCGACGCCAAGATCACCCAGATCTACGAGGGCACCAACCAGGTACAGCGCATCGTGATGGCCCGCCAGTTGCTCAAGGACTGACGACGGAGGGCTCCGCCCGGCGGCACACGGCCACCGGGCGGAGCCCTTCTCTCCGTTCGATCAGTTGGTCGCGTCGTCGCGTCGCGGCAGGCTGCCGGGCGGTGCCGACCAGGGCGACGTCCCACTGGTACGCCGGGGCAGCGGCTCGGTCGGCGTGTCGTCCGGGTCCGGGTAGCCGAGGCTCAGCGGCTCGGTGTCCCGTTCCGCCGCCTGCGGGGGCGGCCACTCGGTCACCGGCAGGTCCTGGGTCGTCGCCTCGGCCGGCGGCGGCACCACCGGTGCGGGCGTCGGCCAGCGCCGCCACCGCTGCCCGCTGAACGTCGCCATCAGCAGCAGCAGGCCGATCAGGAACAGGGTGCCGTTCTGCACCGGCAACCGCAGCGGCAACGGGTCGCCGAGGAACTCCCAGTCGGCCGGGATCCGCTCGCGAACCCGGAAGGGCGCGACGAACAGCCCGACGTACGGGGTGATCAGCAGCAGCCCGGCCACCAGCGGGCCGAGCGGTGAGATGCGCAGTGTGCCGAGCAGGCCCAACACGATTCCGCCGACGGCGAGATAAACGGCCGGTTCGATCAGGTTTGCCGTGTTCGAGGTGCCGATCTCCACCCACCGGTCGACCGTCCCGGCCGACCCGTCCTGCCCCAGGGTGACCAGCACCCAGGTGACCGGTGCCACCACCAGCCCGGCGAGGAAGCTCCACAGATGTCGCATCCGCGCACCGTACCGTTTCCGCCATGACCGAGCACCCCTCCGCCGCGCCACCGGGCAAGCCGACGTCGTACTCCCGTGTGACCCTCAGCCGGATCATGACGGCGGTCGACGTGAACCTCTACGGCACCGTGCACGGCGGGGTGTTGATGAAGTTCGTGGACGACGTTGCCGGTGCCGCCGCGGCCCGACACAGCGGGGGTACGGCGGTCACCGCCGCGATCGACGAGATCGTCTTCTCCGAGCCGGTCCGGGTCGGCGACCTGATCCACGCGTACGCCCAGATCAACTGGACCGGTTCGACGTCGATGGAGGTCGGCGTACGGGTGATGGCCGAGCGCTGGGACTCGGCCGAGGCGGAGGCGGTGCGGGTGGCCACCGCGTACCTCGTCTTCGTCGGCGTCGAGGTGGGCGGCGCGCCACGGGCGGTGCGGCCGGTGCTGCCGGAGACGCCGGAGGACGAACGTCGCTGGCGCGAGGCGGAGATCCGCCGCGCCCACCGGCTGGCCCGCCGCCGCGCCATCCAGGACGCCCGGGGCGAGTCCGGCTGAGCGGTTTGTGTTAGCAGGGGACCCCGGTACTACCGCAGGCGTTAACAAGGTGCCCTTCCTTAGGATGACGCCACGGCCCACGGCACAGCGTCGTGCCGGGCCAGGGGAGGAGTGGACCAGTGACGGACGTGCTGTGGACGCCGCCGGCGGACGTGCTCCAGCGCTCACGCATCGGGACGTACCTGCGGTGGCTGGCCGAGCACCGAGGGCTCGAATTCGCCGACTACGAGGCGCTCTGGCAGTGGTCGGTCACCGACCTGGACGCCTTCTGGCGCTCGATCTGGGACCACTTCGAGGTCGTCGCGCACACCCCGCCGACCGCCACGCTGGCCGCGCGCGACATGCCGGGGGCGCGGTGGTTCCCCGACGCCACGCTCAACTACGCCGAGAACGTGCTGCGGATGCCCGGCCGGGCCGACGACGACCCGGTGGTGATCGCGTACTCGCAGACCCGCGCGCCGGTCACGCTGACCGCCGCCGAGCTGCGCGAGCAGGTCCGTCGGGTGGCCGCCGGGCTGCGCCGGCTCGGCGTGGGCACCGGCGACCGGGTGGCCGCGTACGCGCCGAACATCCCCGAGACGTACGTGCTGCTGCTGGCCACGGCCAGCCTCGGGGCGATCTTCTCCTCGTGTGCGCCGGAGTTCGGCACCCGCAGTGTCACCGACCGTTGGCAGCAGATCGAGCCGACCGTGCTGGTCGCGGTGGACGGCTACCGCTACGGCGACAAGCCGGTGGACCGGCGTGCCGAGGTGGCCGCGATCCGGGCCGCGCTGCCGTCGCTGCGGCATACGGTGAGCATCGCCTACCTCGACCCGTCGACCCCGCCTCCGGCGGACGCGCTCTCCTGGGCCGACCTGGCCGCGCCGACCGACGAGCCGGCGACGTTCACCCCGGTCCCGTTCGACCACCCGCTGTACGTGCTCTACTCCTCGGGCACCACCGGGCTGCCCAAGCCGATCGTGCACGGGCACGGCGGCATCCTGCTGGAGCATCTCAAGATGCTCGCCCTGCACCACGACCTCGGTCCGGCCGACCGGTTCTTCTGGTTCACCACCACCGGCTGGATGATGTGGAACTTCCTGGTCTCCGGCCCGGCGGTGGGCGCGACGATCGTGCTGTTCGACGGCAACCCGGGCCACCCGGACCTGGGCGGGCTGTGGCGGTTGGCCGAGGAGACCGGCACCACCTACTTCGGCACCTCGGCGCCGTACCTGCTGGCCTGTCGCAAGGCGGGCCTGGTGCCGCGTGAGATCGCCGACCTGTCCGCGCTGCGCGGGCTGGGATCGACCGGTGCGCCGCTGCCCGCCGAGGGCTTCACCTGGGTGTACGAGTCGGTCGGCACCGACCTGCAACTCCAGTCCCTGTCCGGCGGCACCGACGTGTGCACCGGCTTCGTCGGCGGGGTGCCGCTGCTGCCGGTGCACGCCGGTGAGATCACCTGCCGGGCGCTCGGCGCCAAGGTGGAGGCCCGCTCGGCCGACGGCACCCCGGTCATCGGCGAACTGGGCGAACTGGTCATCACCGCGCCGATGCCGAGCATGCCGGTGGGCTTCTGGAACGACCCCGACGGGAGCCGCTACCGGGAGGCGTACTTCGACGTCTATCCCGGAGTGTGGCGACACGGCGACTGGATCACCATCAACGCGCGCGGCGGCTGCGTGATCACCGGTCGCTCCGACGCCACCCTGAACCGGGGCGGCGTCCGTCTGGGCACCGCCGAGTTCTACTCGGTGGTGGAGGGGCTGGACGAGGTCGTCGACTCGGTGGTGGTGCACCTGGAGGACGACGAGGGCGGCGCCGGTGAGCTGCTGCTCTTCGTGGTGCTCGCCGACGGCCTGACCCTCGCCGACGACCTGCGCGCGACGATCTCCCGCGAGCTGCGGACCGCCCTCTCGCCCCGGCACGTCCCGGACGAGATCCACCAGGTCCGCGCGGTGCCCCGCACCCTGTCGGCGAAGAAGCTGGAGGTCCCGGTCAAGAGGATCCTCACCGGCACCCCGGTCGACCAGGCCGCCGCCAAGGGCGCCCTGGCCAACCCCGACTCCCTGACCGCCTTCGCCACCCTCGCCCAATCCCGCCCCACCCCCTAACCTGCGGGCGGGGGCGGGCGGCGCGGGCCGGGGGCCCGGGGGCGGGGGGGCCCAGAACGCGC
>NZ_JBEOWP010000039.1:0-2865 GCF_040296095.1 Micromonospora sp. NPDC002389
ACCAACATCGCCAGAGCAACCCGCCGCGCCAACCGCCGCCCCCATGACCTCATCACCACCGTGACCAGCAGCTACTCAACTACGCAATGACCCTGCTGCATAACTTCAGCATTGTTGCCATCCGACTCAACCTTCCCGTACAAAAGTCCCCTCTCATGGCCATTTGGAAAAGACATGAGATGGACGGCCCAGTCGTCGCCCCAGCAGCGGACAGCGAAGGTGCCTCCGGTCAGATCGACCTCAAGTTCTTCCTTAAACAGATCGCGATCTACTGGATTGCCTTGATCAAGGACGCGGCAAGAGCTGACGTGGGCACCAAAGGGAGCCGCGATGCTCGCGATTCGCTCATCGTCCAGTAGGCCTAGACCATCAGGCGCCTCGGTCGGCGACCCCGGAATGGGTGACACTGCGGTCGGAGTGGGCGACGGCATAGCTCTGTTGTCGACAGAGGTGCGTGACCCATCGTGGCCCGACCTCTCCGCGCCCGGCGTTCCCTCGGAGGCGGGGCCAGGGGTGATGACCTCCGCCACGACCAAGGATATGCCGCCGATGATGGCGGCCAGGACCCCAAAGATGCCCATGATTATGGCGACTTTAGTTTCTGCGCTCAGGCTGGCTCGATGGCCGGGCTGATAACTGGGTCGACGGCTGACCATTCACCAACAGTAGTCAGGCTCCGCAACCACACATGATGGATCATGATCTAAGCGTCACATGCATGACCCATCACTCCGTGATCATTGACGTACTTGCGGGCGGCCCTCTCGCAGTTGATTTTCAGGAATGCAGGCCGGAGCCTCAGCGATGCGGCCCCAAGTCCTCACGTTGCGAAGCGTACGAGGTGCCGCTCGGACGAGGGCGCCCTACTCAGCCTGCTCGGTGTGAGTGCTCCCGGAGCAGGCGCACGAAGACCCGTACGCCGATCACGATCCGGTGGTGACGGAGGGTGCAGGTCAACCCGCCCGATACCTCTGAAAGGCTCAGTGGCACGAAAAGGTCGACGCCAGAATGTCGGTGTGGGGGTCAACGAATTAGGCATGGGGCTGGACCGGTTGACGGCCAGGGTCGGTAAGTCGATCTCATCGGTGGGTCGGGCCATTCGCTGAATCCGCCCGGGACGGCCGTTCGGCGTACCACCATGTGGTGGGCGACGAACGGGGGCGACGTGAGCGAGCTGCTGCTGATCATCACGTTGGGCGTCACCGTGCTGGTCGGCACCACCCTCGGCGGTCGCTACCGGGTCGCGCCGCCGGTGCTGCTCATCTGCATGGGCGCGCTGCTGGCGCTGCTGCCGCCGCTGTCGCACGTCATCCTTCCTCCCGAGGTGGTGCTGCTGCTGTTCCTGCCGGCCATCCTCTATCGGGAGAGCCTGACCACCAGCCTGCGCGAGGTCCGGGCGAACATCGTGGTGATCACGCTGCTGGCGGTCGGGCTGGTCGGCGTCACGATGGTGGTGGTGTCGCTGGTCGTGCAGCGTTTCGACGTCGACCCGGCGGTGGCCTGGGTGCTCGGTGCGGTGCTCGCCCCGACCGACGCCGCGGCCGTCGCCGGTCTGGCCAAGCGGATGCCCCGGCGCCTGCTCACCACGCTGCACACCGAGAGCCTGATCAACGACGGTACCGCCCTGGTGCTGTTCGCCGTGGCGCTCGGACTGCTCGGCGGCGGCGCCGCGCCGACCGTGTTCGAGCTCGTGGAGCGGGTCGGCCTGTCGTTCCTCGGCGGCATCGCGGCCGGTCTGCTGGTCGGCACCGTTGTCATCCTGATCCGCAAGCGCCTGGACGACCCGTTGCGGGAGGGCGCGATCAGCGTGCTCACCCCGTTCGCCGCGTTCTTCCTCGCCGACGTCGTGCACGAGAGCGGCGTACTCGCGGTGGTGGTCTCCGGGTTGATGCTGACCGCGGCCAGTCCCCGGGTGGTCCGGGCCCGGTCCCGGGTGCTGGCGTTGTCGTTCTGGGACCTGACCACCTTCCTCATCAACGGTGGACTCTTCGTCCTGGTCGGCATGCAGATCCCTCGGGCGGTACGCAGCGTCACCAGCGTGTCGCTGCCGCGTGCGCTCGCCATCGCGGTGGTGGTGGCCGTGGTGCTGGTGGCGGTGCGGATGCTCTGGCTGCACCTGACCGCTCTCGTCGCCCGGTTGGTGGACCACCGCGCGGCCTCGCGCAGCCGCCGGGTCAACTGGCGGATCCGTACCGTTGCCGGCTGGGCCGGGTTCCGCGGTGCGGTCTCGTTGGCGGCGGCACTCGCCGTCCCGCTGAGCATCGACGGCGACCAGGTCCCCGAACGAGATCTGATCATCTTCTGCGTGGCCACGGTGATCCTGCTGACCATGCTGGTGCAGGGCACCACGCTGCCGTTCCTGCTGACCTGGGCGGGGCTCACCGGCGACCCGGAACGCGAGGACGAGAGCCGGCAGGCCCGGGTCCGCGCCACCCAGGTCACCCTCGACGCGCTGCCGGACATCGCCGACCGGGTCGGCGTCGACCCGGACACCACGCGGCGCATCCAGGACGAGTACGCGGGACACCTGGACGCGGCCCAGGCCGAGCCGGAGGACGAGACGGCCGCCGCCCAGGAGGCGGAACGTCGGCTACGGCTGGCCGCGCTGGACCACAAGCGCCGCGAGATCACCCGGATGCGCGACGCCCGGGAGATCGACGACGTGGTGCTCCGCGAGTTGCAGGCGCATCTGGACGTCGAGGAGATCCGCCTGCTCGGGCCGCACACGCTGGAATGACGGCGCGCCGAGTGCAAGGAAGGGTCCCCTGCTAACGCCTGGTGTATAGCAGGGGACCCTTCCTAACACCGCGCCGCACCGCGCACCGCGCCGCACCGCGCACCGCGCCGCACCGCGCACCGCGCCGC
>NZ_JBEOWP010000040.1:0-2109 GCF_040296095.1 Micromonospora sp. NPDC002389
GGTGTCAACGCCGGTTGAACTTTGACCCCTCTGTTCCGGCCGAATGTTGACCCCCTCGCTGGTTGTTGATGTTCAGTCGTTGGTCTTGGTGGCTGCGGGGACGCGGCCGAGGTCGCGGTCTTTGAGTCGGTAGCTGTCGCCCTTCATCGAGATGACCTCGGCGTGGTGAACGAGGCGGTCGATCATGGCTGCGGCGACTACGTCGTCGCCGAACACTTCGCCCCACCGGCCGAAGGGCTTGTTGGACGTGACGATCAGCGAGGCCCGTTCGTAGCGGTTGGAGACGAGCTGGAAGAACAGGTTCGCGGCCTCGGCTTCGAAGGGGATGTAGCCGACCTCGTCGATGATCAGCAGCGGGACCCGGCCTAGCTTGACCAGTTCGTCCTGGAGGCGGCCGGCGTGGTGGGCGTCGGCGAGGCGGGACACCCACTGAGCGGCGGTGGCGAACGCGACCCGGTGGCCGGCCTGGCAGGCCCGGATCCCCAGGCCGATGGACAGGTGGGTCTTGCCGGTGCCGGGCGGACCGAGGAACACCACGTTCTCCTTGGACGCGACGAAGTCGAGGGTGCCGAGGTGGGCGATGGTCTCCCGCTTCAAGGACCGTTGGTGGTCGAAGTCGAACTCTTCCAGGCTTTTGCGGGCCGGGAACCGGGCGGCCCGGATACGGCCCTCACCGCCGTGAGCCTCTCGGGCGGCGACTTCGCGTTGCAGGCAGGCGGCGAGAAACTCCTCGTGGGTCCACGACTCCGCCCGGGCCCGCTCCGCCAGCCTCTCGACCGACGCGCCCAGAGAGGGCGCCTTGAGGACGCGGGTGAGGAACGCGATCTCCGAGGTGACGTTGCGGCTGGTCTTGGCGCCCATCACGCAGCCACCTCAACGTCCAAGCCGAACAGGCGGTCGTAGTCGCTCAACGGCCGGCGTTCGACCTGGGCGTCGACTGCGGTCGTCGGGGTGTGTTGGGCGGCGATGCGCAGGTCTGCTGCGGCTTGGCGGTGGGCCGGGTCGGTGATGCTCTGATGCTTGGCCCAGCAGCGGTCGTGCCGGGCCACCGGTCGGCCGTCGCAGAGCACCGTCACCTGGTCGCAGTCGGCGGTGACCTCGACCCGCCGACCAACCACCGACGGATGCACCGAGTAGTCGTTGCCGTCCAAGCGAACGTAATGATCGCGGGGCAGCCGTGTGGTCTGCCGCCAGCCGACCACCGGCGCGACCGGCGGCAGCGGCAGCATCACCTGCCGGTCGCCGTCCCACCGCTCAACCGGCCGGCAGCCCAGTACCCGGTGCTGGCGGTTGTTCGCCCGCACCAGCCATTCGGACAGTTGGGCGTTGAAGTCCTGCGGTGACGCGAAGCGGCGTCCGGGCAGGAACGACGTCTCCAGATAGCCGTTGGCCCGCTCCACCAGGCCCTTGGCCTCCGGGTCCGCCGGCCGGCACTGGATCACCTTGATGCCGAGGGTGCCGCGGAAGGCGTTCATCGCTTCGGTCAACTGAGGCCGCCCGGCCCGCCACTGCCCGACGGCGGACTCGTTGTCCCACACCAACGCCTTGGGCACCCGCCCCCACCCGGAGATCAGCGTCCAGTGCCCGACCAGCAGGTCCGACGACTGCCTGGTCGGGATCATCACCGCTGACAGCCACCGCGAATACCCGGACACCATCACCAGCACCGGTGGCCGGCCGACCTGCCCGAAGCCCAACGGCACGTCCGCCGGCGGGAACCACAGGTCGCATTGCGCCAGCTCTCCCGGCAGATACTCCGTCCGCTGGCTCGGGTCAGGACGGCGGAACAACGGCCGCAGCTGCTGCACCCGATCGGAGAACACCGTCTTGCCGCGGGTCCACCCGACCCGTTCCATGATCACCGTCGTCGGCATGTCCGGGAACTCCGCCAACAACCCCCGGATCTGCGGCTCGACCGCGTCCACGATCGAGCCCTTCGCCGCCCGCTGATAACGCGGCGGCTCATGACTGGCCAAGGCCTTCCGCACCGTGTTCCGCGATACCCCCAGCCGACGACAGATGGCCTTGATCGCCATCCGCTCCGCCCGGTGCAACCGACGGATCTCCGCCCAGTCCTCCACGCTCAGCACCTCCCGATGCTTCCGGAAG
>NZ_JBEOWP010000041.1:0-1757 GCF_040296095.1 Micromonospora sp. NPDC002389
GCGACTCGTGCAACTCGCCCTGCGCGGCGGCGGACCGGACAACATCACGGTGATCATCGCGGACGCCACCGACCGGGACATCGTCGCCGCCCCGCCCCGCCGATCATGGAGTTGTGGTCGCGGAAACGCGCCGATCGCCCTGGTTTGTCGCTGCCATATCTCCATGATCGGCGCGCGGGAGGTTGGTGCGTGAAGACCGTGCGGGAAGGCCGTGCGGGAAGGCCGTGCGGGAAGGCCGTGCGGGAAGGCCGTGCGGGAGGTCAGCGCGGGAGGTCGGTGCGGGAAGGCCGTGCGGGGGGTCAGCGCGGGGGTGTGGTGACGAACGTGCGCCAGGCGTCGGGGGTGAAGGTCAGGGTGCCGCCAGCTCGGTCCTTGCTGTCGCGCACCAGGACCCGGCCGGGCAGATTGTCGGCCACCTCGACGCAATCGCCGCCGTTGTTGCTGCTGCGGGTGGCGGTGCGCCAGCGGGCGTCGGTCATGTCCATGTCGTCGCCACTTCCCTGATCAGCTCGATGGACCGGCGGCGGGGTAGCGCCTCACCGGTGACGCTCTCCCATCTCGCGCCCAGGCTAGCAAGGTCGGCACGCTCGGTCACCACCTGACCGCGCAGCTGATTGTCCAGATAGGCAGCTTCGGCGCCGTCCGGCGTCCGGGCCAGCACGAACGGCCCGGCCAGGCCGGTGTGCCACGGGTTCTCCGCCGGGATCACCCGGACCTGCACGTGCTCCCGCTCGCCCAACTCGGCCAGGTGGAGCAGTTGCCCGGCCATCACCGCCCGGTCGCCACCCACCCGCCGCCGCAACACCACCTCGTCGATCACCGCCACCAGTTGCAGCGGCACCTCGCGCTCCAGCACCCGCTGCCGGGCCAGTCGCGCCGCCACGATCTCCTCCACCTGCGCCGGCGCGACCAGGCCGCCGGTCGCCAGCACCGCCCGGGCATACGCCTCCGCCTGGAGCAGACCCGGCACCAGCAGCGGCTGGTACGACCGGAGCGAGCTGGCAATCTGCTCCAGTTGTGCCCACTCCTGGAACCAGGGCATGTCCCGACGGCGGTACGGCTCCGGCCAGAGCTCCTTCGACTGGCGGCCGAGTATGGCGGCGACAGCGGCCCGGGTGCCGGGGTGAGGGGTACGCCCGACGGCCACCCACCGACTTGCCGTCTTCGGGTCGACGCCGACCTTCCCGGCCAACGACTGAGCGGTCTCGCCCTTGTCCGCCATCGCCAACCGCAGTGTCTCGTTCATCTGCCGACCTCCGTCCGCGCGTCACGTTGCGCCGCACGGTAACCACTCTGAGTGGCGCTGTCCGCCCGGTCTCGGCGTGTTGCGGGCGGGACTGTTTCGCGCATCTGAGGTGCGACCGAGATGCCCCTCGAATGCCCTGGACACGCCCCGCCACCCACCTCCGGCACCCACCTCTGCCGCCCACGCCCACCACCCGTCTTCGGCCGCCCGACGTCCGCCTCCGGCGCCCACCTCCGGGTGGGGCGGGTCCGGCGGCCGGGGCACGGGGTGTGCCCGGCGGCGGGGGCGGACGGGGAGGGCCCGGCGGCGGGGGCGGACGGGGGCCCGGCGGCGGCGGGGGCGGACGGGGAGGGCCCGCCGACGCGGCCGTCACCGTGCCCGCACCTGTGAATCTCGGCCACCACCTCGCGAATGTGAATCTTGGACAGTTTCCGTTAGCACGAAACTATTCAGTCTCATGACATCTGTCAGTGTTGAAGTCCCGGTACATGTGTCAGTTGGTAGGGATCTT
>NZ_JBEOWP010000042.1:0-1702 GCF_040296095.1 Micromonospora sp. NPDC002389
CGCCGAGGTGTTGGGTTGTTCGGTCGGCACGGTCAAACGGCACGGGCATGACGCGTTGCGGCGGCTGCGGGAGATCGCCCCCGATCTGGTCGACGACACGGCCGAGAGGAGTGCACGGTGACCAGCCGACTGCGCGAGGCGTTGCGGGACACGGCGGAGGACGCGCCGGTCTACCCGGTGTACGAGCGGGCGCTGGCCACCGCACGACGCACCCGACGCCGGAACTGGGGCGCGGCAGCGCTGGTCCTGGTCCTGGTCGCGCTCGCCGTGACCGTCGTGCCGGTGGGGAGCGCCCCGAGCGTGGACCCGGCCGACGGGGTCGCCGGTGCGCTGCCCGACCGGATCGGCCTCCCGCCGATCGGTGCGCTGCACGTCACCGACCGACCGCGCCTCGGCCCAGCCGCCGTCCTGTTCAGTGGGCACAGGAGTGACGAGGACGAGACCATCGGCGTGGTCGGCGCCGATTCCGACCGCTACCGGATCCTGCGGATGGGAGCCGATTCGCCGGCCGGCGAGACGGTACTGCTGTCCCCTGACGGCCGGTACATCGCCCGGTCCGCCGACGATCCGGAGCGGCCGGGCGTCGACGTCATCGACCTGGTCACCGGTCGCACCCGGCACGTGGAGAGCACCTCAGAGCACGTCACGTTCGCGTACCCGGCGGGGTGGGCGCCGGACGGCCGGCACATCGCCGTGGTGGACATGGTGTTCGCCGACGCGCAGCAGTCGAGCCTACGGTCGGTGCTCAGCGTCGTCTCGCTCGACGGGCGCGAGCGGACCCGAGTGCAGGAGGCAGCCCAACAACCGATCTTCGCTCACCCGGTCGCGTTCACGCCGGCCGGCGACCGGCTCGCATACCAGATCGGCAACACGGTCTGGGTGACCGCGCGGGACGGTACGCGGCTGTCGTCGTTCGCACTGCCCTACGAATCCACGTTGGCCGGCAAGGGAGCGTGGACCCCGGACGGTCGATGGCTGACCCTGGCCACCCGTCGCGTGAACAGCAGTGAATGGCACCTGCGCCGGGTGGACCCGCTGACCGGCCGCGACGCCGGAACGCTGGACCTGCCGGCCGTCTCCGACGTGACCACCATTCGCCTGCTCGGCTGGGGGCCGGACGGGTCCGCGCTGGTCGTGGGCCTTACCCCGAACCCGCTGTCGCCCACCCGGTTCGACCAGCCGTTGGAGATCGACCAGCGCACCTCGTACGGGAGCGTGAGGGGCGTGCGGGTGCTCGCATTGAGCCCGGGTGCTGCCGAGCCGCGTACGGTGCTGACCGCTCCGAATCAGATCCGCGCGGTCGATGTGGCCGGAGGTGTCGTCGAGAGCGGCCATGTCCGGGAGGCGAGTTCGCCCGGCTGGCTGGGTGGCTGGTTCGTGTACTCGACGATGCTGATCATTCTGCTCTGGGCCGGGATCGCCGCCTACCGGCGCCGGAGGCAGCTCGCGTTCTGGTTCGAGCGGCGAGCCGGGCTGTCTGTCGAACATGGCCGTTGATTCGATCGAACCGCCACGCCGGAGCCAAAGCTCGTCGATGAGACGGCTACCGGGGTGCGGCCTCAACCATGAACGAGGGATCCGGCGTTCCAGAACTGTGCGGGGGGGTAGGCATGGTCCAGTCGTTCCATGAGTTCGTGGTGCATCGTTCGCCGGGGTTGTCGCGGACGGCGTATCTGCTGACCGGGGACCACCAACTTGCCGA
>NZ_JBEOWP010000043.1:0-1550 GCF_040296095.1 Micromonospora sp. NPDC002389
CGGACCAAGAACAACCCGGTCCTGATCGGTGAGCCCGGCGTCGGTAAGACCGCCGTGGTGGAGGGCCTGTCCCAGAAGATCATCAAGGGCGAGGTGCCCGAGACGCTCAAGGACAAGCAGCTCTACACGCTCGACCTGGGTGCGCTGGTGGCGGGTTCCCGCTACCGGGGTGACTTCGAGGAGCGCCTGAAGAAGGTGCTCAAGGAGATCCGCACCCGGGGCGACATCATCCTGTTCATCGACGAGATCCACACCCTGGTCGGCGCGGGCGCCGCCGAGGGTGCGATCGACGCGGCGAGCATCCTCAAGCCGATGCTGGCCCGTGGTGAGCTGCAGACCATCGGCGCGACCACGCTGGACGAGTACCGCAAGCACCTGGAGAAGGACGCCGCGTTGGAGCGTCGTTTCCAGCCGATCCAGGTGGGTGAGCCGTCGCTGGCCCACACCATCGAGATCCTCAAGGGCCTGCGGGACCGGTACGAAGCCCACCACCGCGTGAGCATCACGGATGCGGCGCTGGTGGCGGCGGCGACCCTGGCCGACCGGTACATCTCCGACCGGTTCCTGCCGGACAAGGCGATCGACCTGATCGACGAGGCCGGTGCCCGGATGCGGATCCGCCGGATGACCGCGCCGCCGGACCTGCGCGACTTCGACGAGCGCATCGCCCAGGTGCGCCGCGACAAGGAGTCCGCGATCGACGCGCAGGACTTCGAGCGCGCCGCTCAGCTGCGCGACAAGGAGAAGCAGCTGCTGGGCCAGAAGGCGCAGCGGGAGAAGGAGTGGAAGGCCGGCGACCTCGACGTCGTCAGCGAGGTCGACGACGAGCAGATCGCCGAGGTGCTCGGCAACTGGACCGGCATCCCGGTCTACAAGCTGACCGAGGAGGAGACCTCACGCCTGCTGCGCATGGAGGACGAGCTGCACAAGCGCGTCATCGGCCAGGAGGACGCGGTCAAGGCGGTCTCGAAGGCGATCCGGCGTACCCGCGCCGGCCTGAAGGACCCGAAGCGTCCGTCGGGGTCGTTCATCTTCGCCGGTCCGTCGGGTGTCGGTAAGACCGAGCTGTCCAAGGCGCTCGCCGAGTTCCTGTTCGGCAGCGAGGACGCCCTGATCCAGCTGGACATGTCCGAGTTCCACGACCGGTACACCGTGTCGCGGCTCGTGGGTGCGCCTCCCGGCTACGTCGGGTACGACGAGGGTGGCCAGCTGACCGAGAAGGTGCGGCGTCGGCCGTTCAGCGTGGTCCTCTTCGACGAGATCGAGAAGGCCCACCCGGACGTGTTCAACACGCTGCTCCAGATCCTGGAGGACGGTCGGCTCACCGACGGTCAGGGTCGGATCGTGGACTTCAAGAACACGGTCATCATCCTGACCACCAACCTCGGCACCCGGGACGTGGCCAAGGCGGTCTCGCTGGGCTTCCAGCAGTCGGAGGACTCCGAGTCCAACTACGACCGGATGAAGCAGAAGGTCAACGACGAACTCAAGCAGCACTTCCGGCCCGAGTTCCTCAACCGCATCGACGACACCATCGTCTTCCACCAGCT
>NZ_JBEOWP010000044.1:0-1443 GCF_040296095.1 Micromonospora sp. NPDC002389
GGGCCACACCCGTTCAGCATCACCCTCCACACAGGCTGCGGCACCACATACGGCCAGGTCAGACGCACATCAAACGACTACGCAAAGACCCTGCCGGCTCCGGCTCCGGCGACGACGACGTCAAGTCGGTCAACGACCGGGAGTTCCCTGACCGGACATTGAGCCTTGTCCAACCTGGTGGTGCAGGTCAGCGGCGCGAAGGGGGCCGGTAGCCGGGTGAGGTGAGGCTCCCGGTAAGACAAGCAATCGACCAAGAAAGATGCCCCTCCCGGGAGCCTCGTTGCTGTCTTACCCTGCCTCGATCCCGTTGTCCACTCGATCCTTGAACCACGTCGCCGACCTGATCCGTACCCATCGCCACCAGCGCCGATCCCGGTGGCGCCGCCTCGACCCCGGCCGCCAAGCCCTGCTCGTGCTGGCCCATCTCCGCAACTGTGAGTATGGGGAGGCCGCTTCGGCTGGCGGACTGACTCGCTGCGCAACTGGCCGTGATGCCTTGTCGCCGAACCGTCGTTCGCTGATCGGAGCGGCCCATTCGACGTGGGAGCGGTGCGGACGTGTCTCGATAGGGGCCTCGCTACAGGCGTCGTCACAGTTCTGACCCTCGCCCGCTCCGACGTCGTGTCCATCCCGGTGTCTTCAAGGAGCTGTATGGCAACGCCAGCATCCCGCATCGACCGCGACTTTGATGACGAGGTCGTCCTTGGTGTCGACACGCACAAGGACCTGCACGTAGCGGCAGTGGCCTCGCCAGTCGGTCGAACGCTGGCGACGGCATCGTTCCCGGCCACGGCCGCCGGCTACCGCCAGCTCCTGTCGTGGGCGCGCAGTCACGGAACGGTGGCTCGGGCAGGAGTCGAGGGAACCGGCTCCTACGGCGCGGCGCTGGCCCGCCACCTCGTTGTCGAGCAGGTCACGGTCATCGAGGTCAACCGGCCCGACCGCGCCCAGCGACGCCGTCGCGGCAAGAGCGATGTCATTGATGCCGAAGCCGCTGCTCGGGCGGTGATCAGCCTTCGAGCGACCGCCACTGCCAAGGCCGGCAACGGACCGGTTGAGCAGATCCGCGTCTACAAGGAGCCCTTTTCATCGTGATGTGCCTGTTCACGGTGGGTGTGGTGGAGGCAGGTGTCGACATAGGACGAGGCTCCCGGTAAGACAGCAGTCGACCAAGATCCGATGCCCCAACCGGGAGCCTCGCTGTGCTGTCTTACCCGTCTGCGGTGGCGTTGTCCAGCCGCACCCTGAACCACCTGGCCGACCTCATCCGTACCGAACGCGTCCGGCGTCAGGGCCGGTGGCGGCGTCTCGACGCCGGCCAGCAGGCCCTACTCGCCCTGGCCCATCCGCGTAACGGGGACACCATCGCTCGTCTTGCCTGCGGCTTCGCGGTCAGCGTCACGACGGCCTGGCGATACGTCCGTGAAGCCATCGACCTGCTCG
>NZ_JBEOWP010000045.1:0-1326 GCF_040296095.1 Micromonospora sp. NPDC002389
ACTATTCAGTCTCATGACATCTGTCAGTGTTGAAGTCCCGGTACATGTGTCAGTTGGTAGGGATCTTGAGCGGGCTGGTACATGGTGCCTGGCATGGCTTCTCGGCGGCATGTCATGAACCTGCTCGATGCTCAGTTGGCTGCGGGGGTGCGGATCAACGTGGCCGAGTTCGCGCGCGAGCATGGCGTGTCCGTTCGTACCGTGTACCGGCATCAGGCACGGGTCCGGGACGAGGGCGAATGGCGTGAGCGGTCCCGGCGGCCGCACACCTCTCCGCGGGTGACGCCACCGGACCTGGACGCCTGGATCTGTAAGCTGCGCGTCGAACTCGGCCTGGACAACGGGGCCGACTTCATCCGCGACGCCCTGATCGAGGTGCACGCCGCTACCGGTCCGGCGTGGTTGGTGCCGTCGAGGTCGACGATCAACCGGGTCCTGGCCCGGCATGATCTGCTCGAACGGAACCCGGCGAAACGGCCGCGCAGCTCGTTTCGGCGGTTCGTCTACGCCCGGCCCCGGGACTGCTACCAGATCGACGCTACGAACGTCCGACTCGCCGACGGTGACCTCGCCACGGTCTTCGACGTCCTGGACGACTGCACCCGAACCCTCGTCGGCTGTTACGCGACGATCGCGGAGACCGCCGAAGGCGCGGTCACCGCGGTCAGGCAGGCCTTCGGCGAATACGGCGTCCCCGCGATCGTGTTGTCCGACAACGGCACCGCGTTCACCAGCCGACTGACCCGGCCCGGGTCGATCTCCACATTCGTCCAGTGCCTCCTGGACCACAACGTCCGACCGATCAACTCCAGCCCCTACCATCCACAGACCTGCGGCAAGGTCGAACGCCACCACCAAACCCTCAAGAAATGGCTGAACACCCAACCCGCCCCTGGCACCCGCGCCGAGTTGCAGAACCTGCTGGACATCTACCGCCGCTACTACAACACCGAACGACGCCACAGCGCCCTACCACAACGCGCCACCCCCGCCCAGGCATGGACAAACGCGTCCAGCCTCGGAGGGCCGGGAAGCCTCCCCACGCAAAACGACGCCACCCTGCACCACTGCCTCGTAGGCAACACCGGCGCCATCTCCGTCGCCGGACACCGCACCAGCGTCGGCACCACCCACGCCGGCACCACCGTCACCGCTATCCGCGACCAGAACCACATCACCGTCTACCACCACGACGGCCAACCTCTCGGCCACTTCCACCTCACACCCGACCGGAACTACATCAGCCTCACCCGAGCATCATGATCAGCAACTCATGACACATCTATCGGGACTTCCCCTTGACACATGTACCGGGACAGGACAGTT
>NZ_JBEOWP010000046.1:0-1295 GCF_040296095.1 Micromonospora sp. NPDC002389
TCCGGGCAGGCGGCGGTGAGGGCGTCGACGAGCGTCCGTTGGTGGTCTGTGAGCTGATCGGGTGGGGTCAGGAGGTAGCGGGTGAGGCGTCGGGGCGATAGGGCTGGGCGGTCGGCTTCGACGCGGCCTTGGGTGATGTAGCGGTAGAGCAGGTTGAGGCTGCCGGTGTAGCCCAGTTCCCTGATCTCGGCGAGGAGTTGGGTGGCGCCGACGGCGGGGTCTTGTTGGCGGCGTTGGCGTAGGTGGGCGCGGTAGGGGTCGACGAGGGTGGGCCGGTACTGGGGTGCGCGGACCAGGCGTTCGGGTTGGCTGATGCGGGCGTAGCGTTTGATGGTGTTGAGGCCGAGGTTGAGGCGGCGGGCGCATTCGAGTAGGCCGACGCCCTTGTCGAGGAGATCGTGGACCTGCTGCCACCGCTGCCGGGTGGTCACGGCCCGGATGCCGTCCTGGGGCGGTAGGCCGGTGGTGGCCCAGCACGTGCTGTGTGCGGTGACTTCTTTGCGGACGGCTTCGGCGAGGTTGTGCCACAGGTGCCAGCGGTCGGCGACCTGCACCGCCTGGGGTAGGGCGCGGCGGACCGCTTCGGCGTAGGCGCCGGAGGAGTCCCGGCACACTATCTCGACACCGGGATGCTCACGCAGCCACGTCTCCAACGTGTGGGCCTTGCGGTCGGGCAGCACATCGATGCGCTCACGGGTGACCGCGTCGATCAGGGCGGTGGCGTAACGGCGACGACGACACAACGCGAAGTCGTCGACCCCGAGCACGCGGGGCACCCGCCGCTGCGGCAACGGAACGCGTAGCAGCGCCCGCAGGGCAGTGTGCCGGGACATGACGACCATCGCCAGGACCGACATCAGGCGAGCACCGGCCCGGCCAGCCAGCTGACGCACCACCCCAGCGACCTGCGAAATCAACCGGGACGTGCGACGCTGATAACGCTCCAGAACTCCCGGAAGCTGCTCCCGGAACGTGCGACGGCAGCCCTGCGTCGGGCACACCAGCCGGCGCACTCGTACCCGTAGCACCACCGGCCGGGCATCGACCGGCACATCCGCCAGAGTCCGCTGGTGATACCCGTGCACCCGGCCCGTCACGACCGCGCAGCCCGGACACGCCACCGTCGCTTCAGGAGTCCGAGCCCGCACCAGAATCCGCTCGCCCTCGTCCGTGACGTCATCGATCACCAGCGGGGACAACCCCGAGAACACCATCTTCGTCAGATCATCGATCTTGCACACATGACCTCAACGACATCGATCACCTTCGGTCACCACCGAATGTGAGACAGAGCC
>NZ_JBEOWP010000047.1:0-1234 GCF_040296095.1 Micromonospora sp. NPDC002389
CTGAGACAACATGACACCGAGAAGGACCACACCCGCGCATGTCATCATCGCTGATCGACGTCATCCGTCAGCACGCCCCCGCCACGTCCGACACCACGGCCGCCAGCGGTGGTTCGTATGGCCTGCTGGAGGCCCTGGCGCGGGTTCCCGATCCGCGTGACCCGCGAGGGATCCGGTATCCACTGGCGAGCCTGCTCGCGGTCGCGGTGTGCGCGGTGATGGCCGGGGCGTCCACGTTCGCCGCGATCGGCGATTGGGTCGATGATCTCGATGCGGCGGCATGGGGTCGGTTCGGGTTCACTGGCCGGGTACCGGTGCTGACCACGGTGTGGCGGCTGCTGGTCCGCATCGACGCCGAGACGTTGACTGCGGTTCTGGCCGACTGGCTGTGCTCCCGGCTGTCAGGGCCGCCGCCGGTCAGGCGGGTCATCGCCGTGGACGGCAAGGTGGTGCGGGGTGCGATCCTGCCCGAGGGGCGGGTTCATCTGCTATCGGCCTACGACACGTCGACCAGTGTGGTCCTGGCGCAGGTGCAGGTCGCGGCGAAGTCGAACGAAATTCCGGCGTTCGCCCCGCTGCTGGAGCAGGTCGCGGCACGGCTGGGTGGCCTGGCGGGTGTGGTGATCGTCGCGGACGCGCTGCATACGCAGGTCGCCCACGCCCGCGCTGTCGCCGCTGCCGGCGGGGACCTGTACGTGTCGGTCAAGGCCAACCAGCCGACCCTGTACGCCCAGCTCAAGCAACTGCCGTGGGCTCAGGTGCCGATCGGGGACCAACACCATCACACCGGACACGGCCGCCGCGAGACCCGGACCGTCAAGGCGTTGACCCTCCAGACTCCGGGCGGCATCGGCTTCCCCCATGCCCGGCAGGCCGTCCGGATCACCCGCACCCGCACCATTGCCGGCAAGCAGACCCGGGAAACGGTCTATCTGGTGGCGTCACTGCCCGCCGCCCACGCCCGGCCCGCTGACCTGCAGGAGTGGGCACGCCTGGAATGGCACATCGAGAACCGGCTGCACTGGGTACGCGATGTGACCTACGGCGAGGACGCCCACCGAGCCCGCACTGGCAACGGACCCGCCATCGCAGCAGTCCTGCGCAACACCGCCATCGGATTCCACCGCGGCAACGGCGAGACCAACATCGCCAGAGCAACCCGCCGCGCCAACCGCCGCCCCCATGACCTCATCACCACCGTGACCAGCAGCTACTCAACTACGCAATGACCCTG
>NZ_JBEOWP010000048.1:0-1062 GCF_040296095.1 Micromonospora sp. NPDC002389
GCACTCGATCCATACCCGTCCACCGACCGAGCCCGGCTCATCGATCGGACCCGCTGTGCGACACGCCCGACCAGCGCACATCCCAAACGCACTCTCAGGTCGCCGGGCGATGGTTCCTGACGAGTCGGCACTCGCGCAATCGAATAGCGGGTTCTCGGTGACCCCGGATGAGCCACGGCCGTTCAGGCGTTCATCAGTGAATCACGCAGATGTCGTACGGCGTAATGGGCGCGTGACTTGACCGTACCGGCGGGAATGCCGAGCGCGGCGGCGGCCTCGTCGATGGAATGTCCATGCACGTACAGTTCCAACAGGACGGACCGGTGGGTCGCGCCGAGTTCACCGACGGCGCGCCGCAGCGTGAGCGACGCGATCGCCGTCTCCGCCGCCGCGTTGACCGGGTGCGCGAGGTCCGCCTCGGCGAGGCCGACCTCGACGGGCCTTCTCTGCCGTCTACGGTACGCGTCGATCGCGAGACGCCGGGCGACGGTGAACAGCCAGCGCCGTTGCGGCTCGGGGTCCGGGGGCATCCGGTCCAGGCAGCGCCAAGCCCGGAGCATCGTCTCCTGTAGCAGGTCCTCGGCGGTGCAGGGGCTCCCCGGTGGTGTCAGCCTCCGCAGGTAGTGCAGCAGCGCGCCACCGTTGTCGCGGTGTAGTTCCCGCATGAGATCCTCGGCGGCGGTGACTGTCGACATCGAATTCCCCGTCCAGTTCCAGCATGTTCGGGGAAAGCGTACGAGGTGGCCTCTTAATTTCTACTTTATTGCCACTCAATTGACCATTCCACTATTTCGGAAACTGCGCTGAAAGCGCGTCACGCAGTCCCGCACGCGCCGACACACCGAGCTTCGGGAAGATGCGATAGAGATGGGCGCCGACGGTGCGGTGGGAGATATAGAGGCGCTCGGCGATCTGCTTGTTGGTGAGGCCGCTGGCGGCCAGTCCGGCGATCTCCAGCTCCTGACTGGCAGGGTCATTGCGTAGTTGAGTAGCTGCTGGTCACGGTGGTGATGAGGTCATGGGGGCGGCGGTTGGCGCGGCGGGTTGCTCTGGCGATGTTGG